>NZ_JBAQKH010000029.1:0-595189 GCF_049300855.1 Pseudomonas sp. | reverse complement strand
GGCGTAGTGTCAGTCAATACATGTGCTGACTGACTCCCCGCCTTCGCGAGCAAGCTCGCTCCCACATTGGTTTTGCGTCGATTGTTCAAGAAATTGCGCGGCGCTTGAGCAGCAAGGTCAACCCCAGCCCGATCACCGACAACAACGCCGCACTGAAGAAAATCCACGAATACCCCAGATTCAACGCCACCGCGCCCATCAGCGGCCCGGCAATCGCCAGCGCCAGATCGAAGAACACCGCGTACGCGCCCAGGCCCGAACCGCGACTCGAACTCGGCACCTGCTTGATCGCCTCGACGCCCAGTGCCGGGTACACCAGCGACAGGCCAAACCCCGCCAGCCCCGCACCGATCAAAGCGAACGCGGTGGACGGCGCCAGCCACAACAGCACCAGTCCCAGCGTTTCGATGCTCATGCAGGCGATCGCAGACCTGAAACCACCAAACCGACTGATCGCCGAAATGAACAGCAGTCGCGACAGGATGAAACACACGCCAAACACGGTCAGGCAGTACGCCGCACCGGTCCAGCCGCGATTGAGGTAATAAAGGGTGATGAAGGTAGTCAGCGTGCCGTAACCGATCGAGGCCAGGGTCAGACTGGCGCCATACGGCGCGATCCGCCCGAACACGGCCCAGAACGGTAGCCGCTCGCCCCGGATCACCGGCACCGAAGGTTTGTTGCGGATCAACAGCAGTGCGCCGGCCGCCAGTACCGCGAGGGCAATGCCGAGGCTGGTGAAGCCGTAATCGGCGACCATCACCACACCCAAGGGCGCACCGATGGCAATCGCACCATAGGACGCGATGCCGTTCCAGCCGATGGATTTCGCCGTGTGTTCGACCCCGACCTGGCCCATGCACCAACTGATCGTGCCGACGCCGATCAGCCCTTGTGCGACGCCGAGCAGCAAGCGCCCGATGATCAGAATGACCAGGCTTGCCAGCGCAAAGTCCTGCAGTAGCGTGGAGAGCAGTGTCAGCACACCGCTGAGGACAATTCCCCACAAGCCATAAATGATCGCCCGTTTGGTCCCGACCGTATCCGACATGCGCCCGGCCATTGGCCGGCTGAGCAGGGTGGCCAGATACTGCGAGCCAATCACCAGCCCGGCAACGACCGCGCTGAAACCCAGCTGCTCGTGCACATAACCGGGCAACACCGCGATCGGCAGACCGATGCAGAGGAAAGCAATAAAGGTGTAGAACACGATGGAGACGATCTGCAGGGTGATCGCCATGGAGCTTTGCGGGGGCTGTTGCTGCGCAGACATGAGGGCTCGTTCGCGGGCGGCGGTGGGAGAGTTCGCATCATGGCGTGGGCTTGCGATAAAAGAAAGCAGGCTAACTACTTTCCCAAAAGATTGATGTCGCAGCTACTGGCGTCTTCGCGAGCAAGCTCGCTCCCACAGGGGAATGTATTTCAAATGTGGGAGCGAGCTTGCTCGCGAAGGTCGCCGCACCAGCAAATCCCTCACCCTGAAATGCAAAAAGCCCCGTCACATGGACAGGGCTTTTCAGTTTTCAGCTGCTATTTAGAACACAACACCCTGACTACGCAGGTAGTCATCGTAGGTGCCGCTGAAGTCGGTCACGCCATCCGGGCTCAGCTCGATGATGCGCGTGGCCAGGGACGATACGAACTCACGGTCGTGGCTGACGAAGATCAGCGTGCCCGGGTAGTTTTCCAGCGCCAGGTTCAGCGCCTCGATCGATTCCATGTCCAAGTGGTTGGTCGGTTCGTCCATGATCAGCACGTTCGGCTTTTGCAGGATCAGCTTGCCGAACAGCATGCGACCTTGCTCACCACCGGAAATCACTTTGACCGACTTGAGGATCTCGTCGTTGGAGAACAGCATGCGGCCCAAAGTGCCGCGAATCATCTGTTCGCCTTGAGTCCATTGACCCATCCAGTCGAACAGGGTGACGTCGTCTTCGAAATCGTGAGCGTGATCCTGGGCGTAGTAGCCCAGCTCGGCGGCGTCGGTCCATTTGATGCTACCGGCATCCGGGGTCAGTTCGTTGACCAGGGTGCGCAGCAGGGTGGTCTTGCCGATACCGTTCGGGCCGATGATCGCTACGCGCTCGCCGGCTTCAACCTGGAAGCTGAAGTCCTTGAACAGCGGCTTGCCGTCGAAACCCTTGGCCATCTTCTCGACCATGACGGCCTGGCGGTGCAGCTTCTTGTTCTGATCGAAACGGATGAACGGGCTCACACGGCTCGAAGGCTTGACCTCGGCCAGCTGGATCTTGTCGATCGCCTTGGCGCGGGAAGTGGCCTGCTTGGCTTTCGAGGCGTTGGCCGAGAAGCGGCTGACGAACGATTGCAGCTCGGAAATCTGTGCTTTCTTCTTGGCGTTGTCCGACAGCAGTTGCTCGCGGGACTGGGTCGCCACGGTCATGTACTCATCGTAGTTGCCCGGGAACAGGCGCAGCTCGCCGTAATCCAGGTCAGCCATGTGCGTGCACACGCTGTTCAGGAAGTGACGGTCGTGAGAGATGATGATCATCAGGCTGCTACGCTGGGTCAGGATGTTTTCCAGCCAGCGAATGGTGTTGATGTCCAGGTGGTTGGTCGGTTCGTCGAGCAACAGCACTTCCGGATCGGAAAACAGTGCCTGCGCCAGCAATACGCGCAGTTTCCAGCCTGGCGAGACTTCGCTCATCGGGCCGAAATGCTGCTCGATGCCGATACCCAGGCCCAGCAACAGCTCACCGGCGCGGGATTCGGCGGTGTAACCGTCCATTTCGGCGAATTCGGTTTCCAGCTCGGCCACGGCCATGCCGTCTTCTTCGCTCATTTCCGGCAGCGAGTAGATGCGGTCGCGCTCGGCCTTGACCTTCCACAGTTCTTCGTGACCCATGATCACGGTATCGATCACGGTGAATTCTTCGTAAGCGAACTGATCCTGGCGCAATTTACCCAGACGCACGTTCGGCTCGAGCATGACCTGGCCGCCGGTCGGATCGAGGTCGCCGCCGAGGATTTTCATGAAGGTCGACTTGCCGCAACCGTTGGCGCCGATCAGGCCATAGCGGTTGCCCGCGCCGAATTTGACCGAAACGTTTTCGAAGAGCGGCTTGGCGCCGAACTGCATCGTGATGTTAGCTGTAGAAATCAAAGGTTTTTCCTGCGAAGCATTCGAGTAGCGAGGGTGCGGCTGGAGCGCTTGGCCCGAGTCAAAGTGCGCTGAAGCGGGGAGGTTCCCGTCATCAACCAAGGGGGGCGCGTAAAGTTTGGCGGCGATTGTACTGGTCTGGCTCTTTAAACGATAGGGCGATGACGCCAAGATCGCCGATTGGCGCAATCGCGGGACAGTTTTTCACAGTTGAGGGATAACTATCGGTTACAAAGTATGGCTAAAATGCCATCTATTCACCCAGCGCCTTTCAACGGCGTGGGCTCAAGGATGTGCCATTTGTTTCCAGACCACTGCATAAGACGCTGGCCTCGAGCTGCCTGGCGCGCAGTTTGTTCACTTTTGACGTGTGACGATTTCCGTGAAACTCATTATTGCTGCTATCTATGTCATTTCCATTGCATACGTTCATCTTCGTGGTCGTGTGCGCCACAAGCTGGGTCGGCAACTGAGCGATCACTCGACGTTCCTCGCTCCGATCAACTGCTTCTTGTACCTATTCTCGAAAAAGCCCAACAAGCCTTACCTCGACCCGGCCGAGTTTCCCGACTTGAGCCCGTTGCAGGCGCACTGGGAAGAAATCCGCGAAGAAGGGCAGAACCTGCTGCGTGCCGGTGAGATCAAGCGCTCCAATCAATACGATGACGTCGGTTTCAACTCGTTCTTCAAAAGCGGCTGGAAGCGTTTCTACCTGAAGTGGTACGGCGAGAGCCATCCATCGGCGATGAAACTGTGCCCGCGCACCACTGAGCTGGTGCAAAGTATCGGTTCGATCAAGGCGGCGATGTTCGCCGAGCTGCCGCCCGGTTCGAAACTGGTGCGCCACCGCGACCCGTACGCCGGTTCTTACCGCTATCACCTGGGCCTGGACACGCCGAACGATGCCGGCTGCTACATCAATGTCGACGGTGAGAACTATCACTGGCGCGACGGTGAAGCGGTGATGTTCGACGAGACCTTCATTCACTACGCCGAAAACACCACGGACAAAAATCGCATCATTCTGTTCTGTGACATCGAGCGGCCGATGAAGTATCGCTGGGCCGCGGCGTTCAACAGCTGGTTCAGCCGCACCGTGATGTCGGCGGCAGGCGCGCCGAACGATGCCGGTGACCGCACCGGTGGCATCAACCGCTTGTTCACCCGGATCTACAAGATTCGCCTGCGCGGTAAAGAGCTGAAAAAACGCAATCGCAAACGCTACTACATGGAAAAGTGGGCGATCTTTGGTGGTCTGCTGGCGGTGTTCATTCTGATCTGATCAATGTAGTCAATTAACTTACGCCTTCGCGAGCAAGCTCGGTCCCACAGTGGAATTGGGGGAATGCGAATTTTGCATTCGACTCGGGACCCTGTGCGAGCCAGCCTGCTAGCGAAGACTCTCTCAAATACAACCTGTCAGTTACCTGACGATCCTTGGATTGTCATTCACCGGAGGCCTTTTTTGTCCTCTTGGCTGGCGCAGCTTTGCTGGCGGCCTTCGCCTTTGGCTTCGCCGGCGCTTTGCCACCCAGGCTGCGTTTGAGCAGTTCGGTCAAATCGATAACATCAGCGGTTTTGCGCTCTTCTGCGCCGCCCACCGTCTCGACATCCTCGATCTTGCCTTCATGGGCTTTCTTCTCGACCAGCGCCATGATTTTGTCTTCGAACTCGTCCTTGTAGTCTTCGGGTTTCCAGTCCGCGCTCATGTCTTGCACCAGCCGTTTGGCCATGTCCAGTTCACCTTTGGCCAACTGTGGCTTGGTCACTTCGCTGCCCAGCTCCAGCTCGTCGAGACCACGCACCTCCTGTGGCCAGCGCAGTTTCACCAGCACCAGCGCCGACTCCAGCGGCATCAACGCCGCCAGGTATTGGCGCGTATGCAGGACCACGCGGGCGAGGGCGACCTTGTTGGTTTTGCTCAGGGTTTCGCGCAGTAGCGCGTAGACCTTGCCACCGCGCTTGTCCGGTGCCAGATAGTAGGGCGTGTCGATGTTCTGCAGCGGAATCTGTTCGGCATCGACAAAGGAAAAGATGTCGATGGTCTGCGTCGACACCGGGTGCGCCGAGCGGATTTCCTCTTCGCTGAGCACCACATAGCGGCCCTTTTCATAGGCCACGCCTTTGACGATATTCTCCTTGGTGACCTCCTTGCCAGTGACCTTGTTCACCCGTTTATAACCGACGGGATCCATGCTGCGGCTGTCGAGCCAATCGAAATCCACGCCTTGCGAGGAGGTCGCCGAGACCAGCGCGACGGGGATGTGAACCAGTCCGAAACTGATCGCGCCTTTCCAGATTGCCCGAGCCATGGTGTGTTCTCCGAGTGATGATCAGGTGACCTGTGCGCTGAGGCGAAAGTTTCCAGTGATTGCGGTGGTTTCAGATGACTTGGTCAAGCCGTGTTACATGTTGTTTAACGCGGACGGGTTAACAAATCCGAACCCACGGCGTAGCGTGGACTCGAAGGCTCTATCCCATGCCCATCGAGAGGCAGCGTCATGAATCGAATACTGCTTGGCATCGTCGTCCTGACCCTCAGTGGCGGTCTGGTTCATGCCGACGTCTTGTTGGCGCAAAGCCCGACCGGCAACAGCAATAACCCTTACAACAGTCCAATCCGCCGGGCCAACCCCAACAGCATGCAGGGGACTCAGCCCAGCACTCCCCCCATTCGCGGGCCGAACACGGTACCGACACCGCGTCAGCCAACGGTCGAGAACCGTGGCATTGGCAACGGCCAGCCGATCCGTTCGGTGCCAAGCACACCCCCCACGTTCATTCCCAACCCACCTTCGCGCAGCGGAGACAGCAATCGTTGAGCGGCAGGACTGACGTTCTGCCGGACCTTCAAACGAACAAAAGGAATCGTGAATGTTGCGTAAAACCCTTTTAGCCAGCCTGTGCGTCGGCGCGCTGATCAGCGCGCCGGCATTTGCCGCAACCCCCAAGGAGCTGCAAAGCGAGCAGGGCACCCTTGAAGTCACCACCATTGCCCAAGGGCTCGAACACCCGTGGGCCCTGGCATTCTTGCCGGATCGCCAGGGCATGCTGGTGACCGAACGGCCGGGCAACCTGCGCACGGTCGGTGTCGACGGCAAAATCTCCGCGCCCATCAGCGGCGTGCCAGACGTCTGGGCCAAAGGGCAGGGTGGTTTGCTCGATGTCGCGCTATCGCCGGATTTCAAACAGGATCGTCTGGTGTATCTGTCCTACGCCAGGGGCGGTGGTGAAGGCGACAAGGCCGGCACGGCGGTAGGTCGCGGCCGATTGTCGGATGACCTGAAGACCCTCAAGGATTTCAAAGTGATCTTCCGTCAGGAGCCCAAGCTTTCGGTCGGCAACCACTTCGGCTCGCGGCTGGTGTTTGATCGTGACGGTTATCTGTTCATCACCCTGGGTGAGAACAACGACCGGCCGACCGCGCAGGACCTCGACAAACTGCAGGGCAAAGTCGTGCGCATCTATCCGGACGGCAAAGTACCGGACGACAATCCCTTCGTCGGTCAGTCCGGTGTGCGCCCGGAGATCTGGTCTTACGGCCATCGCAACCCGCAGGGCGCCGCGCTCAACCCGTGGAACGGCACTCTCTGGGAGAACGAGCACGGTCCGCGAGGGGGAGATGAAGTCAACATCATTGAACGCGGAAAAAACTACGGCTGGCCGCTGGCGACTCACGGCATCAATTACTCGATGCAACCTATCCCTGAGGCGCAGGGTAAAACCGTAGAAGGCACCGTTGCGCCGCACCATGTCTGGGAGAAATCCCCGGGGGTGAGCGGGATGGCGTTCTACGATGCTGATCGCTTCAAACCGTGGCAACACAACGCGTTTATTGGCGCGCTGGTGACTCAGGAGCTGATTCGCCTGCAGTTCGATGGCGACAAGGTGGTACACGAGGAGCGCTTGCTCGGTGAACTCAAGCAACGCATCCGCGATGTGCGACAGGGACCGGATGGCTATCTGTATGTGCTGACGGATGAGTCCAATGGTTCGCTCTATAAACTCGGCCTGAAATGATCGTCCAGTGGCGAGGGAGTCTGCTCCCTCGCCACAGACAATCAACTATTGCGGGCAAACAACACCACTGCCGCACGCAATTTGCCCCGGCCGAACCGGCACATCTTGTCGAACTCGCCATGACTGACCGGCACATGCTGGCAGTCCATCGGCTGTCGATGCTGGCTGTGATCGACATCCGGGTCATGCAGATAAACGAAGTCCTCGTCGCAATCGGTCACCACCACCCAGTGCGGTGATTTCGATCGGGTCAGCCGATAGCTGCTGATCAGCACCAGCGGTTGCCCGCCCGCATCGAGCAAGCGCGGCAGGTCGAGCGATGTGCCAAGCAACTGCTCGACGTCGGTCTCGGCCAATTGCGTCATGAACTCCTCATGAACCAGGCGCATGACGTCTTTTTTATGCGCATCGCGCACCCCGTCGAGAAACAACGGGCCGGCCAGGCTCAACTGCAACCTCACGCGAAAACCTCTGCGCCATGCGGCCAGCGCCAAACCCTGCGGGCTGCAGCCACCATGGCCGGCGGTCATGAACACCGTGGTTGCTTCGCGCCAGATCTGCAACTCTTCGCGACGCTCCAGTAACCGCTGCACCTGCAACGCACCCATGGCCATCAACAGGCAGGCCGGGCCGCAGGTGAAATCGGTGGTTTGTCGGTAGTAGGGCACTTTGATGCTGCGTGAGTCGCGGTGCTGAAGAATGCGTTTCTCCAGGCGCAGCGCATCGGCATGGTCTTCGTAGTAATCGTGAATCAAGGCAAAGCGCCGATACCCGTTGCGTTCATACAGGGCAATCGCCGCAGGGTTGTCGGTGCGCACCTCGAGGCGCAGGTAGGCGCAATCGTGTTGCAGGGCAATCGTCTCGATCCGCTGCAGCAATTGCTTGCCGAGGCCTTCGCCCCGCGCATCAGCGGCAATCGCGATGGAATACAGGCGTGCCAGCGAGGTGCCACGGTGAAACAACACCAAGGCGTAACCGAGCAAATGGCCCTCGCGCTCTGCCACCAGCAACTGCCCGTGCGCGCGGGTAATCATCCACTGGAAGCTGCGACTGGTGAGCCGGTCAGTGGTGAAACATTGCATTTCCAATGCCAGTAGCGCTGGCAAATCTTCAACTGTCGCCGGGCGAAAAACAGCACTCATATGACCACCGTAAAAGTTGCGTAACGAAACGAGACTTTCGAAAAACTTCGTGCTTAATAGAAAAGGTCTTGTTCTCCAACGGATCAATCTCTATGTCAGCGGTACAGGGTCATTGGCGCGAAGTATCCGAGCAAAGTTTGCCGGCGGCAACTTATTTAAATTCAGCGGCGAGAACTTCCAGTCAAGTGCTGATCATTGTCGAACGCAAGGAAGACTGGGCCTCGTATTTTCCCAGCGAGGGCATCATCAGTGCGCAGGAATACCTTGAGCAAACCCGTGAAACCGAGCCGGGCAAGCGCGTGCAGGTGATCAACCTGTGCCGCAGTTACAAGTACCTGGGCCACGGTTACTACTGCTCGTTGCTGGCGGAAGCCCGTGGGCACAAGGTGATTCCATCGGTGCGAACGATCAGCGAACTGACGCGAAAATCACTCTACGGGCTGGCCCTCGACGATCTGGATAAAACCCTCGAAAAGGCGCTCAGCCATCATCTTTACAGCGACACCGAAGGTTTTACCCTGACCCTGTACTTCGGTCGAACACATATTGAACCGTTACAGGATCTGGCCCGGCAGTTGTTTGAGTTATTCCCCTGTCCGATTCTGTTAGTTGAATTTCGCCGAACTAACGGTTGGCACATCGAAGGGGTGAAGTCTGGCACTTTGCACAAGTTGCGCGATGACCAGGAAGATCAGTTCGCCAATGCGCTGGATGGCTTCAGCCGTAAAATCTGGCGGGCGCCGCGCTCGCCACAAGTTGCGCGTTATGACCTGGCGATCCTGCATGATCCGCAGGAAGCGTTGCCGCCGTCCAACGCTAAAGCCCTGGCGAATTTCGTCCGGGTCGGCAAAACCATGGGCATCGATGTCGAGCTGATCGAGCGCAAGGATTATGCGCGGCTGGCCGAGTACGACGGTTTGCTGATCCGCGAAACCACCAGCGTCGACAATCACACCTATCGCTTCGCCAAGAAGGCCGAAAGTGAAGGGCTGGTGGTGATGGATGACCCGACGTCGATTCTGCGCTGCACCAACAAGGTCTATCTGACCGATCTGCTCAACAGCCATCAACTGGGCATGCCCGCCACCGAAATTCTCTACAAGGAGCGACCCGAAGACTTCGAACGGGTCGGCGAGCGCCTCGGTTTTCCGTTGGTGCTGAAGATACCTGATGGCTGCTTCTCGCGCGGGGTGATCAAGGTCGAAAGCCAGCAGGCGCTGCTTGAAGCCACTGCCGAGCTGTTTGAGCACTCGGTGTTGTTGCTGGCGCAGGAGTTTTTCTACACCGAATACGACTGGCGCATCGGTGTGCTCAATCGCAAACCGATCTTCGCCTGTCAGTACTTCATGTCCAAGGGCCATTGGCAGATTTACAACCACAAAGCCAAGGGCCAGGACGTCAACGGCGAATGCCGCACGCTGGCGATCCACGAGGCGCCCCGCGCTGTGGTCGAGTTGGCGGTGAAGACCGCCAACCTGATTGGCGACGGCCTCTATGGTGTCGATTTGAAACAGGCCGGCGACAAAGTCGTGGTGATCGAAGTCAACGACAACCCCAACCTCGACGCCGGCATCGAAGACGCCTATTTGCAGGACGACTTGTATTCACTGGTGCTGGAAGAGTTCGTGCGGCGCCTGGAGCTCAAACGTCGCGGTCAGGCGTGGTGACAGGCCGATGATCAGCCGTTTCGCATTGGGTCACGGCGCCTTGCAGCGGGTTGAGCGACTGGACGTCGAGGTGATGCTGTTCAGCGATCCCGACGCCGGCGAGCGTGACTTGCTGCACAGCCATTTCAAGGTCGATGAGCACGCGCTGGCCTCGGCGCTGGACCCTGACGAGGTCTCGCGGATCGAGTTTCATCCCGATCACTTGTTCCTGATCTGGAAGCGCCCGGAAAATTATTCCGGTGGTGGCAGCCTGGCGTTTGAAGTGTCGTCGTGTGGCTTGCTGTTTTCGCCAGGGCAACTGCTGGTGATCGCCACCGATGACACGCCGTTGCACGGCCTCGGCACTCGTCAGGCGTTAAACACGCCACTGGATGTGCTGCTCGACCTGTTGTTCAACAACATCCATCACTACCTCGGGCATTTGAAGGTGATCAAACTGGTCGCCCGCGAGTTGCAGCAGAAATTCAACGCCTCGATGCAAAACCAGCATCTGATTCAGATGTTCAACCTCAGTGAAAGCCTGATCTATTACATCAATGCTCTGCACAGCAATGGCGCGGTCCTGACGCGGCTGCGCAATCACGCGGAAAAACAGCACTTCGGCAGCGAAGCGCTCGGCCTGATCGACGACCTGATCATCGAAAACAACCAGTGCTACAAGCAGGCGGAAATCTACTCGACGGTGTTTTCCGGACTGATCGATGCGCGCGGCAACCTGATGAACAACAGCATGAACAACCTGCTGCGCAAGCTGACATTGATCAACGTGGTGTTTCTGCCGTTGAACCTGATTGCGAGTATTGGCGGCATGTCGGAGTTCAGCATGATGACGGCAGGGACGCCGTGGTGGGTTTCGTACCCGGTGTTTCTGGGGGTGATGTTGTTGGGGGCGGGGGGGATGTTGTTTGGGCTGCGGCGCTTGGCCAGATGATTTGTAGTGATTGATCGGACGCCTTCGCGAGCAAGCTCGCTCCCACATTTCGAAATGCATTCCCCTGTGGGAGCGACGGTGCGACGATTCGACTTGCTCGCGAAGAGGTCGGCACAGGCGAAGTAAAACTCAGGACAGTCCCGCATTTGGCCGAACCGCCGCCGTGATGCCTTGTTATAGTTCGGGCCTCATTTTCAGCCCGGTAAAGGATCACTGCCATGACTCAATACTCCGCCTTCAGCGTCGAACTGGCCGACAACATCGCCCATGTGCAGATCAATCGCCCGGAGAAGATCAACTCGATGAACGCGGCGTTCTGGAGCGAGATCGTCGAGATCTTCCAGTGGATCGACGACACCGACGAAGTGCGCGTGGTGGTGCTCAGCGGCAACGGTAAACATTTTTCCTCCGGCATCGATCTGATGATGCTCGCCGGCGTCGCCAATGAACTGGGCAAAGACGTTGGCCGCAACGCGCGCCTGTTGCGCCGCAAGATCCTCACCCTGCAAGCCTCGTTCAATGCCGTCGACAACTGCCGCAAACCGGTGCTCGCCGCCATTCAGGGTTATTGCCTGGGGGGGGCCATCGACCTGATCGCCGCTTGCGACATGCGCTACGCCGCTGAAGACGCGCAATTCTCGATCAAGGAAATCGACATCGGCATGGCCGCCGATGTTGGCACATTGCAACGGTTGCCACGGATCATCGGTGACGGCATGCTGCGTGAACTGGCTTACACCGGTCGTACCTTCGGCGCTGACGAGGCGCGCAGCATTGGCCTGGTCAATCGCGTCTACAGCGACAAAGACGCGCTGCTCGAAGGCGTGATCGACATCGCCCGCGAAATCGCTTCGAAGTCGCCGATTGCGGTCACCGGCACCAAGGAAATGATCAGCTACATGCGTGACCACCGCATCGACGACGGTCTCGAATACGTTGCCACCTGGAACGCTGCCATGTTGCAATCCACCGACTTGCGCGTGGCCATGGCCGCCCACATGAGCAAACAGAAACCCGAATTTCTGGACTGAGAAACCATGACAGCTCGCTGGACCACTGCAGTACTCGACACCGATCAACCTGGCGGCTGGGCCGTGGCGCGCAGCCCGGACGGTTTTCTGTTCGATGACAACGGCGCGCTGTTTCCGCGCGAATGGCTCAAGCGTCAGGACTTGTCAGTCCTCGCCGAGCACGGCATCGGCCATCTCGATGACGAGCCGGTGTACTTGCTGGAACTGCGCAGCGCCAGCGAAGTGCCGGGTTGCAACTGGAAAGGTCTGCGGGCGTTCATGCTCGATGGCGAGCATACGATCTACAAAGTGCTCGGTTACGCCGCGCAGATTGGTACGTGGGCGCGCGAGCATCGCTTCTGCGGTAATTGCGGGCAAGCCATGACGCAGGTGCCGCGCGAGCGGGCGATGTATTGCCAGCCGTGTGAGCTGCGCAGTTATCCGCGCATTTCGCCGAGCATGATCGTGCTGATCACCCGTGGTGACGAGATTCTGCTGGCACGTTCACCGCGTTTCGTCACCGGGGTTTACAGCACGTTGGCGGGGTTTGCCGAACCTGGCGAGTCGGCCGAGGATTGCCTGATTCGTGAAGTGCGCGAAGAAGTGCAGATCGAGGTGAAGAACATTCAGTACCTGGGCAGCCAGTGCTGGCCGTTCCCGCATTCGATGATGCTCGGCTTCCATGCCGAATATGCCGGTGGCGAGATTGTCTGTCAGGAAGACGAGATCGAAGACGCCCAGTGGTTCAACGTGCACGACCTGCCGCCGTTGCCGGCGTCAAAGTCGATTGCGCGTTATCTGATCGACGTCTATGTGGCGCGGCGCTTAGGCCACGCTGAACCAGTGCTGCCAGGCTAGGCGCACGGTCAAACCGAGCACCACGGTGATGAACACCGGGCGAATGAACTTGGCGCCACCGCTGATCGCGGTGCGCGCGCCAAAGAACGCGCCAACCATCACCGACAGGCCCATGCTCAGGCCGATGATCCAGTCCACCTGCCCGGAAAACACGAACACCGACAGCGCCGCAATGTTGCTGACGAAGTTCATGCTGCGCGCCACGCCGCTGGCCTTGACCAGGTCGATCGGGTAGAGCAGCAGGCTGCTCACCGTCCAGAACGCGCCAGTGCCAGGGCCGGCCACGCCGTCGTAGAAACCGAGGCTGAAGCCCTGAGTCGACTGCCATTTCTTTTTGATCGGCGCATCGCTGTCCAACGGCGCTTTTGGCGTACCGCCGAACAACAGGTACAGGCCGCAAGCGAAGACGATCACCGGGAGCATCTTGTTCAGCCATTCGGCCGGCAGGTAATGGGCGACGATGGCGCCGGTCAGTGCGCCGACCAGAGTGCCAACAATCGCGTGAACCCATTGCCGTGGATGGAACAACTTGCGGCGGTAGAAGGTGAAACTGGCGGTAGCCGAGCCAAACGTCGAACTCAGTTTATTCGTGCCGAGCACCAGATGCGGCGGCAGGCCGGCCGTCAGCAGGGCCGGCGTGGTCAACAGACCGCCACCGCCGGCGATGGCATCGATGAAACCGGCTATGAAAGCGACGAAGGCCAGGATGGCCAGGGTGGTGAGGTCAACGCTGAGTTCGAAAGGCATGGAATCGGCTTATTCGGCAGGGCGCAGATTTGGCTGCGGGGAGGGCGGTCATGTTACTCATTTCCAAGTGTTGCGGCGAGCCATCGGACGCCATCGCTGGCAAGCCAGCTCCCACAGGTTTTTGCATTGTACCCAAGATCATTGTTCACCCTGATCCTTGTGGGAGCTGGCTTGCCAGCGATGAGTCCAGTCGAGCCAACAAATAAACCAACTGTTGCCCACCCGACAACCCGCCAACAAATCCTCCTCCACAAAACATCAACTCCACCTCAAAGCCCAACAAAACCAGGCATTCCAACCCTGGCACGCTTGCTGCTCTACCACTCACAACGATGGTTTCAAGACCAATTTGATTGGCACGCCGTTGCAGATTGCCGAGCGGATTGTGGCGCTGAAGGCGGTGGGGGTGGATCTGGTGCTGGCGGGGTTTCTGCACTTTCAGGAAGAGGTCGAGTATTTCGGGCGACGGGTGTTACCGCTGGTGCGCGAGCTGGAGGCTGAAAAGACTGCCGCCGTCGCTTGAATACTATGCAAAACCTGTGGGAGCGAGCTTGCTCGCGAAGGCGTCCTTTCAGTAAATATTGTGATTACTGATACACCGCTTTCGCGAGCAAGCTCGCTCCCACATTAGATCTACGGGGTCTTAGAGACCGAGGTCGGACAGGCTCGGATGATCATCCGGGCGGCGGCCCAGTGGCCAGTGGAACTTGCGCTCGCTTTCCTTGATCGGCATGTCGTTGATGCAGGCGTAGCGCTGGAACATCAGGCCCTGCTCATCGAACTCCCAGTTTTCGTTACCGTAGGAGCGGAACCAGTTGCCCGAGTCGTCGTGCCATTCATAGGCGTAACGCACGGCAATGCGGGTGTCCGAGTAAGCCCAGAGTTCCTTGATCAAGCGATAATCCAGCTCTTTCGCCCATTTACGGGTCAGGAAGGCCTTCGCCTCTTCACGGTTGTTGGCGAACTCGGCGCGGTTGCGCCACTTGGTGTCGAGGGTATAGGCCAGCGATACCCGTTCCGGGTCGCGGGAGTTCCAGCCATCCTCGGCCAGTCGAACTTTCTCGATCGCCGATTCACGGTTGAAGGGCGGCAATGGCGGACGTACCTGGGCTGCAGTAGACATGTTCAGTCTCCCGATCTAATTGATAATTGAACAACAAGTCCGGCTTATTAAGGCGTTACAGGTCCAATAACTTTCGCGCCATGCATTGCGCATTATCGGCGGCACTGTGATCACCCATCACAAGCGCTACGGTAATGGCACCATCAATCAGGATCAGCAGCTGTTTGGCCAGCAGTTGTGGATCCTCGGCACCATGTTCGGTACACAGCTCGCACACGTAGTCGAGCAGCTTCTGTTTGTGTTCTTTGGCGATCAGGCGCACCAGATCCTGTGGGTCGCCGGTTTCGCCGCTGGTGTTGATGAAGGCGCAGCCACGGAAGCTTTCCGAGGCGAACCAGCTCTTGAGCACCGTGAACAGGTTGAGCAGGCGATCGGCCGGGGTTTCGGCCTGATCGACAGCGCTTCGGTACCAGTGCATCCAGCGAATGTCGCGGCGTCGCAGCGCAGCGACGGTCAAGGCGTCCTTGTCGGCAAAGTAACGGTAGATACTTTTTCTGGAGACACCGGCGGTTTTCACCAGAAGGTCCATGCTGGTGGCAGCGATGCCACTTTTATAGATCAACTTTTCGGTGACATCCAGGATGATGTCGCGTGTGTCATTGCTAGTGATTTCGTTCATGTGGCAAACAGTAGAACGATTGTTCTCCTTGGTCAAGCAGGCATTTTTGTTGGCGGTGAAATCGCTTTCGCGAGCAAGCTCGCTCCCACATTTGAAATGCATTCCACTGTGGGAGCGAGCTTGCTCGCGAAGGGGCTATTACAGACACTAACAAGACCCGAAGGATGTGATGGTGTAAGCTCTCGGGTTCTTCGGATTCGACCCATTGCGAGCCCTATGCCGTTGCTTTTCAAACGTTCCTTGCTGCCCAAACTGCGCAGCTTTCCGCTGACCGCCGAGGCCGTGACCATTCTGTCCGGCGCCGCCGAGTTCCGTCGTTGCCTGCTCGAGAAAATCGCCACGGCGACGCAGCGCATCTACATCGTTGCGCTGTACCTGCAGCAAGACGAAGCCGGTCAGGAAATCCTCGATGCCTTGCACGCCGCCAAGCTCAAACGTCCCGAGCTTGAAATTGCCGTGGTCGTCGATTGGCTGCGCGCCCAGCGCGGTCTGATCGGTGCCGGCAAGCAGCCGGGCAACTCGGCGTGGTACCAGGAAATGACCCGCACGCACCAGAGCGAAGTGCCGGTCTACGGCGTGCCGGTGCAGACTCGGGAGTTGTTCGGCGTCCTGCATCTGAAGGGCTTCGTGATTGACGATTGCGTGGTCTACAGCGGCGCGAGCCTGAACAACGTTTATCTGCACAAGTTCGACAAGTACCGCTTCGACCGCTATCACGTCCTGCAAAGCGCTGAACTGGCCGACTCGATGCATCATCTGGTCAAGCACGGCCTGATCGAATCGAAAGCGGTGCATCGCCTCGATCTGCCCAACCTGCCGACCACGCGCAGCTTGCGCAACGACATCGGCGACCTGCGCAGCCGCCTGAAATACGCGACGTACGACACCAGCGCCGGCAGCACCGCCGGCAGCACCGCGCATGCAGGTCTGTCGGTCAGCCCATTGTTGGGCGTGGGCAAGAACAACCCGTTGAACCGGGCGATCCTCGAACTGATCGCCAGCGCGCAAAAGCAACTGACCATTTGCACGCCGTACTTCAACCTGCCGCTGGGTGTGATCCGTGAGATCAATCGTGCGCTGGCCCGTGGTGTGAAGATCGACATCGTGGTCGGCGACAAGACCGCCAACGACTTCTACATTCCGCCGAGCGAGCCGTTCAAGGTGATCGCAGCGCTGCCATACCTGTACGAGATCAGCTTGCGTCGCTTTGCCAAGCGCCATCAGCGCAACATCGACAGCGGTCAGTTGAACCTGCACTTGTGGCGTGACGGCGACAACACCTATCACCTCAAGGGCATGTGGATCGATCAGCGTTATACCCTGCTGACCGGCAACAACCTCAATCCACGGGCGTTCCGCCTGGATCTGGAAAATGCGTTGTTGATCGATGACCCGAAAGGCGAGTGGCTGGAGCCGCGTGCGAAGGAACTGGAAGAGATTTTCCGCCATACCACGCGGATCGAGAATTTCCAGGGATTGGAGACGCTGCCGGAATACCCGGCCGGGGTGGCCAAGTTTCTCAAGCGGGTGAGTCGGGTGCGGATTGAGCGGTTGCTCTACCGGATTTTGTAGGCTGCTGAAAATGCCATCGCTGGCAAGCCAGCTCCCACAGGTTCTATGGTGTACACACTATTTGTGAATGACCGGGAACACTGTGGGAGCTGGCTTGCCAGCGATGGGGCCCGCTTAGACGCTACAAAAAATCAATTCAGACCCAGCTTGCCACGCAACGTGGACAAATCTTCCGCCAGTGTATTCACCGGCCCGACCAGCGCTTTACGGTCGTTATCCTTCACCTTGTCATACGTTTCGAAACCACCGTCCTTGGTCTTGTACTTGGCCAGAATCTTGTCGACGGTGGCAAAGTTCTTGTCGACCTTCGCGACGAACGCCTTGTCCTGCTTCTCGATCTGCGGACGGAACAGGTCGACGATTTTCTTCGCGCCGTCGATGTTGCCCTGGAAGTCATACAGATCGGTGTGGCTGTAGCGATCTTCCTCACCGGAGATCTTGGTCGCGGCGACTTCTTCCAGCAGCGCAGCAGCACCACCGACGACTTTCTCAGGCGGGAAGGTCAGGCCGGCGACGCGGGTTTGCAGGTCTTTGACGTCGCTGTTGAGCTTGTCTGCCAGCTCGTTCAGGTCGGCGGTGCTTTTTTCCGAGAACAGCGTGTATTCGATGCGGTGGAAACCGGTGAAGTCTTCAGCCTTCACGCCTTTCTCGTGGTCGTCGACGCGCGAATCGATGGACGCATCGAGGTCACTGAACAACTCGGCAATCGGCTCGATCGACTCGTAGTAAACGCGGGTCGGTGCGTAGAGCTTTTGCGCGGTGGCCAGGTCGCCTTTTTTCACCGCATCGGTGAATTGCTGGGTGTGGCTGCCCAGCTCATCGAGTTGCTCGGTGACGTAGATCTTGTAGTCCGAAACCGGCCCGACCAGATCCAGCGGTGCTGTCGCGGCGAACGCCGACAGCGGGGTGTTGAGCAAACCAAGGGTCAGCAATAACGCGAGTGGCGTCTTTTTCATGGGGGCGGCTCCAGTGTTGGGATGTTGTTTTTATGCAGCGGTTTTCGGTTGTGTGGCGTTGAGCAGCGAGCGACCGATGAAGTCCTTGTCGCCCGTGACACCCGGCAAGGTGAAGAAGTACCCGCCGCCGACCGGTTTGAGGTATTCCTCAAGCGGCTCGCCGTTAAGGCGGGTCTGCACGGTGATGAAGCCTTTCTCCAGGTCGGCCTGGTAACAGATGAACAGCAGACCCATGTCGAGCTGGCCGTTCTTGTTGACGCCGTTGGAGTAGTTGAACGGCCGGCGCAGGATCAGGTTGGCCTGACTCGCAGCGGTGCGCGGGTTGGCCAGACGAATGTGCGCGTCGAGTTTGGTCAGCTTGCCTTCCGGGTCCTTGTGATAATCCGGCACTTCGGTTTCATGGCTGCCGCCAATAGGCGCGCCGGAGGTTTTCACCCGACCGAGGATGCTTTCCTGTTCCTGCAATGGCGTACGGTCCCAACGCTCGACGAAGTTGCGGATGATCCGCACCGCTTGATAGCTGCCATGCGCGGCCCAGGCCGGTTCGTCGCTGCCCGGTTGCACCCAGACGATGCTGTCCATGGCTTTGGCGTCGTTGGAATTCGGGTTGGCCGAGCCGTCGCGAAAACCAAGAAAGTTGCGCGCCGATTGCGCCGGCACACCCGGTTTCGCCGGGGCTTGTGGCGGCACGCTGCCTTCCTGTTTCCAGCGCACCAGCAACAGGTCCGGAAGGTTTTTGACGATGTCGCGCAGGGCGTGAATGTTGGTGTCGGTGGTGTTCGAGCAGAACTGCAAACTCAGGTCGCCGTGGCAGCAATCGGCTTCCAGCGCGTCGTTGGGGAAACCGACCATGCGGATCAACCGTTTGGGTTTGGCGTCCTCCAAACCGAAGCGCTCGTCGAACAGCGACTCGCCCACGGAAACGGTGATGGTCAGGTTATCCGGCGTGACGTTCGGGCCGAGGATCCCGGAATCCGGCGGCGGCAGTTTCGGATCGATCTGCGCGACCGGGCCGCCCTTCATCAGGAACGCAATGCGCTCGTTGAGGGTGCGGAACAGTCGCTCCAGGTCTTCGCGGTCGCTGGCCAAGACATCGAACGAAACCAGCATGCCCGAGGCTGGGCGCGGGGTGACGATACCGGTCTGGTGCACGCCGTGGAAATCGTGGCGGTCTTCAGTCTTGTCGCTGCTCGGCGCTTCGGTGACTTGCGCCGGTGCGGCGGCCATGGCCGGGCAGCTCAGGGCGGAACCCGCGAGGGCGACACCGGCGGCGCCCATGCCCATCAGGACACGGCGACGTTGCAGGTTGAGGTTTTCTGAATCTTTCATCGGGAATTCGTCTTCTGCTTACAGGCCGGAGAGGCCGAGGGCGGGATCGATGCCATCCAGTGCGTCGGCGAGAGCCTGGGCCTTGTCGGCGATCTGCTTGCGTTGTTCGCCGCTGACGGAGTCGTAGCTGGCGTAGCTGTCCTTGATCTTGTAACGGTTGAGTTCGGTGTCGAAATCGGCCAAGGCCTTGTCGATTTTCGGCAGCAGGTCGGCGGCAGACTTGCTCAGCATCGGTCGCAGCAGATCGACGACTTTGCGCGCGGTTTGCGCGTTGGCGGCGAAACCGTTGAGGTCGCTGTGGCTGTAGCGTTCTTCTTCCCCACTGGCAGCGCGAACGTCAGCCAAGGTGTTGAGGTTGCGCACGATAATGCTCACCAGTTGCTCCGGCGGCAGGGTCTGGGCGAGCAATTGCTGTTTGAGCGTGGTGACGTCGCCGAGCAGGCGCTGGGCAACCGGCGCCAGTTCATCGAGTTTGCGTTGCTGGAACAGGCCGTATTCGAGGCGATGGAAACCGACAAAGGCAGGATCCTGCTCACGCTTCTCAAAGTAATCGGCGCGGGCATTGACGTTGTTGTCCAGCTCGGCCAGACGCTGGGCGGCCGGGGCCAGATGCTGATAGGCCGCGCGGGCTGGCAGATACAGCGCTTGCGCCTGAGCCAGATCGCCGCTTTCAATCGCCTGGTTGAGGGCGGTTACCGCTTTGATCAAGGCACTGCTCTGGCTGGCCAGGTACACGCGAAATTCCGACAGCGGCCCGACGAAGGCGACCATCGACGGTTTGGCTTTGGCGGCAGCATCCGAGGCCGCCGTCGGCGTCACGTGCAGGGTGCCGCGCGGGTTGCTCAGCAGGCCGCAGGTGATCGCGTAATCGCCGGGTTGCAGGTTGGCGTTGATCACCTGGCTCAGACCGGGAGCGATGTTTTCGCGTTCTTCGACGACCAGCACGCCGTCGAGGATTTCCCATTCCACGGCGCGCTCGGAGCGGTTGACGATACGGAAACTGGCGCGACCGGCCGGTACGGTCAGTGCATTCGGCTCGCAACTGCCCGGATGAATGTTCACCACCACTTCATCGTGGTTGTGTTGACGCTTGGCCGCAGCCATTTTCGAGGCGTAATAAAACAGACCACCGGCGGCGAACATCACCACCACTGAACCGGCCACGGCCCAACGCAAGGCGCGGGGAGGGGAGGCCTGAGGAGTATTAGGCTTTGACATGAATGCCCTTATTGGCTGGAAACTGAAGACGATTTGGCGGCTTTGGGGGTCGCCGGCGCGGCGGGGTAGAAAAACATCACCAGCGCCACCACTAGATAAATCAGATACGCGCCGAGGGTGCTGACGGTCGGCGTGTCCTGATAACCGAACATGCCGGCCAGCACCGAGCCCAGCGGGCCGTCCATCGGCAGCGTGGCGCTGAAGTCGAAGAGCACGGTTTGCAGGTGATTCCACAACCCGGCTTCATGCAGGGCCTGCACCGAGTTGGCGAGAATCCCCGCCGCCACGACCAGAATGAACAACCCGGTCCATTTGAAAAACGCCGAAAGGTTCAGGCGCATGCTGCCGCTGTAGATCAGGAAACCGACGATGATTGCCAGTATCAGGCCGAGCAGGGCGCCGATCGGCGCGCCGGGGCCTTCGCTCTGCTGGAATACGGCGAGCAGGAAGAACACCGTTTCCAGACCTTCACGGGCGACCGCGAAAAAGACCATGGCGATCAGCGCAATGACCTGATGCTTCGAAGAGGTCAGCGCGTAATCCAGCGAGGCTTGCAGCGAATGCTTGATCGAACGGGCGACCTTGCGCATCCAGAACACCATCGAGCTGAGAATGCCCACGGCGACCAGCCCGACGATGCCTTCGAACAACTCCTGCTGCTTTTGCGGGAATTCGGCACTGACCAGTTCCAGGCCACCGCCGACCAGCAGGGCGAGCGCAGCGGCGAGAAACACGCCGATCCACACGGCAGGCATCCACTGGCCCCGGCCGGTCTGTTGCAGGTAGCTGGCGATGATGCCAACGATCAGCGCGGCTTCAATGCCTTCGCGCAGCATGATCAGAAAGGGAACGAGCATTCGGTGTCCAATAAGTCATTCGAAGAGGTTACAAGTTGTAACATAATGACAACCATTCTCACATGACAATGATTGACATGAACCTGAACAGAAGCTGAACAACCTGGATTTTTGCCCCGACACAGAACCCTGTGGGAGCGAGCTTGCTCGCGAAGGGGGCTGACCGGTCGACGTCTCTGTGACTGAACCAACGCTTTCGCGAGCAAGCTCGCTCCCACAAGGGATCGGAGTCGGGTTTGGGGTAAGATGCCGGTCACTCAAAAACAACAAGGTTTACCGCGTTCCATGTCGGAAAAAGACACCATCGCCGTTCAACTGGTGCGCGAAGCGCTGCTGCAAAGTTGTGCCCCCGGCATGGCCACGGAAGAGGTCTTGAGCAAGGTCGGGATTGATCCGGCGTTGCTGCAAACCGACAACGGCCGAGTGCCTGCCTCGCAATACGCCAAACTCTGGCGCCTGCTGGCCCGGCGCGGCGATGACGAGTTTTTCGGCATGGACCCGCGCAAGCTCAAGTCCGGCAGCCTGGAATTCCTCTGCCGTAGCGCGATGGCGCAACCGACACTGGCAGCGGGTCTGGGTTCGGGTTTGAGTTTTCTGTCACTGATGCTCGAGCGCATGCCGGCGCAACTGGTGCATCAGCAAAGTCTGGCGGAAATCGTTCTGCTGGAAGATGACCCCGAGCCACGCCGCGCCTTCACCTATTTCACCTATTGGATGATCGTCCACGGTGTGGCCTGCTGGCTGGCCGGGCGGCGGATTCCGATTCTGGCCATCGAACTGCGCTGCGCGGCGCCGGACTTCACCGATGACTATCGGGTGATGTTTTCCGAAAACCTGCGTTTCGAGCGGCCGCGTACGCGGATGATTTTCTCTGCCGATTGCCTCGATCTGCCGATCAAGCGTTCTACCGAAGAGTTGAAACGCTTTCTGGCCCACGCACCGGCCAACATTCTGGTCAAGTACCGCGACCCGGAGAGCCTCGCCAGTCGGATCAAGCAGGATCTGCGGCATCTGCCCGCCGAGCAATGGCCGGAGACCGAAGCGTTGGCGCAGCAGTTGTGCATGTCCGCTTCTACCTTGCGCCGGCGTCTGGCCGAGGAAGGGCAGACCTATCAGGGGCTCAAGGACAGTGTGCGCAAGGAGTTGGCGATTACCTGGCTGGCGGAGCCTTCGATCAGTTTTGTCGAGATTGCCGCGCGACTGGGGTTTGCTGACGCGAGTTCGTTCTACAAGGCGTTTCGCAAGTGGTCGGGGTCCAATCCCGGCCATTACCGCACGTTGATCCTGAACGAGGTTGTCTGAGCCGGCCTCTTCGCGAGCAAGCTCGCTCCCACCTTTGGAATGCATTCCCCCTGTGGGAGCGAGCTTGCTCGCGAAGAGGTCAGTCCAGGCAACACAAAACCTAAACCTTGGCCAAACCAGTCAGCCACATTGATGGCTTTGACCATTGCCGCCGCCGCCCCACAGCGCGACTATCCCTCTGTTGTTTACGCTTCCCAGCCTAATAAAAACACAGAGGGATTCTGGCAATGCGCGATTACTTGTCTGCCACCGAACAGTTCAACTATCAGCACACTGTGCAAGCCGCGCTCAGCGGTACGCTTGAGGCGCTCAACGCCTGCGTCGAATGCTGCGACCGCCATGCCTTGCCGGGGCGCATCGCGCTGTTCTGGGAGGGCCGCGACGGCGCGAGTGCGACGTACACCTTCAGCGAGCTACAAGACAACGCTGCGCGTTTCGCCAATTTCCTCCTCGCCCAAGGCGTGCAAAAGGGCGACAAGGTCGCCGGGCTGCTGCCGCGCAACATCGAATTGCTCATCACCGTGCTCGCCACCTGGCGCATCGGCGCGGTGTATCAGCCGCTGTTCACCGCATTCGGCCCCAAAGCCCTCGAACATCGCCTGAACAGCTCCGGCGCCAAAGTTGTAGTCACTGACGCGGTCAATCGGCCGAAACTTGCTGAAGTCGCCGACTGCCCGACACTCGTCACCGTTGGCGGCGCCAAAGGCCAGGGCATCGTCCGTGGCGATTACAGCTTCTGGGCCGAACTGGCCAATTATTCTAACGTTTGCGAACCGGTGCTGCTGACCGGCGAAGACCCGTTTCTGCTGATGTTCACCTCGGGCACCACCGGCCCGTCGAAAGCGCTGTCCGTACCACTCAAAGCCATCGTCGCGTTCCAGAGCTACACCCGCGACGCCGTCGATCTGCGCCCGGAAGATTCGTTCTGGAACGTCGCCGATCCGGGCTGGGCCTACGGCATTTATTTCGGCGTCACCGGCCCGTTGTCGATGGGCCACCCGATCACTTTCTACGATGGCCCGTTCACCCTTGAAAGCACCTGCCGGGTGATCAACAAATACGCCATCACCAACCTCACCGGTTCGCCGACGGCTTACCGTCTGCTGATTGCCGGCGGTGATCAGTTCGCCAAGTCGATCAAAGGCAAGTTGCGCATCGTCAGCAGCGCCGGCGAGCCGTTGAACCCGGAAGTGATCCGCTGGTTCGCCGACAACCTCGACGTGGTCATCCACGACCATTACGGCCAGACCGAACTGGGCATGGTGCTGTGCAACCACCACGGCCTCGAGCATCCGGTGCACGTCGGTGCCGCCGGCTTCACCTCGCCGGGCCACCGCATCGTTGTGCTCGACGAGCAATACAACGAACTCGGCGTCGGCCAACCGGGCATCCTCGCCATCGACCGCCCGCAATCGCCGATGTGCTGGTTCGGCGGTTACGAAGGCGCGCCGACCAAGGCGTTCGTCGGCGATTACTACCTGAGTGGCGACACCGTGGAATGGAACGTGGACGGCAGCATCAGCTTTGTCGGCCGCAGCGATGACGTGATCACCACATCGGGCTATCGCGTCGGCCCGTTCGACGTGGAAAGTGCGCTGATCGAACACCCGGCGGTGGTCGAAGCGGCCGTCGTCGGCAAGCCGGACCCGGAGCGCACCGAACTGGTCAAAGCCTTCGTGGTGCTGAGTGCGCAATACCGTGCGGCGCCGGAACTGGCCGAAGAACTGCGCCAACACGTGCGCAAGCGTCTGGCCGCGCACTCATACCCGCGTGAAATCGAATTTGTCAGCGAATTGCCCAAGACCCCGAGTGGCAAATTGCAGCGCTTTATCTTGCGCAACCAGGAAATCGCCAAGGCTCAAGAGGCCGCGGCGCATAACGTTTCAGCTTGAATCAGGACCTACAGTCATGCAGATCGAGAACAAGGTTTTTATCGTCACTGGCGGCGCCTCCGGCCTCGGTGCCGCCACCGCTGAATTGCTGGTAAATGCCGGCGCCAAAGTGATGCTGGTGGACATGAATGCCGAAGCGGTCGCCGCTCAGGCTCAGCGTCTCGGCGCACAGAGTGTCGTCGCCGACATCAGCAACGAAGCCGCCGCCGAAGCCGCTGTGCAGGCCACCGTCAAAGCCTTTGGCAGCGTCAACGGTCTGGTCAACTGCGCCGGTATCGTCCGTGGCGAGAAAATTCTCGGCAAGAACGGCCCGCATGCACTGAGCAGTTTTGCCCAAGTGATCAACGTCAACCTGATCGGCAGCTTCAACATGCTGCGCCTGGCCGCTGCGGCGATTGCCGAAGCCGAGGCCAACGCAGATGGCGAGCGTGGCGTGATCATCAACACCGCGTCGGTCGCAGCGTTCGACGGCCAGATCGGCCAGGCAGCGTATTCCGCCTCCAAGGGCGCGATCGCCAGCCTGACCCTGCCCGCCGCCCGTGAACTGGCGCGCTTCGGCATCCGCGTGATGACCATCGCCCCGGGCATTTTCGAAACGCCGATGATGGCCGGCATGACCCCGGAAGTCCGCGACTCGCTGGCGGCCGGCGTACCGTTCCCGCCGCGTCTGGGCAAGCCTGCCGAGTACGCTGCGCTGGTTCGGCATATCATCGAAAACAGCATGCTCAACGGCGAGGTGATCCGTCTCGACGGCGCCTTGCGCATGGCCGCCAAGTAAGGAGGATTTGTCATGACTATTTCCAGTGATCCGATTGTTATCGTCAGCGCGGTGCGCACGCCCATGGGCGGTTTTCAGGGCGAACTGAAAAGCCTCACCGCGCCACAACTCGGCGCTGCGGCGATCAAGGCAGCGGTTGAGCGTGCCGGTGTCGCCGGCGATGCGGTCGATGAAGTGCTGTTCGGTTGCGTGCTGCCTGCCGGCCTTGGTCAGGCACCGGCGCGTCAGGCCGCGCTCGGCGCCGGGCTGGATAAATCGACCCGTTGCACCACCGTCAACAAGATGTGCGGCTCGGGCATGGAAACCACCATTCTCGCCCACGACATGCTGATCGCCGGCAGCGCCGATGTGGTGATTGCCGGTGGTATGGAAAGCATGTCCAACTCGCCGTATCTGCTCGATCGTGCCCGCGCCGGTTACCGCATGGGCCACGGCCGCGTGCTCGACTCGATGTTCCTCGACGGTCTCGAAGACGCTTACGACAAGGGCCGCCTGATGGGCACCTTCGCCGAGGATTGCGCCGAGACCAACCACTTCAGCCGTGAGGCGCAGGACGCCTTTGCCATCGCCTCGACCACCCGCGCGCAGCAGGCGATCAAGGACGGCAGCTTCAAGGACGAAATCGTCCCGCTGACCGTGACCGTCGGCAAGGAGCAGGTGCTGATCAGCCACGACGAACAGCCACCGAAAGCCAAACTGGACAAGATTGCCTCGCTGAAACCAGCGTTCCGCGAAGGCGGCACGGTGACGGCGGCGAACTCCAGCTCGATCTCTGACGGCGCAGCCGCATTGGTCCTGATGCGTCAGTCGCAGGCGCAGAAACTCGGCCTGAAACCGTTGGCGGTGATCCATGGCCACGCGGCGTTCGCGGACACTCCGGGTCTGTTCCCGGTGGCGCCGATTGGGGCGATCAAGAAGCTGATCAACAAAACCGGTTGGTCGCTGGCTGATGTCGATCTGTTCGAAGTGAACGAAGCGTTTGCTGTGGTTGGCATGGCGGCGATGACGCACCTGGAAATTCCGCATGACAAATTGAATGTGCATGGCGGTGCCTGCGCCTTGGGCCACCCGATCGGCGCGTCGGGGGCGCGGATTCTGGTGACGTTGCTCTCGGCCCTGCGCCAGAGAAAGCAGAAACGCGGCATCGCGGCGATTTGCATCGGCGGCGGCGAAGCGACGGCCATGGCCGTGGAATGCGTGTATTGAAACAAACGCCAATCCCTGTGGGAGCGAGCTTGCTCGCGAAGGCATCGTGTCAGCCAACATCGAAGTTGAATGACATATCGCTTTCGCGAGCAAGCTCGCTCCCACAGGATTTGTGTCTGAACCTGAAGTAAGGATTCACCATGATTCCCAACGAAGACCAAACCCAGATCCGCGACATGGCCCGGCAATTCGCCGAGGAACGCTTGAAACCGTTCGCCGCCGAGTGGGATCGCGAGCACCGTTTCCCCAGGGAAGCCATCGGCCAGATGGCTGAACTGGGCTTCTTCGGCATGCTCGTGCCGGAGCAGTGGGGCGGTTGCGACACCGGTTACCTGGCGTACGCCATGGCCCTGGAAGAAATCGCCGCCGGCGACGGCGCCTGCTCGACGATCATGAGTGTGCACAACTCGGTCGGTTGCGTGCCGATCCTCAAGTTCGGCAACGACGATCAGCGCGAACGCTTCCTCAAGCCGTTGGCCAGCGGTGCCATGCTCGGCGCCTTTGCACTGACCGAACCACAGGCCGGTTCCGACGCCAGCAGCCTGAAAACCCGCGCGCGACTGGACGGCGATCACTACGTGCTGAACGGCTGCAAACAGTTCATCACTTCCGGGCAGAACGCCGGGGTTGTCATTGTGTTTGCGGTCACCGATCCGAGTGCCGGCAAACGCGGTATCAGCGCGTTTATCGTGCCGACCGACTCGCCGGGTTATAAAGTCGCTCGCGTCGAAGACAAGCTCGGCCAGCACGCTTCCGACACCTGCCAGATTCTCTTTGAAGACGTCAAAGTTCCGGTGGCCAACCGCTTGGGTGAAGAGGGCGAAGGCTACAAGATCGCGTTGGCCAACCTTGAAGGCGGCCGCGTCGGCATCGCCTCGCAATCGGTGGGCATGGCCCGTGCGGCATTTGAAGCGGCACGTGATTACGCCCGTGAACGTGACACCTTCGGCAAGCCGATCATCGAGCATCAGGCCGTGGCCTTTCGTCTGGCCGACATGGCCACGCAGATCGCCGTCGCCCGGCAGATGGTGCATTACGCCGCCGCCCTGCGTGACAGCGGCCAACCGGCGTTGGTCGAGGCCTCCATGGCTAAACTGTTCGCCTCGGAAATGGCCGAAAAGGTCTGCTCGATGGCGTTGCAAACCCTCGGCGGTTACGGTTACCTCAACGACTTCCCGCTGGAACGGATCTACCGCGACGTGCGCGTCTGCCAAATCTACGAAGGTACCAGCGATATTCAGCGCATGGTCATTTCGCGCAATCTTTGACAAGGAATTTTAATTCATGACTTACCAAACCATTCTGCTCGACATCCACGGCCGCGTTGGCCTGATCACCCTCAATCGCCCACAGGCGCTGAACGCCCTGAATGCGCAACTGGTCAGCGAAGTGAACCAGGCCCTCGATGCGCTGGAAGCCGACGCCAACATCGGTTGCATCGTCCTCACCGGTTCGAAAAAGGCCTTTGCCGCCGGTGCCGACATCAAGGAAATGGCCGAGCTGACCTACCCGCAGATCTACATGGACGACCTGTTCAGCGACAGCGATCGCGTGGCCAACCGCCGCAAGCCGATCATTGCGGCGGTCAACGGTTTCGCCCTTGGCGGAGGCTGTGAGCTGGCGCTGATGTGCGACTTCATTCTGGCCGGTGACAACGCCAAATTCGGCCAACCGGAAATCAACCTCGGCGTGCTGCCGGGCATGGGCGGCACCCAGCGCCTGACCCGCGCAGTCGGCAAAGCCAAGGCCATGGAAATGTGCCTGAGCGGACGCATGATCGATGCGGTGGAAGCCGAACGTAGCGGCATCGTCGCGCGGATCGTGCCGAGCGATGAACTGCTCGATGAAGCGCTGAAGGTGGCGGCGGTGATTGCCAGCAAATCGCTGCCGATTGCGATGATGGTCAAGGAAAGCGTAAACCGTGCCTTTGAAGTCAATCTGACGGAGGGCGTGCGATTTGAGCGCCGGGTGTTCCATGCCGCGTTTGCCACGCAGGATCAGAAGGAAGGGATGGCGGCGTTCGTCGCCAAGCGTGAGGCCGAGTTCAGAGGCAAGTAATCCAGCGTCTGCAAGGGCGTCTTCGCGAGCAAGCTCGCTCCCACATGGTCTGTTGGTGTGTCCAAGATTCATGCTCACCGAAAATCCCTGTGGGAGCGAGCTTGCTCGCGAAGCTTTTAAGGCTGGATGAGTAAGGCTAGTCTGTCCGCAATCATGCAAACCATTGCGGAGGTCGACATGCGTATCGGATTTATCGGGCTGGGTTCCATGGGCAAGGGCATGGCGGCCAATTTGCTCAAGGCCGGGCATCAGTTGTGGGTGTGGAACCGCAGCCAAGCGGCGGTTGAACAACTGGTGCAGCAAGGCGCCGTTGCCGCGAGCCATCCTCGCGACGCCTTCGATGTCGATGTGCTGATCAGCATGCTCTCCGACGATGCCGTGACCCGCAGCGTGCTGATCGACAGCGGTGCGCTGGCTGCCAGCAAAGCGGGCCTGATTCACCTGAGCATGGCCACGCTGTCCGTCGATTTCATCAGGGAAATGGCCGCGTTGCATGCCAGCGCCGAAGTCGAATTGATCGCCGCGCCGGTGTTCGGTCGCAATGACCTGGCTGAAGCGGGCAAGCTCAATATCGCCGTTGCCGGCCCTGCGGCAGCCCTCACCAAGGTTCAACCATTGCTTGATGTCATGGGCCAGAAAACCTGGCCGATGGGTGACGACCCGGTGAACGCCGCGATCCTCAAAATCGCCACCAATATGATGCTGATCAGCGCCATCGAAGCCACGGGCGAGGCGATGGCGTTGACCCAGGGTTATGGCGTGGCCAATGGCGACTTCGTCGATTTCATCACCAACACCTTGTTCGCGGCACCGGCCTACAAGGTGTACGGGCCGAAGATTGCCGCGCGCGAAACCGAGGGCGCCGGGTTTACGTTGCGCCTGGGCTTGAAGGACGTTGGCTTGGCGTTGAAGGCTGGCGAGCCGAAACATGTGCCGCTGCCGGTTGCCAGTGTGCTGCGCGATAACTTGCTGGATGCGGTGGCGCTGGGTGAGGGCGAGAGTGATCTGGCGGCGCTGGGGGTGAGGGCGATCAGGCGTTCCGGCCAGAACTGAGCAATAGAATCAAAAGCCCCTCACCCTAACCCTCTCCCGGAGGGAGAGGGGACTGATCGAGGGATATTGATGATTTACGCCGCCCTGAAAGAACTGTACTGAATCCCTGATCGACCTGGTTTATCCAATCCATAATCGCCCCGGTCTTTCAGGTCGATGCATAACGCCAGACACCTCGGTCGGCTCCCTCTCCCGCTGAGAGAGGGGGCTGATTGGGGGATGCTACGCCTGCTTTATTGAATCCATAATCGCCCCGGTCTTTCAGGTCGATGTATAGCGCCAGACACCTCGGTCGGCTCCCTCTCCCTCTGGGCGGTCCGACGTTTCGGGAGGGCTGGGGTGAGGGAAGGGGCCAACACCATTACAACTGATAGTGCTTCAGTTCCCGCGCAATCACCATCCGCTGAATCTCGCTCGAGCCTTCATAGATCTGGGTAATCCGCGCGTCGCGGTAATACTTCTCGACCGGATAATCCTCCAGATACCCATACCCGCCATGAATCTGAATCGCCGACGAGCAGACCTTCTCGGCCATTTCCGAGGCAAACAATTTGGCCTGCGAAGCCTCTGACAAGCACGGTTTCCCCGTCGTACGCAGCCGCGCCGCATGCAGGACCATCAACCGCGCCGCGTTGATTTGCATGTGCATGTCAGCCAGCAGGTTGGCGATGCTCTGGTGCTCGTTGATCGGTTTGCCAAACTGGATACGGTCGCGCGAATACACCAGCGCCGCTTCAAACGCCGCACGGGCGATGCCCAGTGCTTGCGCGGCGATGCCGATGCGTCCGCCTTCAAGGTTGGACAGAGCAATCGCCAGACCTTTGCCGCGCTCACCGAGCAGATTGGCCTCGGGAATGCTGCAGTTGTTCAGCGTCACCGCGCAGGTATCAGAGGCGCGGATGCCCATCTTGTGTTCGGTGCGATCGACGATGAAGCCGGCGGTATCGGTCGGCACCAGAAACGCCGAAATGCCTTTCTTGCCCAGATCCGGATCAGTCACGGCAAAGACGATGGCCAGCTTCGCGCGTTTGCCATTGCTGACAAATTGCTTGGCGCCGTTGATCACCCACTGGCCGTCACGCAGTTCGGCGCGGGTGCGCAGGTTGTGCGCTTCGGAGCCGGCCTGCGGTTCGGTCAGGCAGAAGCAACCGATGCTTTGCCCGCTGGCCAGATCCGCCAGCCACGTCTGTTTTTGCGCCTCGCTGCCGTAGTTGAGCACCGGGCCGCAGCCGACCGAGTTGTGGATGCTCATGAACGCGCCGGTCGCGCCGTCACCGGCGGAAATCTCTTCCACGGCCAAGGCGTAGGCAACGTAATCGACGTAGGTGCCACCCCATTCTTCGGGGACGACCATGCCGAGCAAACCCAATTCGCCCATTTTCGCGACGAGGCCGTCGTCGATCCAGCCAGCCTTTTCCCAAGCCTGCGCATGGGGCGCGATTTCGCCACGGGCAAAGTCCCGGGCCATGTCGCGGATCATTACTTGTTCTTCAGTCAGTTCGAGATCGTGCATGGCTCAGCTCCCGCTCTCATCAAAGCCTTCGAAGAAACTCGCAACAGGGCCTGCGTCCAGCGCAGCCAGGGTCGGCGGGTTCCAGCGCGGTGTCTTGTCTTTGTCGATCAGCAAGGCGCGCACGCCTTCGATCAGGTCGCCACGGGTGAACCACTGGCGGTCCAGGTGCAGCTCCAGCGCGAAACACTGTTCGAGGCTCAAGTGCCGGCCGCGACGGAGCATTTCCAGGGTCACCGCCATGGCCAGCGGTGAACGGGTTTCCAGCAGGTCGGCCGTGGTGGTCGCCCATTCGTGGCTGTCGGCGACCGTCACCGCGCGCAACTGTTCGACCATGCTCGGTACGTCCGGCAGCGCGAAGAAGTGATCGATGGCCGGGCGCAATGCTTGCAGCGGCGCATCGGGCAGGGTTTGCACAGCGTGCTTGGCGAGCAGGTTTTGCAGGGCCTTGAGCGGCGTGTCCTGCCATTCCATCTGATCGAGTCTTTCGTCGAGCAGCGCCAGTTTGCTGCTGTCCAGGTACCAGTCGGCGAGGCCGCAATACAGCGCATCGGCAGCACGGATCTGCACGCCGCTGACCCCCAGATAAATCCCCAGCTCACCGGGAATGCGCGGCAGGAAATAGCTGCCACCGACGTCCGGGAAATAGCCGATGGCCACTTCCGGCATGGCCAGTCGGCTCTTCTCGGTGACCACGCGCAGATCGGCGCCTTGCACCAGGCCCATGCCGCCGCCGAGGACAAAACCGTCCATCAGCGCCAGCACCGGTTTGCGGTAATGATGAATGGTCAGGTCGAGGGCGTATTCCTCGACGAAGAAATCTTCGTGCAGCGTGTCGCCGCTTTTGAAACTGTCGTACAGGGAACGAATGTCGCCACCGGCGCAAAAGGCTTTTTCACCGGCACCGCGCAAAACCACGGCATGAACATTGGCATCAGTCGCCCAAACGTCGAGCTGCCGTTGCAGCAGACGCACCATGTCGAGGGTAATGGCATTGAGGCCAGCGGGGCGGTTGAGGGTCAGGTGACCGATATGGTTGCGAACCTCGGCCAGCACTTCATTTTGCGTGGCGTCCATGGACTGAGTCCGCGGGGATGAAGCCTGAGCAGTCATCAGTAACTCCCTGCTTTTATTGTCTTTATTCGAGAAGCTCGCGCGCGAGCGTTACCGGATCGTAACAGTGCAAATTTGCCGTGTACAACCGGGATATGTGCAGGGGGAGTTTGCGTTTTTACCTTAGTCGAAATACCAAAGATTACTTGGCAAAAACCTCACCAATGCTCCGACGCTTGGCATGCAGCTCGCTGGCGTGGATCAATTGTTCGAGATCCTCGGGAGTGACATCGATGAATGCCTCCATGTCCGCCAATGCCAGTTTCAAGTCTTCGGCGGTGATCGCCTGCGTGTCGACCGGGGCAAGCAGCGGTGCCGGTTCCGCCGGGCGTTTCGGGTAACGGATTCGCGTCAGGTTGTTGTAGGCCAAGGCGCTGAGCAGCATGCACGCGGCGCCGAGCATCACCGGTGCCATGGCTTTCCAGTCCAGGGCGATGGTCGCGGGGTCGGCCAGCACCAACGTCAATGCCAACGCGCCTGCCGGTGGGTGCAGGCAACGCAGCCAGCACATCAGGATCAGCGCCACACCCGCCGCCAGACAGGCGCTGCCAAGGGTGCGGCCGAGCACGTGGGCGACCAGCAGGGCGACGACGCCGGCACACAAATAGCCACCGAGAATCGACCACGGCTGGGCGAGGGCGCCCGAGGACACGGCAAACAGCAGCACGGCCGAGGCGCCCAGCGGGCCGATCAGGTGATAGGCGACTTCATGGCCGAATACTTGCGCACACAACCACACGCTGAACAGCGTACCCAGCGCCATGCCGATGGCGGCGCGGCTCCATTCGGTGGGGCGGGTGTTGATGGCGGCGGGCAACCAGCGTGCGAGCATGTAAATCCAGTCCTTGCAGCAAATTCGAGGCAAAAAAAAGGACTTGTCCGGCATATCCGGAAAGCCCTCGAAGTGTTCCAACATTGGGGGAGGAACGTGCACAGTGTGCCGGGCAAACTCGATGCTGACAAATTCATATTAATGCAGATTTAGTGCATTAATTTTGCATTGAAGCCGCTCGACGGCCACTGACGAAGCACAAATAGCCGCCCACGGCTGCCAGTGCGCTCAAGGCATAGAACATGCTCGGCGCCGGCGTGTGCATCAGCAGAAACCCGCACATCACCGGACTGGCCGCACCGCCAAGCGCGGCCAGGTTCTGCGCGCCGTAATAGCTACCGCGCAATTCTTCCGGGGCGAGGGTGTCGACAAACAAAAAGTCGGCCGGGTAGATGATCATCTCGCCCAAGGTGAAGATGAACATCGCCACGCACCAGCCGACCAGGCTGTCGGCCAGACTGAAGCCGATCAGCCCGACGATGAACAACGCGGTGCCGCCGGCAATCCAGTAGCGCAGGTGTTCGCGGCTGAGCAAGCGGCCGATCTGGTACTGCAAGAGGATCACCGTGATTGCATTGCAGGCGAGCAGGGCGGCCATGGTATCCAGCGTCTGTTGCTGGGTGTGGGTGACCAGCAGGTACTGCGACAGGTACAGGGTGAAACGCCCGTGCACCAGTGTGCTGAGCAGGCAGCCCAGAGTGAACAGGATCATCGTGCGATCGTTTTTCAGGATGATCAGGGTGTTCAGAAAACTCGGCGGCGCAGTGACTGCTGCTATCGGGCTCACTTCCCGGGCGGCGCCGAGCAGCAAAAAAATACTGCCGATGGCAATCGCGCCCGCGACTATAAACGGCGCTGACGGCTGAACGCCGGCAATCACCACGCCGATCATCGGGCCGACGGCATAGCCGATGTTGGTCAATGTGTAGTTGAGGGAAAACGCCTTGACCCGTTGGCCGACTGGCAGGTTTTCACTGAGGATGGCTTTGGAGCAGATCAGGAACAGCGCCGACGCCGTTTCGCTGATGATCAGCACCAGGGTGACCAGATACAGATTCTGCGCGAAGGTCAGCAGGATCAGACCGATACCGCTGGAGAGCATGGTCAGGATCAGCAATTGGCGCTTGTCCAGCCGATCGATGATGTAACCGCCGTAGAGCGACAACAACGTGGCGCTGAACACCGCGATCCCCAGCAGCAGGCCGACGTCTTGCGGGTTGAGACCGAGCTTGTTGCTGAGGAACAGCGTCAGTAGCGGGCTGATCAGCGCGCGGCTGATGACGACGGTCAGCGAGCTGATCATCAACCGGCGGATGAGGCGCGAGTAGGTAGCCACGAAGGGTCAATGTCCTTATTTCAAATGCCTGGCGGGCGTACGTCATCCTCACCGGGCGGCCATCACCGGTCAAGCTGCCACAACACTATCCCACAGGGATTTGTGTTGTTTTCAGGAAAGGGGCAGGCGCATGGCGCAGCCCCGCTCAGGGGGAAATCCCAAGGCGATTTCGGCTTGAACATTCGTCAACTCGACAAACCCCGACCGCTGATAAAACGGCGCATTCCACGGCAGATCGCGGGCAGGGCAACCGCGTCAGCAAGGCTGGCGCGGCGTACGTCGAAGGTCATGTTGAGGCGAATCCTGTCGGTCAAAAGGTCGACAGATTAAGGTTTCAGCCACAGCAATACATAGTCGTTTTTGTCGAAACGCCCACTCAACACCGGTTGCGCGTTTTCCAGCGGCGTGCCCTTGAGGGATGGCAGATCACTGTGGTCCATCATCAGCCACGCCGGACCTTTGAGCGCTTCCAGTTGCTGGATCGAGTCGCTGAACTGCGGTTGCAGATCCTGCGGGAGATTGACCATGAACTTGATCGCCTTCGCGTCCTTGCCCATGCCGTGCAGCACCAGTGGCGCTGGGTTTTGTTGAACCTGGGCGAACACCGCGCGGCTGAACGTTTGCGTGTCGTAGAGACGCCGCTCCACCGGTTCGAACACCGCCGCATACACCGTCCACAGGGCCAACACCGCACACAGCGCGAGCACTTCCGCGCGCCAACGCCGGATCAACAAGCGTGACAGCCCGAGCAGTTGCAGCACGCCCAGCACGATCAAGACAACCGACACGTCACTCAACTGCTCGGGAAAGCGCCGCCGCGCGATCAGCAACACGACCATCAACAACCCCGGTGTGACCAGCCACAAGCCCAGCAGCAACCCGCGCAACCAACGAAACACCCAGCCATGCGCAACCTGAAACGGATACGCCGCAATGATCGCCGCCATCGGCAGCATCGGCAGCAGATACCGGGCCTTCTTCGCCTGCGGAATCGACAGCCCGACCATCACAATCAACCCCGCCGCCGCGCCATACTGCACCAGGCGCAACGCCGGGCCACGCTGCTGCGGTTTGCTCAGCCACGCCGCCGCCAACACCAGCAATGCCAACGGATACGCGAGCGCATAGTTACCGAACGAACTGCTGAAGTAATACAGCGAACCACTGACGCCTTCGCTGCCGTCCATGCGTCCCATGAACTGCATGCGGATCACGTCCTGCATGAATGCCGGACCGCCGCTGACCTGCGCCAGCCACAACAACAGCCCGACGCACGCGGCCAGCAACGCCGATGCCAGCCCACCGAATACCAGTAACCGCGACCACTCACGGTTGAGCAGGTAATAGCTGCACAGCATGCCGGTCGGCACCACCAGACCAATCGGCCCGCGAACACCGAAACCGAGCAACAGCAGACCGAAGATCAACGGCCAACGACGGCCGCCGCCAAAATGATCATGGGCATAGCCCAGATAGAACACTGCAAACGCCACCGCCGCTAGCATCAAGTCCTGCGACACCGCGCGCACTTCGGTGACAAAACCGCTGGTCAGCATCAGCAACGCAATACTGATCAACGCCCAGCGCCGCGAGTACGGTGCCAGCAATCGATACATCAGCGTCACGATCAGCGCGCCGGCAATCGCGCTCGGTGCCCACGCGGTCAACGCATTAACCGCGCCGAACGGCAACGCCAGCAGCCAGATGAATAGCGTCGACACGGCTGAATAGTCGGCGTAAGGCTGACCATAAGTGGTCGGAAACACCGTCGGCCCATGGCGCAGCATTTCCTGCGCGAACAGCACAAACCGCGAGTCGAAGCCGATAGGGGCCTGCCCGTAGACCCCGGCGATGAACAATAAAAACGCCAGCAGCCCTGCGATCAGGGACTGCCGGCGAATGTCAGGCGACAGCGTTATCAAGCGACGTCGGACGCGTGCGGCCACTGTTGCAGCGGAATCGGCAAGGTGCGCGATTCGCCACGGCCCATCGGGAAGTAATGGAAGCCGTTGCGCGCCAGGCGTTCGGCGTCATACAGGTTGCGACCGTCGAAGATCACCGGGGTGTTGAGACGCTGTTTGATCAGGTCGAAATCCGGTGCCTTGAACTGCTGCCACTCGGTGCAGATGATCAATGCGTCGGCGCCGGGCAGTACCGACTCCGGGGTGCCCATCAGCATCAGTTTCGATTCGTCCGGGTAAAGGTTCTGGGTTTCCTGCATGGCTTCCGGGTCGAAGGCGCGCACGCTGGCACCGGCCGCCCAGAGCTCTTCCAGCAAAACCCGGCTCGGCGCATCGCGCATGTCATCGGTGTTGGGTTTGAACGCCAGCCCCCACAGGGCGAAAGTCTTGCCGCGCAGATCACCTTTGTAGAACGCGTTGATGCGTTCGAACAACTTGTGTTTCTGCCGCTGGTTGATCGCCTCGACCGCTTGCAGCAAGTCGCTGGAGCAGTGCGCTTCTTCGGCACTGTGGATCAACGCGCGCATGTCTTTGGGGAAGCACGAACCGCCATAACCGCAGCCCGGGTAGATGAAGTGGTAACCGATGCGTGTGTCGGCACCGATGCCCTGACGCACCGATTCGATGTCGGCACCCAGGTGTTCGGCGAGTTCGGCGATCTGGTTGATGAAACTGATCTTGGTCGCCAGCATGCAGTTGGCGGCGTATTTGGTCAGCTCGGCGCTGCGCAGGTCCATGAACATGATGCGGTCGTGGTTGCGGTTGAACGGCGAGTACAAGTCACGCATCACGTCGCGCACTTCATCGCCTTCGCAGCCAATGACGATGCGATCCGGACGGCGGCAGTCGGCAACGGCCGAGCCTTCCTTGAGAAATTCCGGGTTGGAGACGATATCGAACTGCAGCAGGCGGCCGACCTTGATCAAGGCTTTTTCGATGTGCGTGCGCAGGGTGTCGCCAGTGCCCACCGGCACCGTGGATTTTTCCACCAGAATCAGTGGCTGCTCACGATGACGGGCAATCGCGTCGCCGACCGACAGCACGTAACGCAGATCCGCCGAACCGTCCTCACGCGACGGCGTACCCACGGCGATGAACGCGACCCGACCGTGCTGCACGGCGAGTTTTTCATCGGTGGTGAATTGCAGGCGTTTGGAGTCGAGACCTTCGCGCACGAGGCTGGCCAGCCCCGGTTCGAAAATGCTGACGTGACCCTGGCGCAACAGGTCGACCTTCTTTCGGTCAACGTCCATGCACACGACATCATGGCCGACCTCGGCCAACACAGCCGCTTGCACCAGACCGACGTAACCGCTGCCAAATACTGTGATTTTCATGGAGCACTCCTGAATTCGGGCGCACGAGCCGGACGAGTGTTGATGGTGATGACCCCGAGCATGACCAGTGCCACGCCGAGTGATTTAGTGAAACTGAAGGATTCGTTGAACAGCGGCAGACTGGCCGCCAGCAGGTACACCAGCGCATAGCTGATGCTTAGCAGCGAGTAAGCGCGGCCCAGCGGCAGATCGCGCAGGGCGGCGAGCCAGCAGAGCATCGACAGGGCGTAGGCAAAAATCGCCGCGATGACCACGGCCAGCGCGCGCCAATCGAGGCTGTCGATGTGCAGCCATTGTTCCGGCACGGGCAGGCGCGTCATGCTCCAGCGCATACCCAATTGCGCAGCGCTGACCAAAAAAACGCTGCCCAACGCGAAGCTGATTCCACGGCGCCGGTTCATGACTGTTGCCCCAGCAACACCACGCCGCCGATCACCAATGCCACGCCGAGCCAATGCTGGCGGTCGATGGGTTCACGGAAGACGAAGCGGGCGATCAGGGTGATCAGCACGAAATTGAGGCTGAGCATCGGGTAGGCGATGCCGACTTCCAGACGCTGCAACACCAGCAGCCAGACCAACAGGCCGCAGCCGAGGGCGAGCAGGGCCAGCCACAACCACGGCGAACGCAGTTTGTCGGCCCAGCCCGACTCGGCGCCGCGCCAGCTCTCCACAGCGTATTTCTGCGCGACCTGGCCCAGACAGGTCAGCAGGCACGCGGCCAACAGCAGCACCAGGCTCATGACGCCTCCTTGGGCAGAATCATGATCACCAGGTTGCCCTGTTCGTAACGGATGCCGTCCTTTGGCAGTCGGTCGATTTCGTCCAGTTCGTCCTGCCCCTTGACGCGCATCACCACGCCGACCGAACCGCTACGGCGCGCTTCGCGCATCCACTGTTGCACTTGATCGGGATCGACCCGCTGTTGAATGCCGTCAGGATAGGCAAGGCCATATTTCAATTCGCCTATCGTGTTGTACAACGCGACTTGCGGGCGCTTCAGGCGCCAGGCCAGTGCCGAAGCGGCACCGAGGTCGTTGCTCAACAAGTGTTCGGTTTGCGCCAGTTCGGTGACGTGGTGCCTGATGAACTGGTCCGGCGTCTTGTTGGCCACCACCGATTTGGGCAGTGCCGCCGGCAACACGGCGATCAGCACCAGGCTGCCGAGCGCCGGCGCCGCCCAGCATTGCAGCGGCAGGAAGGCTTGCAGCAGGTTGGCGATGATCCAGCCGATCAACGCGATGAACACCAGCACCATGCTGTGCAGTTCATGGTCGTAGACCGGTTTGGTCAGTTGCAGATACACCAGGGCGATCAGCGTAACCACGCCCAGCGTCAGATTGAGCAGGCCATTGATGCTCAGCGCGCGACCTTGCTCCAGGCGCAAACGGTCGGCCAGTGCACTGCCCAGCAACAACGCCAGCGGCAGCAGGCACGGCAGGATGTACGTCGGCAACTTGCCGTTGCTCAGGCTGAAGAACAGCAGCGGCATCAATAGCCACAGCAGTACAAACACGACTTTTGGCTGCGCGCGGGTTTGCCAGGCCTGTTGCAGCGATGTCGGCAGCAGGCCGGCCCACGGCAAGCTGAACGCCACCAGCAATGGCAGATAGAACCACCACGGCGCATCGTGTTGCGCATCATCACCGGCAAAACGGCGAATGTGCTCGTGCCAGAAGAAAAACCGCCAGTAGTCCGGCTCCTGCGCATGCACGGCCAGCGCCCACGGCAAGCTGATGATGATTGCCACGGCAATTGCCACCGGACCAAACATCAGCAGTTCACGCCAGCGTTTCTGCCAGAGCATCCACGGCAGGGCGATCAACACCGGCAGCAGCCAGGCGAGAAATCCCTTGGTCATGAAGCCCATGCCGCAGGCCAGCCCCATGACCGCCCAGGCTGCCATGCGCTTGCCGCCGGTTTGACTGTCGAGGGCGAACCACAGCGCCACCAGACTCAGATTGACCCAGAAGGTGAATTGCGGATCGAGGTTGGCGTAACCGGCCTGACCGGCAACCACGGTAAAACTCATGTAGAGCAGGGCGCAGACGAAGCTTTTGCGCGGCTCGTTCCACAAGCGTCGCGCGACCAGATAGCACAGCAACACGCTCAAGCCAGTGCTCAGCGCAGATGCAAAGCGCACACCGAACAGGTTCTGCCCGAACAACTCCTGCCCCAGTGCGATCATCCAGTAACCGGCAATCGGTTTCTCGAAATAGCGCAGGCTCATGAAGTGCGGCGACACCCAGTTGCCACTCAGCAGCATGTCCTGACTGATCTGCGCGTAACGTGTCTCGTCGGGAATCCACAAGCCGTGCGTGCCCAGCGGCAGCAGATAGGCCAGCAAGCAAATGACCAGCAACAGCAGTGGCAGCGTCCAGCGTTTAGTCATGCGCCTTGCACTCCCAGCCAGCCTTCACGGCCGTCGAGGGCGCCGCGTTGCACGCGACCCACGGGCAAAGTGTTGAAGAACTCGGGCAGCAAATCGCCTAGCGGTTTGAAATCGATACCTCGCTGGCGCGCACCGGCCAGCAATTGACGAAAATCCTCAGCCATCAGAATCCCTTCTACTTCGGCATGAATGGTGTAGACGTTGAGCTGTTGCGGGCGGAAGTGATCGAGAATGAAACCGTTGAAATCCCGCGCCGCGACGATCGGTCCGACGACTTCGTCGAAGGTCGGCAGGTCCACCGGAATCTGCGGTGTGCCCGGCGTGCCATCAGCCAGCAGCGGACGGAACAGGCGTTGCCCTCGGCAATCGCTGTTGTAGCGAAAGCCGAAGGCTTGCTTGGCCTCGATCACACGTTCGTCGGCACGCCAACCGGCGGCGGCCGAGCACTCGACTTTCGCGCCGAGAATGTCGCTCAAGGTGTCGACGCCCTGGCGGATTTGCTCGATCAGTTGCGCGTTGCTCCAGCGCCCGGCATTGGCTTGCCAGCCGTGGTGATCCCATGCGTGCAAACCGACTTCATGACCGGCATCGCGGGCCTGACGCATCAGGTGCCCGAGGTCACGGCCAATCGGTTTGCCCGGCCACGCGGTGCCGGCCAGCAGAATGTCCCAGCCGTACAGACCGGCGGCGTTGGAGCGGAGCATCTTCCAGAGGAACTGCGGGCGGATCAGGCGCCACAGATGCCGGCCCATGTTGTCGGGGCCGACACTGAAGAAAAACGTTGCCTTGATCTGCGCCTCGTCGAGCATTTCGAGCAGCCGCGGCACACCTTCACGGGTGCCGCGGTAGGTGTCGACGTCGATGCGTAGACCGGCCTGCATCAACGCTTGTCCGCGATTTCGAGCATGGCTTCACGCAGGAAGAAGTCGAGCGTGTTGCCAATGGTCTCGCGCATTTCCACGGTTGGCGTCCAGTCGAGCAGGCGCTTGGCGTTGGCAATGCTTGGTTTGCGGTGCTCGACGTCCTGATAACCGGCACCGTAGAACGCCTTGCTCTCGACGTCGCGGAAACCGGCGAACGGCGGGAAGTTGTCACGCAGCGGATGCGCTTCGAACTGACGCAGCAGCTCTTCACCCAACTGGCGGATGCTGGCCTCGTTGTCCGGGTTGCCGATGTTGATGATCTGGCCGTTGCAGACGTCGTTATCGTTATCGATGATCCGCGCCAGTGCCTCGACGCCGTCAGCGATGTCGGTGAAGCAGCGTTTCTGCTCGCCACCGTCGAACAGACGGATTGGCGTGCCTTCGACCAGATTGAGGATCAACTGGGTGATGGCGCGGGAGCTGCCGATGCGGGCCGAATCCAGTCGATCAAGACGCGGGCCCATCCAGTTGAACGGACGGAACAGGGTGAAATTCAAACCCTTGGCGCCGTACGCCCAGATCACCCGATCCAGCAGTTGCTTGGAGACGGAGTAGATCCAGCGCTGTTTGTTGATCGGGCCGACCACCAGGTTGGAGGTGTCCTCGTCGAAGTGCTTGTCCTGGCACATGCCATAGACTTCCGAGGTCGACGGGAAGATCACGCGCTTGTTGTACTTGACGCAGTAACGCACCAGTTTCAGGTTTTCTTCGAAGTCGAGTTCGAACACGCGCAGCGGGTTGCGGGTGTATTCGATCGGGGTGGCGATGGCCACCAGCGGCAGGACCACGTCGCACTTCTTGATGTGGTACTCGATCCACTCGGAGTGAATGCTGATGTCGCCTTCCACGTAGTGGAAATTCGGGTGACTGCGCAGACGGTCGATGGCGTCGGAACCGATGTCCAGGCCATAGACTTCGTAGCGGTCATCGCGCAGCAGGCGCTCGGACAAGTGGTTGCCGATGAAGCCGTTGACGCCAAGGATCAGCACGCGAGTGCGACGTGGCGCACGCCCGGATTCAGCGCCGCGCAGCAGCGAGCCGTCGACCAGGCCGAGTTCACTGGCCAGTTGCGGGCCGCTGAGGAACAGACCGTTGTCGTTGCGTTGACCGGAGAGGATCACCAGCGAGTCTTCGCCGCAGGCAATGCGCAATGGATCGACGCTGATCACCCGGCCCGGCGCCTGGCCGTCGTTGCCTTTGACGACTTCGGCGCTCCAGACGATCAGTTTGTGCTCACCGACAGCGCAGAAGGCGCCCGGATACGGCTGGGTCACGGCGCGAACCAAGTTGAACAACTGCTCGGCCGGTTTCGCCCAGACCAACTTACCGTCCGCTGCGGTACGACGACCAAACACCGTGGCTTTCGATTCGTCCTGCGCGGTTTCGCTGATTTTGCCTTGCAGCATCGCCGGCAGGGTGTCACGCAACAGATCAGCGGCGGCGGTGCGCAGCTTGCCGTGCAGGCTCAGCGCGGTATCGCTGCGCTCGATGGCCACGCGTTGCTGGGCGACGATGGCGCCGGCATCGGCACGCTTGACCATGCGGTGCAGGGTCACGCCGGTTTCGGTTTCGCCGTTGACCAGCACCCAGTTCGCCGGGGCGCGGCCACGGTAGCTTGGCAGCAACGAGCCGTGCAGGTTGAACGCGCCTTTTTTAGCCAGGGCCAGCAGTGGCTCGCTCAGCAGGTTGCGGTAGTAGAAGGAGAAAATATAGTCAGGATCGAGCTTGGCAATCCGCTCGATCCACAACGGGTGGTTGACGTCTTCCGGCGCATGCACCGGGATGCCTTTGGTGGCGCACAGTTGCGCAACCGAGCCGTAAAAAGCGTTTTCTTTCGGGTCATCCGCGTGAGTGAACACCGCTGCAATGTCATAGCCGCTGTCGAGCAGGCCTTGAATGCCGGCACAGCCAATATCGTGGTAAGCGAAGACAACAGTTTTTGCACTCATGAGTGAACCTGACCGGTAGTAGAAGTAGAGGAAGAAAGACCATCAACAGTGACCGCAGGCGCCGGTTCGGCGGCGTGGCTGCGCAAGACTTTTTCAATGAAAAAACGCGGGCGGGCTCGCACGTCGCTGTACATGCGCCCCAAGTATTCGCCGAGCAGGCCCATGCCGATGAACTGGCCACCGGTGAACACGAACAGCACGGCGAACAGCACGAACATGCCGTCACCGGCCCAGCCGGAACCGAACGCCAGGCGCATGACGATCAGCGCAAAAGCAAACAGCAACCCCAGACCGGCCATGGTGAAACCGACGATGCTCAGCAGGCGCAGCGGCGTGGTGGTCATGCAGGTGATCAAATCGAACATCAGGTTGATCAGGCGCATCGGGCTGTACTTCGAATCGCCGTGTTCGCGCTCGGCATGGGCGACGACGATTTCCGTGGTGTGGCGGGCGAAGCTGTTGGCCAGAATCGGGATGAAGGTGCTGCGTTCGCGGCAGGCCAGCATGGCGTCGATGATCGTGCGGCGGTAAGCGCGGAGCATGCAGCCGTAGTCGCTCATGGCGACGCCGGTGGAGCGCTGCACGGCGAGGTTGATCAGCTTCGACGGATAGCGGCGCAGGGCCGAATCCTGACGGTTGCCGCGCACCGTGCCGACGACGTCGTAACCTTTTTCGGCTTCGGCGACCAGGCGCGGGATTTCTTCCGGCGGGTTCTGCAGATCGGCGTCGAGGGTGATGACGACATCACCTTTGCATTGTTCGAAACCGGCCATGATTGCCGCGTGCTGGCCGTAGTTGCGGTTGAGAATGACCGCCACGAACGGGCTGTCTTCACGGCTCGCGGCTTCTTCCAGCATATTCGCGGATTCGTCACGGCTGCCGTCGTCGACGAGGACGATTTCATAGTCGTGACGCAGCATGCGGCAGGCCGCTTCGGTGCGGCGCAGCAGTTCCGGCAGGCTGTCCTGTTCGTTGTAGACCGGGATGACGATCGACACACAGCGGATCGGATAAGGTTTCACGGGCGTTTGTCCATAAGAGTGGCGATGGCGCCGACCACACGATCAAGGTCTTGATCGCTCATGTCGGGGAACAACGGAATCGAGCACAGCCGCGCCGAGTTCCATTCGGTGTTGGGCAGATACAGGTCGGGGTCACGCTGGCGATACCAGGTGTGCAGGTGGGTGGCGATGAAATGGATACCGGTGCCGATGCCCTGGTCCTGCAAGCCTTTCATGAAGGCTTCGCGGTCCATGCCGCAGCGCTCGCTGTCGATGCGCAGGATGAACAGGTGCCAGGCGTGGGTTTGTGCGTACGCGGGCACGGCCAGCGGTTGCACCGGCAGGCCTTCGAGTTTTTGCCGGTAGGCGGCGGCCAATTCGCTGCGGCGCGCGTTGATCGCGTCCAGACGCTCAAGCTGTACCAGGGCAATCGCGGCGTTGATGTCGGCGAGGTTGTATTTGAACCCTGGCTCCATCACTTGCGCCTGCGGTTTGCGGCCACCGGTGAGGCGATCGTAGGCGTCAACGCCGAGACCGTGGAATTTGAGCATGCGCACGCGGCTGGCCAGTGCTTCGTTGTCGGTGACGAACATCGCGCCTTCGGCACAGGTCATGTTCTTGATCGCGTGGAAGGAGAAAATCGCCGTGCCCTGTGAGCCGACGTGACGGCCCTTGTAGCGGGTGCCAGCGGCGTGGGCCGCGTCTTCGATCACAGCGATGCCGTGCTTGTCGGCCAGCGCGTACAGCGGATCGAGATCAAACGCGGCGCCGGCGTAATGCACCGGGATGATCGCTTTGGTGCGCGGAGTAATTGCCGCTTCGATGCGCGCGGCGTCAGTCATCAGGGTGTCGCGGTCGACGTCGACGAACACCGGTGTGGCGCCGAGCAGCGAGATCATGTTGGCGGTCGAGACCCAGGTCTGCGACGGGGTGATGACTTCGTCGCCCGGGCCAATGCCCAGGGCCAGCAAGGTGATGTGCATGCCGCCGGTGGCCGAGGAAAGTGCCACCGCATGTTGGCAGCCAACGTATTGCGCGAATTGCTCTTCGAGTGCCTGGTTTTTCGGCCCGGTGGTTATCCAGCCGGAACGCAAGACTTGTTCTACGGCTGCAATTTCTTCATCGCCGATACTCGGACGAGAAAAGGGGAGAAACGCCTGACTCATGAACACCTCATCACAAACAATCAGAAGAAAACCAACTCATCAAACAGGATCCAATCTCAGCGTAGACGCAAAAAACTCCTTTGCATCAATAAGTTGCTGAAACGACTTACCGTCGGGGTTCGGTTGACTTTTGTGGTTTCGCGCGGCAGTTTGGACGTCGCCGACACGGGATCTGTTGGAATTAAGGTTATGCCCGTTTTTGTGAAAGGAACATGAAAAACCGGTCGGCGAATCGTTTATCTGAAACCCATACAGCCACTGTTCAGACTTCTGCCGTTTATCGTCGTTTTTAGTAGAAAAGTCTTTCGAAAGTGTCCCCTTTATACTGGGAATGTTGCAGTTATTAGTTGCTGTGTTGAATTGTTTTTACTCAAGGCCTTTACGTTTGACTGACTTGTCCGTTGTACCGCTGCAAACCCGCCAAACCAATCCGATGACCCTGTATCTGGCGCGCCTGGCACCCTCCAGCCAGTTGACCATGCGCTACGTTTTGCAGGACGCGGCCGACCGTCTCGGCTTTGAAGACATGAATGTCGAGGATATTCCCTGGCACGCGTTACAACCTGAAGATGTTGTCGCCCTGGTCGCGGCTTTACGCGAAGACAACTACGCGCCGAACACTTCTTCGCTGTATGTAAATGCCGTGCGCGGGGTGATGAATGAAGCCTGGCGGATGAGTTTGATCAGCCAGGATCATCTATTGAAGATGCGTTCGGTCAAAGGCATTGCCGGCACGCGGTTGTCGCAGGGGCGCAACTTGAAGCGCACCTTGATTCACGAATTGATGGAAGTCTGCGCCGCCGATCCACGCCCGCAAGGCCTGCGCGACGCAGCGGTGATTGCGTTGTTGTACGGCACGGGCATGCGTAAATCGGAGTCGGTGGATCTGGACTTGAAGCAGGTCGACTTCACTGAGCGCAGCCTGACGGTTAACGGCAAGGGCAACAAACAACTGATCAAGTACGCACCCGCGTGGGCATTCGCCAAACTCGATGCGTGGCTGGAACTGCGTCGTTCGCAACTCAAGGAAGGCGAGAGCGATGATGCGTTTCTGTTCAACCGCATCCGTCGCGGCAGCCACATCACCCGCGAGCGCATCACCAAACATGCGATTTACTACATCGCCCGTCAGCGTGGCACGCAGGTCGGGGTGAAGATCATGCCCCACGATTTCCGCCGCTCGTTTATCACGCGGGTCATCGAAGAACATGATCTGTCGATCGCGCAGAAACTCGCGCATCACAGCAACATCCAGACCACCGCCAACTACGATGTGCGTGATGACAACGAGCGGCGGCGGGCGGTGGATCGCTTCGATCTGTGATCAGGAGGCGGCAAACAGGTGGGCCGCGCCGAGCACCGATAACTGCACGTCGCTGCCAGCGGGCGGCGCATGCATGCCGGAGCTGCGCACCAGCAGCGACCGCCCGGGATTCTGATTGAGCACTGAGCGCAACTCGACGGTGAGGGTGCAGGTATTGCCGGCGAAATCGCGTTCGGTGACCACGGCACGACAGCCTTGGGTGCCGAGCACGGCGCCGGATAACTGCAACTGTTCGGGCCTGAGCATGATCTGCGCATCGCCAATGAAACCGTTGCTGTTGACCGGCACCTGACCGAGATCGCAGTGGGCCAGACCCGATTCGATGCGCGCCGGCATTACCACGGCTTCGCCGAGAAAGTGCGCGGTTTGCTCGTCGTGCGGGTATCGGTAAAGATCCATCGGATGCCCCGATTGCACCAGCCGCCCGCCGCGCATCACCGCCAACTGATCGGCGAATGACAGCGCTTCGCCCTGATCGTGGGTCACCAGAATCGTCGTGACGCCAGCGTCCTCCAACAAGCGCGCGACCATTTTGCGCATGGCGCTGCGCAGGCCGGTGTCGAGGGCGGAAAACGGTTCATCCAGCAACATCAGGCGCGGCTGTTGCGCGAGTGCCCGCGCGAGGGAGACCCGTTGCTGCTGGCCGCCGGACAGTTCATGCGGCCAACGGTTGGCCATGTTGGCGTCGAGCGAGACGCTGTCCATCAGTTGCTCAATGCGCTCGGTGCGCGCTGCACCGGTCAACGCCAGGCCAAAACCGATGTTGGCCGCGACCGTCATGTGCGGGAACAGCGCGCCATCCTGCGGCACGTAGCCGATCTGCCGTTGGTACGCGGGCACGGCGTGACTGCTGTCGACCAGCACCTGACCGTTGAGGGTCAGGCTGCCGGCATCGGGGAATTCAAAACCGGCGATCATCCGCAACAGCGTGGTTTTACCCGAGCCGGACGGTCCGACAATCACCGTGCGGCTGCCGGTCGGCACCGACAGGCAGATGTCATCCAGCGCTTTCTGCGCGCCAAAGGATTTATTCAGGGAAATCAGTTCGAGTGCATTCATCGGCCAGCGGTGCGCCTGGATTGGTGATAGAGGATGGCCGTCAGTGGCAGCGAAAGCAGCACCATCAGCAGGGCGTAAGGCGCGGCGGCGGCGTAATCGATTTCGCTGGTCATGGCCCAGAAACCGGTGGCCAACGTACGTGTGCCGTTGGGGGCGAGCAGCAAGGTCGCGGTCAATTCATTGGTGATCGCCAGAAACACCAATGCCGCACCGGCAGCAGCGCCCGGCGCGGCAAGGCGCAGGGTGATCAGCCACAAGGCGCGTAACGGCGAGCGGCCGAGACTTTGCGCGATGTTTTCCAGCTCGACCGGCGCCTGAGCGAAACCGGCACGCAGGCTGACCAAGGCACGCGGCAGGAACATCAGCAAGTAGGCGAGCAACACGGTGATGGTGGTCTGATAAATCGGCCGGGCGAAATGGATGGTCACGGTGACCAGGGCCAGCGCCACGACAATCCCCGGCAGCGAACTGGTGATGTAATTGCAGCCTTCGAGCAAGCGCTGCAATTTGCCCGGCGCGCGGATCGACAGCCAGGCAATCGGAATCGCCGCCAGACTGGTCAGCAGTGCACCGGCGACGCCGAACGACAGGGTTTGCAACAGAGCCGGCAGCAGTTCATCACCGCCCCACACGTCCCAGCCACCGGCAATCAACCAGCGCCCCAACGTCAACAACGGTACGCCGAGCGCGAGCAGACAGGTCAGCACTTGCAGGCTCAAGCCAAGGAACACGCTGGCGCGATTCAAGCGCACCGTGCGTTGTTCGCGCGCGCTGCCGGAACCGACGCGGGCATAGCGCGCCTTGCCCCGGGCGGCGGATTCGACGGTGAGCATCGCCAGACAACACAACGCCAGAACGCCCGCCAGCATGTTCGCCGCCGGGCCGTTAAAGGTTGATTTGAACTGGTCGAAAATCGCCGTGGTGAAAGTGTCAAAGCGAATCATCGCGTAGAGGCCGTATTCGGCCAGCAGGTGCAAGCCGACCAGCAGCGCACCGCCGCAAATGGCCAGACGCAGTTGCGGCAGCACCACCCGCAAGAACACCGCCCAAGGTTTCAAGCCAAGGGATTCGGCAACGTCTTCAATGGCCGGATCGAGTCGACGCAACGTCGCCGCCACCGGCAGGTACAGAAACGGAAAATAAGCGATCACCGATACCAGCACGCCGGCCGGCAATCCGTGAATCGAAGGAATCAGACTGACCCACGCATAGCTGTGAACGAACGCGGGCACTGCCAGCGGCGCCACGGCCAGCAATGACCACAGGCGTCGACCGGGCAGGTTGCTGCGCTCGGTCAGCCAGGCCAGTGCGGTGCCAAGCACAATGCACAGCGGCAAGGTGATCAACACCAGCAGCACGGTGTTGATCAGCAGTTCCGCGACCCGTGGGCGGAACACCAGCGCTTCGATAGTTGCCCAACCGGTGGCCCACGACACGCCAAGGACAAATGCGATCGGTAGCAACGACAACAATGAAACGCCGATCGCCAATGCGACCACCCACGAGCCCCCGCGACCGTTGAGGGCGCGGGGTTTGAGCCTGAGGCTGGCGGAGGAGGCCGCAGCGACCTGCGCTGGAAGGGTTTCGGGGAGCACTTAGAGGATTCCGGCCTGAGTCATCAGCTCAACGGCTTTTTTGCTGTCGAGTTTCGACGCATCGACTTTTGGCGCATCGAGATCCTTCAGCGGCGTCAGTGTCGGGTTGGACGGCGCGTCTTTGCCGACCGCGTACTCAAACGAAGTGCCGCTGTGCAGAATCTCCTGGCCTTCTTTGCCGGTGATGTATTTGACGAACTTCTGCGCCTCTTCCTGATGTTTGCTGGAGGCCAGCACGCCGGCGCCGGAGGTACTGACAAACGCGCCCGGGTCCTGATGCTTGAAGTAGTAGAGCTTGGTGTTCTTGCTGTTTTCGCCGGTCTTGGACTGATCGACGAAGCTGTAATAGTGGTAGATCACGCCGCTGTCGATCTGCCCGGCATTGACCGCTTTGAGCACCGCGCTGTTGCCGCGATACACGGTGGCGTTGGTTTTCATGCCTTTGAGCCAGTCGAGGGTGGCCGCTTCGCCTTTCTGCTCCAACACGGCAGCGACGATGGCCTGGAAGTCCGCGCCGGCCGGCGAGGCAGCCCAACGGCCTTTCCACTCTGGTTTGGCCAGGTCCAGCAAGGACTTCGGCAGGTCTTTTTCAGCCAGTTTCGCCGGGTTGTAGACGAACACCGTTGAGCGCGCGGCGATGCCGATCCACTGGCCGTGAGCCGGGCGGTACGCCGCATCGACTTGTTCCAGCGTGGCTGGCGCGATCGGGGCGAACAGCTTGGCGTTGTCGACCAGCACCATCGCCGGGGAGTTTTCGGTGAGGAACACGTCTGCCGGCGAGGCCGCGCCTTCCTGCACGATCTGGTTGCCCATTTCGGTGTCATCGCCATTGCGAATGGTCACCGGAATCCCGGTTTCTTCGGTGAAACCGGCCACCCAGGCTTTGGTCAGGCTTTCATGCTGGGCGTTGTAGACCAGCAGGCCAACGCTGTCAGCAGCAAACGCCTGACCGGCACTGAACAGGGCGGTGGCCAGCAATGCGCGTTTCAAAAAGGACGGGACCTTTGGATTCATAACGGTAACGCTCCTGATTTTTTAGACGTTATGAGCAGGCATTCGCGGGCAGACTTCAATGCGAATGATTTGCAGATATTCAGCCGCAGGCAATGTAGAGAGGCAAATGAGAAAAAAACGTCAAATACACCGTTAATACATGTCATTGCCATTCAGATTAGCAGCGACTCGCTGACGCACGGTTGCCGTGCGTCATTTCCGCTTAAGAGTCTTCAGGAGGGATTGGGGATGTAGGCGACGCTCTGGTCGGTGCGGCCATGGAACAGCTGTTCGCCCCGCGTCGGCGTGGTGGTGATGACCCGGTGATCGGCGCGCAGGTAACCGAGTGGCAACGGATCGCCACTGCGGTATTGGGCCACGATGATCGTGCGCAGCGGATCGAAGTGCTGGCCGCTGCTGCGCTTGAGCCAGGCCAATAACGCGGCGCTGTCGCCGGTGCGCGGGAAGTCCGCAGTTTCCGGCACGTAATAGAAGGGCGCACCGCCGGTTTGCAGGTACATCGGCACTTTGTTGTCGACTTCGACCATGACCATTCGCCACTGATTCAGCGGTGCCTGTTGGCTCGCTTGTTCACGCACGTTCTCGCCGAAACGGATCACGCCGCCAGCGCTGTTGGTCCACGGATAGAGGATGCCGAGCACAGCGACCATGACCACGGTGGCGATGGCAAAACCGATGTTCAAGCCAAGCCCTGTAAGGTTGCGCGCCGCCATCCGCCGAGTGATCCACCACGCCCCGAGCAATTGCGCGAACGGCACCAGTGGCAACACGTAATAGCTGCGACGGCTGCCGCTGGCGGTGAAAAACAGCAGCAACAGGCCTAGCCCCTGAATCAACCAGCGGGTGTCTGGCTCGATGTTTCGCCAGTTCCGCAGCGCCACCCACAACGCAATGAGCCAGCACGGCGCCCATGGCAGGGTGTAGATCGGCAGGTACAACAAGTAGGTATAAATCGGCCCGATGTTGTCGAACGGCTGGAAAAACCGCACGACGTTTTCCCGCAGCACCAGGTCCAGGCCACTCTGGCTGAAGTTCGACGCGCCATAGACATGCGACAACAGAAACGGCGCCATGTAGAACGCCCCGGCGATCAGCAGCGCGGCGCACAAGCGCAGGTTGAGATGGCGTTTCCAGCGCCGGTCATGCAGTAGATGCGGCAACAGCAGCAGCCCCGGCAGGATAAAACCGATCAGCCCCTTGAACAGCGACGTCAACGACAGTAATCCGAAGAACACCGCATAGCGCCAGAGCCGGGTGTCGTCCGGCCCGCGCCAGTACCACCAAACCGCCGCGAGGACTCCGCAGACGGTAAGGATGTCGGCCGTGGCGACCCGCGCCCAGAACACGAAGTAGAACGTCGTCGCCAACATCCATCCAGCAATCAAGCCGGTGCCTTTGCGAAACAGTTGCTCGCCCAGCAAATACACCAGCCATACGCTGAACCACGCCGAAATCACCGAGGAAAAACGCAGTGACCACGGCCCCAGCCCACCCGTCAGCCAGGATGACGCGGTGATCAGCCAATACGACAGCAGCGGTTTGTCGTAATACGGATCGCCCTTGAGGTACGGATCGAAGTAGTCACCGCTTTGCAGCATCTGCAACGCGATGTTGGCCCAACGGGTTTCCGCGCCCCACAGTTCGCGACTGCCCAAGCCGAGCAGCAGCATCAGGGCGGTCGCCGCCAGCAGAATCCATAACGCCCTGCGTTCTTTGGCAGTGGCGGTCATGGCTGGCGCTTGGCGAAAATGTAGATCTGCAAATTGCCGCGCTGGTAATGCTTGCCATCTGCCGGCAATAACTCGATTTCCTGGGCTTCCTGCGTGCTGTTGACGCGCATCACCACAGCCACCGAGCCTTTTTTGCGCGCGTCAGTCATCCACTGACCGACATCGTTCAGACCGACCTTGCGGGCAGCCATGGCCGGATCGTCGAGGCCGTATTTCAGCTCACCGACCGTATTGAACAGATCCACTTGCGGGCGCTTCAGGCGCCACGCCAAGGCCGACGCGGCGCCAAGATCATTGCTCAATAGCGAGGATGCTTCGCTCAAGGCCTGTTGATGCTCGGCAATAAACTGGTCGGGCATCTTGCTGTCGACGATCTGTGCTGGCATGGCGGCTGGCAACAGAGCAATCAACAGGCCAATGCCGAGGGCCGGCATGGCCCACAGCGTCAGCGGCCGCATGATTTGCAGGGCATTGGCGATGATCCAGCCGATCAGCACGATAAACACCAGTGACAGGCTGAACATCTCGGTGTTTTCGTAGACTTCTTTAGTGGCCTGCAGATAGATCAGGGCGATCAGGGCGACGCTGGCCAGCAGCGTGTTGATCACACCGTTGAGGCGCAACACCCGCGTATTGCGCTGCTCCAGCCACGTCACCACGGTGTAGCCCATCAGCAAGGCCAGCGGAAACAGGCACGGCATGATGTAGGTCGGCAGTTTGCCGCTACTGAGGCTGAAGAAGGCCAGCGGCAAGACAAACCACAGCGCCAGAAACGCAGTTTTTGCCTCGCGCTTTTCGCGCCATGTGCGGATCAACGTCGACGGCAACAGCACGGCCCACGGCAACGTCGCGGCAAACAGCAACGGCAGATAGAACCACCACGGCCGCGCATGCTGGGCATCATCGCCAGCGGCAAAACGGCGGATGTGTTCGTGCCAGAAAAAGAATCGCCAGAAGTCCGGCTCGCGCAGGTGCACGGCCAGCGCCCACGGCACACTGACCAGCGCGGCGACCAGCACAGCCACGGGGCCATAACGCAGCAGTTCGCCGAAACGCCGCTGCCAGATCATATAGGGCAGGGCGATCAGCACCGGTAACAGCAGGGCGAGAAAACCCTTGGTCATCAGCCCCATGCCACAGGCTGCACCCAATAAGGCCCAACTGCCCAGACGCGCCTTGGTTGTGGAACTGTCGATGGCAAACCACACCGCCACCAGACTGAGGTTGGCCCACAAGGTGAACTGCGGATCGAGGTTGGCGTAACCGGCCTGTCCGGCGATCAGGCCAAAACTCATATAGAGCAAGGCACAGGCAGCGCTGATGCGCGGGTTGTTCCAGAGTCTGCGGGCTAACAGATAGGCGAGCCAGACGCTGACGCCAGTGCTGACGGCCGAAGCAATGCGCACACCAAACAGGTTGTCGCCGAAAATCGCCTGGCCAATGGCAATCATCCAGTAGCCAGCGATTGGTTTCTCGAAGTAGCGAATGCCCATGAAGTGCGGCGCAACCCAATTGCCGCTCAGGAGCATTTCCTGGCTGATCTGGCCATAGCGGGTTTCATCGGGGATCCACAGACCGTGAGTCACCAGCGGCAACAGATAAAACAGGATAAAGGCCAGAACGAGACCGGGGATTGCCCAGCGTTCGAGCTTCGATGGCGGTTGAAGCAAGTGACGGGCAGCGTGGCGCAACGGTGGATTATCGGACGTCATGACTGGACCTTGATGCAAATTAAAAGTGTCGGGCTAAAGCGCTGAAGTCAGTGGCTGTTGTTTAAATGTTCCGCTGTAATGTTTAAAGTTTTCCAGAACGCGGTATTGATAATGCCCAGCACGGTAAGTTGTTTCTGATGATCAATTCGTACAAGTAAGGTGCTGCCGTATTGCGCGGCAATGGCGTGAGGGAAACCGGTCTGTTTTTCAAAGTCACTGATGCAGCCGCTGTGGGTGACCAGCACCAGATTTTGCTGCGCCACTTTGCGCGCGATGATTTCATCGCGAAGGGTCGGGCCACACGTGGCCAGCCAGTCTTCACTGCTGGCATCGTGGCCAAACATGTAATGCGCGGTTTGCGCCGTGCGGGTCAGCGGGCTGCTCAACACAGTGGCCTGCAGCATGCCCAGTTTCATGAAGCCTTGACCAACCAACTGCGCCGCGGTGCTGCCCACTTCGGTGATGCCGTCCGCCGGGCCCAGGCAGGTATTGCTCGATCGGTCACACCGTTCAGTGTGGCGCACCAAAGCCACCACTTCACCTGCCTGCCAGGCATTGAGCCACTCGGCCGTGGTGTTGCGGCCGGCATGATCGAGGTCGGTCGGCGAGCGTGGCCACCAGACAAAACCGCTGACCAGAATGGCCACCGCGACGACGCCCGCCAGGGTAATAAACAGCCGAAAGCGAGGCGTGCGGCGGTGCCAGGATAAATGTTTTAACTGAAATAATTGCGCCACAATGTTGCCTCTTTAAACGCCGGATAGTTCATTCAGTGCAACGTAAGGGCTTGGGCAGCGAGCAACTTTACGACTGTTTACTTGAATGCAGGCTGAACACTACGTTCAGCGGCGTCGGGGCGCAGTGAAGAACATGTGAAAAAATTGCCAGAAGTTGAGAGCGATAACTAAAACGGCTATTTGATAAATAAACTCAAATGCTGTTTTTGTTGATCAGGGGGGCTTACCAGGTCTGCACCGTTGCGGTGAAGTTCAGTCCTGTCGAACAACCGTGCAGCGTTGGGCTATGGTTGCCTGACACGGACCACCCCACAGGAGCCAGCCGAACGCATGGATTTCAAGCAAAGCCTGACGAAACGGATCGTGATCGTATTTGCGCTGATGAGCGCCTTCGTTGCCGGTGTGTTTGCCTTGGGCATCGTCGCGACCGTGCATGTGGTGGAGCGCAAGCTGACCAACACCACGCTGAGCGGTGGCCTGCACCGGCTACTGGCGATGGACGACATCAGCCAGTGGAGCCACAAGCCGGAAAAAAGCGAGTTGTTCTTTTTCGAGGGCGGGCAAGGGCCACTGGCACTGACCCGGCAATTGGCAGAGCTGCCGATCGGTTTTCAGGAAATCCGATTCCATGGCGATGACTTCTACGCCATGGTCGAAGCCGTCGGCGGACGCAAATACGTGTTGCTGCGCGACCAGGAAAGCCTCGAACAACGTGAGCATCTGCTGTTTATCGTGGTGATTGTCGGGTTCATCCTGAGCCTGCTGCTGGCGGTTGTTCTCGGTCGCTTACTCGCGCGACGGGTCATGGCCCCGGTGATTCGTCTGGCCCGCCAAGTGCGCCATCGCGATCAGCTCATCGAGGTGGCGCCGCCACTGCATCCCGATTACGCCGCCGATGAAGTCGGCGAACTGGCGCTGTCGTTCGATCAGACTTTGGGGCGGCTGCGGTCCACCTTGAGCCGGGAGAAACTGTTCACCAGCGATGTCAGCCATGAACTGCGCACGCCATTGATGGTGCTGTCGACGTCCTGCGAGCTGCTGCTGGCCAACCCGTCACTCGATCCGCGTTCAACGGCGCAGGTCAGCCGAATAGCTCGGGCCAGCAACGAAATGCGCCAATTGGTCGAAACCTTTCTGATGCTGGCGCGCAAACCAGAAGAAGTCAGTGTGCAATCCACCTGCACGTTGAAGGAAGTCGCCGATGCGCAGATCGAAATCTGGGGCCGCTTGATCCGCGAAAAGGGCCTGGAGTTTGTCTATGACCCGCAACAGGTCGGTACGCAGCGCTTTAACCTGACCTTCCTGCAATCAGTGATGGGCAACCTGTTGCGCAACGCCTGGCATTACACAGACCACGGTTACGTACGCCTGACCCTCAACGAAAACAGTTTTGTGGTCGAAGACAGCGGCATTGGCATCCCGGAAGAACGACGCCATGCCATGTTCCAACCCTTCGTGCGCGGTGATGAACAGCGCGGAGAAGGGCTCGGCCTGGGGCTCTCATTGGTGCAGCGGATCTGCACCCAGCAAGACTGGCAGGTGCAGCTCACCAGCCGAGAACCCAACGGCTGTCGTTTTACCGTGACATTGACTCAGGAGGAGGGCGGACAGCCGCGCGGATTGCCGGCGGCCTGACTGATCAGCGCAGCCAGGCGTTTGACGTTGTTCTGCTGGGCGTTGACCAGTTCATCGATGCTCGGCCCCGAGGGTGTCTGCAGCGTCGAGCGACAGGTCACCAGGCCACTGTCGGTATCGCCGAGCGGGCGCAGGCGCCACTTGGCATCAATCAAGGCGTACTGCCCCGGAATCGAGTCGAAGCGTTGTACGTCGATGCGCACGGAAACATTGCCACGACCGCTGGTATTGCTCAGTTGATCCGTCAGCGCACTGCGCAATTCATCGGCAAGGCTGGCGCCCCACCACTGCGTTTCCAGAATCGCCAGGCCGCTGTTGCCTTGGCGAATGACGATTTGTGGGCGATCGACTTGCGGCGGCACGCTGATGCCCTCAATCGGGATCTGCGCGCCGGCGCGGCTGCTGCCCGGTTGCACCGGGGTCAGCGTGTGAAAGCTGATCGGGTCGCTGCGGCAGGCGCCCAGCAACATAAAGGCAGCGAGCACGGTGATCTTCAGCGGTAAAGCCATGGGTTAGCTCCTGTGCTCAATTGCGTGGCGGTCCTTTCAGATCCAGTGGCGCGGCATTGTCCGGGCGCCCGCGAATCAGCGATTCCGGATGACGGCCCAAGTAGTCCGAGAGTTCACGCAGGGAGCGCGACATACGCCCGAGTTCGTCGAGGGTCTCGGTGAGTTTCTCGCGCTGCGGCGAGTCTTCGGCCAGGGTCGAGCTGGCGGACTGCAAGGTCTTGCTGACGTCGGCGAGGGTGCTCTGCACGCCCGGCAGGGTCTTGGCGTTGAACTGGGTCAGGCCTTTGCGCAGTTCGACCAGATTGCTGTCGAGGTTGCCGGCGATGCGTTCAATTGGCAGTGCGTTGATCTTGTTGACCATCGCTTCGAGTTTTTCCTGCAACTGTTCGAGGCTGCCCGGGATGGTCGGGATGCTGATTGGTCGGGCGGTGGCGTCAAACGCGACTTTCGGCGCTTTCGGGTAGAAATCCAGCGCGATGTACAACTGGCCGGTGAGCAGGTTGCCGTTGCGTGCCTGGGCGCGCAATCCGTTTTCGATGAAGGTGCCGAGGAGGCGCGCGCCGGTGGCTTCATCGTTTTCGTCGCCATTGAATGCCTTGAGCATCTTGGTGTGCGCCCGGCCCAGGCGCTGCGGATAAATGACGATGCCGACGTTGACCGGGAAAGTACGTTTGACTTCGTCGAAGTCCAGATTGACCGCGACCACGCGACCGATCTCGACACCGAGGAACTCGACCGGCGCATCGACTTTGAGCCCGCGCAGCGCCTGGTCGAAACGCAGGCTCAAGTACTGCGCCTTGCCGTTGGGCGGGGCGAGGGCGGCGGTCTGGTCGGCGAAGAGCTCGAAGTCTTTGTTTTCCGCAGCGACGCTATCGTTGGGGCTGTAATCCGGGGCACGGAAGGCAATGCCGCCAACCAGCAGGGTCGACAGTGATTCGGTTTTCACCGCAAAACCGTTGGCGCCGACGCTGACATCCACGCCACTGGCGTTCCAGAAACGGGTGTTTTCGGTGACGTAGGCGTCGTTGGGCGAGTGGATGAACACTTCGATGTTCACGCCTTTGCCATCGGGATTCAGCGCGTAGGAGACGACTTGGCCCACGGGGATCTTGCGGAAGTAGACCGGCGAACCGATGTCCAGCGAGCCCAGGTCGGCGGTGTGCAACGAGAATGTCTTGCCGGGTTCGCCATAGGTGATCGGTGGCGGGTTTTCCAGACCCTTGAAGTTCTTCGCGCGGTTATTGGCCTCGCCAATGTCGGCGCCGATGTAGTCGCCGGAAAGCAGGGTGTCGATACCCGATACGCCGCCAGCGCCGATCCGTGGGCGCACGACCCAGAACTGCGAGTCTTCGCGGGTAAACTCTTCGGCCTGCTTGGCCAGTTTGATCGTGGCGTTGACGCTTTTGTGATCGCTGGCCAGTTCTACATCCGAGACATGGCCGATCACCACATTGCGGTATTTGACTTCGGTCTTGTTGGCAGTCAGACCATCCCCGGTCTTGAAGGTGACGGTGATGGTCGGCCCTTCCTGCAGGATGTTGTGCACCACCAGCGAGATGCCCACCAGCACGGCAACGATCGGTACGATCCAGACGAGCGAGATGCCGAAACGGCGGGTTTTCACGGGAGCTTGGCCTGGTGCTCGCGGCTCGTCGGTGGCTGACGACTTCATCCATGTCCTCCTCGATTGATTGGGCACTGAGCGTCAGGAACGCAAAAGCACCTCATCAATATAGAAGTGCTTGGCGATAGAGCAAATGTGTATAGCGCGCTCGGACGATCTCGGGACGCAGAGCGTCCCCGGCTGCATTCCCACGCAGAGCGCAGGAACGATCAATTAGCGGATTAGCCGAGCATTTCCCGCAGGCGATACCAGAACATGCCCAGTGCCAGCAGCGGTGAACGCAGCGCCGGGCCGCCGGGGAAGGTCATGTGCGGCACGCCGCTGAACACGTCCATGCCCTGACTGTGACCGGCGTGAATCGCCTCGCCGAGGAGTTTTGCGCACCAGTGCGTGACGTTCAGCCCGTGGCCGGAATAGCCCTGCGCGTAGAACACGTTCGGGTGTTGCTGGAGCCGGCCGACCTGCGGGAAACGGTTGGCGGTGATGCCGATCTTGCCGCCCCACTGGTAATCGATGCGCACGTCGGCCAGTTGCGGGAAGACCTTGAGCATCTTCGGTCGCATATAGGCGGCGATGTCCGCCGGATCGCGTCCGGAATAGTGGCAGGCACCGCCGAACAGCAAACGCCGGTCGGCCGAGAGCCGGTAGTAATCGAGGCCGACTTTCTGGTCGCACACCGCCAGATTGTGCGGCATCAGTTGCGCCGCGCGCGCCTCGGACAACGGTTCGGTGGCGATGATGTAACTGCCGGCGGGCAGCACCTTGCCACTGAGTTGTTGTTCGAGTTCATCCAGGTGCGCATTGCAACCGAGCACCAGGCTGCCGGCGCGCACCGTGCCGGTTGCGCAACGCACTTGCACGGTCGCGCCGTGGATGATTTCCAGCACTTCACTGTGCTCGAAAATCCGTACACCCAGCGATGCGGCAAGCCGCGCTTCGCCCTGCACCAGATCCAGCGGGTGCAGGTGACCGGAACCCATGTCCACCAGGCCACCGGCATAGAGGTCGGAGTTCACCACTTGCTGACGGATCTGCTCCGGGCCGATCAACCGGGTTTCGTGGGCGTAACCGAGTTCGGCGAGATCGACCAACTCATCCTTGAACGCAGCGAACTGCGCGGCGGTGTTGGCGAGGTCGCAGAAGCCCCTGCGCAGATCGCACTCGATGCCGTTGTCGGCGATGCGCTGGCGCACCAGCTCCACCGAATCGATGCCGGCGCGCTGCAAATAGCGCACGCCTTCCTGACCGACGTACTTGGCGAACCCTTCGACCTCATGGCCGATGCCGCGGATCAACTGGCCGCCATTGCGCCCGCTGGCGCCCCAGCCGATGCGCCGGGCCTCGATCAACACCACCGAGAGTCCGCGCTGGGCCAGTTCGATGGCGGTATTGACCCCGGTGAACCCGCCGCCGATCACGCAGACATCGGCCGTCAAGTCACCGTCCAACAGCGGATAAGGTGTGCTCGCTCGGGCCGAAGCGGCGTAGTAGGAGCGGGCGTGTTCCTGGGTGTACTGATTCATTTGTTCGACTTCACTTTGCTCCAGGACCGGGTCATCAGACGCATGATCGCTTGAGGCGGGGTGGTAGAGATGTAGAGCTTGTCGAGGACTTCTTGAGGCGGATACACCTCGGGATTGTTGACCAGCGCCTGATCCATGTACTGCTTGGCGGCCGGGTTCGGGTTGGCGTAACCGACCGACGCACTGACCTTGGCGATCACTTGCGGATCGAGCAGGTAATTAATGAAGGCGTGGGCTTCTTTGGTGTTGCTGGCGTCGGCAGGAATGGCCAATAGGTCGAACCAGAGGTTGGCGCCTTCTTTCGGAATGGCGTAAGCGATGTTCACGCCGTTCTTGGCTTCCTTGGCGCGGTTGGCGGCCTGGAACACGTCGCCGGAGTAACCGAACGCCACGCAGATATCGCCGTTGGCCAGATCCGAGACGTATTTCGAGGAATGGAAGTAGGTGATGTACGGGCGGATGCTCAGCAGTTTCGCTTCAGCCTTTTTATAGTCTTCCGGGTTTTCGCTGCGCGGGTCCATGCCCATGTAATTAAGCACGGCCGGGAACACTTCGTCGGCGGAGTCCATCATCGACACGCCGCACTGGGTGAGTTTTTTCAGGTTTTCAGGCTCGAACAGCACGGCCCAGGAATCGATGTGATCGATGCCCAGCACTTGTTTGACCTTGTCGACGTTGTAGCCGATGCCGTTGGTGCCCCACAGGTACGGCACCGAGTGTTCGTTACCCGGGTCATTCTTTTCCAGCAGTTCGAGCAGCTTCGGGTCGAGGTTCTTGAAATTCGGCAGCTGCGAGCGATCGAGTTTGAGGAACGCGCCGGCCTTTACCTGACGGGCGAGGAAGTGGTTGGACGGCACCACCACGTCATAGCCGGTGCGGCCGGCGAGGAGTTTGCCTTCAAGGGTTTCGTTGGAGTCGAAAACGTCGTAGATCACCTTGATCCCGGTTTTGGCCTGGAAGTCGGCGAGGGTGGTTTCGCCGATGTAATCGGTCCAGTTGTAGACGCTGACCTGGGGTTGGGCTTGGGCTACGGCGCTGAACAGCACGCTCAGGGCGACCGGGAGTACGGATTTCAACAGACGCATTTCGACACCTCTTCTTAGAATGATCGTTCCCACGCTCTGCGTGGGAATGCCTCAACGGACGCTCCGCGTTCGGCTTTGGATGGGACGCGGAGCGTCCCGGGCTGCATTCCCACGCAGAGCGTGGGAACGATCGACATAGGGGATCTTTTAGGTTCGGCTAAACGCTGAGCATCAGGAACTCACGCTCCCACGAGCTGATCACGCGTTTGAAGTTTTCATGCTCGGCACGTTTCACCGCCACGTAACCCCGGACGAACTTGTCGCCAAGGTATTGCGCAACGGTTTCGCACTCTTCCATTTGCGTCAGCGCTTCTTCGATGGTGATCGGCAGGCGCAGGTTGCGGCGCTCGTACGCGCGGCCCTGCACCCCGGCACTCGGCTCGATGCCTTCGACCATGCCGATGTAACCGCAGAGCAGGCTCGCAGCAATCGCCAGGTACGGGTTGGCATCAGCACCCGGCAAGCGGTTTTCCACGCGCATGGCTTCTGGGCTGGAAGTCGGCACGCGCAGGCCGACGGTGCGGTTCTCTTCGCCCCATTCGACGTTGACCGGCGCCGAGGTGTCCGGCAGGAAGCGGCGGAACGAGTTGACGTTGGGCGCGAACATCGGCAGCACTTTCGGGATGTATTTCTGCAAACCGCCGATGTAATGCAGGAACAGTTCGCTCATCTGCCCGTCAGCGTTGGCGAAGATCGGTTTGCCGGTGGCGATCTCGACCACGCTCTGGTGAATGTGCATGGCGCTGCCCGGCTCATCGCCGATCGGCTTGGCCATGAAGGTCGCGGCGACGTTGTGCTTGAGAGCGGCCTCACGCATGGTGCGTTTGAACACGGTGATCTGGTCGGCCAGATCCAGTGCGTCGCCATGACGGAAGTTGATCTCCATCTGCGCCGGGCCGTCTTCGTGGATCAGCGTGTCGAGGTCCAGGCCTTGCAGTTCGCACCAGTCGTAGACGTCTTCGAACAGCGGATCGAATTCGTTGGCGGCATCAATGGAGAACGACTGCCGGCCACTTTCCGCCCGGCCCGAACGGCCCAGTGGTGCTTTAAGCGGCAAGTCCGGGTCTTCGCAGCGCTGGGTCAGGTAGAACTCCATTTCCGGCGCCACGATCGGCTTCCAGCCTTTGTCGGTGTAAAGCTGCAAGACTTTCTTCAGTACGTTGCGCGGCGACAGTTCGATCGGGTTGCCGAACTTGTCGAAGGTGTCGTGGATGACGATGGCGGTCGGTTCGATCGCCCATGGAATCACGTAGACCGCGTCAGCCACTGGCTTGCAGACCATGTCGATGTCGGCAGGATCGAGCAGGTCGTAGTAGATGTCGTCGTCGACAAAATCCCCGGTTACCGTTTGCAGCAGCACACTTTCCGGCAGGCGCATGCCGCGCTCATGCAGGAACTTGTTGGTCGGTGCGATCTTGCCGCGGGCGATGCCGGTCAAGTCGCTGACCACACATTCGACTTCGGTAATCTTGTGATCTTTCAGCCACGTGAACAGCTGATCGAAAGGGGCATTCATAAAGACCTCGTTATTGGTTTTATAGACGCCGGGGAGGGCGGGTTTCATCTTCCGCCCCTTCCCCTGTGGCGCGTTGACGACTATCTTGGGCGAGCCTTGCAGTTCCATCTATCCACTTTAAGCAGCACCAAAGCGCACCAAAAGAGTGCGCAAGGTCACCCCATGACAACGTGCAATCCGCTACACGTCCAAGCGTTCAACACCGCCGATGTTGCCGAACAAGTCCGTGTTACACCGGGCTGGGTTCAGCATTACCAGCAGATGTCGCCGGGGCATTTCGCCGGGCAGATCCGCTATCTGGATCTGCAAGGCGTCGAGGTCTACGAAGAGCAGATGAACACCCGGGTCGAGCAAAATTTCAGCGCGCCGTCGGGTGCTTTGGCGTTCTGTTTTGATCGCAGCGACAACGCGCTTTATTTGCTCAACGAAGAGAGCCGCAACATCTGGATCACCCCGGAGAACTACCAGGAAATCGCCGTGGTGTTCGGCCCGCAATTCGTCCGTCAGCACGGTCTGAATGTGGCGAAGCTTGAAGGGTTGTTCATGACTCAGCTCAACTGCGGACAGAATGCCCTGTTCAGTAAATGGTTAAGCTCAACTCTCACGAAGTTGTCGCAAGCTATTGATCCGTTTGATAAAGATGCGCTGACTCAGCAATTGCTGGAAGACTGCCTGTTCATTCTCGACAACGCTCATACCAGCCTTGATCGCGGCGGATTACAGCGGCGTAGCGAAGAACGGATGATCATGAAACGGGTAGGCGAGTGGGCGGCGGATTCGCCGGAAGACACCGTCAATCTACTCGAGTTGGCACACGTCGCGGGGGTGCCGTTGCGGCAATTGCAGCAGGCGTTCAAGGCCTACACCGGGATGACCCCGAGCCATTGGCTGCGCCTGCGTCGCTTGAACAGTGCACACCGCGAATTGCTCAAGCGCCGGCCGACGGAAACTACGGTGGCCGAGGTGGCGATGCACTGGTCGTTCTGGCATTTGGGAAGGTTTTCAAGCAGTTATCGGGCGTTGTTCAAGGAGTTTCCGAGTGAGACGCTGAAACGCTCATAAAACGCCTAGCAGATAAAAAGGCTTTGTGTCGGCGAGCGAGTTAAATAGAATCAGTCTCATTTGAATTCTTACTTCGCGCCGGGACTCTTGAGATGACTGAAGCAGCGACGCCCTCGCCGCAGCACCTGCACGACCTGTATCGCGATCATCGCGGCTGGCTGGAAACCTGGCTGCGCCGGCGGATGGGCAACGCGTGGGATGCGGCTGACCTCAGTCAGGACACCTTCTTGCGTGTGCTGTGCAGCGCGCAGCCGATTGCCGACATGCGCGAGCCGCGTGCGTATCTGCTGACCGTGGGCAAACGCCTGCTGAGCAACTTCTACACCCGCCGCAGTCTGGAAAAAGCCTACCTTGAAGCCCTCGCTCAGTTGCCCGAACAATGCGTGCCGTCGCCCGAGCAACGTTGGGTGTTGCTGGAAACCCTGCAAGCGCTGGATGAACTGCTCGATGGTTTGCCGCGCGCGGTGCGTCGGGCATTTCTCTTGAGTCAGCTCGAAGGCCTCGGTTACCGTGAAATCGCCGTACGTTTGCAGGTCTCTGAGCGCACCATAAAACGTTATATGGCGCAGGCTTACGAGCATTGCTTAATGCTGGATCTATGATGCGTGTCGGGCCCGGCACCGAAGCGCGTGACGTCGCCCGTGCCGCCGCACAGTGGTTGGCATTGCTGGAATCCGGCAAGGCCAGTGAAGCCGATCACGTGCGACTGAAGCACTGGCGCGACAGCGATAGCCGCCATGAAAACGCTTGGCAGAAGATTCAATTGCTGCGCTCGCGCTTTGCCAGTCTGCCAGCAGAATTGGCCATGGCCACCCTTGATCGTCCGGATCTGGCACGGCGTGCGGCATTGAAAAGGGCGCTGGGGCTGGCGGCTTTGGTGCCTGCGGCGTGGTTGATCAGTCGCCAGTTGCCGCTCGACCTGTGGCGCGCGGATTTGCAGACTTCCACCGGCGAGCACACGCGAACACGGTTGGCTGACGGCAGCACCTTGCAACTGAACACCGCCAGTGCGGTGAACGTCGATCTGAGCAGCCATCAGTTGACGTTGGTGCGCGGCGAAATGGCGCTCAACGTTCCGGGGAGCACGGCGTTGACGGTCAACGCGCCGTACGGGCGGATCATCGTCAGTCGCAGCGAAGTGTGCGTGCGCCTCAATGCGCGTGACTGCACTGTTTCGGTAGTCAGCGGTACGGTGCAGTTGCAGCCGTTACACGGGCCAGCGCTGGTGTTGAGTCAAGGGCAGCAGGTCAGCCTGCAAGCGTTTGGCGCAGGATCGGTTAGCGCTTTCGATACGTTGATGCCGGGTTGGCGTGACGGTGTGCTGATGGCGCAGAACCAGCCGTTGGGGGATTTCCTGCGCGAGTTGAGCCGTTATCGCTCGGGGCTCCTGCGCTGGGAGCCGACACTTGAAAGTCTGCGTGTCACCGGCAGTTTCCGCCTCGACGACACCGATAAAGTGCTGGCCCTTCTGGCGGCGAGCCTGCCGTTGGAGGTGCATTCGCGCACGCGTTTCTGGGTAACGCTGACGCCGCGAAAAAATATCGTCTGAAGCCTGTCCCTTTTTTTCGCCTCGCTGGTCATTCCAGGCAAGTGAACAAAATCGAGAGCTTCTTCCAATGCCCGCAGTATTCCCAAGTCGTTTGCGTCCGTTGTTGCAGTTGAGCCTTGTGCTAAGCCTGAGTGCCAGCCCGGTGTTGATTCAGTCGAGCTGGGCCGAAGACGCCCGGCGCAGTTATCAGGTGCCGGGCGGTAGTCTGAGTGTGGCGTTGACGCGGTTTGCCGGGTTGGCCGGGGTCAATCTGTCGGTCGACCCGGCGTTGGTCAGCGGGCGCAGCAGTAATGGTTTGTCCGGCGAGTTTGGCGTGGAGGAGGGGTTTACCCGGTTGTTGCTGGGCTCTGGCTTGCAACTGCAACCGGTGGGCGATCACGCTTTCACTCTGATTCCTGCGCCGGAGGGCAGCAGCCTGCAACTGGCGCCGACTTCGATCCTCGGCGCGAGCGATTCGACTGGCGCCGATGTATTTGCCGGTGGCCAAGTCGCGCGGCGTGGCTCGCAGGGTTTGCTGGGGTCGAAAGACTTCATGGAAACCCCGTTCAGCATGACCACCTACACCAGTGAAACGGTGAAAAACCAACAGGCGCGCACCTTGGGCGATCTGATCGCCAGCGACCCGTCGGTACGCGCGACCAACCCGGCCGGTGGTCGTTACGAGCAGTTCACCATCCGTGGGTTCAGTCTGTTTAACAGCGATGTGGCCTATAACGGCCTCTATGGGGTTCTGCCGACTTACACGATCGACATGGAAATGGCCGATTGCGTCGACATCCTCAAAGGCCCGAGCCAACTCATTAACGGGATTTCGCCGCGGGGCAGTGTGGGCGGGGGCATCAACGTCGTGCCCAAGCACGCCAGCGACCGGCCGATCACCTCGCTGACCGCCAATTACGCGTCCAACAATCAGTTGGGTGGCGCTGTCGATGTCGGCCGCAGATTCGGTGAGGACAACCAGTTCGGTCTGCGCTTCAACGGCGTTAAACAATCGGGTGACACCGAGTGGGATCACCAGAGTGTCGATCGCGACATGGCCGTGCTGGGCCTGGATTTTCGCGGTGAGCGCCTACGGCTTTCGACCGATGTCGGTCACACCGAACGCGATACCGACGCCCCGCAAGAACGCGTGCAGGTGGCGGCGAATGCCAAGGTGCCGAACGCCAACGATGTGCGCGACAACTATGCGCAACCGTGGAGTCAGGCGCGGACCAAAGACACGTTTGGCACGGTCAACGCTGAGTTTGATGTCAGCGATTCGGTCATGTTGTATGGCGGCGTTGGCGTGCGCAAAAGTAATCACGACTTCCTGCGGCACGCCGTTTCGGTGACTAACGATGCCGGCGATTTCAGTGTGCAACCGCGCGACTTCACCCGCGACGAGAACGTGCGGACCGCTACAGCTGGCGTGCGTAACTGGTTCCATACCGGTCCGGTCAGCCATGAAGTCAATCTGGCTGCCAGCTATTTCTATATGGACTTCGAGAATGGCGGTGCGCGTTATGCCACAGGGCGCAGCAATCTGTACGAGCCGGTGGAGACCGCAAAGCCAGGCACACCCACGCGCAATGACGCCAAGGTCTACACCGAAAACCGCTTCAGCGGTTTGGCGCTGTCCGACACCCTGGGCTTTTTCGATGATCGACTGTTGCTGACCCTCGGTGCGCGCTGGCAGCGGGTGAAAGTTGATGATTGGAGCGATGACATCAAAGGTGACACGGCCTATGACGAAGAAAAGGTTTCGCCATCGGGCGGCATTCTGTTCAAGGCGACCGACAAACTGTCGCTGTACGCCAACTACATGGAAGGCTTGAGCCAAGGCAAAATCGCGCCGTCGACTTCCATCAACGAGGACGAAATCTTCCCGCCGTTCATCAGCCGACAAGTTGAAGTCGGCGCCAAATACGACGCCGTCGCCTACGCGTTGACCGCTGCAGTGTTCCGCATCAAGCAGCCAGCCTATGAAACCAACGCCACCACGCGGGTCTTTGGCCCTAATGGCAAGCGCGAGAACAACGGCGTGGAGCTGAGCGTGTTCGGTGAACCGCTCAAAGGCTTGCGCCTGCTCGGCGGCGTGATGTACATCGACAGCGAACTGACCCAGACCACCAATGGCACGTTTGACGGCAATCGTGCGCCGGCGACGCCGAAATACAACGTCAATCTGGGCGCCGAGTGGGACGTGCCGACTGTGCAGGGCTTGACGCTGACAACGCGGGGTATCTACTCGAGTTCGCAGTATCTGGATCAGTCCAACGAGAAGGAAATCGACTCGTGGGAGCGCTTCGATGTGGGCACGCGTTATGCCTTCAAGGTTGATGACAAGACCATCACCTTGCGCGGCAATATCGAGAACGTGCTGGATAAGCGTTATTGGAGTTCGGCAGGGGCCTCGGATGACAGTGAGCCGGGATTGACGTTGTCGACGCCGCGGACTTATCTGCTGTCGGCCACGGTGGATTTCTGACTCCATGCACTGCTCACCGAGCGTGGGCAGTCACACTCTCGCCGGGCTGGACCAGCTTCGAGAGAAAGGCGCAGCGCTCTAGTGCCTCGAGACGCCAGGCACGTCCATATTGATCTTGCGCCAGAACGCTTCAGAAAAACTGTAAACCGAGAACGCAATCAGCCCCGCGGCCATCATCATCAACAACAGCCATCCCGCTGGCAGATTCTGCAGGGCGTCGAGGGCTTCCTTCATACCCGGTGGGTCCATGGCTTTATACGCGGAACCGCTGACGGCCAGCAGCACGGCAATTTCGATAAACACGACGCCACGGGCGATCAGACCGAACCGCGACACCGGGCGGACGTACTGCATGACGTCTTCATCAGCCTCAAAATATTGCTCGAATGAGGCTTTCCAGCCTTTGATGATGTGAGCGATTCCAACACCCAGCGGAATGAGCGCGATCAGGTACACCCATAAATTCGAGTAATCCCAGGACAAAAAATGTGCGAGCCAGTCTTTGGTTTGCCCGCCGGAATTGCCCGAGCTTTTAATGCCGCTGACCAGCAGGCCCAATGCAAAAAATGCCAGAGCACCGTTGACCAGGCCGCCGGCAAACAGACCGGCGCGAATCACCAAACCTTTGAGGCTTTTGCCGTGATGGTCGACATCGCGGGTCGCTTGCAGGAAACGCCAGGCGGCAAACGCGAGCAGACCCGCCACCACCAGCCCCACTAAAAAATAGCCAAATGGCTGAGCCAACAACGCCTCAAGGCTTCGGTGGCTGTCCTTGGGTTTGGTCGAATCAAGGGCTGCCAGCAATGCAAAGAGACCGATGATCAGATAAAGCACACCACGAGCGGCGTAACCTCCCCGAGCGAGTATGACAAGGCTGCGTTGCGCGGACATTGGATCGATTCCCCAGAGTGATGCAAGAGCAGACCCCGCTCACTGGGAGGGGTTCTATTCGCAAAGGGAAAACCGCCGGAGCCAGCACCTGCGACTCATCATCTTTGAACTAATTATCCGGCGCGCGCCCCTAATGTCGTGCTGATAGCCACTCGGGTAGGGCTGTCGGCGTTTCCCACTCATACACGCAGGGTTGATGAATCATGAAGAGCGAACAAGTAGAAGGTGTAGCAGAAAAGCTGGCCGGCAAGGCGCAGAGCGCAGTCGGCAGACTCCTGGGTGACTCGGCAATGGAAGCTGAAGGTGCGGGTCGTCAGGCGGCTGGCCAACTGACCAAAACCTACGGCGATACCCTCGACAGCGTCTCGACGTTCGTCAAAGAAAAGCCCGTCGCCGCAATCGCCATTGGCGCGGCCGTCCTGCTGTTGGTCGATCGGCTGCTGCGCCGCTGAGCCAGGGTTCAGTGAGTTCCCAACCTGAGTCACCCCGCGCTGGTACCTGGTATCGTTGTTGACGATACCTGCCAGCGATACATGCGATTGGTACATCGGTAAGCCGCTGGTTAAGGTCATTGGGTGTGGACCATGCCCGCCATTCCGGGCAAACACCTGACCCACGCCCATCAGCGGAACCGACATGCGATATAGGCGCCTCGACCTGAATCTATTGGTTGCACTCGACGCTTTGCTGGGCGAATGCAGCGTCAGCAGAGCGGCCGAGCGTCTGTGCCTGGGACAGTCAGCTGCCAGTTCGGCACTGGGCCGCTTGCGTGAACATTTCAACGATCCGTTACTGGTGCAGGTGGGACGACGCTTGGAACCCACCGCGTTGGGGCAGGCGTTGCTGCCCAAAGTGCGCGCAGCGTTGGCACTGACCCGGGAGATTGTCGACGCTCCACGGAGTTTTGACCCGGCACACTGCAATCGACACATCACCCTGGTCGCCTCCGATTACGTCGCCGACGTGCTGCTGGCTTCGGTGAGTCGTGCATTGGCGCGGATGGCGCCGGGTATTCGCTTGAGCCTGCGTGACATGCCCGTGCCGCGCGACGGTGATGTCGTCAGTGAAGCACTCGATTATCGGCGCAGTGATTGTGTGATCGTGCCGCAACGACGGTTGAATCCGGCCTATCCGCATGTGCCGCTCATGACTGACCAGCTCTGTTGCATCGTCTGCGCCCGGCAGCCACAGTTTGCCGAGCAACTGAGCCTGGCCGACTATTGCGCCGCCGCGCATGTGGTGCGCGAGTTTGCCGACGGGCACAACCTGGCGATGGATGCCGTGCACTTGCACGAACTCGGCATTGAGCGGCAAGCGGCGCTGAGCGTTGAAAGCTTTGTGCTGATGCCGCAGTTCATTGTCGGCACCGCGCGCATTGCCACGGTGTTTCAACGCCAGGCGCAGCGCTTCGCCCAGCGTTATCCGTTGCGCATTCACCCGGCACCGATTGCTTTTCCCGAGGCCGTGCAAGTCTTGCAATGGCATCCCTATCAAGAACATGACCCGGCCATGCAATGGTTTCGCGGCCTGCTCATGGAACAGGCCGCATTACTCGATCAGCCCTCAGGTTGATCGCCGCTGTCGGCGATTAATCCGGCGTTGGCGATGGCCAACAATGCGCAGCGCTCGTCGTTGTCCGAGGTATCGCCACTGATGCCGATGGCCCCGAGAATCATGCCCTCGGCATTTCGAATCAGCACGCCGCCCGCCACCGGAATCACCTCGCCGCCGGTCAAGCTGTTGAGCGCATCGAAAAACGCCGGCATGGCCTGCGCGCGTCGCGCCAGTTCACGTCCACCAAAACCCATGCCCAGGCAACCGCGTGCCTTGCCGATGGCGATTTGCGGGCGCAAAAAGGTGGCGTCTTCGTCGCGCAAAACCGCCAAGGGATGGGCGGCGGCATCCAGTACGGCGACACCCAGCGGTTTTATCCCGGTTTCCCGAGCGATGCGAATGGCATCGCTGGCCATGTTTGTGGCGGTCAGCAAGTCGAGTCGTTGCATGATCGCAGTCCTCATACGGCCCACTTGCCCAGTTGGGCCACACGGTCGCGGGTGTAAAGATCCGTCCATTTCAGCGAATTGAAATCGGAGACTTGCTTGGGGTTGTAGGGGCTGCGATCCATCCGTACCGGTTGGCCGGCCTTGTACACCGCTTTGAGGCGCGAACGATCCTGGAGGATGCGGATGTCATCCAGCGGTGAACCGTCGAGCACGAGGAAGTCTGCCTGTTTGCCCACCTGCAGCGAGCCGAGTGCTTCACCGCGCGGCATGCAGCGCGCGCCGACAGCGGTCGCGGCGTATAAAGCTTCGGCTGGTGTAAAGCCGAGGCGGGTCACCAGCAACTCGAGTTCTCGGGCGTGCCATTCGCCGTAGGGCGTTACCGCAAACCCGCTGTCACTGCCGCAGGCAAAGGGTACGCCGGCCGCTTTGGCGCGTTTGAGTACCGCCGAACCGACCTCCAGTGTGCGTGCGCAATAACCGGCATACCCGGTGCTGATGGCCGGATCATGGGGCTGACAGAAATCCACGGTGTTCTGCGGGAAGGTCATGGTCGGGGCCAGGATGCTGCCGGCCTCAAGCAGTGCTTCGATGCACGCGTCATCCATGTAAAAGGCATGGAAAACCAGATCAACGCCGGCGCGCGCCGCGTACATCACGGCTTCGCGCCCGTAGGCATGCGTGGCGACCTTGCAGCCCAGACGATGCGCTTCCTCAACCATTTCGAAGGTTTCGTCAGCGGTAAAGGCCGCAATGATTTCGCCATTGGGACGACGGTGCGTGCCGTCCATGGCGATCTTGATCAGGTCGACGCCGTCCTTGGCCTGCTTGCGAATTTCTGCGAGCGCATCGCTGCGGCTGGTGACCAACTGCGCTGTGAAGTATTCCGGAGCGCCGACTCGACTCGGGAACCAGTCGTTCAGACTCTGGCGATTGGTGATGACGCGGCTGCTGGCTGCGATCCTCGGACCTTCAAATAAACCAGCGGTGACGGCATTGCGTACGGCGATGCTGAGCTGGCCGCTGTCGCCGGGGCAGACCATGCTGGTGACGCCAGCAGCCAGCACGTGTTGCGCGAAGAACATCCCGCGCAACGCGCGAAATTCGTCACTGGTCCATAAATCTATGTCTTCTTCGCTTTGCGCGTTGCCGAAGGCCAGATGCGTGTGTACATCCACCAGCCCCGGCATGACGAAATTATCCCCTGCATCCACCTGCGTATCGCCTGGCTGGGGAGTGGGTGCCAACGCGGTGGGCCCGACGTAACTGAGCAAGCCGTTTTCGACGACCAATGTCTGTTTTTGGCGAGTTTGCAGTCCGGTGCCGTCGAACAGGGTCTGGCATTTCAGGTGCAGGGCAGTCATGGCGTCTTCACTGTGTGATTGTTCTGCACATGAGGCTAAAGAGCCGGCGAGGGGGCCACCAGCAGATTGCATCGATGGCTGCGCATTGATCGCATCAATAGCTGCGTGCGGCTGAATCCACCAACGAAAACGCCGGACAATCGTGAGATTGTCCGGCGTTTTTTTTGTGCGCGCTTTTCAGTGATCAGGCAGTGCGACCACCCAAGGTTTCAGCAATCCAGTCGGCAATGTAATGCCCGGCATTGATGCTGTTGTCGAAGCTCGAATGCTGCACGCCGCCTTCACGTTCGGTGAAGATTTTCAGTTCGCATTTTGGACTGTTCACCAGTTGTTCGTAGGTGCGATGCGCCCACTTCAACGGAATCTGCGAATCCTGCTCGCCATGGGTCACGAGGAAGGGCACCTTGATCCGGTCGAGCACGCCATCGAGGTGGACGTTTTCGGCGATGGTCATGAACGCTTCGACGTCCTTGGCGCCCCACACCCAGCAGACGTGAGCCCAGTAGTGCGGCACCGGGAAGCTGCCTTCCTTTTCCAGTCGACGCTTTTGCACATCACGCCAGTCGTGGTTGGCACCCCATACCACGCCGCAGGCGAAGCGTGGTTCGAAGGCAACCGCACGCGGGCAGTAATAACCGCCCAACGAGACGCCTTCCAGACCGATACGTTTGGCATCAACGTCGCTTCGGGTTTCCAGCCAGTCAACCACGCGACTGGCCCAGTGTTCACTGTCGAATCGTGCGGTCAGGCCGTGCAGGCGCAGTGCTTCGCCCGTTCCAGGCTGGTCGATGATCAGCGAAGAGATGCCGCGTTTCGCCAGCCAGGCTGGCAGACCCACGCGGTATTTCATTTCTTTGGTCGAGTCCAGACCGTTGACCTGCACCAGTATCGGCGCCGGACCCTCGACGCCTTCGGCGCGCACCAGCAAGCCGGAAAGATGTTTGCCCTCGTAGGGGATTTCCACCCGTTCACAGTTTTCACGCGACAGTTCGATGCCGCGCTTGAAGGTTTGCAGGAAGCGTTGATAAAGCTCGGTACGACCCGGCGCGCCATGGGCTTGCAGGCGCTCGCAGGTCAGATAATAGGTGGCGGCGCGGTTGTATTTTTCGCCAGCCGAGAGCATCCGGCCATTGCCTTCGTCTTCTTCGGCCAGACCGCAGAGCTTGTCAGCCATTTTCGCCCAGGTTTCGCGAAAGGCGCGGGTGCCGGCCGCGTCTGGCTGCTTCGCGGCCTCTTGCAGCGGGGCACACATTGCTTCGATTTCACCCATGCGGGCGCCCATTTCAATGGCCAGGTCGACAGAGAGATTCCACACGTAGTTGGTCGGGAAATAGCGGAACATGATTATTGTTGTCCTTATGGTTGCCTTGGCATTCCCAAGGCACGTTAAGGATCACCCGACTAATTGGCCAATCGTGACGGCGGATACGAGGTATCGCGAGATACGATGGGCACGTGTTGCAGATGCTGGATGGATTCGCTGATGCGTTCGCGCAGCCAGCGATGCATCGGGTCGCCATCAACGCTGCGGTGCCACAACATGTACTCGCGCATGAGCGGAATTTTCACCGGCGGCGGCAGGATGCGCAGCGGCAGATAGTGCGCATAGAGGTTCGCCAGGCGCTGGTGCATCGTGGCGATGCGCTGCGTGCCGACAATCAGTTGCGGCAAGGTATTGAAGTCGCTGGTGATCACTTCAATACGCCGATTGAAGCCGTACTGATTCATGAACCATTCTTCGATACTCATGTGTCGGGTACGGCCGAAACCCACCGAGACATGGCCCATCTCCATGTACTGCTCAAGGGTCAGGGTGTCGCCGACTTGCGTATTGCCTTGCCAGACCACGCACACATGTTCTTCTTCGAACAGCAGGCGCGAAGGGTGGCCGTCAATGATGTAGCGCTCGGGCACGATCATCAGATCGACCTCGCCACGCACCAGCAGTTCGCCGGAATTGTCGCTGGGGCCAAGCATTTCGAAAGTGATGTTGGGCGCTTGCTGATGAATGTTCTGGATCACCTGGGCGAACAGCACGCTGATCAGATAGTCCGAGGTCACCAAGCGAAAATGGCGCTTGCTGGTGGCCGGGTCGAACACCGGTTTGGCGGTGATTGAGGACTGGATCGTCAGCAAGACTTCACGCACCGGTCTGGCCAGTTCCGTGGCATAGGGTGTGGGCTGCATCTTGCGTCCCACCTGGACCAGCAACTCATCCTCAAAGTAGGCGCGCAACCGCGCGAGCACGCCGCTGGTGGCGGATTGGGTCATGTGCAGGCGTTCAGCCGCGCGTGTGATGTTCTGCTCTTCGAGCAATACATCGAGTGCGACCAGCAGATTCAGATCCAGATGGTTGAAACGCATGGGCAGGTCCGTTCTTGTATTTATTTTCGCAATACATTCGAACGAATCCATCGACACGTCAACCTTCGTCGCAGGTATCGCGTTTGCCGATAGGTCGCATCCCGACTCGCGATTAGTCAGCGCTCAGTCCGTACGCCAATCTTCGCCGCAGTCGGCCCTGCAGCCGACACCACCACCGGTTTCCAGTCAGGCCCGGCGCGCTGCAAGGCGTCCAGGGCGACCGTCACCGGATCATAATTTCAATGGAGTGGTAAGCCATGAACATCATTGGCCTTGATGCCCTGATTTTTGGCGTCGATGACATACAAGCCTGCACCGCTTGCCTAAGCGACTACGGCCTTGCGCCGGTCGGCGTAGACCGCGAAGGCGGGCGTTTCGAAGCGCTGGACGGCACCGCGGTGATTATCCGTCGAGCCGACGATCCTGATTTGCCGGCAGCGATCGGCCCGGCGCCGTCGATTCGCGAGACGGTCTACGGGGTCGCTGCGATCAGCGATCTGGACGCCATCGAAGATGAGTTGGCCCGTGATCGCATTGTCCGGCGTGATCAACACGGCGTGCTGCACAGCGTTGACGACATGGGTTTCGCCATCGCTTTTCAGGTCACTATACGCAAGCCTTATAGCGCACCGGATGACCTGACCAACGCCGCCGGCCATGCGCCACAGCGGCCACTCAACCAGCCGGGCATTACCCTCGACATGGGCGCTGTCCCGCGCACTCTGTCGCACGTGGTGTATTTCGTCCCTGATGCGGCAAAAGCAGAAGCTTTCTACGCCGAGCGCCTGGGTTTTCGCACCACCGACACCTTCATTGGCGCCGGGCCGTTCATGCGCCCGGCCGGCTCTGACGATCACCATTGCCTGTTCATGATCCAGACCCCGCCACACATGAAGGGCTGCGAACACTTCACCTTTCACATGGGCAGTGGCACCGAAGTGCTGCTGGCCGGCACGCGTTTCGAGCAAAAGGGCTGGACCAGTTTCTGGGGGCCGGGCCGTCACCTGTTTGGCTCCAACTGGTTCTGGTATTTCAACAGTCCGCTGGGCTGCCACATCGAATATGACGCTGACATGGACAAGCACGATGACGCCTGGGAGGCCCGTCGCGCGCCGCTGTCGGCGGATAACTCGCAGTTGTTCCTGTTCAGTGCCAAAGAAAAATGGGCCCCCGGTGGCCCGCCGCCAAAACTAGGTTGAGGGCGGCGCTGATCATGAGCGCTATTGCGCAGCCACTGTGTCGGCTGGACGAACTGGAGGAGGGCCGGGCGCGCGGATTCGATCCGTTGGCGCAGGGCCGCGACAGCGTGTTTGCCCTGCGTCACGGCGATCAGGTGCGGGTCTATCGCAACCGTTGTCCGCATCTGGACGTGCGCCTGGAGTATCGCAAAGACAAGTTCCTGTCCGCCGATGGCCAGTTGATCGTCTGTTACGCCCACGGTGCGCAATTTCTGCCGGCGACCGGCGAGTGCATTTACGGGCCGTGCCTGGGCCAGACACTGGAGGCGCTGCCGAGTTGCGAGAAGGATGGCTGGCTGCTGGTGCAAATGCCTGAAGAGTTGCCGCAGCCGGGATAAATCGAGGTATCGCGTACGGCGATACATCGCATCCTTACTCGCGATTAGTCAAATCCCTGCTTTGCCGGGAAGCTTCATCCAACGATGCCGTGCCCGACGCAGCATCGATCACAAGAATAAAAAGAGAGAACACCATGAGTGCAGTGAACAACGTTCTGATCGTGGGCGGTGGTATCGGCGGCTTGTGTGCGGCCATCGCCTTGCGGCGTAAAGGTATCGAGGTCGACCTGATCGAGCTCAAGTCCGAATGGACAGTCTATGGCGTCGGGATTATTCAGCAGAGCAACGTCGTCCGTGAAATGGCCAAGCTGGGCGTTCTCGACGGTTATCTCGATGCCGCTTATGCCTTCGAAGACGTCGCCATCTACGGCCCGGGTGGGCAACAACTGGCGCGCATTCCGGGACAGCGACTGGCCGGCCCGCAGTATCCCGCCAACGTCGGCATTTCCCGCCTGGCGCTGCATAAAGTCCTCAGCGAAACCGCCTTGCAACTCGGTGCCAATGTGCGTTTGGGCCTGAGTGTGGAAGCGCTGGACGACAACGGCACAGAGGTCGACGTGTTGTTTACCGACGGCAATCGCGGCCACTACGACCTGGTGGTCGGTGCCGACGGACTGTTCTCGACAGTGCGCAGCCTGGTCTTCGGCGATGCCTACATCCCGCGTTTCACTGGTCAGTCGGTGTGGCGCTACAACTTTCCTCGCGCGCCACAGATCGATCATCTGGCCAACTATCAGAGCGCTGACGGCAACGCCGGGCTGGTGCCGCTGGCTGGCGACTTGATGTACCTGTTTCTGACGTCCCACGAACCGTCCAATCCGTGGATGGATCCTGCCGATCTGGCGGCGCAGATGCGCCAGCGCCTGCAAGGCTTTACCGGTCTGATCGGCGAACTGCGCGAGCAAATCACCGACAACAGTCAGGTCGTCTACAAGCCGATGGAAGTGGTGTTCGTCGATGAACCGTGGCATCGCGGACGCGTCCTGCTGATCGGCGATGCGGCCCACGCCACCACGCCGCACCTGGGTCAAGGCGCCGGCATGGCCATCGAAGACGCGATTGTGCTCAGCGAAGAACTCACTCACGAGCAGTCCGCCTCCACCGGCGTCGAGCAGCAGTTGCAGCGCTTTATGGCGCGGCGCTTCGAGCGTTGCAAATACATCAGCGAGAGCTCGGTGCTGGCCGGTGACAAGGAGATGCAGCACGACCGCGACTTCGATCGCATTGGCCTGGTCAAGCAAATGCTCGCGCGTACTGCCGAGCCGATCTAAGCCGCACCTGCGACTCATCCACAGCAGTTACCACTATAAAAACAAGAGGTTAACGCGATGGTTAGTTCTACGACTGCGGCGCTCGCGCGTCGCCCGGTCTGCTCGTCTGCACCCTTTGGTTTGAGCGTCGCTGCGCTACTGGTGCTGTGCAGCCAGGCCGCTCACGCTTTCGACATCGATACCGGCAACCCGGATTTCAAGCTGCGCTGGGACAACACGATCAAGTACAGCGCTGCCTGGCGCACGCAGAATCCGAGCAGCAAGTTGACCGAGGGGCAGGTGGCGCTCAATCAGGACGACGGCGATCGTGCGTTCAAAAAAGGCCTGATCTCCAATCGCACCGATATCCTCTCGGAGCTCGATCTGTCATTTAAGGACTTCGGCGCACGCTTGAGCGGCGCAGCGTGGTACGACAGTGAGTACCAGGGCAACAACGACAATAACGATCCGTCCCGCGCCAACGCACGTTCGGTCGACTACGACGAGTTCACCGATGACACCCGTCATTTGCACGGTGGTGACGGCGAAATCCTCGACGCGTTCGTCTACTGGAACGGCGAACTGGCCGACCGTGCAACGTCAGTGCGCGCCGGCCGTCATGGTCTGATCTGGGGCGAAAGCCTGTTCTTCGGCGCCAACGGTATTGCCGGGGGCATGGCCCCGGTTGATGTGGTCAAGGCGCAATCGGTGCCTAACACGCAGTTCAAGGAAATCACCCGTCCGGTCAATCAACTGTCTGGCACCTTCCAACTGACCGATGACGTATCGCTCGGTGCGTTTTACCAACTGGAATGGGAAGAAACGCGCTTGCCCGGCGCAGGCAGTTACTTCTCTACCAGCGACACCATCGGTGAAGGCAATGAACGCCTGATTGTCGGCGCGCCATTTCCGGCGTTTCTGGGTGGCAACGCCAGCAGTCCGGCGGCGTTTTTCCATGGCAAAGACAAAGATGCCAGAGATTCGGGGCAGGGTGGCCTGCAACTGAAATACAACGCCGAGACCGTGGAGTACGGTCTCTATGCCATTCAGTACCACGACAAAACCCCCAAGCTGTACCTCCGGCCTTCCACTGGCGCACCCAACTTCAGCACGGGCCAAATCGGCGATTACTACTGGGTTTACCCGGAAGACATCCGCGCGCTGGGCGCCAGTTTTTCCACCACGGTCGATGCCTACAGCTTTGCCGGTGAAGCCTCGATGCGCTGGAACATGCCGCTGGTGTCCAACGGCGTCACGGTGCTACCGGGGGTTGCTGCCGACAACGATGACGATGCGCTTTATGCCGTCGGGCGCACCGCGCACATCAACCTCAACGTGATCGCTTCGTTCGGGCCGAACTTCATTGCCAGGGAGTCCGGATTCGTCGGTGAGGTCGCCTGGAACCGTCTGCTCAGCGTCACGAAAAACCGTGCCGCACTAGACCCCAACGCCACCGATGACGGTCTCGGCTTCAAGATGGTTTACACCCCGACTTATCGGCAGTTTTTCCCCGGCGTGGATATCAGCATTCCGGTTGGCCTGAGCTATTTCCCGCTGGGCAAGTCGGCGGTTGTCAGTTCGTTCGGCGCGGATAACGGCGGTGACATGAATATCGGTATTACCGCGACCTACCTCGACCGTGTGACCGCCGGCCTGACATACACGCATTACTACGGCCCCGAGAACACCAACCTCAACGCGACCAGCCAATTCAATTTCCAGCAATCGCTGAAGGATCGGGATTACCTCGCCTTCTCCGTCAAGACCACGTTTTAAGAGGACTTGCGCATGACCTATAACAACAAAAATGCCGCGTTCACACTCAAAACCTTGTGCTTCGCGTTGCTCGCAAGCCTGGCGGTATTGAGTCAGGGTGCCGCAGCAGCCACGGCTGACGAAGCGGCGAAATTGAACAAGTCGCTGACGCCGTTCGGTGCCGAGCGCGCCGGCAATGCCGACGGCTCGATTCCGGCCTGGGATGGCGGCTACACCAAGGTCGATCCAGCCTTCAAGGAGGGCGGCAAACGCAGTGATCCGTTTGCGGCCGACAAGCCGCTGTTCAGCATCACCTCGAAAAACCTGGCGCAATACGCCGCCAAGCTCAGTGATGGCACCCAGGAGATGTTCAAGCGTTTTCCCGACACCTATCGCATCGACGTCTATCCGACCCGTCGCTCGGCCGCCGCGCCGCAATGGGTGTATGACAACACCCTGAAAAATGCCACCCGCGCCAAACTGGTCGAGAGCAGCGCTGGCCCGGTGCCCGAAGGAGCGTTTGGCGGTATTCCATTCCCGATTCCGCATAACGGCGCCGAAGCCATGTGGAACCACATCCTCAACTGGCGCGGCACGTCACTGGCCATGCACTTTCGTCATTACCTGATGACTGCAGACGGCAAACAGGTGATGACCACCGACGGCCAGGCGATCCAGGACATGCCGTATTACTACCAGGATGGCACCCCGGAAAGTTTCGCCGGTGATTACTGGCTGTTCCGCCTGCTTAACGTCGGCCCGCCGCTGCGTGCCGGTGAGCAAATCATGGGCCGCACCAATATCAACGGCGACAAGTCCCAGGCTCACGTCTATCTGACCGGCCAGCGCCGCGTGCGCAAGTTGCCGAATGCCTGTTGCGACACGCCGACGCCGGCCACCGCCGGGGTGATGTCGTTCGATGAGTTGAGCGTGTTCCAGGGGCGCATCGATCGCTTCGACTGGAAACTGGTCGGCAAGCAAGAAATGTATATCCCCTACAACACCAACAAAGTCCTCACGGCCGGCAAACCGGAAGACCTGTTTCTGGCTCACCACATGAACCCTGATTACGTGCGCTGGGAATTGCATCGCGTATGGGTGGTGGACGCCGAACTCTCGCCGGGCAAGCGTCATCAATTGCCGAAGGGCCGCTACTACCTCGACGAAGATACCTGGCAAGCCATGCTCGGCGATCGCTGGGACGCCAACGGCCAACTCGCCAAAACCTTGTGGTCGCTGCCCGCCGTGCTGCCGGATCTGCCAGCGCAGGCGCAGCTGTCTTCGGGTTTCTACGACCTGACCTCCGGCGCCTGGTTTATCCAGAACGTCTACACCGGTTTGCCTGAGCAATACGGCGTGGTCGATCGCTACAAGGCGTCTGAATTCTCGCCGGCGGCGATGGCGGGTGCCGGGGTCCGTTGAATCGGGCCGGATCGCCACACGCTGTGGCGATCCGGTTTCACAGGTGGTTTCGAGGTCGGTATGAACAGAATCTGTCAGGTGCTCGGGCGGTTGTTGGCGCTGCTGGCGCTGCCTTGCGTATTACCCGTGAGCCAGGCTCAGGCCGCTGCCGTCGGTGATGTATTGCACACCCCGGCAATGCGCGCGCCGCAGGCCCGGCAAGCGGTCTTGCTTGATCTGGCCCGGGCAGGCGCGCGGTTGGTGGCGGTCGGCGAGCGCGGCATCGTCTTGCTCTCCGATGACAACGGTATCAATTGGCGGCAGGCGCAGGTGCCGGTGTCCGTCAGCCTTACGGCGGTGCAATTTGTCGATGCCAATACGGGTTGGGCGGTCGGCCATGCCGGTGCGGTGCTGGTCTCCCATGACGGCGGTGCAAACTGGGCTGTGCAACTGGACGGCAACCGCGCTGCGCAACTGGAGTTGGATGCCGCACGCGAGCAATTGCCGACAGCCACTGACCAGGATGCAGCGGCGGCACGTGTGCAAACCGCCGAACGGATGGTCAGCGAAGGCGCGGACAAACCGTTTCTGAGCCTCAAGTTCACCGATGCGCGTCACGGCCTGATCGTCGGCGCCTACGGCCTCGCGTTTACCACCGAGGACGGCGGGGTGAGCTGGCAGTCGCTGATGGGCCATATCGACAATCCGATGGGGGCGCACCTGTATGCCATCGCGCAACAAGGCGAGCGTTGGTTTCTCGCCGGCGAGCAAGGTTATGTGGCGCGTTCCGAGGACGGCGGACAATCCTTCGTCGCGCTCGACAGCCCGTACAGCGGCAGCTTCTTCGCCCTGCAACTGCGCGATGACGGCGCGCTGCTGGCGGCAGGATTGAAAGGCAACGCGTTCATTTCCACCGACGGCGGCAACAGCTTCGTGCCCGCGCCTGTACCGATGCCCGTGTCCTTCAGTGAAGCGATTCGCACCGCTGACGGCCAGCTGTTGTTGGTCAATCAGGCGGGCGCAATGTTTCGCACCACGGGCGACGCACCCACCCTGCAGCCTTTCGGCAAACCGCTGGGCAAACCGATTGCCAGCGTCGTCGAGGCCGCCGATGGCAGCCTGGTGCTGGCCGGTTTTACCGGGTTGACGCGCCTGGCGTCGCCCACCGCTACAGCTTCGGAGTGAGGTTATGAAACCATTCGACAACGCCACGGCCAGCCTGGCGAGTTTCGATCCGCGCTCCGGCTCGGTCGTGGAACGCACTTTGTTCAATCACCGGTTGTGGGTGTTGCTGGTGTGCCTGGTGACCACGCTTTTCTTGGGCTATCAGGCCACGCGCGTCGAGCTGAACGCCAGTTTCGAAAAGATGATTCCCACGCAACAACCTTACATCGCCAATTATCTGCAACATCAAAAGCAGCTCAGCGGTCTGGGCAACTCTCTGCGCATTGTCGTCGCCAATCGCCAGGGCGATATCTACGACGCTGATTATCTGAAAACCTTGCAGGCGTTGAGCGACAAGCTTTACCTGCTGCCCGGCGTTGATCGCGCCTACATGAAGTCGCTGTGGACGCCCGCAACACGCTGGGTCGCAGTGACTGAAGACGGACTGGATGGCGGCCCGGTGATTCCGGACGTTTACGCTGGCACCCCGGCGAGTCTCGAGGCCTTGCGCCGCAACGTGCAGCGCTCCAACGAACTCGGCCAACTGGTAGCGTTTGATCAAACCTCGAGCATCATTTACGTACCGTTGCTGGCAACGACTGCCGACGGCCAGGCGCTGAATTACTCGGTGCTGTCGGAGCAACTGGAGGCGTTGCGTAGCCAGTACCAGAACGAAAGGATCGACATTCACATCACCGGTTTTGCGAAAAAGGTCGGCGACCTGATTGCCGGGCTCAAGCAGATCCTGTTGTTCTTCGCCGTCGCGATCCTGATCACCACCGCCGTGCTGTTCTGGTACACACGCTGCCTGCGCAGCACGGTGCTGGTGGTGTTCTGTTCGCTGGTGGCGGTGGTCTGGCAACTGGGTCTGTTGCCGTTGCTCGACTATCAACTGGACCCGTATTCGGTGCTGGTGCCGTTTCTGGTGTTCGCCATCGGCATGAGCCACGGTGCGCAGAAGATGAACGGAATCATGCAGGACATCGGTCGCGGCATGCACCGGGTGGTGGCCGCACGCTTCACCTTTCGACGGCTGTTTCTGGCCGGGCTGACGGCATTGCTCTGTGATGCGGTGGGTTTTGCCGTGCTGATGCTGATCAAGATCCAGGTGATTCAGGATCTGGCCGTGATCGCCAGCATCGGCGTAGCGGTGCTGATTTTCACCAACCTGATTCTGCTACCGGTGTTGCTGTCCTATGTCGGCGTAACGCCGCGCGCGGCGCAACTGAGCCTCAAGAGCGAGCAGAACGATCAGGCCGGCGCGCGGCGTCATGGTTTCTGGCGTTTTCTCGATCTGTTTACCCAACGTCGCTGGGCCAGCCTGTGCATTGTCATCAGTCTGGCGTTGGCGGCATTGGGTTTTGTGGTCAGCCTGCAATTGAAGATCGGTGATCTGGATGCCGGTGCACCGGAGCTGCGTGCCGACTCACGCTACAACCAGGACGATGCGTTTCTGACCCGGCATTACGGCGCCAGCAGTGACTTATTCGCGGTGATGGTCAAGACCCCGGCCGGGCAATGTGCGCGTTACGACATCCTTGCCAAGGTCGATGCGCTGGACTGGCAACTGCGTGCGCTGCCGGGGGTGGATTCGACCAACTCGCTGGCCTTGCTCAACCGGCGCATGCTGGTTGGCCTCAGCGAAGGCAGCGCCAAGTGGTACGAGCTGCAGAACAATCAGGCGATGCTCAACATGATCACCGCCAGTGCACCGCGCGGCTTGTACAACGAGGATTGCAGCCTGCTCACGCTGTACGCCTACCTCACCGACCACAAGGCGGAGACGCTGACGCGGCTGGTCGAGCACGTCGAGCAATTCGCCGCCGCCAATAACGACAAGGATGTGCAGTTCCTGCTGGCAGCGGGCAATGCCGGCATCGAAGCGGCGACCAATATCGTCGTCAAGCAGGCCAATCGCGAAATGCTGTTCTGGGTTTACGGGGCGGTGATCGTCCTGTGCCTGATCACCTTCCGCTCGTGGCGCGCCACGCTGTGCGCGGTGATTCCGCTGATGGTCACCTCGATCCTCTGCGAAGCGTTGATGGTCTGGCTGAACATCGGCGTGAAGGTCGCGACGTTGCCGGTGATCGCGTTGGGTGTCGGCATTGGCGTCGACTATGCGTTGTATGTAATGAGCATCCTGCTCGGCCATCTGCGCCAGGGCGCGAGCCTGTCAGAAGCCTATTACCGCGCATTGGTGTCCACCGGCAAAGTGGTGATGCTCACCGGCATCACGCTCGCCATTGGCGTGGCCACGTGGATTTTCTCGCCGATCAAATTCCAGGCTGACATGGGCGTGCTGCTGGCGTTCATGTTCGTCTGGAACATGGTCGGCGCGCTGCTGCTGTTGCCAGCGCTGGCGTACTTCCTGCTGCCTGCACGGCGCACGAACACCGACGCAGAAACGCCGGAGGAGGCAGTCGATCTAAGCCTGCCGTCGCGAGCCGTGGCGGTAGATGTTCATCAAGCGCGTCATCGGGAGACCTGTCATGGCCGTTGAGTCTTCATTTGAAAACAGCGGCCGTCACGCGGGTGTGACGCAATCGTTGCTGTTGCTGCTCGGCAGCTGTTTGCCCGTGCTCGGCGCGGTATTGCTCGCACCGGTATTGCCGCGCATGCAGGCACATTTTGCCGAGGTCGCAGGTAGCGCGGTGCTGGTGCCGATCGTGCTGACCTTGCCGGCATTGATGATTGCAGTACTGGCGCCGTTTGCCGGGGTCATCGCCGATCGGCTCGGACGCAAACCGCTGTTGTTGGCGAGCATGGCGTTGTACGTGCTTTGCGGTGTGCTGCCGCTGTGGCTGGACTCGTTACCGGCGATTGTCGCCAGCCGCGCCGGTATCGGTCTGGCGGAGGCGGGGATCATGACCTGCTGCACGACGCTGATGGGCGACTACTACAGCGGCGCACGCCGTGAACGCCTGTTTGCGCTGCAGATGGTCGCGACGTCGCTATCCGCTGCGGTGTTTATCGCGCTGGGTGGTTTCCTCGGCCAGGACGACTGGCGCACACCGTTTGCGCTGTACGCAGTCGGGCTGATTTTCCTGCCGCTGATGGCGTGGAAACTCTGGGAACCGCAACCCCGCCTGCAGCCGGCAGCAACGTTGCCGGTGTCAGCGCAGCGCGCATTTCCATGGCGGGCACTCACGCCCATGTATGCGTTGTCGCTGCTCGCGGGACTGAGCCTGTTCATCGTGCCGGTGCAGGCCGGCTACTTGCTCAATTTGTTGCACGTGGATGCGCCGCAGCAGATCGGCATGACCATGGGCGCCAATCAACTCGGTGTGCTCGCCGGGGCCCTGAGTTTTCGTTTGTTGAGTGGTGTGCGCAGCCAGCATGTGTTGCTGATTGCCTATGGTCTGGCCGGTATCGGCGGGCTGTTGATGGCCGCCGCCGGCAGCCACGCGCAGGTGGTGTTCGCGGTCTTGGTCAATGGTCTGGGCATCGGCCTGATGTTGCCGACGTTGATCACCTGGATCATGGCGCAAGTCGGTTTTGCTCAGCGGGGGCGAGCGGCGGGGTGCTTCACCGCAGCGATTTTTGCTGGCGAGTTCATCAGCCCGCTGGTGGTGCTCGCCATCACTTCCGGGGCTGCCACGGCGTTGCCGCAAGCGTTGGCCATGATCGGTTGGCTGCAATTGGTCGTGGCGCTGTTTTGTCTGTCCGTGCCGAGGCTCGGTGGTCTATTGATCCGCACGAATGTCGGCGGGCACGACTCCATCGGCAACGGCCATTGAACGAGGATATTCCATGCAAGCGCTTCCCCCTTTCAAACGCGTGGTCACCGGGCATGATGCCCAGGGCCGTGCGGTCGTCGCCAGTCGCGGAGCAACTGCCAACGTCTTCGCGCTGCAAGCGGTGCCGGGCACGGTGTTTCATGAAATATGGAACAGCAGCGGCAGTCCGGCACTGCTCGACAATGCCGATGATCCAACCAGCAAACCCTTACAGCTGAGCCCCGGCCCGCAGGGCAGTGTGATTCGTGTCGTCGACATTCCGCCAGACAGCGTGCAGAACCAGGTCAGCGCTGCCGCTGCTGCGGCTGCATTTGCCGAGATTGGCCAGGCGCATGCCGGCACCGGTCACGCCAACGCGCGACACAAACTGATGCACCGCACCGAAACCCTCGATTACGGCATCGTCACCGAAGGCGAAGTCTGGCTGGTGCTCGACGATGAAGAGGTCCACCTCAAACGCGGCGACGTGGTGGTTCAGCGCGGCACCCATCACGCGTGGAGCAACCGCACCGAGGCCATGGCGCGCATGGTCTTTATCCTGCTGGACGGGCGTTTCGCCGCTGAACTGCAAAGCTGCCCGGGAGAAAAATCATGAAGCTCGCAACCCTGAAAAACGGTAGCCGTGACGGCCAATTGGTGGTGGTTTCGCGCGACATGTCCCGGGCGCTGGACGCCCGTTCGGTGGCGTCGACCTTGCAGCACGCCATCGAAAACTGGCGCGAAGCCGAGCCGCGTTTGCAGGCCCTGGCGCGTCAACTCGAAAACCACGACTGCCGCGAGGCCATTGCCTTCGACCCCGCGCAGGCGATGGCGCCGTTGCCGCGTGCTTATCAATGGTGCGACGGTTCGGCGTTTCTCAGCCACGGCGCGCTGATGCAGAAAGCGTTCAACCTCGACCCGATCGAAGGTGCTGACCGTACGCCGTTGATGTATCAGGGCGCCGGTGATGACTTCATCGGCGCACACGATGACATCGAACTGCCGAGCGAAAGCCAGGGCATCGATTTCGAAGGCGAATTTGTCGTGCTGGTCGATGATGTGCCGATGGGCTGTTCGGCCGAGAGCGCGTTGCAGCACATCAAGCTGATCCTGCAGATCAACGATGTCAGCCTGCGTGCACTGGCACCGCGGGAAATGCGCACCGGGTTCGGTTTCCTGCAAGCCAAACCGTCCTCCAGTTTTGCGCCGCTGGCGATTACCCCGGATGAACTGGGCGAAGCCTGGCGTGATGGACGCGTGAATTTGCCCCTGCAAGTGCACTGGAACGGCGAATGGTTTGGCCAGCCGCACGGCGCGCAGATGAACTTTCATTTTGGCCAACTGATCGCTCACGCGGCCCTGACCCGTCGCCTGCGCGCCGGCACGCTGATCGGTTCCGGCACGGTGTCGAACGCCGAGCGCAATGTCGGCTCGGCGTGCATCGCCGAACGTCGGGCGATTGAGATGATCGAGCAGGGCGCACCGGTGACAGGTTTCATGCGTTTCGGCGATCGCGTGCGCATGGACGTCACCGACAGCAATGGTCAATCACTGTTCGGTGCGATCGATCAACGCGTCGTCAAAGCCAACGGCTAAGGAACGCCCATGCGTGTACTGATTACCGGAGCCAATGGCTTTGTCGGTCGCGAACTGCTGCGTTGTCTGCTCGCGCGCGGCAGTTTGCGCGGGCAAGTCATTCGTTCGTTGCTGGTGCTGGACACTGACGTCCACGGCCTGCCAGACGACCCGCGTCTGCGTCGGCACAGCGGCAGCGTGACGGACGCGGCGTTGATGCGTCGTGTCCTGGCCGATGGCATCGATGTGGTTTTTCACTTGGTCAGCATCCCCGGCGGAGCGGCGGAGGCGCATTACGAACTGGGTTATCAGGTCAACCTGCTGGCGAGCCTCGAACTGCTTGATCAACTGCGCAACAAGGCGCGGCCACCGGTGCTGGTGTATGCCAGCAGCGTTGCGGTGTATGGCGCTGATCTGCCGGCGAAGATGAACGAGCAGGCGGAACTGCACCCGCAACTGTCGTACGGGACGCACAAGATGATGGTCGAACGTGCGCTGATCGATTTGGGTCGGCGCGCTGAAGTCGATGGCCGCGCGGTGCGCCTGCCGGGCATAGTCGCGCGCCCGCGCGAACCCAACGGTTTGCGCTCGGCTTTCATGAGCGACTTGATGCGAGCCTTTGCCGAGGGCGCTGACTATTGCTGCCCGGTGTCGCCGCAGGCGACGGCGTGGTGGATGTCGGCGCGCTGTTGCGTGAACAACCTGATCCACGCCGCCGAACTGGATGACGCCGCCGCGCAACAGCGGATCTGGCAACTGCCGGTGCTGCAGTTGTCCATCGCCCAGGTCATCGATGCACTGGCGGCAACTTATGGCGAGCAACGCCGTGCGCTGATCAGTTTTGCCGCTGACCTTGACCTCGAAACCCTGTTCGGGCGCATGCCGCCCTTGAAAACCCCGCAGGCCCGCGCTGCTGGCTTCAGCCATGACGGCAACGTCGCCACGCTTATTCGCAACGCCCTCAATCCAGCCCCTTTTCGGCATCTGCCGTTGAACGGAGACACGCCTCATGTCACAGCCTATCCAGCGTAAACGTCGTCTGGTCGACCTTTCGGTGACCCTCGATAACAACCCGTACACAGATCCGCCGCCGCTGTTGCCGAAAATCGATTACATGGACCACCAGCAAGGCTGGCCGGAGATGGCGGCGATGTTCCCGGGTTTGCAGCTAGAGCAGATGCCCGGCAATGAGTCGTGGGCCGCCGAGCGTTTGCAGATCACCACTCACAGCGGCACCCACATGGATGCGCCGTGGCATTACGCCTCGACCACCGATGGTGGTGAGCCGGCGTTTGGTATTGATGAGTTGCCGCTGGACTGGTGCTTGCAGCCGGGGGTCAAACTGGATTTTCGCCATTTGCCCGACGGTCACGTGGTGACGGCAGAGGAGGTCGAAGCGGAACTGGCGCGCATCGAGCACGCGTTGCAACCGCTGGATATCGTGCTGGTTAACACTCGCGCCGGTGCGCTGTTCGGTCAGCCGGGGTATCTCGACGCCGGGATTGGCATGGGCCGCGAAGCGACGATGTATCTGCTGGAGCGTGGCGTGCGCGTTGTCGGCACTGATGCCTGGAGCTGGGACGCGCCGTTCAAATACACCCGTGAACGTTTTGCCGCCAGCGGCGATGCCTCGATCATCTGGGAAGGGCATAAGGCCGGGCGCGATATTGGCTACGGGCAAATGGAAAAACTGGCCAACCTCGAGTCGCTGCCAGCGAGCGGCTTCACGGTCTCGTGCTTTCCCTACAAGATCCGGCATGCGTCCGCAGGTTTTGTGCGCGCGGTGGCCATTTTCGAAGAATGATCGGGCTGTTCGAGGCATTCCTTTAACGACAATAAGAGAACACCGATGGCTCTATCGCGATTACCGCTGACGGCACTTTTTTGCGCCCTGACAATGGGCGGCGGCGTGGCCATGGCGGCCAGCCAACCGAATATTCTGCTGATCGTGGCGGACGATCTGGGGTACTCGGATCTGGGCAGCTACGGCGGCGAGATTCACACCCCCAGGCTGGGTGAACTGGCCCAACAGGGTGTGCAATTCACCAGCATGTACGCGGCGCCGACCTGTTCCATCACCCGCTCGATGTTGCTGTCCGGCACTGACAATCACCTTGTCGGGCTGGGCACCATGGCCGAAGCCTTGCAACCTTTCCAACGAGGCAAAGCAGGCTATGAGGGATACCTGAATGGGAAGGCCTACTCGGTTGCCGAGCTGCTCAAAGCGGGCGGCTACAACACGCTGATGGTCGGCAAATGGCACTTGGGGCTGGAAGCCGATCAAGGCCCGGATCGGCGCGGTTTCGAGCGATCGTTCACGCTGCTGGAAGGCGGGGCGACGCACTTCAAACCCGCCAGCTTTGCCCCGACGCCGTTGGAGCAAGTGCATTACCGTGAAAACGGCCAGCCGGTAGAGGTGCCCGAGACGTTCTACTCCACAGACTTTTACACCGACAAGCTGATTGGCTACCTGCAAAACACCCAACGCCAAGGCAAACCGTTTTTTGCCTATGCCGCCTACACGTCACCGCACTGGCCGTTGCAAGCGCCCAAGGAATATCTGGACAAATACCGCGGCCGCTTCGATCAGGGCTACGACACCGTGCGCTCGTCGCGCATTGAGCGCCTGAAAAAACTCGGCCTGCTGGACAAGGACTTTCAGCCAGCGCAACCGTTGCCCGTGAACCCACGGCTGCCCGGTTGGCAGCAGCTCACGGCTGAGCAGCAGAAAGTCGAAGCGCGGAAAATGGAAATCTACGCGGCAATGGTCGACAACCTCGATCACAACATTGGCCGGGTGATCGACTACCTGCGCCAAAGCGGCCAGTACGATAACACGGTGATCGTGTTCATGTCCGACAACGGCGCGGCGGCGGAAAACCATGCGCAGTTCTATCCGCCCGGCGTGAACACCGATAACAGCCTGGCCAATCTGGGCCAGCGCGGCTCGCAGATCGACTATGGATTGCGCTGGGCGGAAGTCAGCGCCGCGCCTTTTCACTTGTTCAAGGGCACCACGGCCGAAGGCGGAATTAGTGTGCCGGCGATCATTCAACTGCCCAAGACACTGCGTCGTCAGGGCGTAGAACGGGGCGTGGCACGAGTGGATGATCTGGCGCCGACATTCCTTGATTTGGCGGGCATCGCTTTGCCGAGCGAAGCTGACAAACACCCGATCACCGGCCGATCCATCCTGCCAATGCTCGAAGGCAAGGGCAGCCCTCACGACGCTGAGAGTCTGGCCGGAGAGTTGTTCGGCAATGCTTATTATCGCGAGGGCAATCTCAAATTGTTGGGTATGCGCCCGCCAGCAGGTTTCGGCGATAACACGCAGCCGCCGCAATGGCAGTTGTTTGATGTAGCACAGGATCGAGGTGAAACCCATGATCTGGCGGCTGTTCAACCGCAGACGGTCGAACGGCTCAAGGCCGCATGGCTCAAGTACGCCGAGCGGGTCGGCGTAGCATTTCCCCCGCGCTAACGCGGCAGACGCTTCAAACACAGTGGACGGCGTTGCCGCCGCCACTGTTTTGCGGCCATCAACTTGTCGGGTTGCGCAGTCGCTCGATGATTCTGCGGGCACGATTGGCACCGACGTCGACGTGAATATCAATCATCGGGCGCGTACCGAACCGGCACATGTTCTGGTACTGCGCTTCGATCACCACTTTGTCTTCGTCGAAGGTCAATCGCGTCTGGTGCAGAACTTTGGCTGTCACGGCCTCGGGATCATGTTCAGGGTTGGTGGCCATGGTCCAGAAATAGTGGCTTGTGGTGTCTGTTTCCGGTGTCACGCCGTGAAAGCCGCGCATATGAAAACCGCCCCGATCGGGATTGTCCAAATCATCGGTGCCCGCGTCTATCGCGCCAGTCCAGATGCGCAGGTGATTGAAGTGAAATTCGATCTCCTGCCAGCGGTCGATGTTGCCTTTGAACGGGTAGGCCGCGGTGTAGGTCGGCGGCGGAACGGAGTCGGGCATGTGGCGAACCACGCGAACCATCGAGTCATCACCATCGACGTTCATCTTCGCATTCATGTGAATGCTGGCGTTGCCGCCAATGGTGTGCAGATGGACGTAGCCCAGATGGCTGAGATCCATGAGGTTGTCGTGGATGAGTTGATAGGGCGCGTCGTAGTGATAGACATCACCGTCGAACAGGTATTTACCGCTGCTGTGCACGTCGTAGACCGGTGGCGCGAATGTCGGCTCTGGATGCTCAGCGCTGCCGAACCAGATCCAGATGATCTGATCCTGTTCCTGGACGGGGTAGGCAGGCACTTTGGCTTTGCTTGGAATCTTGTCCTGGCCCGGAATTTCGATGCATTTACCGCCTTCATTAAATAGCAGGCCGTGGTAACCGCAGCGCAAACCGCGTTCCTCCACTGTGCCACCGGACAGCGGCAATGCGCGATGGCAGCAGCGGTCTTCCAGCGCGGCGACCTGGTTATCTGCCGTGCGGAAAAGCACCACGGGTTTATTCAGCAACGTACGGCCAAGGGGCTGGTCTTTCAGTTCTCGGCTCAAGGCTGCGACGTACCATTGATCGAGCGGGAAACTCGGCGTAGTGGCCGGGGCGATATCGTATGCAAGGGGCAGGGCAGCGGTGGTCATGATGTTCTCCGGCGAGCGGTCAGGGCTCGGTTCAGGTCAAAGGTCCAATACCAGACGGGGCGATTTGGCACGTGAGCAGCACGGCGTGAAACGGTCGTTGGCAGCGTGTTCGGCGGCGGTCATGAACTGGTCACGGTGATCGCCAATGCCTTCGAGCAAGCCCGTGACACAGGTGCCGCAGACGCCTTGCTCGCACGATGATTCGATGGCAATCCCGGCCTCATCGAGCACTTCGAAAACAGTGCGATCGGCTGGGATGTAAAAAATCTGCCCTGTGCTCGCCAACTGAACTTCGAAGGGCGAATCAGCGCTTGCATCGACAGGAGCGGCGGCGAAGAACTCCCTGTGCACGCGATCTTCGGACCAGCCAGCGGCCTGCGCGGTGTCGAGGATGAAGTTCATGAAGCCGGCCGGGCCACATACGTAGAGGTGAGTGGCAGTGTCTGGCGCGGCGAGGAGGGCGCTTGCATCGAGTTTCTGTTCGGGCACTCCACTGTCGTCATGCAAATGCACGTGGCTGGCGAAGGGCGCTTGCCGCAGGTATTGGATAAACGCAGCGCGTTCGCTGGATCGAAAGCTGTAATGCAGCTCGAAATCTGCGCCTTGCTGATGAAGTTCATGGGCCATTGCCAGCATCGGAGTAATGCCGATACCGCCGCCAAACAGCAGGTGACGCTTGGCTGAGTCCGCGAGTGGAAAGAGGTTGCGTGGTTCGCTGATGCTGAGTGTCTGTCCCTGACTGATACTGTCGTGCATCGCGGTGGAACCGCCGCGGGAGGCAGGATCCTTCAGCACACTGATCACGTAGCGATGACGTTCTCGGGAGTCATTGCACAGCGAGTATTGGCGGGTGAGGCCGCCGGCAATGTGAATGTCGATGTGTGCACCGGCGTTGAACGGTGGTAACGGCCGATCGTCCGCTGCGCACAGCTCAAAACTGCAAATACCCTCGGCCTCGACGACTTTGCGGGTGACGTTGACTTGAAGCATGACTTTTCCCTCCACATTGAAGTGGCTGCTAAAAAACGAACGGCAAAAAGGGTGCGAGCGGGTGACGAATCAGCCGGGCGAGAAGAAATAGAAGCGGTGGGTATTCATGGGCGCCAAGGACTGGCACGGTTGGGGAGCGTTCATAAGCAAGACCTGTAATTATTTTTTTGAGGTTGTGCTACGGCGTATCATGCGGCGCATTGTCCGCAATGCTTAGCTGAGTGAATCCTCAGATAAATTGGTTGCGGTGTCAACCAATATGCAAGATCTTTGATCTATGGTGTTTTCTCGATGGCTACTGATACACAGCTGAACCTGTCGCGTTATGTACCTGGCCTGGTGACGTTCCTGGCGAACAAACTCGCCACCGGGGCTTCCCAGTGCTACCGCAAACACTTCGGAATCGGCGTGGTTGAATGGCGGATGCTTTCGATGCTTGCCGTTGAATCCGACATCACCGCCAATCGAATCTGTCAGGCGATCGGTCTCGACAAGAGCGCGGTCAGTCGTTCGTTGCAGACATTGGAAGCGGCGGGGCGGATCACCAGTCAGCTGGATCCCAAGGACGCGCGGCGTTACACCGTGCGATTGACGGCCAGCGGCAAGGAACTGCATGACCGTGTGCTTAAAGTCGCACTGGAGCGAGAAGCGCGTCTGCTCAGCGGATTGACCCCGGCTGAGGTCGACACGTTGGTTGATTTGCTTGGGCGCCTGCATCTGCAAGTGCCCAATGTGAACAGTTATGACCCGAGTGAGGAGTGAATCAGCGGAAGATCGAGATTTAGCTGACAAATTCGTCGTTCGTCTTCGATATGCGATTAACTACACTAAATGGTCGTTTAGTTGAGCTATCAAAAAACCAGCGTCAAATCATGGAGCGGGCGATGATTCAACGTAAAGCAAGCGCACAAGACGTGATCAATGCGCTGAATCTCGAACCACACCTTGAGGGTGGTTATTTTCGTAGAACCTATCAGTCAGACCATCGCGACTGGCTTGAAACCGCTGCAGGACCGCGTTACCTGTTGACGTCGATCTACTATCTGCTGACCGAGCAATCATCGGTGGGCCAGTTCCATTTCAACCAGTCGGACATCCTGCATTATTTCAATTTGGGCGACGCCGTCGAATACAACCTGATTCATGCTGACGGCTCGTTGCAAACGCTGGTGATGGGCCACGACGTTTTGGCGGGACAGCATCTGCAATTGCACGTACCGGGCGGCATCTGGAAAGCATCACGATTACTGAACGGCGCAAACGGATTTGGATTGATCAGTGAGGCGGTTTCACCAGGGTTTGATTTTGCCGACATGGAGATGGGAAGTCGCCAGAAGCTCACAACAGCGTTTCCACAGCATCGAGCGTTGATTGAAAAGCTGACGCGGGATGAGGATTGAGCGATGCAGATTCAGAGGATTATCAGGTTGGAGGGAAAGACGTTTTGAGGCTTCGCAGGAGAATGAAATCTCGTGGGCAACGAGGCTGATCTCGCAACATCATGTTACGTGTAATGTATATTATGTTAAACGACAGGTCATGTCATAAATGTTCATGAGCTACCTAAGTCGCTGATTCGACAAAACCGCTTCTGACGTCCACTCTCTCAACGGGCCATGTCCTTCGTGTTCATGGCGAGTCCTTGAATGAGGTGGCTGCCGATGAAGCTGATTCAGTGCCGTTTCTCTTCAGGTCAGCGTGTACCGCTGCTCGTGCAAGCTGGTAACGCAGCGCCTTTGCCCATAGTCATTCCGTTCATCTACGTTCAACTCAAACTCAGGTACCGAGCTTACAACACTGCTGCGGCACATCTGCGCGCGATTCAGGCTTTCTACACCTACGCCGAAAGCCGAGACCTAGATATCGATGAGGCCATCTTGGCCTACCACTTTGAGTCGATTCTGGCTTTGCTGGATGGTTACGTCCTCTGGCTCCAAAGTGGCCGTCAAGCCGATAATCTGATCGCCCGAATTGGCACAGCTGCAACGGCGCCTTTTCCGCAGATCGACCCTCGTACCCGTGACCAGTACCTGCGGTTGCTTAAGCAGTACCTGTTCTGGTGTGTCACCCGTTACATCCCGCGCGCCCGTCAGAACTCAATCGCTATGGCTAACATTGAGGTCGTATTTGCAGATGTCGCCGACGTCATTGAGCGGCGTTTTGAGAGCCATATCATCAATGCTCTTCCCGACCGCACTCGTTACCGCAGCCTGACAGATACCCAACTCCAGATCATTCGTACACTGATCCGCCCGGGTGCTCCGGAGAATCCGTTTCCGGAGCGGCTGCAGTTGCGCAATTGGCTAATGATTGAATTGCTGCTGGAGACTGGAATACGTCGCGGAGAGCTTCTGAAGCTCTACAGCACGGATATCAATCAGGGTTCTCAGCACGCCTATGTCAGCATCAATGATCGCGAACATGACGTTGGCGATCCGCGCGCTGAAGAGCCTGCGCTGAAAACACATGGACGGACGGTAGGCATTTCCGCGCAGTTGTATGGGGTCTACGAGCGCTATATCCAGGGCGAACGACGCCCTCTGCGTAACGGCAAACCGATGAAATTGCAGTACCGCTATTTGTTCATCTCGGATCGAGGTCGCCCGCTGTCGATCCGCGCGTTGTCTAACGTCCTCGATCGGCTGTTTCTGACCATTGAATTGGCTGATCCAGGGTTGTTGCCTACACTTTCTGCGCATGACTTTCGCCACACCTTTGCAGACCGGTTTTTGGCTTACCTGGTCGAAAAGCGTGTGTATGACCTCGAGCGGGCCACTGACGAACTCCGACGAGTCTGCGGTTGGTCTGAGACTTCGACGATGCCACGTCGTTATGCAAGTCGTTATTTAGCCGAGTCGGCCAACCTCCACAACGCCCAGCGTGCCTCGGCAGCCTGGAGCCGACTTGACTGTTAAGGAGGTGCGCCGTGACCGAATCAGCCGATCAAGAACACGCTTCACCCTCCTCCACTTTTCCGGCCTACGTGTTCCAGGGCCCGGCTCAGGTTGCTATCCGAACTCGTACTAATGACCAGCCAAAGTACGTCGATACTCGATTGAGCGCTTGGACGTGGTACGACGGCGGTATTGCGATGACAATCGATTGGGCCGCGCTCCAATTGAATTCGGAACTCATTGAAATAGGCAAAGGGTTTATGGCCTACGCACTTGAAAAATATGCGCCTAGAACAGTGGTAATGTTCGCAGACTCTCTTCGTTTTTTATCTAGTACGAATCTCGCAGCGAGCGTCGTCGGCGTACTACTCTCAATCCGAGCAATTTGTCCTATTCCCGGAGTCGGAGCACCAGCTGATCACCCTGCTGGAGCCGCAACGGGAAGATGAACTGGGTACCTTTATCGGCACCATTTTCAGATTTGGTGGCGCTGAACTCACACCTGTGGAAATGAAGTCAATTTTGCAGTCAGCCGGTAAAGCCGAAGAATGGGAGTCTTACGAGAATTTTTCTCGGATGCGCGAGAATGCGGCTAAGTCAGGGGATACACCCATTCAAACGATGATGGATAGCGAGCTCAAAAAGCTTGTGAAGAGATGGACAACCAGTAATCCGCCGCTAATACCACCACGGGTTGATCTTCCGCCAAGCATAAATCAGCAACTTGCGTTACGTAGCGATTACACCAGCCGCTTCGACCCCTTCGTTCTGGCGGTCGAGCATGAGGCATTGAACAGGGGCAAGCTCTCTGCGCCACCTGATGGCGGACGCGCTAAGTTTGTGCGTTTCAACCATCTAGATAATGACCTTGCGCCAAAAGAAACAAACGCTAAAGCGAAGCAGGAAGACGAAACTCAGCAATTGATGAAAAAGCTTGGCATGGCCGATCTGGGATTGATCCGAGAATTTGATCTGTGCCGATTTACCCATGGATATACGCGTGTTTCCGCCACTCCAACACTGAATAAGCGCAACCAGGATATGCCTGTTCGCTTGAAGCTCTTTGAGCCCTTGAGTAATGGCAAGCGACCTATTTATGTCGTGACCCAGGCTAACGAGGCACTGTATGTGCGCCTCGACCCTGATGCCGTTTATAAGTGGTTACAGGCTGTAGGGGTCTCAGACTTGCCGCAGTGGGACAGCAGCGGCTCCATCAAGCTGGGTGGGAAACTGCTAGAAGTGGCAGAACCTTTCGGACGCTATTTCTCCCTTCTCAAAGAAGGGGATGCATCAACCTACCGCTACGTGTACACCCTGTTGCACACATATGCACATGCACTCATGAAAAACGTGGCTGAGCTGTCAGGCTTGGACCTGGGCTCTATGGGGGAGTACATCTTTCCCCTCGACCTCGCATTTGTAGTGTATCGAAATGGCACCACCATGGACCTTGGCAACCTGTCATCGTTGTGGCGCAACGAAAACAATCTATTCCTACGGCGTTTCTTGGATACGTCGATCCACCGCTGCAACTCAGGTCGACTTTGCGATGCCGCCGGAGGGGCTTGTCCTGACTGCATCATGATTCCGGAAACGTCGTGTGTTGCGCAAAATCAGCTGCTGTCGCGTGCCGTACTGAAAGGCGGTCCTCCACCTCGCGAAGATGCGACACACAAGGGACAGCAAATCCGCGGTTTTCTCGAGATGACTAACGAACACAATGAAAGCTGAATTACTCCACGCCTTTGATGTACTCACGCCACACTGCGATGTTAGCGCTGCCTTATGTGAAGCAGCAGGTCAAGGTGCCCTAGATGTGCCCCTGGACGTGCACTCCATTTGTACTCGTGTCGGACTTCCGCAGGCACGAGCGGCGGCAGTAGAGCGGACGTTGATCATGGGGCAAACGTGCAATTTGTTCACGCAGTCAACGCCACACAAATGGCGAGTGGGTGATCGTGTTCTGGCGTTAGAGTTAGCTCCCTTTTTACACGGCGCCCGGCTTTATCGTATACGTGTTAGCCATGCTGGTGGGCAATCCCCAACCCGTATGCAGCACGTGGTTATGACGGGAACTCCCGCGCCCAGCAATTCAGAAATCGATACGGAGTCTGAAAACACTAACGAGTTGGACCTCGCGTCAGGGCTCAACCGCATTGGTCCATCGCACCGTCCAATGAACGCAGCTGAAGTTCGCCGGCGTGCGGTGGTAAAAGTCCGAGAGGATCTTCCGGCGCTTGCCGCTGAGCACCCACTTACCTTGATGGCGCTGCATGCAGATATCGAGCGGGTCTCGCTGCAGCAAATGATCGACTCATACCGCGACATGCTTGCTCAACAACTGAGCGAGAACATCTGGCAGAAGTTTTTCGACCAGAACATTTTTATACTGACGATGTTGTTCTGTGGCCCCGTGCATTTGATAAGCGGGCAGTTTCATGCCCAGCCCAGTGGAATCAGAGGGACAGGAGCCCAAATAGGTGACTACCTATTTCGAGGAGCCGGTCAGGTTTTGTCAATTGTCGAGATCAAAAAGCCCTCCACGCCTCTGGTACAGAGAAGAGAGTACCGCCGTGGCGGTGGAGTTCATGCCCCAGACTCTGAGTTAAGCGGGGCAGTCAGTCAGGTGTTGTATCAGCGCCACTCGCTACAGACAGCGTGGGGGATTCATCGTGATGATGAGATGCTTGCAGGCTCTCGGCCGGACAATACCCGCTGTGTGGTAATCGCCGGAACCCTCCCCGCCGAGTCAAAGCTACTGCGTTCGTTTGAGACTTTTAGGTGTTCCTACAAGGACGTCGAAATAATCACCTTTGATGAACTTCTGCGGAAGTTGGAAACTTTTCTGACGCACCTGGCTGCCAAGTAACTTCCCTAAATGTTAATACTGCACTTTTCATTCTCGTAAGCTCATCTGTGCAGGTACTGAGATAAACTTCGGCACCAACACAGTCGCGAATCAGCTAAATGTGAGACGATATGACCGTACTGCAAAAAGGGACAGATGGTGACTGATATGAATGAAAAACTCGAGATTGCATGCGCCGATTTTCGCCATTACGTTACGCAGATACTCGAACCTGCCAAGGACGACTTAGAGGAGAAGGTCAGGAAGGGCGATGTCTCCCTTTACCAAGCATTCGGCGCAAATCTGATCTTAGCTCACAGTGTCGACTACCTACAGGCGGTGCGATCAGCAACTGGCATCGACGAGACCCGTACTGCCTTGATCCAAATGTTCGATGAGAAGTTCTCGATTGCAGGTGCCTACCTTGGTAACCGAAAGATGGAACTAATTGACGCGATCAACAACGCCTTGAAGCACATCCGGATTGACCCTAAGCGTTACAGAAACCTAGGGGAGCGATATGGGCAGATATCCTTCCAAAGCCTGGTGGAGCAAGACGGCTACGTTTGGTGCCACCTTGAGGAACATCGGTTTGATTATTGCCGTGTGGTCCTGCTGCCGGCTTTAAGAGCGCTATCTAGCTGGCAATTCGACTCGACCGAAGACGTTCTGCATTTCGCAAGAGGCGATTTCCTCGTCATGGAAACTTCCTTCTATCCAGATGAGTATGATCCGGACGACCCGTCTACCGCGATAGATCAAATGATCGAGTTATGCAACCCGCCGTGCAGAAACTGTGAGCTCCACGCTGACGATTGTTTGTGCACTCGGTACGTTTTTGCAGGTGAGAGGGGGCAATACGAGCCCGCGTACACGCCAACCGCGAGCGAAATCAACGAGCTGATGAGCCACATTTCCCCTTCGTACGGCCGGTCGTAGGGTACGCCCAGTAACGGATCAGGCCGCGTGCAGCATTGCACGCCGGCCTCCCCGCACACAGATCCTGGGGCTACTAGAATGTCTTCCATATTTCGTTCAGAGCCTTGGCCTGCGTGGCGACAGTGCCTCGATAGGCAATCTATCGTAGTTGTAAATCATCAGCGGAGTGATGTGAGGACGAATTTGAGTCTGCCACCGTTATTGAAGCGTTTGTTATGATAATCAAGCATTCGTCATCATGCCCAATTGCAAGCGAACCATTTATTCAGAGCGTCGGGGGGGCCAGTTCAGGGTCGAAGCCGTAGCGCCGGCATTGCATATAACCTAACTTGGCAATGCGCACATCCGTTTGCCACAACCGGATGAAAGCCCGAACGCAGGCTGCATGAGGGATATAGGAACGCTCCATATTGGCAAGCTCAGCCAGAAGAATATCCGACGCTTCGTCACGGTCTCGTTCCGCTAGCAGCGCGCCAACTGCGCCAATCATTTGCGCACGCTGCTTGTGCAAATGGTCGCGTCTATTGAGACCGAAAAAATCGATGATGACGCGAGCGCGCAAATTTTCTGGTCCGCTTTGATATTTGGGAACGGCCGTCGTGAGAGTGAAAGTAATCAGATTTTCCGGATCCTCATCCCTCTCTCCCAATGGAAAACAAAGCAACGCCCCTTCGCGGATTAGATTTTCATCGGACTGTGGAACTTGTGCTCGGTCATTGAGAGTCGGAAAAAAATTAAGCTTGAAGATGGTATTGCATACCTTACATGACGCCGCGTAGTTGTGAACGTCGTAAGCAAGCCAGTAGTACCCGGTCTGCGAGGCATCGCCCAGCGGTATGTCGTAGGTTATCTCTGGATGGCGTTTGGCATTTGGCCAAGGTTCAACATCAGACTTCGGTCGGAAGTGTTCAAGGTCCCATTCGATAGGTCCGTACGCACCACCTTCCATCTGTTGTTCGCAATAAGCGCACTTATTGTGCTGAAGCTTCATGTAAACAGGTTTAACCTTGCTCCAGCTAGAGGACCTCTCCTCGTAACGGCCCAGCCGAATCAAAGCATCCGTGCGCTCGGTAGCTCCGCCTAGCCATTTGGGACTGATTAGCGAGATAGCTTGCTCAACGGCTTTTTCATTCCAAGGGTAGCGAATCATTGAAATCACTCCCCTTATGCGGATGGGGGGCTAATGCGCTGTAAAAACTCGAGTGCCGCACTAGCATCGCCTTGAGCAGCCCGTTCGAATAGCTTTCGTGCAGAATTTTCGAATGAAACTGGCCTGGTGGTCTGTAACCCGAAGTAATTGGACAGCAAGATGTGTTCGACACTCTGGCCAAGAACGTGCTCGGTGCTTTGGGTAATTGTAGCGTTGCCATCATTCGTACGGTCGGTGATGAAAATGTTCTCATTGTTCACACTGCTGGCCACCAGCGGGCTATGAGACGTCAGCACGAACTGAAGTTTTGGAAAGGTGGACGACAGCATGGGAACAACCTGCCGCTGCCATGCAGGATGAAGGTGCAAGTCTATTTCATCCACTAAGACGATGCCCGATACCTGATCAAGCCGCGTCTTCTCAGGAGTAACATCCACAAGATGCCCGATCAGATCCCCTACCCAGCCAATGAACGCCTTATATCCATCCGACAAGGCGTTGAAGGGGGTCTGCAGTCCCTCGAAGTTGAATAGGAACTGGTCATCGTCCTGCGAAATTAGACCTTCGAACTGAATGTTGTTCGGCAGGATTCGATTTAGTAGTGCCACCGACTCCTCAAATCGTTCCTCTTTCATACGGTGAGGGATGAGCCATGATGACAAGGGCCGTAAGGCAACATGATCCTCAAACAATCCGGCGATGCGTTGATAGCGCAAGCCCCGGGAGCGTCGTGCGCTGCTCGGAGAATAATCGCCTGACTCCACCCGCCGAGTAGCTCCATATCCGACAACAAAAAATGCAGTTGAAGCTTCATCTTCCAGTAGCAAGGAGATGGGGGAAAGTGGGGTTTCATTTAGGTGAATCCGATCAAGGACCCCCCGTTTCGCCACGTCCAATCGAGCCATCAACTCCATCCTTGATTTCAAGCCTGCAACCTGCTCCTGAGGGTCAGACTGGGCCACCACCTTCAGCAGGCAACGCTCCGCCGCGGGTTCACCGTTGGCCTGTCTGCGTACAAGGCGATAAGGCACAAATCCCGTGTGCATTAAGGCAGGTGCCAGAACTGCCAACGCCAGTGCCCGCAACACCGAAGACTTGCCTCCGCCATTGTCACCCAAGATCAGATTGATATTAGAAATGGTAGATGCTCCTGCACTTCTTCTGCCAGGGTACTGAAGATTGAGGATTGCCTTCTGGAAACATTTGAATTCGTAAATGGACAATTTCTTGGCATACATGTGGTATCTCCTCGTGCGGTAACACTACAAAGTCTAGAATGGGGCACTTCTCTTCTGTTAGCTCTCGTGTTACCCATGAAGATTTAGTGTCGCCTACAGATGATTGCTCTGGTCGAACTGCAAGCAGGCACAAGCGCTCTTACTCAAAGGTTTCAAAGTAACAGTTATCCTGTCACAATCTCGGCAAGCTTGGACCCATTGAAACCGCTCGCACGCCATGCACTTTCCATAATGAGATACGCCAGTAATGTTGAGCGCATCGTAGAAAACCATTGAGTGGGCGGAGCAGATAGCACAGGTGGCAAAAGAGACTACTTCTTTATCTATCGTAAAGCCGCAGCAGTGGCAGAAATAGACATCGGAAGTACGCAAGCTCAAAGACTCGCACTTGCACTTATAGCAATATTTTACAGCTTTCGAGTCAATGTTGTCATAGGCGGCGTCAAGTGCTTCAGAACGATAAGATTCATTACTGGTAAGCACCAAAAGGTTCCCTGCGGAAAGAAAGGTAGAATAGTCTACCATCTCACCATAATCCCGGCTTTGTCCCTTGGCAAACATTGCCAACGCTGAACATATCAACGACAAACAATTACCCTTAAGGACTTCCGGTTCGACTTCGGTAGAAAAGTGGATCAGTTTGTTTCTAAGGGCTGCCATTTTAAGAATTGCATTGTATTCCCATTCAACAAAAGATTCGAGACTCTCAACAGCCTTAATCGACGCTGAAAATGTTATGGTTCTTATAGACTCAATATCCACCCCAGGATTTAAATTTTCCATGATCGCAGCTAGACCGCTCTCTTGCAAAAGCCGATATTTTACCAGCAATTCGACCGCGGTCTGAAGGGAAATTACGGCGAGTTTCACAGATTGCCGATCTAATTTTTCAGCAAAAAGCAGGTTGAGACCCGCATTCAAAAAATCCTTGGCATTTTCTAAGAGCGCGATGGCTGCGCGAGCTTCGACCTCAGAAGCAGATTTTCGATGCGACTGCATTTCGCTTACCTCCGAATAAGATTAGCTGACACCGACAGCGCCCTGCCCTGCCCTGCCCTGCCATGCCATGCATGTAGGGGGCCTACCTGTTTGAAATTCATACTACCCTCTGCGGTTAAGTGGGGCAAAGGTTACCAGCTCTCGGCGGCTTAAATATACAAGGTTTAAAAGGTAACAAAAAGTAATTATAATAACTTGACTGAAGCACTTGGAAGGCGCGCCGCAGGCTAATTCTTTGCCCTTCGAGTGAGACATTGCAGTTGATACCGACGAGGCGGCGCTATCAACGTTTCGTTTAGGCTTCATATACCTAAATCTAACAACCATGATGGCAAAAATCGGTTCCATAGGATGAAGCAATGAAAAAATCAAAAATAAACAAGCCAGAAAATCCTGGTTTTGAATCTACGATTTGGATCAATGAAAGTGACATTGTAGAAAGCGCCTCAGCGTTTGGCGATGTGGCATTAAATATGTCACATACACTTAGCCCCTATGGAGATTCGAGACTTAATGTAATTTTTACCAACGGCGCTCTGGCGCTCGAACTTTTCTTTAAATCCCAATTGGTTGATAGGGTTTTCGAGCCTGCCTATATTGAGATAGAGAGTCAAAGTGTTACTACAGAGGAGCGTTACTGGAGCCAAACGACCCCATCCATAGTTGCGGTACACCATAGTCGACTACAAGTGCCCGCAAAATTTAGGACTCATGAACTAGCGAAACTTTTTGAGTTTATCGATACAAAAACGCAATCAAATATCTTGGCGTCCGTATCAAAAGAAACTCAAAAAATCCAAACCAAAGACCACATGATGGAGTTTCTTTTATCTATAAATAACTTCTTTATAGACAAGCGTTATGGGTTTGAGGGGTTTATTACAGGAGTGGATGCAGATATAAGACACCTCTATACTCTGATTCCAGTACTGCGCGGAGTAAAGAGTGCGCTAAGCGATTCCAAAACAGAATTGCCATTTATTAAATAATATCAACGGTCGCTCTTGCTCGAAAGCGGATCACCACGAACGGCCTACATCAAACTGAAGTGATTGGCGAATTCGTGCAGAAAATGTGGTGACAGCAACACTTTATGCGTATCAAAAATACTTATAAAGTTTACACTGCTTTAGATTCAGAACCTGCACCTTATTTGTTATTACGATAGTTCGTGTTCGTGGATGCATTTTTGGGGGTGTTTTTTATTTTCATCGAAGTTGTCAGTGTGGCAACTTCGCTCTGTGAATCAAATGCTAATTTGCTTATCAAATGATACAGAAGCAGCAACTGGATGACGGATGCATTAATCGGGAGACTATGAATATTAGCAAGCGCGCTTTCGGAATTTGTCCATTACTTGTCGCTGAGGCCAAACATGAAAAGCTATCAGCGTTGCCGTCTCTAGCGCAGAGCTGGAGTCAAATGACCCAAAAGCCCCCAGGGCTACCTAACCCTAGTGTTCGTTGGCGAAGCACTAGGGTGGTTTGCAATGGTTGCAAAGTAGATCTCGATTATTACAACTTTGCGAAGAGCGACGGAACCGGAGTATCCGCTGCCATCTGCTCTCAAGAGATATAACATTCCCGGCCTACCCAAGAGATAAGCATGTCCTCCAGGGTCGCTGCTTCATCTTGGTCCAATTCGAAAGGGGGAGCTTCGCCGATAAAATAAGTATACTTCTCAACGTCGTAGCCTGTCACCTTGGCCTCAATCGCTCTCCCCTTGATGTAGTTCTGTTTGCCGCGACTCGCCGGGTGCAGCTCCAACAGCAGGTTGCTTACATCGGCGGGATTTAACACATAAAGTATGCCATCAATAATAACCTTAACCCCTTCTCCCGAAGGCTCAGGGCATGAAAACCTCTTGTTCTTGCGTGCGTAAATCTTGAACGGATAGAGCATCTCATTTGCTCTCTTGAAGCGAGCATAAAGATCCGCCACCTCTGGCAAATCCGCAAAGTCCGAATGCACAATCTTATTACGAATTTTCCGCAGCTCGTTTGCCTCATCCATGAAACGAGGCCAGTGCGACGCTAACTGAGGATACAGAGGAACAGCGCTCAATCTATCCTTGATTGCATCATCGAGCGTCTCACGTTTTTTCGTGGGCGGAGGCGCTTTTTTCGTTGTTAGGTAGTCGAAGATTGAGCGCTCGAACGCAACCGCTTGGGATCTCAAATCATCGAGGGAAGGGCTATGTGATCCAGGCCTGTCTGTGTACGTGCATTCAAGAAAAGCAGCGCGTTTAAGCTGGTTTTTTTTGAACAAAGCCATCTTCATTTCCTTCTGCGAGTAAACCGGTATCGGACGCTATCACGTGAGTTGTAAGGGCCCGACTGCTGAAATCTGTAGTGTCAAAAACTCTGCGAACTGAAGTAAACTCGCGCCTAAAAAAGTAAAGCCTATAAACGTTGCTTTTTAGCACTGAGTCCTAACAGCCAGAGCTCAAAGCCCTGCACCCTTGCTAACCAGGCATACGGAGTATAATCAGACCCGCTGACTATAAGTTGGTCACCCCGGAGAAATCAATGTCTATCCGAAGCGATTTATGGCGAAAGCGTAATTGATACCCCGTGCGTTACCAAGGGCCTTTCGATGTTGAGACGGCCTACACATGCAATAGAACAAACCCGGCCTAAGTTGGACGCTTAGATCTTCATTCGCAACCACATTATCAGGACGACTACCGATAAACTGATAAATCGATCGGTTATCGTATACGCCCTATTTTATTAAATCCGATCCTGCGCTGGCGCAATGTCATCTATTACAGCAGCGAAATGACGGGCGTTGACGAGAACCGGATAATAATCGCGTATACCTTCAAGGTTTAGTGACTCGCGGGGTGCACACGTCAAATCACCGGTTAGTCAGGACCGTATGTCGGTATAGCTTGGCTTTCAGAACGCGTGACATCTCCGTAACCTCGCATTCATTACCGTGGGGTATCCCATAGCCAATCGGTTATTTAATCCACTGCCAGAGACTGACATTCCAACGCTCGTGAGCGGTCGCCTGTGAACTATTGAATGATCTCCAACTAAGAAAGTATCTATCTTTCAAATATATAGACAGGTTATGAGCAGTCGACATCGCCCACTTGTTAAATGGAGTATTACGTTACGCGCCCTCATTTGTCCAACGTCACTAACCTTCGGTCACGTTCGTACAAAACCACGTTTCTCGAAAAATCAGCAATTTGAAACCTCACCCTCATACCCAGTCTCATGTTTGCTTCTCGCTGCTGTTTCACTAATGGCCGGCTAGCATCACATGTCACGATCAGACTGGCTGTCCCTCAATCTGTTTGCTGCACGTATACGTATCAACCAACGAAGTTGACGAGTCGTGCCTTTCATTCATCCGGTGCAGGATCAACAGGTGGACTTCAAAAGTGCGGGCGGATACGTCATTACCCTCCCCCTATTCCCTGATTTCAGCTCAGCCAAGCCGCCACCCGGGAGTCAGGCAGAGTGAATGCCTTGCGCAGAAGGCTGCTCCCATGGTGGGCATGGTGACCAAGCCTCCACGAGCTTATCGATGAAGAGTCGAATTTTTGGAGATAGGTGCCGCTTGCTAGGGTAGATCACCCGAATAGGCTCTGCGGCCTCTGCATATCCAGCGAGCAATTGAACAAGCTTGCCGCTCCGCAAATCGTCGTTCACCACGTAGGAAGGAAGAGTCGCGATGCCCAGGCCAGCTACAGCTGACTGGTGCAATGACTCAGCACTGTCCATCTGTAGCCTTCCACCATGAGTCACGGGCACAGAGCGACCATTCACGCGAAAATTCCAAGGAAGCAATCTGCCGCCGCTCACGAAATGCAGGCACTGGTGCTCGGATAAATCCTCCGGCGTTTTAGGCTCGGCATGCTCGGCCAAATATTTGGGGGAAGCGCAGGTAATCATTTGTTGGTAGGCCACAGTGCGCGTTAACAACCGAGAATCTTCCTTCGGTGGCCCGATGCGCATGGCCAAATCAAACCCCTCATCGATCAGATCGACCAGCCTGTCAGAGAAGGTGATATCCACGCTCAGCGAGGGCCAATCCTTAAGACAGCGCTCAATGTGCTGAAGGACATGAAGTCTGCCCAGCGCAACCGGCAGACTCATCCGCAGTCGCCCACTGGGTGTCGAACGACGAAACGCAAGGGCATCCTCCACGTCGTCCAGATCCTGAAGAACGCCCACGCAGCGCTCATACAGAACCTGGCCGTCATCCGTCATGCTTAAACTGCGCGTAGTGCGATTCAGTAGACGTACCTGTAAACGAGCCTCGAGCCTGACTATCGACTTCCCCACCGCAGAGCGCGTGAGGCCAAGTTGCTTTGCCGCCGCAGTGAAGCTTCCCGCGTTTACCGAGCTCACAAACGCGGCAATATCATTCAGGTTATGGAGTTCCATATGGCCTCGGAGGTCTCAACGTTCGGGCGGCTTAGCACCTGTTATGGGGAACCCTATTCCCCAATAGTAAGCATAGTATCTCAATTAGCTAATCCACTCCCAACGATCAATTGAGGTCATTATGAACACTAAAGTCCAAGCAGCCGTCCAAACCTGGGCCAACAGCCTTAGCGATCTGGTACCCGTTCTTAAGGGAATCGATACCACCACAAAAATGAGCGACATCCGCGACTCTTACGCAAAAATGCTCGCGCAAAATCCAGCGCCAGCTGGCGTTAAATTCGAAGCAGTCGACATGGGTGGCGTACCCGGCACACTGGTTACTCCAGACGAGATCAAGACTGACGCGGTGGTGATGTACATCCACGGCGGCGCCTACATTGTAGGACGACCAGACGGCTACCACGGTATCGGCGGCAAGTACGCGAAAATGCTCGGTGCTCGTGTGTACATGCCGGACTACCGCCTCGCTCCTGAGCACAAGTTTCCAGCCTCTATTGACGACACATTGCGCGCTTACGAATGGTTGCTTGAGCAGAAAATCCCGGCTAACAAAATTGCGTTCTCTGGCGAGTCGGCTGGCGGCGCAATGGTTGTCAGCGTCATGGTCGCGGCTAAATCGAAAGGGCTTCCATTGCCTGCGGTTGGCTCCTCCATCTCACCATGGGCGAACCTTGAACACACCGGTGCTTCCATGAGCAACCGTGAAGGTCTGGATCCCCTGAACTCCAAGCCTGTCTTGGACATCCTCGCCAGAGCATTCCTAGGCGACACATTGGCCAATCATCCTCTGGCCTCACCTGTGTTCGCGGACGTCACCGGTCTTCCACCAATCTTGGTGCAGATCGGCGAGAACGAGCTGATGTTGAGTGATGCAATACGCCTTGCAAATCACCTGGCTGATAACCGAGTTCGCGTGAACCTGGAAGTATGGCCTGCGATGTTCCACGCCTGGCACTTCTACGCCACCATGCTGCCAGAAGGTCAGCAGGCTATGGAGAGTTCCGTTCGCTTCATCGAGGCTGGCTTGGCCGACGCTAACCACTAATACGCAGAACAACCGTGTAAGTGATCAGGTAAAAGCCGCTTGTAAATAACAGCCTCCTGGCAAAAAGGGCCCTGCAGGGCCCTTCTGTACTCAAACCAAAATCACTTTTTCAGCCAGGACTCAACGGTCGCAGAATGGGTTGAAAAGTCTTAATTAGCTTTGTTCTCAACCAAGCAATTGCCTCCATCCACCACAAGCAACTCACCGGTGATGTAACTCGCTTCAGGTGAAGCCAGGAATACAACGGCTGCGGCCACTTCTTCTGGCCGCCCCGCTCGTCCTAGAGGTGTAGAACGTGCTGCTTTGACTTCGTCAGGAGTAGTCGACCCTGTAGCTATCCAACCAGGGGCAACTGAATTCACCGTAATACCTTGATGAGCAACCTCAAGAGCCAGACTCATGTTCATACCTACCATTCCGGCTTTTGCTGCACTATAAGCCGCCTCTCCTTTATTACTGGCTCGTGTGCCGGTGGTTGAGCTGATGTTCACTATGCGGCCATAGCCTCTAGCTCGCATCCCAGGCAACACCCCTTGAGTTAACAGGAACGCAGTTGTCAGATTTCTAGCGATGGAAAGATTCCAGGTTTCGAGGCTCGTACTCGTGAACTCGGCGAACGGCTCTGGACTCCCTTGCATCGCCATACCGGCATTATTTACAAGAATATCGATGCGCCCCCAGACGGCCTCAGCCCAAGCGACGAATTCACTCACCTGTGTTTCCTGAGTCAAGTCGACCGGTCGACCGACTGCTTCGTAGCCGGCGGCGCGTAACTCCGCAACCCGCTCATTGATGCGTGCGCTGCTTGCCGTGACGATCAGCTTGGCTCCTTGAGCCCCAAGACGATGGGCAATGGCCATACCGATTCCAACCTCACTGCCCGCTCCACTAACAAGCGCCACCTGATCCGCCCAGCTTGAATTCATCATCGTTGCCTCTGTTGAAGGTTTGCGAGAAGCACATGAATGGAGGTGTAGCAGATAGCCGAAAACCAAGGTGAAGGGTTGGTTTTCTGGCTGCCGTCACTCAGTCGCCAATAACTTCCGCAATCATTGTCATGGAGATGATTGATAGCCACAGTATGGTGATCAGTCTCATGGCGGTAGCGTTGATCGCCAAGGCTATCAGCTCAAGAATGGGCCCTGATTTGTATCAGCAATTGGCCCGAGGCTTTCTCGAGAGTGCAGAACCTGCCGCCACGCCAAAGAATCCGTCTCGATAGGCCTACCGTGTGATTTTTCTAGCCAGACCCTAAGCGTCAAGCCTGGCATCCACTTCGACGTTCAACCCAAGCACCTCATAGATCCGAGAAACCACCAGCATCGTCGCCTCTTCAACCGTTCCTTCATTACGGCACAACATCCAGCCGTGATCCTTGACCGCTCGTTCGAACATCTCGGTACACGCCACATGCTCTGCGTGCTTCTGGATCACCGTGCCGCCCAGTCCTCGCGAACGTGTGGCTGCCCTCGTCCACGAAATGTCCGGATCGGTGACGACGCCGACATGCAGGTCCGGCACTCGCACGTCTCGCTCCATATTCAACTGGAGAATCTCGGCAAACGGGATGGTCTGGCGAAATGCGGCATCGGATGGATACCAGCGATCGATCAAGATAATGCTGTCCTGCGGCTGCTTCGTCAGGACGTTCTGGGAGATCCAACGACGGCTATCAGCAAGGCGCTGACACACAGTCCACTCCAGATCCCGGGAAGGATTTCTCGCCAGTGTGTTAACCAGGGCCATGGTTTCACCCCTGAAGGGATCGCTTTTTCTCTCGCAAAGCCGGATGACTTTCTGGTTGCCCGCCCTCAGCACCTGCGTGACGGCCTCCAGCAGTGTGGTTTTGCCGGTGCCTTTGGGCCCATCCAGAGAAACGAACAGCGGACGATTCATGGTTCACGCAACAATCAAGATATTGATGACCACTCTAACCTCATTTCCGCCATTCCTTTAGCGCGTTCCTGCCCCTTGCTGATACTCACGCGGCGTACAACCAAACTCCCGGCGAAACACCGTGTGCAGATACTGCGCAGATTTAAACCCGCAACTGCGCGCAACGTCGGCAATCACCGAGTCAGTATTTTTCAATCCGCGGGTGGCCGCTGCCAGTTTGAAACGCAGGATCTCGTCGTGCACGCTGCAGCCTCGTTCGGCGCGGAAATGCGCTTCGAGTGACGATCGCGACACGCCGACATAAGCCGCCACCTGCGCGGTTTTGATGCCTTGGCAAGCATATTGGCGGATGAACAGCAGCGCTTGCATGACGTACGGATTGCCCAACGGTTGGTGCAAACTCGACACCTGCACGTTGACCGCATCAGGCGGGATCAGGATCTGCGTGCCGGTGGATGGCATGCCGTGCAGCATTTGATGGAGCAATTGCGCGGCGGTACGGCCCATGGTTTCGGTGCCCTGGCTGACCGAACTCAGGGGCACGCGGGTCAGACTGCGGGTCAGCGGATCGTTGTCGATGCCGATCAATGCCACCTGCTCCGGCACGGCAATGCCGGCAGTCAGGCAGGCTTGCAGCAACTGGCGCGCGCGGGCGTCGCTGACGGCGATGATGCCGATGGGTTTGGGCAGGCTTTGCAGCCAGGCGATCAACTGTTCGACGGCGCTGTCCCAGAGCGGTGCGCTGGTACCCATGCCGCGATAGATTTCGCCGTGCAAGCCGTCGCGTTTCATCAGTTTGCGAAAGGCTTTCTCGCGCTCCTGAGCCCAGCGATTGGCCTGCGCTTCCGGCAGGCTGAAGCAGGCAAAACGCTGCAGACCCGCTTCGATCAAATGCGTGTAAGCCAGGTTGATTAGCGCGTTGTTATCGGTGGCGACGTAGGGAATCGCATTCGGATACGCGCGCTTATCCTCGTACGAGCCCCCTACTGCTACCACCGGCAACTGAATGTCAGCCAACGCCTCGCCAATCAGCGGATCGTCGAAGTCGGCGATGATCCCGTCGCCCTGCCAGCGCTCGATCCCTTTCAAACGACAGAGAAAGTCCTCCTCCAGAAACAGGTCCCAGGAGGCCCGAGTGCTGCTCAGGTAGTTGCCGATGCCGCTGATGATGCCACGGTCGTAGATCTTGCTGCCGTTGAACAACAGGGCGATGCGGTGAACAGGCGGTACGGTTTTCATTGTTTTTATGCTTGTCCCGAGCCCCTTGCCACAGAGGCGATTGGCACAGACTAGGCGCCTGGTCGAAGAAGCTCAATACGCAAAATCGCACCCGGTGTTGATGTTTTTCATAATCAGCAGGGCCGGGGCCGTTGCTAGTATCGAGACACCGCCAAGAACAACAAGGACAAGGTCCATGCAGTATTTCCCTGATGTCGAGCCGATTCGCTTCGAAGGTCCAGATAGCGACTCTCCCCTCTCCTTTCGTCACTACGACGCCGACAAACTCATCCTCGGCAAACCCATGCGTGAACACCTGCGCATGGCTGCCTGTTACTGGCACACGTTCGTCTGGCCGGGTTCCGATGTGTTTGGTGCAGGGACGTTCAAGCGCCCTTGGCAACACGCCGGCGACCCGATGGAACTGGCGATCGGCAAGGCAGCCGCGGCCTTCGAATTCTTTTCCAAACTGGGGATCGACTATTACTGCTTTCATGACACGGATGTCGCCCCCGAAGGCCAGTCTCTGAAGGAGTACCGCAACCATTTCGCACAAATGGTTGATCACCTCGAGCAACACCAGGAAGCCAGCGGCATCAAGCTGCTATGGGGCACCGCCAACTGTTTCAGCAACCCGCGTTTCGCTGCCGGCGCCGCGAGCAACCCGGACCCCGAAGTGTTCGCCTGCGCCGCTGCCCAGGTGTTCAGCGCCATGAACGCGACCCATCGCCTGAAAGGCGCCAACTACGTGTTGTGGGGTGGTCGCGAAGGCTACGAAACCCTGCTCAACACGGACTTGAAACGTGAGCGCGAACAACTGGGCCGTTTCATGCGCATGGTGGTCGAGCACAAGCACAAGATCGGTTTCACCGGCGACCTATTGATCGAACCAAAACCGCAAGAGCCGACCAAGCACCAATACGATTACGACAGCGCCACCGTGTTCGGCTTCCTTCAGCAGTTCGGGCTGGAGCACGAAATCAAGGTCAACATCGAAGCCAACCACGCGACCCTCGCCGGGCATAGTTTTCATCACGAGATCGCGACGGCTGTCTCGCTGGGGATTTTCGGCAGCATCGACGCCAACCGTGGCGATCCGCAAAACGGCTGGGACACCGACCAATTCCCCAACAGCGTCGAAGAAATGACCTTGGCCACCTATGAAATCCTCAAGGCTGGCGGCTTCAAGAATGGCGGATTCAACTTTGATTCCAAGGTGCGCCGCCAGAGCCTCGATCAGATCGATCTGTTCCATGGCCACGTCGGCGCCATGGACGTGCTTGCCCTGTCGCTGGAGCGCGCAGCGGCCATGGTGCAGAACGACGAGTTGCAACGGCTCAAGGATCAACGCTACGCCGGCTGGCAGCAGCCGTTCGGGCAGGCGGTGATGGCGGGTGACTTCAACCTTGAAACGTTGGCTGAGCACGCGTTCACCAACGAGTTGAACCCGCAAGCCGTCAGCGGCCGCCAGGAAATGCTCGAAAACGTCGTCAATCGGTTTATCTATCGCTGATCACACAGGGAGTCTGCGGGCGCATCGACGCGGTGACATTTCTACGACAAATCTGTGCCTGCGGCGTCTGCGGATTCTCTACAGTTTTACCAGCCCGATACTCATCGTCAGGCCGTGTCTTTCCAACAACAATAAAAGGACGCCCCACATGAAGAACGTAAAACGCACGTTATTGGCCACTGCCCTGGCGTTGCTGTCACTGCCGGTGATGGCTGACGCTGCCCACCCGAAAATCGGTTTCTCCATTGATGACCTGCGCCTGGAACGCTGGTCGCGTGACCGTGATTACTTCGTCGCGGCAGCAGAAAAAATGGACGCCAAGGTCTTCGTGCAGTCGGCTGATGCCAACGAGCAGAAGCAGATTTCGCAGATCGAAAACCTCATCTCCCGGGGCGTCGATGTCATCGTCATCGTGCCGTTCAACGCCACGGTGCTGACCAACGCGGTGGCCGAAGCGAAGAAAGCCGGGATCAAAGTCGTCTCCTATGATCGGCTGATCCTCAACGCCGATGTCGACGCCTACATTTCCTTCGATAACGAAAAGGTTGGCGAGATGCAGGCCAGCGGCGTGTTGAAAGCCGCGCCCAAGGGCAATTACTTTTTGCTCGGTGGTGCGCCCACCGACAACAACGCGAAGATCCTGCGTGAGGGCCAGATGAAAGTGCTGCAACCGGCCATCGACAAGGGCGATATCAAGATCGTCGGCCAGCAGTGGGTCAAGGAATGGAACCCGACCGAAGCGCTGAGCATTGTTGAAAACGCCCTGACCCGCAACAACAACAAAATCGACGGCATCGTCGCCTCCAACGACGCCACGGCCGGTGGCGCCATTCAGGCACTGGCGGCGCAGCAGTTGGCCGGCAAGGTGCCGATTTCCGGGCAGGACGCCGATCTTGCCGCAGTCAAACGGGTGATCGCCGGCACGCAAACCATGACCGTGTACAAGCCGCTGAAACTGATCGCCTCCGAAGCGGCCAAGCTTTCGGTGCAACTGGCACGCAACGAAAAACCCGCCTTCACCTCGCAGTACGACAACGGCAGCAAAAAAGTCGACACCATCCTGCTTACGCCAACCCCGCTGACCAAGGACAACATCGACCTGCTCGAACAGGACGGCTTCTACACCAAGGCGCAAATTGCCGGAAAGTGACCCCATCACAAATCCCCGGTTGTACGAAAACCCTTGTGGGAGCGAGCTTGCTCGCGAATGCGGTGTGCCAGTCAACGAAGCATTGTCTGAACTGACGCTTTCGCGAGCAAGCTCGCTCCCACAGGTTTCGTGATGTTTGAGTCTTTGATATACGAGCCCTGTCCATGTCCGACTATCTGCTGCAAATGAACGGCATCGTCAAAACCTTCGGCGGTGTCAAAGCGCTAAACGGCATCGACATCAAGGTCAGGCCCGGTGAGTGCGTTGGACTGTGCGGCGAGAATGGCGCCGGCAAGTCAACGCTGATGAAGATCCTGTCGGCGGTCTACCCCCATGGCACCTGGGACGGTGAAATCTTCTGGGACGGGCAACCGCTCAAGGCGCAATCGATCAATGAAACGGAAGCCGCCGGTATCGTCATCATTCACCAGGAACTGACACTGGTGCCCGACCTGTCGGTGGCCGAAAACATTTTCATGGGCCACGAACTGACGCTGCCCGGCGGGCGCATGAATTACCCGGCGATGATCCACCGCGCCGAAGCGCTGATGCGCGAATTGAAAGTGCCGGACATGAACGTATCGCTGCCGGTGTCGCAGTACGGCGGCGGTTATCAGCAACTGGTGGAGATCGCCAAGGCTCTGAACAAAAAGGCCCGCCTGCTGATCCTCGACGAGCCGTCGTCAGCCTTGAGCCGTTCGGAAATCGAGGTGTTGCTGGACATCATCCGCGACCTCAAAGCCAAAGGCGTCGCCTGCGTCTACATCTCGCACAAGCTCGATGAAGTGGCCGCCGTGTGCGACACCATTTCGGTGATCCGTGACGGCAAACACATCGCCACCACCGCCATGGCCGACATGGACATTGCGCAGATCATCACGCAAATGGTCGGGCGGGAAATGAGCAACCTCTACCCCTCCGAGCCGCACGATATTGGCGAGGTGATTTTCGAGGCCCGGCACATCACCTGCTACGACGTCGACAACCCCAAGCGCAAACGGGTCGACGATATTTCCTTCGTGCTCAAGCGCGGCGAAATCCTCGGTATTGCCGGGCTGGTCGGCGCCGGTCGTACCGAACTGGTGACTGCGCTGTTCGGCGCCTATCCAGGCCGGCACGAAGGCGAAGTCTGGCTCGACGGGCAAGCCATCGACACGCGCACGCCGCTCAAATCCATCCGCGCCGGCCTGTGTCTGGTGCCGGAGGACCGCAAACGCCAAGGCATCATTCCCGACCTGGGCGTTGGCCAGAACATTACCCTCGCCGTGCTGGACAACTACTCAAAACTGACCCGCATCGATGCCGAAGCCGAGCTGGGTTGCATCGATCAGGAAATCTCGCGCCTGCACCTCAAGACCGCCAGCCCTTTCCTGCCGATCACCAGCCTGTCGGGTGGCAATCAGCAAAAAGCCGTGCTGGCGAAGATGCTGCTGGCCAAACCCCGAGTGCTGATTCTCGATGAGCCGACCCGAGGCGTCGATGTCGGCGCCAAATACGAAATCTACAAGTTGATGGGCGCGCTGGCCGCCGCCGGTGTGTCGATCATCATGGTCTCGTCGGAGCTGGCCGAAGTGCTCGGCGTGTCCGACCGCGTGCTGGTGATCGGCGAAGGCCAGTTGCGTGGCGACTTCATCAACCATGAACTGACGCAGGAACAGGTACTCGCCGCCGCCCTCAGCCAGCCTGGCAGCCATAACAATAATGATCGGAAATCCGCGTAAATGAATCAGGTCAAACAACTGTTCACCCGCTACAAAATGCTCGCGCTGGTGTTTGCCGTGGTGCTGATCTGGCTGTTCTTCAGCTGGCAGACCGAGGGCGGATTCCTCACTCCGCGCAACCTGTCCAATCTGCTGCGGCAGATGTCGATTACCGGCATTCTCGCCTGCGGCATGGTGCTGGTGATCATCAGCGGCGAGATCGATTTGTCGGTCGGCTCGTTGCTCGGTCTGCTCGGGGGGCTCGCGGCGATTCTTGATGTGGTCTATCACATTCCGCTGCTGGCGAACCTGAGTCTGGTTGCCCTGTGCGGGCTGATGATCGGCCTCGCCAATGGCTACATGGCGGCTTACCTGCGCATCCCCTCGTTCATTGTCGGTCTGGGCGGCATGCTGGCGTTTCGCGGGATTCTGCTGGGGATCACCGGCGGCACGACCATTGCGCCGGTATCGCCGGAGCTGGTCTACATCGGCCAGGGTTACCTGCCCCACGCAATCGGCACGGGCCTGGGCATTTTGCTGTTTGCGCTGACGGTGTTCCTGGCCTGGAAACAACGGCGCAATCGCGCCCTGCACGGCCTGGCGGCGCATTCGTTAGCGCGTGACGTCATCCGCGTGTTGGTGATCGGCGCCGTACTCGCCGGTTTCGTGCAGACGCTGAACAGCTACGACGGCATTCCCGTGCCGGTCTTGTTGTTGCTGATTCTGCTGGGGGTGTTCAGCTACGTGACCAGTCAGACCGTGTTCGGTCGCCGCGTCTATGCCGTGGGCAGCAACATGGAAGCGACGCGCCTGTCCGGGATCAATGTGCAGGCGGTGAAGCTGTGGATTTTCGGGATCATGGGCGTGATGTGCGCCCTCGCCGGCGTGGTCAACACCGCTCGCCTCGCCGCCGGTTCGCCTTCGGCCGGCAGCATGGGCGAACTCGACGCCATCGCAGCCTGCTTCATCGGTGGCACTTCCATGCGCGGCGGTTCCGGCACGGTTTACGGCGCCCTCCTCGGCGCGTTGGTCATTACCAGTCTAGACAACGGCATGTCGATGCTCGACGTCGACAGCTACTGGCAGATGATCGTCAAGGGCAGCATTCTGGTGTTGGCGGTTTGGGTGGATGTGAGTACGCGGACCGGGCGCCGTTGAGCCACAGGGATCATGCGGCGGGCGTGGTTGCGGCCGCCGGACTGAGAATTTCCATCAGGAAATCGATAAACACATTGATCCGGCTGGACCCACGGTGATTGGGTAAATACAAGGCATTGATGCAGGTGCTGGCACTGCCGGGATTGACCTCATACTGCTCAAGCAATCGGGTCAGCCGGCCAGCTGCGACGTCGTCGCGCACCAGCCAGTCGGCCAGCAGCGTAACCCCGCCGCCGCCGATGGCTGCTTCGCGCAGGATGTCGGCGTTATTGCTTTGCAGGCGCCCGTGGACGTTGAGCTGAATGGGCGCGTCTTCATTCTGAAAGGTCCAGTGCTGGTGTGTGCCGCCGTAATCGAAACGCAGGCATTGATGCTCCAGCAAATCCCGTGGATGACCAAGCGCCGGGCTACGCGCCAGATACGCCGGACTGGCCACCACCCAGCGCTCGAACTGCCCCACGCGTTTGCTGACGATGTCTTCACTGACGACAGACGACCCCAGCCGCACCGAAACATCGATCTGCTCGCTGAGCAGGTCGCTGACCTGATCGCTCAGCGACAGACTGATCTCAAGTCCCGGATGCCGCTCAAGCAAGCGGCTCAGGTGCGGCGCAATCAGGCGCCGGCCGAACTCCACCGGCACGCTGATACGCAGACGGCCCTGCGCTTCGGCGCCACGATCGGCAACGACGGCATCGGCCTCGTCAATCGCGTCGAGAATCGCCACGGCTTTTTCGAAATAGGTCTGGCCGGCAACGGTCACGCTGGTGTTGCGCGTGGTGCGATTGAGCAGGCTCGCGCCCAGCTCGTGTTCCAGCCCCGCGACTTGCCGGGTCACTGACGACGTGGATATCCCGAGTTTGCGCGCTGCCGAGGAATAGCCCCCGCAGCGCACGGTTTCCACAAACATCTTCAGTGCCAGCAACTTGTCCATAAGCGGGGTCCGGTCGATAGGGAACGCGGATGATTGTGCATCACTGTTCCCCCGACGTCTTGTACCGCCGTGCTTGCCCGCACTTGCCGGATGTTCAGACATCGGCCTTGCGGCTCAGAAACAAGCCGAGCGCCAGCGCTGGCAGCAGCGCCACCGCGACGGCGGACAGGTTCCAGCCGAAATGCTCGTACAACGGACTGGCGACCAGCGAGCCCAGCGCGCCGCCGATGAAAATGCTGGTCATGTACACGGCGTTCAGGCGCGCACGGCTGTGGGGATCGAGGGCGTAGACCTCACGCTGGCCGAGCACCATATTCAATTGCACGGCGAAATCCAGCAGCACCGCGCACACCACCAGCCAGACATAGCCGCTGCCCGGGAGCGCGGCGATCAACAGCGAAACCGGCGCCAACAGCAACGCGACCAGCGTGCCGCGATGACCGTGCCCGGCATCGGCCAGACGCCCGGCAATCGGCGCGGCAATGGCACCCACTGCACCGACCAGCGCGAAGATCGCCACATGTGCCTGAGTGAAGCCGTGGTGACGCATCAGTTCAATCGGTGCAAGGGTCCAGAACAGACTGAAACTGGCAAACAGCAGCCCTTGATACAGCGAGCGCTGACGCAACAGCGGATAGCGCCGGGCCAAGGCAAACACCGAGCCGATCAGCGCAGCATAGGTGGCTTTATGCGTCGGTAGCCGACGCGGCAGTGCTACAGCGGTAATCAGAGCGATGACGGCCATCAGGGCTGCTGCGCTGTAAAACACCCCGCGCCAGCCGAACGCTTCCACCAACAGGCTCGACAGTGGCCGTGACAACAGAATGCCCAACAGCAGGCCGCTCATGATATTGCCGACGACACGGCCACGGCTGGCTTCGGGCGCCAGGTGTGCCGCCAGCGGCACAAGGATTTGCACGGCCACCGAGGTCAGACCGATCAGCAAAGACAACACCAGGAACATCGACGGTGAATGGGTCAGCCCGGCGCACAACAGCGTGACGCTCGCCGCCAGGGTGAAACCGACCACCAGCCGGCGGTTTTCCATCAGATCGGCCAGCGGCACCAGCAGCAACAGGCCCAGCGCGTAACCAAACTGCGTCAGCGAAACGATCAGGCTGGCATTGGCGCTGGACAGACCGATCTGCGGTGCAATCAGCTCGACGATCGGCTGTGCGTAATAAAGATTGGCCACGACCGCGCCACAGCAAAATGCCAGGAACGCGACCATCAGGCCGGAAAGTGACGTTGGCTGTTCGGCGCTGGCCGCAACGGCTGGGTTGCCCGAGAGCATGATGACACCTCATTGAGTTCAGGAAAGTGCTGACAAGGCTACGGATCTGTGGCGATGCGCAGAATCCACGCGGCGGGCAACGCAGTGATGCGTCCGGCGCAACGGCGCAGGCGTTGCTTCTCACGCAACGCGCTGTTGCGCGCGCCGCTGATTCTCCGGCGCTGGTGGTTTCTCTACGCTTTGGCCTCTGGCGCTGTCGTCCCCGGCGGCGCCCTTCCCCGGCTGTTACAAGGAGCGTTGTCATGATCCGTATCCCATCCGTCCTGTCATCGCCTGCCGCGTTTTTTCCTGTGCCATGAACAGCTCATTTCTGAAGTCCAGAACGCTATGGATCAGCGTGGCAGTCGTCGCCGTGCTCGGCCTGATCGGTGCCGCTTGGCTGATGTGGCGCCCGGCGATTGCGCCGATCGAGCGCCCGACGCTGTTCGACACTGCGCAGTTGCAACGCGGGGCGCGGGTGGTCGAGGCCGGCGATTGTGCGGTCTGCCATACCCGCCCCGGCGGTGAATATCTGGCCGGTGGGCTGCCGCTGGTAACGCCGTTCGGCACGCTGTACAGCACCAACATCACTCCGGACGCAGAGACCGGTATCGGCCAATGGTCACTGCCAGCCTTCGAGCGGGCGATGCGTCAGGGCATTGCTCGCGATGGTCACTTCCTCTATCCGGCGTTCCCCTACGTGCACTACCGGCGCATGAGCGCAGCAGACATCGCCGACGCCTATGCCTACTTGATGAGCGGCCCCGCCGTGCGCGCGCCGGCCGAGCACAACCAGATGAACTTTCCGATGAATATTCGCCCGTTGGTGGCGTTCTGGAACCTGCTGTTCCTGCACGGTGAGCCACTGACGCCGCTGGCGCAGCGCAGCATCACCGAGGCGTGGAATCGCGGGCGTTATCTGGTCGACGGTCCGGGCCATTGCGCCGGCTGCCATTCGCCGCTGAACCTGATCGGCGCGGAACAATCCTCGGAATACCTACTGGGCGGCAGCGTCGACGGCTGGCACGCGCCAGCGCTGGTCGGTATGGGACAACGCAGCAACCCGTGGAGTCGCGAGCAACTGATCGGCTATCTGCGCGCCGAGATCGTTGATGGCCACGGCACGCCCGCCGGGCCGATGCGTCCGGTCAGCTTGAGTCTGGCCCGCTTGCCGGCCAGTGAAGCCGAGGCGATTGCCGAGTATTTGCTCAGTCTGGAAAACCCGCCTTCGGTGACAGAGACGACGGCGAAGACGCCTGCCAGTGAACCGGCAGCCCCTTCGAACGGCGCCCTGCTCTTCAGCAGCGCCTGCGCCGGCTGCCATGGCCCGGCGGCGCCGATGCGCAGCATCGATGGTCGCCCGGGGTTGCAAAGCACCTCGGCGCTGCAAGCGGCCAGTTCGCGCAACTTCCTCAAGACCGTGCTCGAAGGGCTGCCCGCCTCACCCGGATCGCCCGGCCCGCTGATGCCTGCGTTCGCCGCCAGCCTGGACAACGCGCAACTCGGTGCACTGGCCGCGTATCTGCGTCAACAAGTGAGCCCTGATCAGCCGTGGGCCGACCTCTCTTCCACTATCGAAGCGTTACGTCAGGAGACGAAATGAGCCAGATCACCCTCAACGTCAACGGAGCCGCGCAACCGCTTGAGCTGGAGCCGGACATGCCGCTGTTGTATGCGCTGCGCAATCACTTGAACCTCAACGGCGCCAAATATGGTTGCGGTCTCGGTCAATGTGGCGCCTGCACAGTGATCGTCGATGATCGACCGGTGTTCGCCTGCCTGACGCCCTGCGCCGGTCTCGAAGGCAAAAAAATCCGCACCGTGGAAAGCCTCGGCAGCGCGCAAAAGCCCGGCCCTCTGCAAGCCGCGTTCATCGAGAAACAGGCTGCGCAATGCGGTTACTGCATCGCCGGCATGCTGATGCGCGCGCAGGCGTTGCTTGAAGGTAATCGACACCCGGATGAGGCGACCATTCGCGAGCACATGGCCGGCAACCTGTGCCGCTGCGGTACGCACTTGCGCATCATCGAGGCGATCAAACAAGTGGCCGGGCACAACGGGAGCCTGACATGAGTGAGTCGAATGAATTGAACCCGAGTCGACGCGCCTTTCTACGCGGTGGTGCGTTGTTGATGGCGTTTACCTTGATGCCGGTGGCGCGGCGAGCACTGGCCGACACCGAAGTCGATACGCTCGGCACCGTGGTCCTCGCGCCCGACCTGCCCGGAAGCCTGCGCACCAACCCGTTTCTCGACGCCTGGATCCGCATCGGCGCTGACGGCATTACCGTCTACACCGGCAAGGTCGAATTGGGCACCGGGGTGAAAACCGCGCTGCTGCAAATTGCCGCCGAGCGTTTGCAGGTGCCGGCTACCGCCATCAACTTGCTCACCGCCGACACCGCGCTGACGCCCAACGAAGGTTACACCGCCGGCAGCCACAGCATTTTCGACAGCGGAACCGCGTTGTATAACGCCGCCGCGCAGGTGCGCGAAATGCTCGTCGAGGCCGCCGCGCGCCGTTGGCAGGTCGATGCCGCGCTGCTGAGCACCCGCGACGCTGTGATCGTAGGCCCGGCCGGCCAGCAGATGAGTTACGCCGACGCGGTCAAGCATGTCGATGTGCATCAATACGCCGAGGCTCAGTCACCGGCGATGGCCGCCGCTGACTTCAAATTGATCGGCCATTCGTTGCCGCGCCTCGACATCCCGGCGAAGGTCAGCGGCGGCGCAGCATTCGTCCAGGACATGCGCCTGCCGGGCATGCTGCACGCGCGGGTGATCCGCCCGCCTCGTCCGGGCTGCACGCTGCAAGCATTCGATGCGGCGTCCATCGAAGCGCTGGCTGGCGTGGTCAAGGTGATCCGCGACGGCAACTATCTGGCGGTGGTCGCCGGTGATGAGTGGCAAGCGATCAAAGCCATGCGCCGTGCCAGCGAGGTGACGCAATGGAGCGAGGGCGAGGCGATTCCCGAGGCGGCCGAGATTCATCGCCTGCTCAAACGCCTGCCCTCACGGCGCTATCCGATCAGCAACAGCGGCACGCCGAGTGGCGCGGCCGACACGCGTTTTCAGGCTCGGGTCACCAAGCAGTATTTGATGCATGGCTCGATCGGCCCGTCCTGTGCGGTGGCCTGGTTCAAGGACGGCGTTCTAACCGTCTGGACCCACACCCAAGGCGTTTACCCGCTGCGCGCCGGGATTGCCGAAATGCTCGGTCTGCCACCTGAGCGGGTGCGCTGTATTCATACCGAAGGCTCAGGGTGTTACGGCCACAACGGCGCCGATGATGCCGCCGCCGATGCGGCATTGATTGCCCTGCGCGTGCCCGGTACGCCGGTGCGCGTGCAATGGATGCGCGAACAGGAAAATCTTTGGGAGCCGTATAGCTCGGCGATGGTCACCGAAGTCGACGCTGGCCTCGCTCAGGGGCGCCTGCAGGACTGGGCCTACGAACTCTGGACCACGCCGCACAACGAACGCATCGTCAACGCCGGGCGTCTGTTGCCGGCACGCTTGCTCGCGCGGCCTTTTGCCTCGGCGCCATCTGTGCCAATCGCTCAGCCTGAGGGTGATGGTGATCGCAACGCGGTGCCGCTGTACCAGTTGAACTCGACGCGCATCAACATGAGCTTCGTCACCGAAATGCCGTTTCGCACCTCGGCCATGCGTTCGCTGGGTGCGCACATCAATATCTTCGCCATCGAGGCGAGTATCGACGAGCTGGCGATCCGCGCCGGCCTCGACGCGGTCGCCTTGCGTCTGGCCCACCTCAGCGACCCGCGTGCTCGCGCGGTGGTAGAACGTGTGCGTGATGAGATCGGTTGGCCGCTAAAAAGCAGCGAACCCGGCGCCGGTATCGGTTTCGCCTTTGCCCGCTACAAAAACATCATGGGTTACTGCGCTATCGCGGTGAAACTTCGCGTGCATCCGCAGACCGGCGAGATCCGCATCGATCACGTGGTGACGGCGGTGGACGTCGGCCAGATCGTCAGCCCCGATGGGCTGCGCAATCAGGTCGAGGGCGGCATCGTGCAGTCCGCGAGCTGGACCCTGTACGAAAAAGTCGCCTACGACGCAGGGGGCATTCGCAGTTACGACTGGAGCGGTTACCCGATTCTGCGTTTCACACAACTTCCGAAAAAAGTCGATGTGCATTTGCTCGACCAACCGGGAGAACCCTTCCTCGGTGCCGCTGAAATCGTTCAGGGGCCAATGGCCGCCGCTCTTGGCAACGCCGTCGCCAACGCCACCGGCCGGCGCTGGCTGAACCTACCGCTGACGCGCTCAAACCAACCCGCCTGAGCCACGCCCGTGCTCATCGCTGATGAGCACGGGCGCCATTGCGCCGTGCGCAAAACAGCGTAGCGCCGGTCACCGATTATCAGCCCCGCTGAGCGCGGTTAAGTTAGCGGCACTGGTTCGCGGCGCAACTGCCGCACTTGAATTCCCTTTATCGATATCTGGAGCTACCCATGACTCGTCGTCTGTTCCAACCCCTCGCACTCGGTCCTTACACCCTCGCCCATCGCGTGGCCATGGCGCCGTTGACGCGCTCACGCGCCGGCCAACCGGGCGATGTACCGACGCCGATGAACGCCGAGTACTACCGCCAACGGGCCAGCGCCGCGCTGATCATCACCGAGGCCACACAAATCTCCCGGCAGGCTCAGGGATATGCCTGGACGCCGGGCATCTACAGCCCTGAGCAGGTTCGCGCGTGGCGTGACGTCAGCGCGGCGGTGCATGAGGCCGACGGGTTGATCTTCATGCAGCTGTGGCACGTCGGCCGGGTGTCCCACCCCAGTTTTCAACCCGATGCTGGCCTGCCGGTTGCGCCCAGCGCGCTGCCGGTGCCTGGCAAGACGTTTATCGTCGACGAAAACGGTCACGGCGTCTGGTGTGATGTGCCGGTGCCGCGCGCGCTGGAAACCGCGGAAATCGCCGGCATCGTCGAGGACTACCGCGTGGCCGCGCGCAACGCATTACAGGCGGGCATGGACGGTGTAGAGATTCATGCCGGCAACGGTTACCTGCTCGACCAGTTTCTTAACAGCAACAGCAACCAGCGTGACGATGCCTATGGCGGCAGCGTGGCGAATCGCGCGCGGTTTCTGCTGGAAGTGGTCGCGGCCGTGGCTGAAGAAGTCGGTGCCGAACGGGTCGGCGTACGCCTGACGCCGATGGGGCGTTTTATGGGCATGGGCGATGACACTCCAGAGGCAACCTTCGGCCACCTCGTCGAAGCGCTCAACCATTGGAATCTGGCCTACCTGCACCTGGTCGAGCCGGCGATGGTCGGCACAGTCAAAGACGAGAACTTCGACCCGCGCTGGGACGCGATCATTGCCCAGTTGCGCAAAACGTGGAACGGCGTGCTGATCCTGGCCGGCGGCTACGATGCGCAATCTGCCGAGCAGGCGCTGATCGCTGATCGTGCCGACATCATCGCTTTTGGCCGGCCGTTCCTGGCCAACCCGGATCTGCCGCGTCGGCTGCACGATGGTTTGGCGCTCAACGTGCCAGACCCTGGCAGCTTTTTCGGCGGGGATCAGCGTGGCTACATCGATTATCCATTTCATGCCTGAACAAATGCAGACCTGTGGAAGGGGCGGATGCGCCCCTTTTCTATTAGGTCATACGATCTCCGCAGTTAAACAGAGGCGAGGAAAATCCACCGTAACGCCAAAAATATGCCTGGCTTTGCGTTTTCAGGTCTATTGCTCGATGTCGCCGAATGCGATAAAACGGGCTAGTTGTACGACAACATAATAAAAACCAAGTCGTTCGAACGGCTAAAAATCCTGAGATCTGCCATGCCTCGCCCTACCGCTGCGCAAACCGTACCGCCGCCCTACCCCCGTTATCTGGCGGTGATCATTCTGTTGTGCATGGGCTGTGCGTTTGCCGGCAATCATGTGGCGGCGCGAGTCGCATTCGATGATGGTGCGGGGGTGCTGCTGGCGATTTTGATGCGGTCCGGCGGGACCTTGCTGGTGCTCGCCATCCTGGTGCTGTGGCAAAGACAAAGTCTGCGCTTGTCGGCGGGTGCATGGCGCTGGCAACTGTTGCTGGGGTTGCTGATCACTGCGCAGAGTCTGTGCCTTTACTCTGCTGTTGCACGGGTGCCGGTGGCGCTGGCCCTGCTGGTGGCGAACGTATTCCCCATTCTGCTGGCATTGCTCACCTGGGCGTTGGGTGGTCCGCGACCGAGCGCCCGCACCGCGACGTTGATGGGCTTGATTCTATTGGGTCTGGTGTTTGTGCTGGACATCCCCGGGCGTCTCTCGACCACGACAGACGTCAGTGCGCAATGGCTGACCGGCGTCGCGCTCGCGTTCTGCGCCGCCAGTGTGTTCGCCTGCGCGCTGTGGATCACCGACCACAAACTGTCTCAGTTACGCGGCTCGGTGCGCAGTCTGCTGACCATTTTCATCGTGTTCAGCAGCGTCAACCTGGCAGGGCTGACGGGCGCCCTTCCCGGCGGCTTGAACTTGCCCGCCACCTCGACCGGATGGCTGGCCCTCGCCACTCTGGTGGTGCTGTACGGCACCGGTTTTATCGTCCTGTTCATTTCCGTGCCTCGACTCGACATGCCGCGCAATGCGCCGGTCATGAACATCGAGCCATTGGCAACGCTGCTGATGGGCTGGATTGTACTGGACCAAATGCTCAGTAAAGGACAGATTCTCGGCGGGGTGATTGTGGTCACGGGCATCGTTTTGCTGACTTATCGTAAATCAGTGGTCAAGGCTGAGGTTAAAGTCAGTGCGTGAAGAAATGGCAACACCTGCGTCCCAACGTCGCAGCAAACAGCTCTTGGCAAATCCTGCACAAGCCTTAGAATCCCGCGCTCTCTTGCAGCCCCCATCGGTGGTTGCCTGCATCACTGTCACCAAAACGCGTACCTGAATGGTTGGCCGCACCTCGCTGACGTGTGTCCGACTCAACCGCCCTGCCCGATCGGCAGGCACTTGCACCACAACACACCCCGGCTTGGCAATCGCATGCGCAGAGGCGCACGTTGCGCTGTTCGATCTCTAGAGGTTTTTATGTCTCCGCGTTTGCTGGCCATGGCGCTGGCGCCCCTGCTCGGGCTGTTCATTGTTGCGCTGGGCAACGGTTTCCTGTCTTCGCTGACCACCCTTCGACTGGACGCCGCCGGTGCTTCGGCGACGATGATCGGTGTCGTTTCATCGGCCTACTTCATCGGTCTGACCCTGGGCGCCGTATTCAACGACCGTTTGATTTTGCGCATCGGCCATATCCGCGCCTACGGCAGCTTCGCCTCGCTGATTGCCGTAACCATCCTGCTGCAAGGATTGTTCTATGACACGTGGGGCTGGTTCGCCCTGCGCCTGATCAACGGCTGGGCCACGGTCGGCGTGTTTCTGGTGATCGAAAGCTGGCTGCTGCTCGCGGGCGACGCGAAGATTCGCGGGCGCTTGCTCGCGTTGTACATGATCGTCCTGTACGGCGCCGGTGTACTGGGCCAGGCAGCGCTGGGAAAAATCACCGGGTTGAGCGAGAGCGCACCGTTCATGGTTGCCGGCATGCTCGCTTCGTTTTCGGTGCTGCCGATCGTGATCCTGCCGCGCGTGTCGCCGCTGCTTGATCAGGTAGAACCGCTCAAGCCTCGACAACTGCTGGGCGTGACGCCGACCGGGCTGGTCGGCTGTTTCGGTTCGGGTGTCACCATCGCGGCGATTTACACCTTGCTGCCGCTGTATCTGCAACGCGCCGGTCTGAATGTCAGTGAAGTCGGCAGCATGATGGCCTGGACGATCCTCGGCGCGATGCTTCTGCAATACCCGGTCGGGCGTTGGTCCGACCGCAAGGATCGCTTGCAGGTGCTGACGATTCTGACGGTGGCGTGCACCGTGTTATCGCTGGTGATCGTGCTGTTGCCGCTGTCCTCGACAATGCTCGCGGTCATGTTGTTTCTGCTCGGTGGCGGTGTGTTTGCGCTGTACCCGGTGGCTGTCAGCCACGCTGCCGACCGTGCGCCTGCCGAAGCGTTGGTGCCGATGATTCAGGGCTTGCTGCTGATCAACTCACTGGGCTCGGCGATCAGCCCGATGATGATCTCACCGGTGATGAACTCGTTCGGCGCCAACGGTCTGTTCTGGGTATTTGCACTGGTCAACCTGTGCATGGTTACTTTCTTCCTGTGGCGCCGTGGCAAACGCCCGGTCCCGGCCAATCCGGCGCCGTTTGCAGCGGCGGCAACGTTCTCGCCGACGGGTGCGGAATTGCGGGTGACTGAAGATCTGCGTCAGGCAGTGCAGGAGCATCCGCCGATGGTTGATGCACTGAGCGGCGAGCCTTCGCCGCAATGTGAGACGCGCTGAGGGTTGCGCCAGTCTGCGCCAGTCTGCGCCAAGCGCAGACTGGCTCGCAGCACTATTCAGATTCGTGGGTGATATCCACGAGCGGAATCGGCTCAATCGCCCAAGCGCGAATCTGACGACGTTCGGGGCTGGGTACTGCACAGGCCCTGCGTCCGGTGAGCATTCGCGCAAGACGCTCTTCATCGATACGCCAGCCGCGCTGCTCCAGAGCCTGCACGTCTTTGCGAAAAGCAATCTGCAGCGCATCGGATTTCAACGAAACCTCCTGCTGAAAAGAGTCCGGCACACGTTCGGGCCGCACGTTTTTCAGCACGGCATGATCTTGTTCGAAGATACGGATATTGCTCGCAATGAACCGGCGATCCAGCAGTCGGGTACGCAGGAACGTTCTGCCCATCATCCACCAGGTGCGCGTGCGATTGGCGTCAATCGGCACATGCGCCGAGACGATGTAGATCCGCCAGCCGTTCGGTAACTCAAGCTCAAGCGTTGTGCATGGGCCGGACAAATGGAAACCCGGAACGGTGACCACACTGACAAACTCGGTGGAGGATTTGCGCCTCAGCAACCCTTTGCGTGCCGGCCTGCGCATGAGCATTTGCGCGCTGCCACTCCACGCATCGCTGTCGACCTCGAATGATTCAATCTCGGGATGATCCGGATCGCCAAAGGTTGAGCCATGCACGAACGGTGCATGGGCGAAATCCAGACCGTTTTCGATAATCCGGTCCCAACTGGCCTGCCAGTCAAAGTGACCCGAGACCACGCGGATGGCGGGATCGTCGATCCAGTCGAGCACGGGCAAGGGTGGACGCTCAGACTCCGGCAGATCACCTAAAAACGCCCAGATCCAACCGTAGCGTTCCAGCGTCGGGTACGCATCGACGCGGGCCTTGGCGGGAATCCGCAGGTCGGGCTGCGCCGGTATCTGCGTGCAGACGCCATCAGCGCCAAAGCGCCAGCCGTGATAGGGACACTGCACGCTGTTGCCGACCTTGCTGCCAGCGGACAGCGAGCCGCCGCGATGCACGCAAATATCCGAGAGCACATGAGCGACACCGGCGTCATCGCGGAACGCTACGAAAGGCTGTCCGAGCAATTGAACCGGCACCAATCCATCAGTCAGCTGTGACGATGGGACAACGACATACCAGAGGTTTGTGAGCATGGGGGCGTGCGATCCGTCAGTACGGTGAGTTCAAATCAGAAAAACCCTGGAATGCAAAACTAAACCAGAGGGCTCCACTTGGCCAACGTGATTTGCCAGTGCCCTTGCCCTGCCCTTTGCCTACACTTGCTTGCCAATGATGTTTACCTCTCTGCCAAAGGAGTTACGCCATGTCAAAGCTCTATCCCAGTATCGATCCTGAGGGGCTGGTCGAGTACTCGGTTGTTTACACCGACCGCTCGCTGAACCACATGTCGCAGTCCTTTCAAGGCGTGATGAAGAACATTTCCACGACCCTGAAACAGGTCTACAACGCCGAGGCTGTGGCGGTGGTTCCTGGCAGCGGCACTTTCGGCATGGAAGCGGTGGCGCGGCAGTTCGCCACCGACCAGCAATGTCTGGTGATACGCAACGGCTGGTTCAGTTATCGCTGGAGCCAGATTCTTGATATGGGCAATATCCCGGCGGTCACTACGGTGCTCAAAGCGCGGCCGGTCGAGACGGGTCGCCAGGCAGCCTATGCCCCGCCGCCGCTGGACGAAGTGCTGGCAGCCATTGCCGCGCAGAAGCCGAAAGTGGTTTTCGCGCCCCACGTTGAAACTTCATCCGGGATCCTCCTGCCCGACGACTACCTGCGAGCCGTCGGCGACGCTGTGCATGCAGTGGGTGGTCTGTTCGTGCTGGACTGCATCGCCTCCGGCACCATTTGGGTGGATATGCACCAATGCGCCGTCGACCTGCTGATCAGCGCGCCGCAGAAAGGCTGGAGCGCCTCCCCGTGCTGCGCTCTGGTGATGTTCAGTGCTTTGGCGCTTGAGCGCATCGAACAGACGCAAAGCAGCAGCTTCGCCTGCGACCTGAAAAAGTGGCTGCAGATCATGCAGGCCTACGAACAGGGTGGACATGCCTATCACGCGACCATGCCCAGTGATGCCCTCGCACGTTTTAACGAGGTCATGAAAGAGACGCAAGCCTACGGTTTCGACAAGGTTCGCGATGAACAACAGGCGCTGGGTGATCGGGTGCGCGCTCTATTGACCGGCAGAGGTTTCAAAAGCGTCGCCGCAGTCGGCTTTCAAGCGCCTGGTGTCGTGGTGAGTTACACCGAGGATGCCGACATCAAGAACGGCAAGAAATTTGCCGAGCACGGCCTGCAGATCGCCGCCGGCGTGCCGCTGCAATGCGACGAGCCGGCCGACTTCCAGACCTTCCGCCTCGGGCTGTTCGGACTTGAGAAGCTGCAGAATATCGAGCGCACGGTCAGCCTGCTGGAGCAGGCACTGGATGAGGTTATTTAGATACCCGGCAACCAGTCGTAGGGCTGCCCGGTTCGGCAGTTTAATAGACTTGAGGCACCATGATTTCCGGTGGCGTAGGACTGCGAGAGTAGTCCTCCTCGCGCACGCGCTGCGGCAGTTCAATCAGCGGTAACTCTACTTCTTCGTAAGGCATTTGGCCGAGTAGATGATTGATGCAGTTAAGTCGGGCTTTTTTCTTGTCGTCGGCTTGCACCACCCACCAGGGTGCTTCGGCAATGTGGGTGCGTTCGAGCATGATTTCCTTGGCCTTGGTATAGGCCTCCCAACGCCGACGTGACTCCAGATCCATCGGGCTGAGTTTCCACTGCTTGAGCGGGTCGTGAATGCGACTAAGGAAACGCAGGTGTTGTTCTTGGTCGGAAATGGAAAACCAGTACTTGATCAACTGAATGCCGGAACGGGCGAGCATCCGTTCAAACTCTGGCACGGTCCGGAAAAATTCTTCGTACTGATAGTCGTTGCAAAATCCCATTACCTTTTCAACGCCGGCGCGGTTGTACCAACTGCGGTCAAATAGCACGATCTCACCTGCTGCCGGCAGGTGCGAGACATATCGCTGGAAGTACCATTGAGTTCGCTCGCGGTCGTTGGGCGCGGGCAAGGCAGCGACACGGCAAACCCGGGGGTTGAGCCGCTGGGTTATGCGCTTGATTACCCCTCCCTTGCCAGCTGCATCGCGCCCTTCGAACAAGATCACTACCTTGTGTCCGGTCTTGACCACCCAGCTTTGCAGCTTCACCAGTTCACCTTGCAGGCGAAACAGTTCGCTGAAATAAAGCCGTCTGTCGTCCTTCTCAATACCATTCGGAACATGGTCATCGAACAGCGCGTTCAGATCATGCCCGTCTTCGGACAACTCCAATTCCAGCTCCTCGTCACTGTGGTCGAGCAGCTCGCGCTGAATGCGGTGTATCAACTGATCTTGAGCTGAGGGCATGGTGAAGACCTCGGGGACGGGATGGTACTGCCATACTGACGGCGATTTATGACTGAGCAGTTACCGGGGTTCTCGGGATTGCTGATTGCTTGAAGCAGACGTTGTATACCGGCCGGACGTCCCGAGCGTTCAACCTTTCGCGGGTATTTACTGAGCCAGTCCTACGCTCTGCTCTTTCGATATGTGGTCAGTCCGGGCACAATGCGCATCCTTTTTTGGCTGGCCTTGCCGGAGGCCTCGAAATGATCAAGACACCGTACTACCTCATCGATAAACAGAAACTGCTGACCAACATGCAGAAGATCGCCTATGTGCGCGAACAGTCGGGGGCCAAGGCCTTGCTGGCGCTCAAGTGCTTCGCGACCTGGTCGGTGTTCGACTTGATGCAGCAATACATGGACGGCACCACGTCGTCGTCGCTGTACGAACTCAAGCTCGGTCGTCAGAAGTTCGAAGGCGAAACCCACGCCTACAGCGTGGCCTGGGCTGACGATGAGATTGAGGAGATGCTCGACAATTGCGACAAGATCATCTTCAACTCCATCAGCCAGCTGCAACGCTTTGCCGAGCGCTCTGAGGGCAAAGTCCGTGGCCTGCGCGTTAACCCGCAAGTCAGCAGCTCCGATTATCTGCTGGCCGACCCGGCGCGTCCGTTCAGCCGTCTAGGCGAATGGGACCCGGTGAAGATCGAAGGCGTTATCAGCCAGATCTCCGGCTTCATGTTCCACAATAACTGTGAGAACGGTGATTTTGGCCTGTTCGACCAAATGCTCTGCACCATCGAAGAGCGTTTCGGTGAACTGCTGCACAAGGTCAGCTGGGTCAGCCTGGGCGGCGGCATTCACTTCACCGGTGAAGGCTACGCACTGGACGCGTTCTGCGCTCGTCTCAAGGCGTTCTCGCAAAAGTACGGCGTGCAGGTCTATCTGGAGCCTGGCGAAGCGGCGATCACTAACAGCGCTTCGCTGGAAGTCACCGTGCTCGACACCCTCTACAACGGCAAGCACCTGGCCGTCGTGGACAGCTCCATTGAAGCCCATTTGCTCGACCTGTTGATCTATCGCCTGAACGCCAAGCTGGCGCCGAGCGAGGGTGAACACACCTACATGGTGTGCGGCAAATCGTGCCTGGCCGGAGACATCTTCGGCGAGTTCCAGTTTGACCGTCCGCTGGCCATCGGTGATCGACTGTCATTCATCGATACCGCCGGCTACACCATGGTCAAGAAGAACTGGTTCAACGGCCTGAAAATGCCATCCATCGTGGTGAAACAACTCGATGGTACCGTCGAAGTGGTTCGCCAATTCGGTTACGAAGACTACCTGTCCAGCCTTTCTTGAAACGGACAGATAAAGGAGAGAAAAAGCAATTGAAAAAGAACGTTCTTATCATTGGTGCAGGAGGTGTCGCTAAGGTGGTGGCCCACAAGTGCGCGCAGCATAACGATGAACTCGGTCGTATCGCTATCGCGTCGCGCAACATCTCCAAATGCCAGGCCATCATCGACAGCGTCAAGGCCAAGGGTAGCCTCAAACAGCCCGCCGATATCAAAGCCTTCTCGCTCAATGCGCTGGATGTCGAGGCGACCAAAGCACTGATCCGTGAAACCGGATCCCAGATCGTCATCAACGTCGGCTCCGCGTTCCTCAACATGTCGGTGCTGCGTGCCTGCATCGATACCGGCGTCGCTTATCTCGACACCGCCATTCACGAAGAGCCGGGCAAGATCTGCGAAACCCCGCCCTGGTATGGCAACTATGAGTGGAAGCACCTCGCCGAGTGCCAAGAGAAGAACATCACCGCCATTCTCGGCGTGGGCTTCGACCCGGGTGTGGTCAACGCCTATGCAGCACTGGCACAACAACAGTATTTCGACCGCATTGATTCGATCGACATTCTTGACGTCAATGCCGGTTCCCACGGCAAATATTTCGCCACCAATTTCGATCCGGAAATCAATTTCCGTGAATTCACCGGGCAGGTGTGGAGCTGGCAGAACAGCCAGTGGACCAGCAACACCATGTTCGAAGTCAAACGCACCGACGACCTGCCGGTCGTAGGCTCGCAGAACCTGTACCTGACCGGTCACGATGAAGTGCACTCGCTATCGAAGAATCTGGACGTACCCAACGTGCGTTTCTGGATGAGTTTTGGCGAGCACTACATCAACGTGTTCACGGTCCTCAGGAACCTCGGCCTGCTGTCCGAACAACCGGTCAAGACCGCTGAAGGCCTGGAAGTCGTGCCGCTGAAAGTGGTCAAGGCCGTGCTGCCTGATCCGAGTTCGCTGGCGCCCGGCTACACCGGCAAGACCTGCATCGGTGACCTGGTCAAGGGCACCAAGGATGGCCAGTCGCGCGAAGTGTTCATCTACAACGTGGCCGATCACGAGGAAGCCTTTGCCGAAACCGACAGCCAGGGCATTTCCTACACCGCCGGCGTACCGCCTGTTGCCGCGGCCCTGCTGGTCGCCCGTGGCGAGTGGGATGTGCAGCGCATGGCCAACGTCGAGGAACTGCCGGCTGAGCCGTTCCTCAAGGCGCTGGACGTCATGGGACTGCCGACCCGCATCAAGGATGAAAACGGAGATCGTCCCTGGAACGGCGTAGCCTGAGGCTCGCAATAACCCGCGACGCGTCACTGCCTGCTACAAAAAACGCCGCTCATTGAGCGGCGTTTTTGTCTGCACTGAAAATCAGGACACGGCTTCTGGACATTGTTGCGCCGGATTCCTGCTCCTGCTCTGTTGTTGCCGGGCGAGCAGTGCCTGTACGTCAGCGACGGCATCCAGAACCCGCTGCGCCCAATGCTCATCCTCCGGATGCACTACACTGGCACAACTCGCGCGAATGGGCGCCGGCATTGCCCGTATCGGCGAGTTCAGCGTGAGCGAGGATCTGCAGCGCGGCGACCTGATTGCGCTGCTGGAAGCGTGGAACCCGGGGGACCAGGAGCCGATTCATGCGGTGTTCGTCGGCGGCGCGACGATGCCGGCGCGGGTGCGATTGTTTGTGGACTTCCTGGTGGAACATCACCGGATGTCAGCCGAGACGTAAGCTGATATTCGCGCAGCTGCATTGCGGATAATTCGGCGCGTGCGAATGACATCCCAAACATAAGGTGCGGTGCAAGGAAATCACCCTTTGAGTACATTTCGAAAGTATCTTTGCCTGGACTTGTCACTTTGGATCTGACTCGGTTTCTGGAATACCACGCGTCCTCTAATTATCTTGCAATGAGGCAGCCTGCTACGGAACAGCGCTCGCACTCGCGGCGGTCATCTCAATGTTGGGTCTGGCGCCGTGCGCTGAGTCGATGACTTGGGCGGAGAACATTAAAGCTCCTGCCTTTTTTTCCGATAATGCAGTAGCTGGATCTCATCACAAACACATTTTTGCAGGATCATTGCGTTAATGAAAAATCAAAACCTGACAAGCACTGCTGCTCCTGAGGATTCGCAGTCAATTAGTAGAGGAAGAAATTTTCGCGATCTTATGAAGAGAATTGCATTAGCTGGCGTCGCGCTTTGTTTTTTCCTTTTTATTATTCCGGCTCATTGGCGATTTGTATTTTTTTCAACAACTGTATTTCTGCTGATAGTCGCGGGCGGAATTCGGATGATGCAAATTCTCCACCCAGGAAAATATGAATTCACCGAACGTTGGGGGATTATAGTAAATTGGTACGAAAACCTTGAGCGCCGTCATCAACTTTACCTTAACGTCACCCTGTGCCTGCCCCTTCTGGGTTATTTTTACCTGCTGGACGCAAACAATATATTTGCACCGACCGCTATATTGTTTTTTATTTATTGCCTGTGCGTTGTTGCTTATGATGTTTATCGCATCTACGCAATTCTTTATGAGACATCGGTTGGCAAGGGGCTCATTGCCATCGCATTTGCTATTGGCTCTAATCTCGCGTTCAGCATCTCGGGAAATATAATAGGCGCGACGACTCATGTGCCGCCTATAACCTTTCCGCATACATTGTCTTTTCTAGCAATCTTTGCAATTCCATTTCTCTTTCTTGCTGCGGGAGCAGTTTTCATACCCGCCTCCATTGTAATGGCTCCAATTCTTATCTATGGATCGAGTTTTGCAAAAAAAGCACCACGACTTACAAAGTGGTTTTTTGGGGTTGAGCTAAATAGCAAAAAAAATCGCTACGTTATTGCCACAGTGATTTTCCAGATAATTTTTTACACGGCTATTGGAACGTGCGCACCAGCAACATTCCTCCTTCTGCTTAATCGATACAACCAACAACTAGAACTGACAATTGGAAAATCGATATACGAATTCGACATGTATCCCGGTACAGAATGCAAGACGGGGTTGAATTATCGCCAAGCAGCGTTAGGCGACGAGAACTATATTTTGGCAAGCAAAAGATCAACGGGAATAACATTCGAACCGCCCAAGAAGTGTGCTCTCTGACCAGCCCCTTGCTGGCGTGGTACTCCAGAAGAAACGCAAAAAAGAAGCAACTGACGGTGAGGCGAAGGCCTCACCCGCCAACAACCTGATCGGGTCAGGTCGACGTTAATCTTGCGGTCGTGCGGCCCTCTTGGGCATCGCGCTTATGCAATAGCCGGGGAAGAAGGTTTGTCATTGAGTCCCACGCTGCCTCATGAGGTACTGATCTCGTCAGGCTGTCGCGTGCGACTCGACGAGATGAACTTCCGTGGCATTGCGGCCTGCCAACCAGGCCAGCACAGAAGCTGCGACCAACACTGCGGCGCTAAGCTCGAATGTAGCTTTGTAACCGCTCAGATCGAAGGCCAGACCGCCGATGATTGCGCCGCCGGCGATCGCCAGTTGGACAATCGCCACGAGCAAGCCGCCTCCGGCCTCCGCATCATCGGGCAGCGTTTGCGCCAGCCATGTCCACCAGCCGACTGGCGCGGCCGTGGCGACCAGTCCCCAGAGGCCGAGCAAGACGGCAGTCAGCAGCGGTGATTTGCCGAAGCTGACTAATGCCAGCGCGATGGCCGCCATGATCAGCGGGATGACGGTCAGCGTGCGGTAGAGGCCGCGGCCGATAAACCGTTCGATCAAAAAGGTGCCGATAAAGCCGGCCAGTCCCAGCCCCAGCAGCATCAAGGACAACGTAGAAACGCTGACGCCCGTCACGCCTTCCAGAAAAGGTCGCAGGTAGGTGAACAGCATGAACTGGCCCATGAAAAAGACGCTGACGGCGACCATGCCCAGAGCGACGGGCAACTGTTTCATCAGCCGTAGAACGTTGCCGCTATTTGCCTGGCGCTCGACCTTGAAGGACGGCAGGCTGATCAGCAGCCACACGGCGGCAAGCACGGCGACCGGAACCACACAGAAGAATGCGCCGCGCCAGCCGATCAGCGAGCCGAGAAAACTCCCTGCAGGAGCGGCGATGACCGTCGCCAGCGCGTTACCACCATTGACGATGGCCAGCGCTCGCGCAACCTGTGCAGGCTTCACCAGGCGCATTGCGGTCGCCGCCGACAATGACCAGAAACCACCAATCGCTATCCCGATCAACGCACGTCCGAACATGAATGACGGGTAACCCGGCGCGACCGCGACGACCGTACCGGAGACGATCATCAGCAAGGTCAGGCCCAGCAGCAATTTCTTGCGTTCGATGCGCGCGGCCACCGAAGCAATCAACAGACTGGTGATCAAGGCAAACGCACCCGAGACGGAAATCCCCTGCCCGGCCTGGCCTTCGGTGATATGCAGGTCGGCTGCAATCGGCGTCAGCAAGCTGACCGGCATGAACTCTGAAGCGACCAGGGCGAATGCGGCCAACGACATGGCCAGCACGGCGCTCCAGCCGCCTGTTCTTTTAGAAGGATCTGTAGAAGGAAACGTCATGGGGACTACCTGTGGTGCGAAAAACCTGTGGATGTGATGCGCAGGGGCAAGCATTTTTTCGCCCATCCGGACACTGCCCCTGAAACAGATAGACACATTCTCCCGGTCAATCCGGCCCTTCCCTAGCGCATTCCTCTTGAATGCTTGCCTGATCCTCTGGCGATGCAGGGTGATGGATAGGAAACGTCTCGTGCGCGGATTAGAGTTCGGTCAACAGGAGTGACCCGACATGATCCCTACCCCTCTGCCCGAGGAATCACCTTTGGCGTTGCACATTGACCCGCGCGTGAGTGCGCCGGGTGACTTCGCCACGGCCATACCCGGGCTGTCGCTGTTTCGTCGCGACCAGCCAGCGCCGCCCGTGGTGTGCATGATCGAACCCAGCCTGATTCTCGTCGGTCGCGGCGAAAAACGTTTGTGGGTCGGTGGTGAGGGCTACAGCTATGACCCTTCGCGGTTTCTGGTGACCTCTCTGGACCTGCCCGCCAACTCCGAAGTGATGCTTGCCAGCCCCGAGCGGCCCTGTGTCGGCCTTGTGTTGAAGCTGGATGTGAGCATGCTCGCCGAGGTCATCACCAAAAGTGGCTTGCCGGCCAAGCGGCAGCCATCAACAGGCTCCGGCGCCGCGATTGGCAGCCTGTCGTCTGCGCTGGAGGATGCGCTCGATCGCCTGCTGGCATTGCTCGATGAGCCCGAGGCGATCCCGGTGCTGGCGCCGCTGATTCTGCGCGAAATCCACTATCGGTTGTTGCATACCGACCAAGGTGCACGCCTGCGGCAAATCACGGCCGTCGATGGTCAGGGTTACCGCATCGCCAAAGCGATTGACTGGCTCAAGGTCAACTACGCCGATGCCCTGCGCATCGACGATCTGGCCGCGCGGGTGCAGATGAGCGCGCCGACCTTTCACCATCATTTCCGCCAACTGACCGGCATGAGTCCGCTGCAGTACCAGAAATGGCTGCGGCTCAACGAAGCGCGGCGGCTGATGCTGGTCGAGCGCCTCGACGTTTCGCGGGCGGCATTTGCAGTCGGCTATGAAAGCCCTTCGCAGTTCAGCCGTGAATATGGCCGGCTGTTCGGCACCGCGCCGAGTCGCGACATCGCCCTGTTGCGCGGGCAGCCATTCGAGGCAGAAGCGCTCGGCACAGTCGCCAATTGAACGAAAAATGCTGATGCGCCTCGCTGCGTGTCACCGCTCATAACAATGCACGTCAACCGATGATCAGCGGGTGAACCATGGAACTACGAATCAACCAGAAGACCTATCAGGTCGATGCCGACGCCGATACGCCCTTGCTGTGGGTGATCCGCGATGATCTGGGCATGACCGGCACCAAGTACGGCTGTGGGCTGGCGCAATGTGGCGCCTGCTCGGTGCTGGTCGACGGCAATGTGGTGCGCTCGTGCGTCACGCCGGTAGCCGGTGTGGTTGGCCGCGAGGTCACCACCATTGAGGCGATCGAAAGCGATGAAGTGGGCAAACGGGTGGTCTCGACCTGGGTCGATTTGCAGGTCGCCCAGTGCGGCTATTGCCAGTCCGGGCAAGTGATGGCCGCCACCGCGCTGCTTAAACAAAATCCCAAACCGAATGATGCGCAAATCGAGGCGGCGATGGTCAATCTGTGCCGCTGCGGAACGTACAACGCCATTCATGCCGCCGTGCATGAACTGGCCGGCAAGGGAGACGCGTGATGAACGTTCGTATCGACCCTTCACAGCACGCCTCGCTACTGGATCTGCACGAACCGATCAATGTTTCGCGCAGACGTTTTCTGACCGGTACCGCCGTCGGCGCACTGGTCCTCGGCTTCGGCCTGCCGCTCGGTGCGACACGCGTGCAAGCTGCCGTTGCAGCGGCGACGACCGAACGTGGCACGCAGGTGCCGGCGTTTCTGGAGATTCGCCCGGACAACCGCGTGCGTCTGCTCTGCCCGTTCATGGAAGGCGGACAAGGCACGTTCACGGCGATGGCGCAGATTGTCGGTGAAGAACTGGATGCCGATCCGTCGACGTTTCTGGTCGAAGCGGCGCCGCCCGGCGAAGCCTATGTGGTGTTGGAAAACGGCATGCGCATCACCGGCGGCAGCATGTCGGTACGCATGAGTTACCCGGTCATGCGCCGCCTCGGCGCCCTCGCCCGCGCCATGTTATTGCAGGCAGGCGCGCAGCAACTTGGCGTGCCGGTAAGTGAATTGAGCACCGAGCCCGGTAAAGTCGTGCACGCCAACTCGGGCCGCTCGCTCGCTTACGGTGAACTGGCCGAGCGCGCGATGGATCTGCCGGTTCCCGATCCGGCCTCCGTGACGCTGCGTGATCCGAGCCAGTTCCGCTGGATCGGCAAACCGGTGAAGCGCCTCGATGCCTACGACAAGTCCACCGGCAAGGCGCTGTACAGCATCGATCTGAAAGTCGACGACATGCTCCATGCCGCCGTTCAACATGCCCCGCGCCTGGGCATGACCGTGGGCAACCTGCGCAACGAAGAGCAGGTCAAGGCCATGAAAGGCGTGCATTCCGTGCATCGTCTGCCGGGTGCCGTGGCGGTGGTTGCCGAGCGTTGGTGGCACGCCAAACGTGCGGTCGAAGCGATTCAGGTCGACTGGCAAGAGCCAACGGCCGAGAGCCAAGTGCGGCCGATGCCCGCCGACTTTTCCAGCGATGCCTGGTTCAAGCGTCTCGCTGAAGATAAAGGCCCGGCCAAAGATGATGAGAACCAAGGCGACGTGGCGGCGATTCTCAAGGAAACCAAGACCCGGATCGACGCCACTTACCACAACCAATACCTGAACCACGGGCAGTTGGAGCCGCCGTCGGCACTGGCGCGATTCAACCCGGACGGTTCGCTGGAAGTCTGGCTGCCGAATCAGGCGCCGGACATGTTCCGCGCCGACATCGCCAAACGCACGGGCCTCGATCCGTCGCGCATCACCTTGCATTCGCCGCTGCTGGGCGGGTTCTTTGGCCGGCATTTTCTCTACGACTCGGCCAGCCCCTATCCGCAGGCAATCGCGCTGGCGAAAGTGGTTGGCCGTCCGGTCAAACTGATCTGGAGTCGCGAAGAAGAATTTCTGCGTGACGTGCTCCGTCCCGTTGCCGCAGTGAATTTCCGTGCTGCGCTGGATAACGACGGCTGGCCGCTGGCAATCGAAGCGATCAGTGCCACCGAAGGGCCGACCGAAGCGCTCGCCGGCAAACAGGGTGAAAAACTCGACCCGACGGCACTTGAAGGCTTGTCGGGCAAATCCTATGCGATCGCCAACAAGCGCATCGCGCAGATCTACGTCAAAGGCCCGGCGATGCTCGGTTACTGGCGTTCGGTGGGCAATTCGCTCAACGACTTCTTCTATGAATCGTTCCTCGATGAGCTGGCCGACAAGGGTGGCAAAGACCCGTTCGACCTGCGTCTGCATTTACTGCGTGACAACAAACGCCTGACCACCCTGCTGCAAGCGGTGGGTGAACTGTCCGGAGGTTGGAAGCGCGGGCCGTTTACCGCCGAAGACGGAAGCAAACGTGCGCGCGGTGTGGCCATGGCTTCGCCGTTCGGAACGGAGACGGCGGTGATCGCCGAGGTGTCCATCGAAAACGGTCAGGTCAAGGTGCACGATATCTGGCAGGCGATTGACCCGGGCAGCATCGTCAACCCGGCGATTGTCGAGGCGCAGGTCAATGGTGCCGTGGCGTTGGGACTGTCGCAAACGCTGGTGGAAGAAGCCGTGTGGGTGGATGGCAAACCGCGGGCGCGCAACTACGACTTGTATCCGATCCTGCCGCCTGCGCGGATGGCCCGGGTTCATGTGCGGGTGGTCGAGAGCGGAGAAAAAATGGGCGGCATCGGTGAACCGCCGTTGCCTGCGGTCGCGCCCGCCGTCGCTAACGCGGTGGCAAGGCTAACCGGTCAGCGGGTGCGCAGCCTGCCCATGAGCCGACACACCTTCACTTGATCAGCGCCGGAGCGTCCATGAATAACAGCCGATTCGCAAGAACCGCAGGCTGGCTGGCAGTGCCGTGCCTGATCGCGGCAGGCCTGCTGGCCTGGTATGTCACCCGCGAGCCTGTCTCGCGCCTGGAAAACCATCAGATCGCCGTGGCCGACATCGACCCGGCAATGGTCGCCCGTGGCGAATACGTCGCCAGGCTCAGCGATTGCGTGGCTTGTCACAGCGTGCCGGGCGGCGCGCCGTTCGCCGGCGGCCTGGAAATGGCCACACCGCTGGGCGCGATCCACGCGACCAATATCACCCCCGACACGGACACCGGCATTGGCCATTACAGCCTGGCGGACTTCGACCGGGCGGTGCGTCACGGCGTGGCGCCCGACAGTCGCCGGTTGTACCCGGCGATGCCCTACCCGTCCTACGCCAAACTCAGTGACGATGATGTGCGTGCGCTGTATGCGTTCTTCATGAAAGGCGTGGCGCCGGTCAAACAGGCGAACTTCCCCAGCGCGATTCCCTTTCCACTGAACCTGCGCTGGCCGATTGCACTGTGGAACGGTGTGTTTGTCGACGCCGAACCGTACGCGGCGAAACCGTCGCAGGATGAACAGTGGAACCGTGGCGCTTACCTCGTTCAGGGCGCCGGGCATTGCGGCAGTTGCCATACGCCGCGTGGCCTGGCGTTCAACGAGAAGGCACTCGATGACACCGGTAAACCGTATCTCGCCGGCGCCTTGCTCGATGGCTGGTACGCACCGAGCCTGCGTGATGATCACAACACCGGGCTGGGCCGCTGGAGCGAGCAAGAGATCGTGCAGTTCCTCAAGACCGGTCGCAACCAGCACGCGGTGGTCTACGGCTCGATGACCGAGGCGTTCAACAACTCCACGCAGTTCATGAGCGATGATGATTTGTCCGCGATCGCCAGCTACCTGAAGTCGCTTCCCGGCGATCGCGAACGGGATGGTGCGCCGTGGCAGTATCAAGCGGTTTCGGCAGCGCAACGTCTGGATTCGCCCGGTGCTCATACCTACGTGACGCGCTGTGCGTCCTGCCATGGTCTGGACGGCAAAGGTCAACCTGAATGGATGCCGCCGCTGGCGGGCGCCACCTCGGCACTGGCCAAGGAAAGCGCCTCGGCGATCAACATCACCCTGAATGGTTCGCAGCGTGTCGTGACTGCCGGCGTGCCGGACGCCTATCGCATGCCGGCATTCCGTGAGCAGTTGTCGGACCAGCAGATCGCCGAAGTGCTGACCTTCATGCGCAGCACTTGGGGCAATCAGGGCAGTGCTGTCGATGCGCAGACCGTCGGCAAATTGCGTGAACACACTGATCCGGCCAGCAGCAGCCCGATCATCCTGCAGATGCGCTAGAGGAGAATCTGATGGAAAGCATCGACTTGCTGGTCCTGCGCACGGCGCGGGACTGGCTCGCCGCCGGCGAGCGTGTATTGCTCGCCACGGTGGCGCGCACCTGGGGTTCGTCACCACGGCCGACGGGGTCGATGATGGCCTTGCGTGAAGACGGTCGTGTGGTGGGCAGCGTGTCCGGCGGCTGCATCGAGGATGATCTGATCCATCGCTACACCACGGCTCACGGTGGCAACGCCTTTAACGACAGCGCGCCGCAAGTGGTGCGCTACGGCGTCAGCGCCGATGAGGCGCATCGCTTCGGCTTGCCCTGCGGTGGCACGCTTGAACTGATCCTTGAGTTCAACCCGGCGTGGCCGTCACTCGATGAACTGCTGTTGCAGCTGGACGCCGGGCAACTGGTTCGCCGTCGGCTGGCGCTGGAGTCCGGTCAGGTCACACTCGAACCGACCGCGACGCCGGAACAATTCAGCTTCGACGGCGCGCAGATGCTCAACACGTTGGGGCCGGGCTATCGGATGCTGATGATCGGGGCCGGCGCGCTGGCCGAATATCTGGCAACCATGGCCTTGTTCAACGGTTTCAAAGTGGCGGTGTGCGATCCGCGTCCCGAGTACATCGAGACGTGGGCAGTAGACGGCGTCGAGCGCATCGTCGGCATGCCGGATGATGCAGTGCGAGACTTTGCGGTCGATCTGCGCACCTGCATCGTCGCCTTGAGTCATGACCCCAAACTCGACGATCTGGCGCTGCTCGAAGCGCTCCACAGCCCGGCGTTCTACATCGGTGCCATCGGCTCGCGGCGCAACAGCCAGCTGCGCCGCGAACGATTGATCGAGCATTTTGGCGAAACCGAAGCGTCGCTTGAACGCCTGCATGGGCCGATCGGCCTCTACATCGGCAGCAAGACGCCTGCGGAAATTGCTGTCAGCGTGATGGCCGAGATTCTTGCCGCGAAGAATGGCGCGCGCCTGCCGCAAGCGTTTTCAATTGCCAGGGGCAAAGCGCTCGCGCAATGAACCGGACTTTACTCTGCGTCGGCGTTATCGGCCGGCAAGGACGCGAGCATTTCAGCGCGGCACACTTCAAGGATTTCGTCTGCCAGCGCGGAATCATCCGGGCAGGCACGCGACAAGATGATCGCGCCAACGGCCCGCGACAGCAGATCAATCATCTTCTTGCGCCCCTCACCCTCTTCGGCATCCGGCGCTGTCGGGTATTTCTCCCCCAGGGTTTGCAGGGTGTGCTCAATGCCCTCGGCAAACGTCGCTTTCACCTCATCTGACTGGCGCGCCGCGTCGCCGCCCAACGCGGCCATGGTGCAACCGCCACCACGTCCGTCGCGATGCTCTCGGTTGACGTAGACGTTGATAAAGCCCGGCACATCCAGCGCTTGGGCACCGGTCAGCGATTTGCCCAGACTGCACGCCGAGGCTTCGGCCATCAGGTCGGCCTTCGACCCGAAGTGTTTGTAGAAACCGCCATGGGTAAAACCGGCGGCCGCCATCAGATCGGCCACACCGACGCCGTCAAAGCCGCGCTCACGGAACAGCTCTGAGGCCGTTTCAACGATGTGCTCTCGATTGGCCTGCGCCTGGGCCTTGGTCACTCTCACGTGCGATACCTCGTGTTTGCGGGGAAATTCTGCGTCCGATGATACATAGATGTTGGCCATAATCAAAACCGTTGACAGCTTAGATTTCGATCATCATCCTAATGGCTCGCACTATCGATCCCGATCAACGGCCACGGAAGAAACATCAGATGACCGAACAAACCCTGTTCTCCCCTTACACGCTGGGCAATCTCACGCTGTCGAACCGCGTCGTTCTCGCGCCGCTGACACGCAACCGCGCCGGCCAAGGTTTGGTCCCCAGCGAATTCGCGGCGACCTATTACAGCCAGCGCGCCAGCGCCGGTTTGTTGATCAGCGAAGCCACGCAAATCTCCCGACAGGGCCAGGGTTATCAGGACACCCCGGGGATCTACACGCCGGCACAGATCGACGGCTGGCGCGCCGTGACCAACGCTGTGCATGCCAAAGGCGGAAAAATCTTTCTGCAACTGTGGCATGTCGGCCGCGTCTCGCACGTCGACCTGCAAGAAAACGGCGCTGCCCCCGTGGCCCCTTCTGCGCTGCGCGCCGCCACCAAAGTGTTCGTCAACAACCGCTTCGAAGATGTCTCCGAACCGCGTGCACTGGACATCAGCGAACTGCCGGGGATCGTCAGCGACTTCCGGCAGGCGGCAGCCAACGCGATCGCCGCCGGCTTCGATGGCGTGGAAATTCACGGTGCCAACGGCTATTTGCTGGATCAGTTCCTCAAGGACAACGCCAATCTGCGCACCGATGCTTACGGCGGCTCGATTGAAAATCGCGCGCGTCTGTTGCTCGAAGTGACGGCGGCTGTAGTCAGTGAGATCGGTGCAGATCGCACCGGTGTGCGCCTGTCGCCGGTGTCGCCGGCCAATGGCGTTTCCAGCAGTGATCCGCAGGCGCAATTCGATTACCTCGTCGAACAACTCGACGCCCTCGGCGTGGTTTACCTGCATGTGGTCGAAGGCGCGACCGGCGGCCCGCGTGACGTGGTGCCCTTCAATTTCGCCGCCCTGCGCCAGCGCTTCAAAAACACCTACATCGCCAACAACGGCTATGACCTCGATCTGGCCACCTCGCGGCTCGCTGAAGACCAGGCCGACCTGATCGCCTTCGGTCGCCCGTTCATTGGCAACCCGGATCTGGTGGAGCGCCTGAAACGCGGCGCGCCGTTGTCCGGGTTCAATCCCGCCACCCTCTATGGCGGCGGCGCGGCAGGCTATATCGACTACCCGACACTGGCTGAATCGAGCGTCAGCGCAAGCTGAGCGCGTTTTGTTTCTCACCTCCTCAAAGAGAGATACCCCATGAGCAATCGCCCTACTGTTCTGATCACTGGCGCCTCCACCGGCATTGGCGCCGTCTACGCTGAACGCTTTGCGCAACGCGGCCACGATCTGGTGCTGGTCGCCCGCGATCAGGCGCGCCTGGACACTCTGGCCGCACGCTTGCGCAGCGAACATGAGGTCGTCGTCGATGTGATTCCGGCGGACCTCACCCAACTCGACAATCTGAGCGTCGTTGAAAACCGACTGCGCGACGACGCGCGCATCGGCATCCTCGTCAATAACGCCGGTGCCGCGTTGTCCGGCCATTTCGTCGAGCAAAGCACCGACAAAGTGGCGCAACTGGTCGCCCTCAACACCACCGCGCTGGTGCGGCTCGCCAGCGCCATCGCTCCACGCCTGGCCAAGGCCGGTGACGGTGCGATTATCAACATCGGTTCGGTGGTGGGCCTCGCACCGGAGTTCGGCATGACGGTCTACGGCGCGACCAAGGCCTTTGTGCTGTTCCTGTCTCAGGGGCTGAGCCTGGAGCTGTCGCCTCAGGGCGTCTACGTGCAGGCCGTGCTGCCGGCGGCCACGCGCACGGAAATCTGGGATCGCTCCGGCGTCGACATCAACACTCTGAGCGAAATCATGGAAGTGGACGATCTGGTGGATGCCGCGCTCGTCGGCTTCGATCGTCGCGAACCCGTGACCATTCCGCCACTGCACGAAGCGCAGCGCTGGGATGACCTGCAGGGCGCACGTCTGGGCCTGATCGGGCAAATCCGGCAGTCTGCGGTTGCTCAGCGTTACCAGACTCCGGAGTGATCTTCAGCTAGCGAGCATGTGCGGCGGATTCGATGCGGGCGCAAGTCACTGCACCGAATCCGGCCCGCTGTCCGGAGTAACAATGAATCAAACGCAGACAAATCCCCCTTCGGATTCGCCAACGTCGTTCATCAACGCGGCGAACCAATCGATCACGGTCAACGGCATTCACTTCGCTTATCGCGACACCGGACCCGCCATCGGCGTGCCCCTGATACTGTTCAACCATTGGGGCGCGGTGCTCGACAACTTCGACCCGGCGATCATTGATGGCCTGGCGCAAACCCGACGCGTCATCACCACCGACTATCGTGGCATCGGCGGCTCGGGTGGAACCGCGCCACTGACCGTCGGCGAGATGGCTGACGATGCCATCCGATTGATCCACGCGTTGGGGCTGGACACCGTTGATGTGCTCGGCTTCTCCCTCGGCGGCTTCGTCGCTCAGGACATCGCTCTGAAGGCGCCTGAACGGGTGCGGCGGTTGATTCTGACCGGCACCGGGCCGGCCGGCGGCAACGGTATCGACAAGGTGGGCCCGGTGTCGTGGCCATTGATCCTCAAAGGCCTGCTGACCCTGCGCGATCCGAAGTTCTACCTGTTCTTCACTTCCACGACCAACGGCCGTCGATCTGCCTCGCAGTATTTGCAGCGCCTGCAAGCCCGCAAAAACAATCGCGACCCAGGCCCGACGCCCCGCGCATTCCTGCGCCAGTTGAAAGCGATCACCGCGTGGGGCAAACAGCCGCCGCAAGACCTTGAACGCTTGCGGGCACCGACGATGGTCGTCAACGGTGACACCGACATCATGGTGCCCAGCGTCAATTCGTTTGAACTGGCCAAGCGTATCCCCAACGCAGAGCTGGTGATTTATCAGGATGCCGGTCACGGCGGGATTTTCCAGCACCACGTTGATTTTGTGGCCAAGGCGCAGGCGTTCCTCGATGCCTGACCACGCTCCGGCTACCCTCCCTATAACCGACAAGAGCCGCACCTCGATGAAAGCCTTTCTGATTGATCGCTACGGCAAGCAACCCGGACGCCTCGGCGAAGCGCCAGCCCCTGAAGTGGGGGGCCACGACGTCCTGATCGAGGTCCATGCCAGCAGCGTCAACGTGCTGGACTCGAAGATCAGCACAGGCGAATTCAAGCTGATCCTGCCCTACGCGTTGCCGCTGATTCTGGGCAACGACCTGGCCGGTGTCGTGGTGACGGTTGGCGCGCAAGTGACACGCTTCAAAGCGGGTGACGAGGTGTACGCTCGCGCGCCGGAAGCACGGATCGGCACGTTCGCCGAAAGGATTGCCGTGAACGAGAACGCAATCGCTCTGAAACCGGCCAATACCAGCATGGCGCAAGCCGCGTCCCTGCCCTTGGTGGCACTGACTGCCTGGCAAGTGCTGGTCGACACCGCCCGCCTGCAAAAGGGCCAGAAGGTGCTGATTCACGCTGGCTCCGGCGGCGTCGGTACCGTTGCCATTCAACTTGCCAAGCACCTCGGTGCCTTTGTCGCCACAACCACCAGCACCGCGAATGTCGCATGGGTCAAGGCGCTGGGGGCTGACGTGGTCATCGATTATAAAAAGCAGCACTTTGAGAATGTCTTGCACGGCTACGACGTGGTGTTGAACAGCCTCGGCGCCGATGTCCTGAGGAATTCACTCAAGGTGCTCAAGCCCGGTGGCCAGCTGATTTCCATCTCTGGGCCGCCCACTGTGCAGTTTGCGCAGGAGCAAGGGTTGTCCTGGCCATTGCAGCAGGTCATGCGCCTATTGAGCCTCGGCATTCGGCGTAAGGCACGCAAGCAAGACGTCAGTTACGCATTCGTATTCATGCGCGCCAACGGCGCCCAACTGCAACAGATCAGCGCACTGGTTGAGGCCGGCATCATCAAACCGGTGATTGATCGAACGTTCCCCTTTGAATCAACGGCAGAGGCGTTGAATTATGTCGAGCAGGGACGCGCCAAGGGCAAGGTCGTTATTACGATCAAATGACGACACTGCTGATCACCTGAGATCAAGCACCGAACCTTTACCCCGAAAACAGCGTCCGAGCTAAGGCATCAATGCTTCCCGCTCGCCACGAGGTTTCCGTTTGAAAGCTGCCATCGTCAAAAAATACCGCCTGATCATCAAGACCCTGGGCTATGTTGGCTGGGCGTTGTTCTGGCTGCTGCTCTGGGACATAGCTGTCACGGTCGACTTCATGCTGTTCCTCAACGCCAAGCTGAATCTGCCATTGATGCCCCTGACGTTATTAGGTTCGGCATTGATCGTGCTGATCAGTTTCCGCAACAGCAGCGCTTACAACCGCTGGTGGGAAGCACGGACGTTGTGGGGTTCGATGATCAACAACTCGCGCAGCTTCGCCCGGCAGGTGCTGACGCTGCTGGATGATCCCGGCAGCGAGGTGAATCCGGTCAAGTCGACCTTGTTGCGCCGGCATGTGGCCTATGTGAACTGCCTCGCGGCGCATCTGCAAGGCCAGCCTTGTCCTGAGGAAGTCCGGGCATTTATTCCAGCTGATGAGTTCGCGCGCAGTGGCACCACCAATAACTTTGCCAACGATATTCTCACCGGTTCCGCGACCTTGCTCGCAAGGGAATACAAGGCCGGACGTCTCGACAGCATTCGCCTGGCGCGGCTGGAATCAACCCTGGTGGATTTGTCCAACAGCCAGGGCGGCATGGAGCGGATCGCCAATACACCGTTGCCCTACCCTTATGTGTACTTTCCGCGGCTGTTTATTTCGCTGTTCTGCCTGATCGTGCCGGTCGGACTGGTCGAGTCCTTGGGCTGGTTTACGCCGCTGGCGTCGACCGTGGTCGGCTTCATGTTGCTGGCCATCGAGCGCATTGGCACTGATTTGCAAAGCCCGTTTCGCCACAGCGAACATCAGATCCAGATGGAAGCGCTGTGCGAAACCATCGAGAAAAACCTGCAATCGATGCAGCGTGATTCGTTGGGCAATGTGCGCCGGGTTGAAGAGAACGCTTGAAGATATCGGGAGCCGTCAGCAGCTCCCGATTGAGTCAGAACGCCGGCACCACATCACCGTGATAACGCTCAAGAATGAACTGCTTCACTTGCGGTGAGTTAAGCAATGCGCCAAGTTTCTGCACCGCCGGCGCATTGGCCTTGTCGCGACGCACATACAGGTAATTGGCGTACGGCGACTCCGAACTTTCGATAAACAGCGCGTCTTTGTGTGGCACCAGTTTGGCTTCCAGCGCGTAGTTGGCGTTGATCAGCGCCATGTCTACCTGATTCAACACCCGCGGCAACATGGCCGCTTCGAGCTCCTGAAACTTCAGGTGCTTGGGATTGCTGACGATGTCCAGGCGCGTCGCCATGATGTTGTCAGGATCCTTCAGGGTAATCAGGCCTTGCTTGGCGATCAGCAGCAACGCACGACCGGAGTTGGTCGGGTCGTTGGGAATGGCGATGGTCGCGCCATCCTTGAGTTCGCTGATGTTTTTGATCTTCTTCGAATAGGCGCCGAACGGTTCGATGTGCACGGCCACGACCGGCACTTGATCGCTGCTCGGGCGGTCTTTCTTGTAGGCCTCGTAATACGGTTTGCTCTGGAAATAATTGGCGTCGAGCAAGCCTTCATCCGTCTGTCGGTCGGGCTGGATGTAGTCGGAGAAGACTTTGACATCCAGCGTCACCCCTTCCTTGGCCAGTTCCGGTTTCAAGAACGCGAGGATCTCGGCATGGGGCACAGGCACCACGGCGATTTTCAGGGTTTCGGCATAGGCATTGCTCATGGTTGCGACCAGCAATGCTACGGAGAGCGCGACGCGTTTCACGATAGTTTTCCTTCGAAGCGTTTGAGGGAGAAAGAGGACAGATCCAGGTCGGTCGAGCCGCGCATGCACCACTGCGCAAATGCTTCGCCGAGCGCGGCGGAATGCTTGAAACCGTGACCGGAACAGGCCGAGACGAACAGGGTGTGCTGCAGCGACGGATGCTCGTCGATGATGAAATGCCGGTCTGGCGTCACGGTGTAGGCGCAGACCGCAGACTTCAGCACTTTTGAGGTCACGCCAGCGATGCGGTCTTGCACCTGGTGCTCGTACATGTCCTGCGCTTCGGCCGCTGAAACCGTGCGGTCGATGGCCTGCGCTGATGTTGAGGTGTGGTACTGCGCGGTGGCGATTTTCATGCTGCTTTCGCCGGGTAGCGCGGGAAAGCCATAGTTGATTTTGTCGTCGCCGTGACCGTGGGTGAAGATGAACGTCGGTGAGTGGCCAACCAGTGCGGCGTTCTCTTCCAGTTCGAACCAGAACAGCTTTTGCCGGTAAACAGTCAGCAGATTCTCATACGGCTCACCGAGCCACTCGCCGTTCCAGTTACCTGCACTGATCACCAGTTTGTCGGCGCGTAGCGTGCGCCGGTCGGTGGTGACCTTGACACCTTCCTCGTTCGAGCTGATCGCCGTGACGGTCTCGCCTTTATAAAGCGTCGCGCCGTGTTGCTCGGCCAGTTTGAGCTGCACATCGATGCAGCGCTCCGGGCGCACGAAACCGCCACCCGGTTCGAAATAGCCGATGGCCGAGTCGTGCACGTTGGCGAATTGCGGGAAGCGCTGGCGAATCTGTTCGGCAGACAGGACTTCGTGCTCGATGCCGTAGGTCTTGGCCAGGCCAATGGTGCGCAAGGTGAAGTCGCTCTGATCTTGAGGATCGAATTCGGCGCTCGACGTCAGCACCAGCAGACCCGATTGCTCTAACAGCGATTCTCCGGTCAGTGCCTCAAGCTCATGCCAGATGCGATGGGAATTGCGCACGATGGGCACATATTGCGCGCCCTCGCCGACCGAAAGCCGAGTGATTCGAGTATCACCATGGCTGGAACCGAGGTTGTGCGGCGGGTAATGACGATCAATACCGACAACATTCACACCCGCTTTCGCCAACTGATAAACCGTGGCGGCACCCATTGCGCCCAGGCCAAGAACCACAACCTCACACCGCTCGGACATAAATAGCCACCTATCAAAAAGGCGCCAGTTGAGCGGTAAACCACGGCGAATTCCAAGATTAAAAAAGCATATCCATATAGCTCGACGCGCCCACTGACCGCTCTGGGTCGGGCTGCCGGGCGGTTATTCGTCGCATTTACAACCCGGCGCAAATCATTTAGGCCAGAAGGCACGGCTGTCGTATCTGTCACAACTCACAATCAATCTGGCAGAACAGCGATTTTTATGCGCGTTTTGACAGATATTTCCACATCCGAGCCTCCTTGTGCGCGAGTCAATTCTTCGAACTACGCTTCACGTTGAAATTTGTGTTTTAACTAGATAGTTACCTAATTATATAATGCGCGCCTCATTTCAACGGGACACTCAACGTGAAGCAGAGTCAACGCCTCTCGGGCATATCAAAATTCATTCTGGTCGGGCTGGGCGTGATCATCGCCCTGCTCGGCTTGGCGCTGGCTGCGGGCGGCGTGAAGTTGGTCAGCCTGGGAGGGTCGTGGTACTTCCTGGTGGGTGGCTTGGTCATGGCCGTTGCCGGTCTGCTGATCGCGCGCTTCAAGCCAGCGGGTGCATGGTTGTTCGCCGCGTTCCTGATCGGGACCGCGATATGGGCGGTGAGCGATGCCGGGCTGGTGTTCTGGCCAGTGTTCTCGCGCCTGTTCATGTTCAGTGCAATCGGCCTGGTCGTGGCGTTGGTCTATCCGCTGCTCAAGCGTGCCAACGGTGAAGTTGCCGGTCGCGGTGCTTACGCCGTGGCTGCGGTGCTGGCGGTCGGCGTGGCGGTGGCGGCTGGCAACATGTTCGTCGCGCACCCGACCGTTGCTGCAACCGGCACTGGCCCGGGTCTGACCCCGGTCGAGCCGGATCAGGCGCAGAAAGATTGGGCGCACTACGGTAATACCGAAGGCGGCAGCCGCTTCGCTGCGCTGGACCAGATCAATCGCACTAACGTCGACAAACTGAAAGTCGCGTGGACCTACCACACCGGTGACGTCGCCGAAAGCGATGGCAACGGCGCCGAAGACCAGCTCACCCCGCTGCAAATCGGCAACAAGGTGTTCATCTGCACCCCGCACAACAACCTGATTGCGCTGGATGCCGACACCGGCAAGGAACTTTGGAAGAACGCGATCAACGCCCAGTCGAAAGTCTGGCAGCGTTGCCGTGGCATGGCCTATTTCGACGCCACCAAAGCCATCGCCCAGCCGAGCAATTCGTCGATCATCGAAGCCAAACCGGTGCCGGCCGCCAATTGCCAGCGTCGTCTGCTGACCAACACCATCGATGCCCGTCTGATCGCGGTCGATGCGGACACCGGCGAGTTCTGCCAGGGTTTTGGCAACAATGGCCAAGTCGATCTGAAGGCTGGTCTGGGTAACGTGCCGGACAGCTACTATCAGCTGTCGTCCGCTCCGTTGATGGCTGGCACCACTGTAGTGGTCGGCGGTCGCGTGGCTGACAACGTGCAGACCGACATGCCCGGCGGCGTGATCCGTGGTTTCGACGTGATGACTGGCGCCATGCGCTGGGCGTTCGACCCGGGCAATCCGCAGGATAAAAAAGCCCCGGCCGACGGCAGCACTTATGTACGCAGCACGCCGAACAGCTGGGCACCGATGTCCTACGACCCGGCGACCAACACCGTGTTCCTGCCGATGGGCAGTTCGTCCACCGACATCTATGGTGTCGAGCGCAGCAAGCTCGATCACACCTACGGCGCTTCGATCCTGGCGCTGGACGCCACCAGCGGTGAAGAGCGTTGGGTGTTCCAGACCGTGCACAACGATCTGTGGGACTTCGACCTGCCGATGCAGCCGAGCCTGATCGACTTCACCAAGGACGGCAAAACCGTACCAGCCGTGGTCATCGGCACCAAGGCCGGGCAGATCTACGTGCTCGACCGTGCCACCGGCAAACCGCTGACCGACGTCAAAGAAGTACCGGTTAAAGCGGCGAACATCCCGAACGAACCGTACTCCCCTACTCAGCCGAAATCGCTGGGCATGCCAGAAATCGGTGCTCAGCACTTGACCGAATCGGACATGTGGGGCGCCACGCCGTACGACCAGTTGCTCTGCCGTATCGACTTCAAAGGCATGCGCTACGACGGCCTGTACACCGCGCCGGGCACCGATAAATCGCTGAGCTTCCCGGGTTCGCTGGGCGGCATGAACTGGGGCAGCATCTCTACTGACCCGGTACACGGTTTCATCTTCGTCAACGACATGCGTCTGGGCCTGTGGATCCAGATGATCCCGTCGCAGAACCAGGGCAAGGCCGCTGGCGGTGGCGAAGCGCTGAACACCGGCATGGGCGCCGTGCCGCTGAAAGGCACGCCGTACGCCGTAAACAAAAACCGCTTCCTGTCGGTGGCCGGCATTCCGTGCCAGGCACCGCCGTTCGGCACGCTCACCGCGATCGACATGAAGACCCAGAAAATCGCCTGGCAGGTTCCGGTCGGCACCGTTGAAGACACCGGTCCGCTGGGCATCCGCATGCACCTGCCGATCAAGATCGGTCTGCCAACCCTCGGCGGCACGCTGTCGACGCAAGGTGGCTTGATCTTCATCGCCGGCACCCAGGATTTCTACCTGCGCGCCTTCAACAGCGGCAACGGTGAAGAAATCTGGAAAGCACGTCTGCCGGTCGGCAGTCAGGGCGGCCCGATGACGTATGTGTCGCCGAAAACCGGCAAGCAATACGTCGTCATCACCGCCGGTGGTGCGCGTCAGTCGACCGATCGCGGCGACTACGTGATGGCTTACGCCTTGCCGTAAACCACGCTGTTCAGGTCAAGCGCGGCACCTTCGGGTGCCGCGTTGCTTTCCCCTATTGCTCAAGTTTCTGCAGGAAGATTTACATGCTATCGGCTGTTCGTTTTTCGCGTTCCGATCTGTTCAAAGGCTTGTTGATGGGCTTCGCTTGCACCACCGCCCTCCCCGCGCTGGCCGACAACGATTCCGATCTGTTGACCCGCAGCACCCTTACGGGTGACTGGGGCGGACTGCGGCACCAGATGGATGAACAAGGCGTCAAATTCACCGGCGACTACAGCGGCGAAACCGCTTACAACGCCGACGGTGGCCTGCACCGCTCGGCCCGTTATTCGCAGAACATCAAGCTCGGCGTGCAGTTCGATCTGAGCAAACTGTACGGCGTCGAAAATGCCGGCAAGGTCCAGTTGACCATCAACGATCGTCGCGGCAATAGCGCCTCGGAAGATCTGGTCGGCAACCGACTGCCGATCCAGGAAAACTACGGTGGCCTGTACACGCGCCTGACCGAACTGAGTTACGAGCGCAGCCTGTTCACCCCGGCGCTCAATGTGAAACTCGGTTACATGGCCATGGGCAACGACCTCGGCGGCCTCGACAGCGGCATCCTCTGCAACTTCATGAACGCCGGTTTCTGCGGCCATCCGCTGAACATGTCCGGCGGCAGCGGCTGGACCAACTACCCCAACGCGCGCCTCGGCGTGCGGGTCAAATACGATCTGTCGTCCGCCTGGCAACTGCGCGTGGCCGCGTTCAACGTCGACCCCGAGAGCAACGGCAACTCCAGCCGCGCCTGGCACCTGGACCCGAAACACACCACCGGCACCGTGGTACCCATCGAACTGGTGTACAAACACGCGGGCGCCCTGCCCGGCGAATACAAGCTCGGTTACTACTACGACAGCTCTGATGTGAAACGCATTGGCAGTGACAAAGAAGTGTCCGGTCGCGGCGGCCATTACCTGTTGATCGATCAAGCGGTATGGAGCTCGCCGACGTCCGAAGGCCGCAGCCTGCATGCCTTCGGTCAGTACTCGGCGGCGAGCGAAGCAGCCTCGCCGTTCAGCAAGTGGTACGGCACCGGCGTGGTTCTGTACAAGCCGTTCGAAGGTCGTCCGCGTGACACCCTCGCGCTGGGTTACGGCCGCGCCGTGCCGAACCCGCGCAGCCGCGACGTGCAACAGGACGCCGCATTGAACAACGGCACTGCGTTCCCCAACCTGGACAGTGCCGAGCAATTGATCGAACTCGGTTATGGCTATCAAGCCACGCCCTGGCTGACACTGCGGCCGAATGTGCAATACATCATCGAGCCGGGCGCGTTTTCCGGGCAGGACATCGATAACGCTCTGGTGCTTGGTTTGCAGGTCAAAGCGGCGCTCTGAGCCGCCAATAGCAGGCAATAAAAAACCCGGTGAATGCCGGGTTTTTATTGCCTTCAAGATCACTTTTTCTTTTTCGCCGGCTTGTCAGCCTTCTTCGAATCCTTGGCCTTCTCAGGCTTGCTGTCCGCTTTTTTCGCAGACTTCTTCGGTTCGGCGTCTTTTTTCTTGTCTTTCTTGTCGGAAGACTTTGACAGCGCCGACGCCGCCGCTGATTTCTTTTCAGGTGATGACTTTTTGTCTTTCAAGTCCTTGCTGGCCTTCGAAGCCTCACCTTTGTCTTTGCTTTTCTTTTCGTCTTTAGCCACGTTGACCACCTCTCGGAGTGTGCCGGTATTGGCACAGCGCCTGTGCGATTGACCACAAGCTAATCATTAGGCGAGCAGGTCCCGACGCGGTTCAGATTATTTTGCAGGATTGAAAATGAAGGCAGCGCCGACAGTCGCCAGCGCTGCCTTCAGTAGCCGCCCGACAATCAGGCTTTTTTGCCCGCCTCCTCCAGCGCTTTTTCAGCATTGAACCCGTCGAAGTTTTCGAACACGCCCATAAAGCCTGGCACGGTCACCTCGCGCGCCCAATCGCGCTGCAGTTCGCAGTACATTTGCACGCGGCTGATGAGCTTCGCACCCGCCTGTTCCATTCTGCGCAACGCCGCCTCGTGGGCGGCGAGCGACGTGCCGCCCACCGCATCGACCGGCACGTAAACCTCATAACCCTCCTGGATCGCGTCGAGCACCGGGAAGGTCAGGCAGGCTTCGGTCCACAGCGCGGTCATGATCAGTTTCTTGCGCCCGAGCGCTTTGACTGCCTGCTTGAACTCGGTGTCCTCCCAACTGTTGATCGACGTGCGGTCATAGGTGGGCAGATGGCCGAGCACCGCTTGCAACTCTTGAATCGGTGGTTTGTTGCGGCCGGTCGCGACATTGACGGTCGAGTGGATGATCGGCAGGTTGTAGTTGACCGCCGCCTTCGCGACGCTGGTGATGTTGAACACCAGTTCATCCCGTGGCATCGAGCGGATCGAGGACACCTGAACCGGTTGATAGTCGATGACGATCAATGCTGAGTTCTCGGGCGTCAGCAGTTGATCGGTGTGGGGGTTGCGGATTGCTTCGCTTGCCATTTGCAGGTCCTTTTGTATGGTTAACGCACGTGGGTGAAAAGGCCGGAGCCCGTGCGGCTAATGGATTCCAGGCACAGGCGTGTGACGCCGCCCCTGGAAAAGCCATTGTGCTGTTCCCCTATTCGCTGCAGTAGTAGCATCCCGAGGCGAACTGTGTCGCGCCAAGGGGAACGCGAAAATGGATATCGAAGAACTGCAAACCTTCGTTGAAGTGGCCGATGCCGGAGGCATTTCGCAGGCTGCGCTGCGGCTCGGGGTCTCGAAATCGATCGTCAGCCGGCGACTCGCCAGGCTTGAAGCGGAACTCGGCGTGCAACTGTTGGCACGCTCGACTCGCGGAGCGGCACTCACCGAGGCCGGCGCGACATTCCGCGATTACGCCGCCAGAGTCTGCAGCGAAATCGACATCGCCAAGGAAACCATCCTGCCCGCCGGCGCCCTGCGCGGACGCTTGCGCGTGGCTGTGCCGCTGTCGTTCGGGCCGACACACTTCGCCCCGGTGCTGGCGGAAATGGCGCGCCGTCATCCGCAGTTGCACATGCAGACCTGCTACAGCGATCGCTTCGTTGACCTCATAACCGAGGGTTACGATTGCGCGATTCGCGTGGGTTATCTGCAGGACTCCAACTTGATCGCAAGGCGTATCGGCCCGGTCTACACCAAGCTCGTCGCGAGCCCGGACTACATCAAAGCGCACGGCGCCCCGGAAACCCCGGACGAACTGCACGCCCATCAGGCGCTCATGCAAGGCACCGAAGCCTGGCAATTCTTGGAGGCTGACAAGATCATCACGGTTCGCCCGCAAGGACGCTTCAAGGCTGACAACGGCACTGCGCTCGCCTCGGCCGCGGCTGCCGGCCTCGGCGTCGCCTACTTGCCCGATTGCCTCACCCACGAACACATCGCCACGGGTGCACTCGTACCGATCATGACCAACCATCCACCGCCCCCGGCCGGTGCCTACCTCCTCCGCGCGCCCGGCCCGCACCCCGCGCGCAAGATCCGCGTGCTCACGGATCTGCTGATCGAGTACTTCGGCGAATCGCCGCACCTCGCGGTGCAGCCGCTGTCAGAGCACGATGAAGCGCCGGCGTCTAGCTGAGGAAAGATCGGTCCTGAAGCCATGAAAGGAGAAGTGAGGTGTCGCTACGCCCGCAACAGCCAACGCGTCGAACTGCATTTATCGCAGACACCACGGCGCTGATCCTGTTTTTCACCACCACCGGCATCATCAATGAACGCTTCATTGCTGGCATGACCTGGGATCAGGTACTGCACGCGCGCCTGCTGGGCGCAGCGCTGATGATTCCGGTCGCGCGACCTTACGGTGTCTGGCGCGATTGGGTGATGACGCGCGCAGGTCAGGGTCGGGTGTCGAGATTGATATGGGACAGTATTGCTCTGGTCAGTTTTCAGGTGCCGATCTATGCAGCGATCATTGCCTTCAGTGGCGCATCGGGCGAAGGTCTGGTGCGTGGCACACTTGGCGCGGCGGTGATGATGCTGGTGCTGGGGCGGCCTTATGGCGCGTTTCTTAATGGGGTGCGGAGGCTGTTTGGCTTGCCTCCGGGTGGGGACAGGCCGATGTCGTTGAAGGGTTGAGTGGCTGGGGGAGAGTTCAGAGACAGACCCCATTCAGAAAAACGTGATCTGTTCTTTAATCCCGCTCTACTGACCAGTTTCAGCGGTTCAACCTCTCGCTCCGGTTTCATAAAAATGGTCAACGCAATAGGCTCTTCCCTTGAGTACACGTTGCTTGCAGTCCTTCGCCAGACAAGCAGAAGTATCCAGGCCGCCATGATTCTCGACCATGCGCAGCTTTATCAAAGTTTCCATATCAGCTGATTCCCAGCCCTCTGGCGAGTCCAGTTTGCGCGCGTACAGGGCTTGATATTTATCCCACTCATCCGCTCGCCAAAGCTGCCCGCACTCGGGACATTGCAATAGTTTGATCCAGTCCGCCGTTGCAAGGCAGCGCATTCCTGCGACAAACGCCGTGTAACGCTGACTAATATCTACCAGATCGTCTTTATCGTTGCAGGTACATTGCATTTTCCTACTCCGAATTTTCTTGCTTCTACTCGTTCCAGGGTGAAGGTCTGCTTCTGGCCGAAAGCAGTCGTTCGTGACGAGTCTCCATCGACCATAAGCAGCTCTTGGTGGGGAGCAATAGTTGTCTGACGCAAAGATTTAATTGGCGACGTCAGCGGGGCCCGGAAGGAGTTCATAGGCCAACCCTGCCTCATAAAAGGACGTTCGCCACTCTAGAAAACCAGGACGGTCCTCGCACAGAAGGCGAACGATCTGTCCATCCTCTGCGATACAGATTTCTTCCACCAAAGCGATATCTCCCGGTACCGCCTCCCGAGAGCTAATCCAATCAGTTAAAACTACTTTTGCTTGATCAGCGCTGATTAGTTTTATGAGATCGCCTTTAGAAAGTGCCATGTCCTTTCGCCTGGATTTTTACTGATAACAAGTACATGAGCCTATCGGTTTTTTAAGACAGGGTCTTTTTTCGGTCCGAAGACTTCCTTTGGGCTATGTCCGCTTCTGGCCGGCATTAGACGTTCGCGAATAGCGGTCTACTGCCCATCGCAGCCTTTCACAAGCTGCAAGGCGCGGTCAAAGTCGAACAGTTCCACCTGCGCCGCGACGAGTGTCAGACGGTCTGCCAACGCTCGATCGAGTGGCCTGTTGCGCAGTGCCGCCAGCACGTCCAAAGCCGCCGTATCACCTTCGTCCAAAAGAACAATTAGCTTGTTCATCTGCTCGCTGATTGCCGAGTCGTCCAGCAGGTCGCCATCCGTGGAGGCCGTTGTGTCCGCCTTAAGGTCGGCCAAAGACGCCAGGGTCGGGCGCAAGCAATGCTCGACCTGCGTCGCTAGCGCTTGCACTACCGTAGCCGGCTCGTCGTTTTGGCAGGCCTGTTCTAACAAAGCGCAAGCCTGCGCCACGGCCTTGGCGCCGAGGTTGCCGGCGGTACCGCGCAAACTGTGCGCCAGCCGCCCGGCGGCAGCAGGATCCGGATCGATTCGTGCGGCCTGGAATTGCTCGGCAAAGTTTGTCTGAGTATCGCGAAACTTGCAGAGCAGACGTAAGTAGAGACCCCGCCGCCCCATGCAGGTGGCGAGACCCGCCGCCAGGTCAATGCCCTCAAGACGATCTGGCAAGCCATCGGCAAAACCTGCGTTCAGCGGTGCTTGAGCGGTACGTGGCTTGATCCATTTTGCCATTGTGGCGAACATCGTTTCGACATTCAGCGGCTTGGAAATATGGTCGTTCATGCCGCATTCGAGCGCACGTTCGCGGTCACCGTCCATTGCGTTGGCGGTCATGGCGATCACCGGAAGACTGCTGAAGCGCGGTAGCTGGCGAATTTGCCGGGTGGCCGTGTAGCCATCCATCACCGGCATCTGGCAATCCATCAGCACGCCATCGAAGTCGCCATCCTCGCCGAGGATATCCAAGGCCTCCTGGCCGTGCGTGGCGAGTCGCAAGCGTATTCCGACGCTCTCCAGCAGTTCGCTGGCCAGTTCCTGATTCAGTTCGTTATCTTCGACCAGAAGCAGCCGGGCTCCATTGAGACTGGCGACGGTACTGGCATTGTGTTGGGAGCGTTCGCCAGCCCGAGTGTCGCTGTGCGTGTCTCTGCCCAGCACGACACCGATGGCTTCGAGCAACGATGACGGCGTGACGGGCTTGGTCAGTACCACCGGCAGCTGGATGCCCTGGCGTTCGGCTTCTTCGCAGGCTTCTTCGCGGCCAAAAGCCGTCACCATGATGACCGATGGCGTGCGCAGCAGACTGGCGGAATGCATTCTGCTCACGGTTTCCATGCCATCCATGCCAGGCATCCGCCAGTCCATCAAGACCAGATCGTAAGGCAGGACCTTGTGCTCGGCGTCGGCCAACATGCGCAGCGCCAGACTACCGCTCTGCGCGACATCCACTTCCAGGCCAAAGCTGCGTGCCATGCCCGAGAGAATTTCACGCGCACTGGTGTTGTCATCCACGACAAGCACGCGCATGCCCAACAGCTCGCCAGCCTTGAACATGCGACGCGGCAGAACATTTTGCTGTACGCCGAGTTGTACCTGGAAGTGGAACGTGGAGCCGATTCCCGGCTCGCTCTCGACCCAGATTCGGCCGGCCATCAGCTCCACCAGTTTCTTGGAAATAGATAATCCCAAACCGGTGCCGCCATACTTGCGGGTGATCGAAGTGTCCGCCTGACTGAACGACTGGAACAGCCGTGAACACTGCTCGACGGTCATGCCGATGCCGGTGTCGCGCACCCAGAAATGCAGCTCCACGCTGTCCGTGTGCGCCTCCACTTCTTCCAGACCGACCACGATCTCGCCGTGCTCGGTGAACTTGGCCGCGTTGTTGCCGAGGTTGATCAGCACTTGCCCCAGCCGCAAGGGATCGCCCAGCAGTGCCGTGGGCAAGTCGGGCGGGATCTGGAACAACAACTCGAGGCCTTTGTCCTCGGTCTTCAGGCCAATCATGGCAGCGAAGCTGTCGAGTACGTCTTCGAGGCGGAACGGCACCTGTTCGAGGTTCATTCTGCCGGCCTCGATCTTGGAGAAGTCGAGGATGTCGTTGATGATCCCCAGCAGGTTCTCCGCCGAGCGGTGGACCTTTTCTATGTAGTTGCGCTGGCGTTTGTCCAGTTCAGTACGCAGTGCCAGGTGGCTCATACCGATGATGGCGTTCATCGGTGTACGGATTTCATGGCTCATGTTGGCGAGAAACTCGCTCTTGGCTTGCGTGGCTTCTTCGGCCGCAGCCCTCGCCTCTGCCAGTGCGGTGACGTCGATGTTGATGCCGGTTGCGCGCAATGGCTTACCGTCAGGCGTGCGTGAGAAGCGGTTCAGCGACCGCAGCGTGCGCACCCGTCCATCGTTTTTGCGGACGATCCGGAAGTCGAACTCGACGCGGTCATTACCACTCTGGATGGCGCTCTCGAACGCGCTGCTGACCCGTGCCACATCTTCGGGGTGCATCAGCGCCTTCCAGTGCGCCAACGTGCCACCGAATCCGCCAGGCTCAAGTCCGAACAGGGTCTCTAGCTGAGGCGTCCAATAATTTGTGCCGCTGACCAGATCGACGTCGAACAACCCGATGTCACCGGCCTCCTGTGCCAGGTTCAGGCGATCGCTTGCGGTTCGCAGCCGGGCTTCCATCGCGCGGCGTTCACTCACGTCGCGCACCGAGGCACACACGCAGACACCACGCCCCTCCAGACGCGGTAGATGAGAAAGGCCGATTTCCACGGAGAACAGACTGCCGTCTTTGCGTACCCCGCTCAGATCGTCAAGATCGCCACCCATCTGCCGGGTTCCGCCGCTGGCAATGAAGCCGTCGCGTAGGCTGACATGGCGCTCGCGGATAGCCTGCGGCACCAGACGTTCGATGCTGGCGCCAATCAGCTCGCCGGGGGCGTAGCCAAACAAGGAATCCATTTGCGGATTGGTCATCAGGATGCGGCCATCGGCCCCCAGCACCAGCATGCCGTCCGGTGCTGCCTCGATGATGCCGCGGTACCAGGCCTCGGTGGCGCGCAGTGCTGCCTGCTGGGCCTCCAGCTCTCTGGCCTGGTGTTCCAGCTGCAAGGTTTGCGCGCCCATTTCGTCAGCCTGGCGCCGAGTTTCCTGCAGCAGCGCTTGCGCTGCCTCGCTGCGTTCCATAATGGCCATTGCACCGGCCAGCCTGGGCAGGACTTCTTGCAAGAGCAGCACCTCGTTCTCCTCCAGCGAGCGAAAGCCTGCCATTTCCACAACCCCGAGCAGGCGCTCGCCACGCAGCACCGGCTGCACCATCAGGTGGCTGGCGGCAACTGCGCCCAACTGCGCGCGCACATGCCAGAACGATTCGGGCAGATCCTCAAGCTGACGGGGCTGGCGATCCAGTGCGCACTGACCAAGCAATCCCTCACCGAGTTCAAGCTCGGCGGGCAACGGGTGCGCGCTGTCCACCGCATAACCGCCGACCAGTCTCAGGCGTGATGCGCCTTCATAGAGCACGTAAAGCGCCCCCTGGCACATGCCCAAACGGGGCGCGATGCGGCTGAAAAAAGCCTGGGCCAATTGTTGCGGCGTCTCGGCTTGTTGCAGATCGACTTGCAGGAGCGAGGCGTGAGCTTTCACCCAACGCTGGCGTTCAAGTTGACAAGCCTCAACCTGCAGCGTGGCAATGGCGCGCGCCAGATCGCCGGTTTCGTTGCGCAGGTCGGTGTGCGGGATCTGGCCGTCCAGCTTGCCCGACGCCAATTCATCCACGGCCACGCGTACGCGATTCAACGGCACGCGAATGGAATAACTGACCAGCCAGGTCAACAGCAAAGCCAGTGTCGAACCGCCCAGCAGCAAGATGTACGTGATCGTAGTACTACGCTCTGCGTACTCAGCCAGGTTCTTCGCTGTATCGTGGATGTCGGTTTCCTTGTTTTTCTCGATCTGCGTGAGCAGCCCGTCGCCGCCCTGCTCCAGCGCAAGAAAGTCCTTACTGTTGAGCAACATCAAGGCCTGCCCCAAGGAACCCTTGCCGGCCAGTTCCAGTGCCTCATCACCATTTTTTTGCAGACGCTGTAATAACACCTCGAATTCCAGCAGGCTGCTGATGCTGCTCTGTCGGCGCAGTGTTGGACGAACCTGCTCCAGCGCTTCATGGAGTCGCGCCTGGGCGACATCCATCTGGGCTCTGGCGCTGATACGGATGTCCGCGTTGTTGGTTGCGATTGCACGTTGCATGGCGAGCAACAGATGCGGCAACTGCACCCGGACTTCCTGCACATGCTGGATACCCACCAGATCCTGTTGGTACAACTGCTGCATTTCATTTTTGAGCGAATACTGGGTGCGCAGGCTTTGCACGCCCAATATCAGGATCAATGTCAGCAGCGCAGCGAAGCCGATGATCAATTTACTGCGCAGGGACAGGCGCTCGAGCATCTCGAACAGTCTGTTCATAAACGGCCTCTTTCAACTGGATGTGCTAACTGATACGCGGGGCTCAGGGACGGTCGGCAATCTGCTCAAGCAGGGCTAACTGCCTGGCCATGTCCTGGTCGCTGTCGGCGAAGCGCTCGGCAATTTCGCGGAACTGCTCGGCATTGGCCAGAAACGCGTCACAGATGTCGGGATCAAAATGCGAGCCCCGGCCTTCGCGGATGATCTTCACCGCCTGCTCGTGGGGCATGCCGGGCTTGTACACGCGTCGACTGATCAGGGCATCGTAGACATCCGCCACGGCCATCAATCGGGCGCTGATTGGGATGTCATCGGTGGCCACGCCTTGCGGATAGCCACTGCCATCCCATTTTTCTTGATGGCCGTAGGCAATTTCTTTGGCCAAATGAAGGAAGTCGACGTTTATTCCCAACTGATCCTCTGCGTGCTGGATGGCGTCGCGCCCCAAGGTGGTGTGGGTCTTCATGATCTCGAACTCTTCGGCGGTGAGCCGTCCCGGTTTGAGCAGGATGCGATCAGGAATGCCAATCTTGCCGATATCGTGCAGCGGCGCCGATTTGAAGAGCAGCTTGATAGTGTCCTCGTCGAGAAAGTCCCGGAAGCGCGGGTGATTGCGCAACAGCTCAGCCAAGCGTTTGATGTAGTGCTGCGTGCGGCGAATGTGGTTGCCGGTTTCGTTGTCACGGGTTTCGGCCAGCGAAGCCATGGCGTGGATCGTGACATCCTGGATGGCGATGACCTCGCGAGTACGGCGTTGCACTTCCTGCTCCAGAAAATCGTTCTGATTGCGCAGGAAATCGGCAACGGCCTTGAGCTTGATCTGAGTCTCGACCCTGGCCATGAGCACCGGCGGGATGATCGGCTTGGTGATGTAATCCGCAGCGCCCAGGCTCAAGCCGCGAATCTCGTCCTCCGAAGCGGTCATCGAGGTCAGGAAAATGATCGGAATATGGCGAATGCGAGCGTCAAGCTTGAGCTGCTCGGCAACCTCATAACCGGACAGGCCCGGCATCATGATGTCCAGCAGAATCAGGTCGGGAAGCGGGTCGGCCTGTAGAAGGCGCAGGGCTTTTTCGCCGCTGTTGGCGGCTTTGACCCGATATTTGTCCTTGAGCAACTCGGCGATCAGCATCAGGTTATCGGGGGTATCGTCGACTACCAGAACGGTAGCTGATGGGTAAACGCCGTGAGTGCTATCCATGGTTGTTGGCTCCCTTGCCAGACAATTAAGGAGTCGGCGTGCTTGCACCAATCTCTTGCTGGCAAGCGTAGCTAGAAAAGCTGCAATCGCTAGGTGGAGACTGGTCGATAGCGGCACCTCTCGACGCTGGCGTCGACAATCACGTTTCGGCGGCACCTGTCTCGCGTTTCAGACGCTCGAGGTCCCTATGGACCAGTAACCTATGGACCAGGCCCACCGGTAACATGTAGAGGCGCCCAAAGACGTTATGCGTTACGACAGACGATGTGATCGTGAACACACGATCTGTTATCGAAAGACAAATCATGACATCCAGGTGCCGGTCTCTGACGCTCAGAACGAGCAAGTCAGGGGCGCTATGCTCCACCAGAAAAAAATCCAGTTTTTCGCCAGCCTGTACGGTTTCTCGCCGGGCACCGGAGAACCCGCCGATGCGCTTCACGCCGAATAACGAAGAAATTGCATCCCTCGTTCGAAACGCCAGCCGCATGACCAGTCCCGGCTTGGCCCGCATGAAGTTCCAGGCATCAAGAGTGGTGATTTCAACAGGCAGCAGCACCGATCTGCGGTGATAGAAATCAAGGTCGGACAATGTGCTCAGGGTATGAGCAGGTGATGGGGTGGTCATACATGATTCCTTTCAATGGGCCGACTTGTCATTTGACCATCACTTCCCTTGCTACTCTGCGCAACGACTGTGGAGATACGCCCAGTTTACGATCGCGCATTATCAAGTGATCTTCGATTTCCACATCAACAGGCGTGCAATGCGCTCAAAAGCGGCCATTTAAGGCGCGCTCTGGATAAGCACCGCCTCACATATACCAGCGATACTCCCGCGCACTGATCTCCTGCATAAACGCCAAATGATCCTGGCGTTTATTCTCGCAATACACATCGACAAACTCAGCGCCCAGCCCTTCACGCAACTGAGGCTGATGCTGCATCGTCTTCACCGCTTCAAACATCTCCGTCGGAAAACCAATCCCGCTAGCGCGATCTTCGTTCAGCGGCGCGATCGGCTCTTGACCGGACTCCAGCCCATGTTCCAATCCCACCAGAATCGCCGCCAATACCAGATACGGATTGGCATCCGCGCCGGCCAGTCGATACTCAATGCGCAGGTTCTGCTCATCTGACTCGGGAATGCGCAAGCAGGCATCTCGGTCCTCGAAGCCCCAACTGGCTTTGGTCGCGGTGTTCACCGTGCCGCCCAAGCGGCGCATGGCGTTCTGGTTAGGGGCGAAGATCGGCATGCTGTGTGGCAGCAATTCCAGGCAACCGGCGACCGCATGGCGCAACGCCTGTTGTTGATTCGCCGCCAACAGATTATGGCCGTCAGCGTCATACAGGCTGACGTGCACATGCATGCCGCTGCCCGGATGCTGCAAGTACGGCTTGGCCATGAAGCTGGCGCGATAGCCGTGTTTGAGCGCGACGCCGCGCGTGCTGCGGCAGAACAACGCTGCCCAATCCGCCGCACGCAAACCATCGTCGAGGTGGCCGAAGTTGATTTCGAATTGGCCGGGGCCAAGTTCAGCGGTGATCACCGTGGCATCGATGCCTTGCGCGCGCGTCGCTTCGACCATTTCATCGAGTACCGGCGCAAACCGCGACAGGCGTTCGATGTGCATGTTCGGTTGATCATCGGCATCCTCGCTCAATTCATCACGAGGAAATTGCGGCAGGCCGTCACGCAGCTTTTTATCGAACAAATAGAACTCCAGCTCGAAAGCTACGACCGGATGAATGCCTTTGCGCGCCAGGCGATTGAGCACCTGCGCGAGGACTTCACGCGGTTCGAATTCGATCGGGTTTTCGGTGCCGTCCGAGGTGATCAACATCTGCCCCAGCGGCTGCGCCTCCCAGGTCACCGGTTTCAGTGTGCCCGGGACCAAGCGGCGCACGGCATCCGGATCGCCATCGTTGAAGCAGTAGTCGCCAATCTTGAACAGTCCGCCCTGCACGCCGAGCAATACGCAGTTCTGCGGCAGTTTCAGGGCGCTGCCGGCGGCGACTTTTTCGAGCATGTCGACCGGATAGCGCTTGCCGTAAAAGTGCCCGGGAATGTCCAGTGAGATCAGGTCGACATAACGCACCTCGGGGTAGCGTTGGCGAAACGCCCGTACTTCAGCGAGCAGGTCAGCGCAGACAGCGTCCATCGTGTTTATCCTTTGTTGTTATCAGGTGTAGACCCAGAGCACGCGAGTCAGCTGCTCGGTGAGGTTGCCGTAGCGACAGCGGGTGTGACTGTCGAATTGAAAGCTGTCGCCGGCCTTCAACGTGGTCGGTTCTTCGTCGTCGCCCAGCCACAGCGTCAGTTCGCCCTCGAGGACGTAACCGCCCTGCTCCGAGCTGTCAGTCAAATGGCGGTCGCCACTGCTTGCGCCGGCCTCCAGATGACTTTCGAGCATGGAGAACGACGCGCGGATCTGCGGCGACACCAGAATGTCGGTGATGCCATTGGCGTAATACAGCGTGCGGCGCTCGTCCGGTCGCGTGACCCACGGCAGCTCTTTAGGCTTGGGTAGGCTGTAGAAGTAGGTGGTCGGCACGCCGAAGGTTTCGCTGATCGCGGTCAGGTCCGCCACGGTGGGCCGCGACAAACCACGCTCGACTTGCGACAGAAAGCCCACCGAACGGCCGATCTTGTCGGCGAGCTCTTTGAGGGTCCATTTCTTGTGCTTGCGCAGGTCGTGGATGAGGATCGCCAGCGCGGCGATTTCTTCTTGCTTGTTCATGCCATGGATTCCGAAAAAGGTCTCATCAGATACTGTCGCGCAGGCGATACCAGGCTTTGCCAATCGCCTCCAGCGGTGCGGCGAAATGTTTGCCGCCGGGAAAACGGCCATTGCTCAGGCCCTGATACAACGCCAATTCATCCGCATCACCGAGAATCGCGTCAGACACCGCACGTGCTGCGGCCAATGTCGGCAATACGCCGTGGCCCGAGTAGCCTTGCAGCCAATAACGATTGCCCGCGCCGCCGACATCCGGGGTTCGATTGATCGTCAGGTCGATATGCCCGCCCCAGGCAAACTCGATATCGACGCCATTGAGCTGCGGGAATACTCGCTCGAGAAATGGTCGGGTTGCCGCTGCAATGTCCTTGGGCATGCCGCCCAGATACGTGCAGCCGCCGCCAAACAACAAACGGTGGTCCGGCGTGCGGCGGAAGTAATCGAGGACGAATTGGTTGTCGGTCACGCAAACGTTGCGCGGCAACAGCGCGCTGGCCTGCTCGGGGGTGAGCGGTGCGGTGGCGACCTGGTAAGTGCCCACCGGCAGAATGCAACTGGACAGCTGCGGGTCGAGTTCATCGAGATAAGCGTTGCAGGCCAGCACCAGCACATCGGCGCGCACCGAGCCGCGCTCAGTGTTGACGCGAAAACCTGCGCCCTCCTCCTGATAACTCAACGCTTTGCTTTGTTCATGGATACGCCCACCGGCACGCTCGATGGCGGCCGCCAGACCCAGCGCGAGTTTCAGCGGATTGAGGTGCGCGCCGTGCGGGTCGTAAAGTCCGGCCTGATAACGATCAGTGGCCAGCCATTCCGGCAGTTGCTCCCGAGGAATGAACTGCAAGGCATCATGGCCCCACTTGTGGCTGGCCTCGTGTTGCCATTCCGTCAACAGGCTGACCCGACGCGGCATCACCGACGTCCACAAATGCCCGGGCCGATAGTCGCAATCGAAACCATGCCGCCCGGGCAACTCGCGTAATTCCCCAGCCGCCCAACGCATGCCATCCCACAGCCGTTTTGCCCGCTCATAACCGAGCGCGGCCTCCAGCGGCGGCATGTCGCACGACCAGCCAAGAATCGCCTGCCCGCCGTTACGACCCGACGCGGCCCACGCCACCCGACTGGCCTCCAGCAACGTGACGCGCTTGCCAGCCAAGGCCAGGCGCAGCGCCGTGTGCAGGCCGCTGAAACCGGCGCCGATGATCACCACGTCGGCTTCATGTTCGCCTTCCAGCACCGCTCGATCGCGCAGAATATCGGCGCAACTGTGGGCGTAATAGCTGTCGACGTGCTGGCTGGATTGCTGAAACATTCCCGACCTCATGAAATTATCTTTTTATAATTTCATGAAAATCTACAGAATAAATTTCACGCCGGCAACCTGAAGATGCCCGATCAAAAATCGTATCGTGCTGTCATCCCCAGTGTTCGCGGTGTGCCCAACACCCCGGTGTAGGCGCCGTTGGGTGAATTCCAAAGGGTCGTGTAATAGGTCTTGTCGAAAGCATTTTTCAACCACAGCGACACGTCCCACTGGCCCTTGCCCCAATCGCCGCGCACCCCGCCGGACAGGTTCACCAACCCGTAACCGGGTAACTGCGCATCACGGGAATCATCCACGGTGCCGACTGCATGGGAGCGCCACGCGTAGCTGCCGTTGACGTAGGATTGCAAGCCATTGTGCAGATTCCATTGATAACTGGCGTTGCTGTTAAAGATCCATTTCGACGCGCCGACCACCGCATGGCCGCTCAGATCGCAGGCTGCCGGTGCTCCGGGGCGCAAGGCGACTTCTGCCGGGCACGGGGCATCGTCGTAAGACAGATAACGCACATCGTTGAAGGCACCGTTGAGGTTGATGGTCAGGCCCGAGATTGGCCGCCAACTGCTGTCGACTTCCAGGCCACGACTGCGCACGGTGCCGGCGTTGGTCAGGTAACTGGTGAGATTGACGTCGTCGTAGGCATTGGTCTGATAGCCGTGCACCTCTGTCCAGAACAGGTTGGCATTGAGCAGCAGACGCTGATCAAGCAGCGTGGTTTTGATGCCCAATTCAGCGTCGTTGGCGCGCTCGCTGCCAATCAACAAGGAATCGGCACCGGCGACGGGCGCACTGGCGACGCTGAGATTGACCCCGCCCGACTTCTCGCCGTGAGACAGCGAGGCATACGCCAGCACCTGATCGCTGACATGCCAGGCCAGACTAGCCAGCGCCGAAGGGCTGAAGCTGTAGAGGCTCAAGTCCCCAGAGTCGTAAGCGCCGATCCGCCCTGCTCTGGCGACGGCCGCTGCCCCGCTGACGCCAGCACCACCGACCGGTTCGTTACGCGTGACTTGCGCCAGTTTGCGCTCATAGGTGCCGCGCACACCGAGGCTGAAATCCAGCTGCGGCGTCAGGTGCCAGGTGCCTTGGGCAAACGTGGCAAAACTGTCGGTGTCGACATCGCCATGGCCAACGCTGGCGACGTTGTTCAATGCGCCTTGCGGGGTGCCGTTCCAGGTGTCGGCCAAAGGCCCGTAGTCAGTGAATACCTTGTTGCTCATCTCCTGGCGAAAGTAATACGCGCCCACTACGTAGTCGAAGTGTTCCCCGACCGGGGAAGCCAGCCGTATCTCCTGCGAATACTGCTTGTCGCGTGCCGATTGACCGACGTTGTGCATCACATCGACGTTCAACTCATCATCGTTACGCGGTGTGAAATCCCACCAGCGATAAGCGCTGATCGACGTCAGTGTGAAGTCGCCGGGCAGGTTCCAGTTCGCCTCAAGCGACGTGCCACCCTGAAACACCGTGACGTTCTGATCGGCGTCGAGATTGACCCGACTCCCATCCACCAACGTCGCCCCGACAGCCGCTGCGCGCTGTTCATAGCGGTTGACACCATTGATGCTCGGCCCGGTGCTGAACAGCGAGCGCGTACCGGCACTGGAATCTTCCTCGTGATAATCAGCCAGCCAGCGCAGATTGAAATCGTCATTGGGCTGAAACAGCAGTTGCCCGCGCACGCCCTGGCGCATGCCGCCGCCGAGGGTGTGGTCGTCAAATTGGTTTTTCACGTAGCCATTTTCGTGGGTTTTGTACGCGGCTATGCGCCCGGTCAGCGTGTCATTGAGCGGGCCGGAAAAACTCGCCTGATTTTGCGAATAACCGTCCTCGCCCACAGAAGTGGCGAAGCTGCCTTGCGGCGTCGATGAAGGTCGGCGCGTGGTGATGTTCAACACACCGGCCGTGGTGTTCTTGCCGAACAAGGTGCCTTGCGGGCCGCGCAGCAGTTCGATCTGCTCGATGTCGAGCAAATCCATCACGGCCATGCCGGGGCGACCGAGATAGACGTTGTCCAGATAAATCCCGGCGCTGCCTTCCAGGCCATCGCTGGCCGGATTGTTGCCCAGGCCGCGAATCGACAGGCTCGATTGCCGGGCGTGCATGAATGCGACGTTGACGCTGGGCATTGCCTGCTGCAGATCCTGCAAGCGATACAAGCGCTGTTCCTCCAGCGTCTGCGCGCCCAGCACGCTCATGGCCGTCGGCACTTGCTGCGCGTCTTCGCTGCGCCGCCGTGATTCGACCGTGACTGTCTGCAGGACTTCATTGTTGGTGGGTAAATCATTGGCGGTAGCCGGCAGCAGCGGCATTAACGAGCACAAGCCCAGGGCGCCAGCTGAAACATTGCGCGAAAAAAGAAGATTCATCGGTGGTTCCTGGAGCGGCCTCAAGCCGCTCTTCGAGAGGAGTCGATACTTCGCTGCGCGTGGCTTGCGTGAGCGTGATCGTTGCGGTGGATGTCAGAGAATGTTCAGTCACGCAGCCAGCGCAGGTCTGCGCGCTGATAACGGTGGGCACGGAAGATCGCGTTGTTTTCGCCCGGCAGATAGCGTCGCGAGGCCGCATCGGGATACGTCGCGAAATGCGGATTGACGTACTCCCAGACCACTTCACCGGCCGGGGTGACTTCGAACAAGCGGCCGAAGTTGGCCTCGGTGATCAGCGTATTGCCGTTGTGCAAACGCTGCGCGCCGCCCATGAACGGGGTGAAAAACGCATAGCCCGGCGTATCGGCGTATTGCCATTCGATGCGTTGCGTCGACGGGTTGATTTCAAGAATGCGCGAGTGCGGCATGCTCACGTGCGGGCGGAAGATGCCGTTGTCGAACACCAGCACGTTGCCGTTTTCCAGTTCACTCGGGCAATGCTGCTGCGCGACCAGATCGTGGCCCAATCGCCACAGCACTTCACCGCTGCCGCGTTGCACGGCGATCACCGAGGAGACACTGCGCAGGCTGAGGATCACCTTGCCGTCGCGACCCGGTGTGACTGCGTTGGTCATCGGCCAGTGGTGGCGTTCAAAGGCTTCGTGCAGCGGATAGTCTTCAGGGCGCAGATGCTCCCAACTGCGCCACTCCCAAACCACATTGCCCTGACGATCGACCTCCTTGACGACATCGGCATAGATCACACCGCCGGGTGCCTCACTGCCGGGAATGCCACCCACCACACGCCGGGCCAGTTCGGCACTCAACGGCTCAGCGGTGGTGTAGAGCAGGTTGCCGTTGTCCAGCCATTGCGCGTCATGGTGGTGAAGCAGATCGGTGTGCTCCCAGACCACTTCGCCATCTGGCGTCACTTCGCTGAACGCGCCGCCATGCCACACCGACCAGCCCGGAAACAGGTCCGGTGAATCCGGGTGGTTGCCGTTGTAGCCGAGGTTGCCGTTACGCAGTATCACGGCGTCGCGGCCAGGGCGCTGCGGCAGTTTCCAGCGATGGACGACTTCGCCGTCGAGATCGATCAGGAACACATTGCCATCTGCTGTTTGTGGCGCGAACAGCGTGTAGCCGCCAGCGCTGCGGGCGTGATCGACAGCGATGAGGCCGGTTTTGCGGCGCTTGAGCGTGGTGCTTTCGAGGTTAGGCATTGGCTTTTCTCCGGGCGTGTAAAAACCTGCCGCCAGCAACGCGGCAAGTTGAACTGGATGGGTTAAGGGTTGTTTGGCAGTAACGGGTTGAAGCGAGCGTCAAAGATCTGCTGAACCTGCAGCGGTCGTGGAATCAGACGTTCGCTGGCGAACAGGTCGGCCAGGCGCTGCTGCGAAGTGATGACTGACGACTCGATCGGCACGTAGTGAAGATCCTGATGCGCAAGCATTTCCTGCACCAGCGCGACGGGAAGCCGCGTGGTTTGCGCGAAAACCTCGGCCCACTCCTGAGGATGGGCGGTGGCCCACGCCTGAGCTCGGGCCAGCCTGGCGAGCAGATCGCCCAGTTGCCTTGCACGCTGTGGATCATTCAATGCTTGCAGGCTGGCGACGGTGAAATTCAAACCGGTTTCCGGCCAGTCGCTGCCATCCACCAAAACCCGTGCCCCGCGTGATGTGGCCTGGCCGACAAAGGGATACCACACCGCCCAGGCATCGAGCTTGCCGCTGGCAAACGCATTTTGTGCATCCACCGGGCTGACGTAGGCAATGTTCACATCGCGTGGGGTGAGGCCGGCTCGCTGCAGCGCTGCCAATAACAAATAATGGCCGCTGCTGCCCTTGGCCACGGCAATGCGTTGGCCTTTCAGGTCGGCGACTTGCGTGGCCGTCGAACTTTGAGGAACCAGCAGCGCATTGTTGTTTTGTGCACCGCTCGCCACGCCGACAATGCGCACATCGAAACCACCGGCCTGAGCAAATACCGGTGGCGCATTGCCCACCACACCGGCATCGATCGCCCCGGCGCTCAAGGCTTCGAGCATCGTGGTGCCGGCCAGAAACGGATGCCACGACAGCGCATAGGTGATGCCTTGGTCTTCCCCCGCAGCCTGTAGCAAGGCCTGGGTCAAACCACTCTGGTCGCCCATTTTCAATGCCGTGTCTGCCGCTGTTGCCGAATCAGTCAGCAGCAACGCGGCGCCACATAGCAGTGCCCGCAGATACGGCACGAATTGTCTGGTGAGTGGATGCTTGGCAGCAGAAGGTTTTACCGGCATTGTCGTGCCCTCGTTTTTGCTATGAACCCAGTATGTCGAGGCCCGCCGTGCCGCTCCATGCCAAACACCCCTCCTTTACTGCCATGTCGGACACCCCGCCGCTGCCGTCGCGCACGGTCGTGGTGCTGGCCTTCGATGATCTATTGCTGCTCAATGCCGCCGGCCCGTTGGAGGTATTCGCAGCGATACCGCGCGTTTTGGGCGGCACCTTCATTGGCCAGCCGCCCTATCGGCTGTTGGTGGCGTCGCCACAGGGCGGCCAGGTCATGTCGATTTCGGGCATCAGCGTGGTGACCTGCTCACTGGCACAGGTCGACCAGATGGCCGCGGTGATCGATACCTTGATCGTCGCCGGTGGTCCGGGAATGGCCACGCTGGAAGCAGACAAACACGCCTGTGACTGGTTGCGGGGGCGCGCGCCGCAGATCCGTCGCCTCTGCTCGATTGGCACTGGCAGCTTTGCGTTGGCCGCCGCCGGGTTGCTGGATGGCCGCGAGGTGGTTACGCACTGGAAATTCGCTGCGGAGCTACAGGCGCGTTACCCGGCGGTGCGCTGTCAGAGCGATGCGTTGTACCTGCACGACGGCAATCTGTGGACCTGCGGCGGCGCCACCGCCGGCATTGACCTGGCACTCGGTCTGGTGGAACAGGACCTCGGTGCGCCAGTGGCATTGGCGCTGGCACGTTATTTCACGGTGTTCCTCTGGCGCGGCGCCGAGCAGCCGCAACTGAGCGCCTCGCTCAACGCGCAGTCCAACGCGTTGCGCACCGATCCGGACGGGCGTCTGGCCCGTCTGCATGCGTGGATTGCCGCTAACCTGAATGGCGATTTGCGCGTAGAGCGGCTGGCTGAACAGTTCGGCATGAGCGCGCGCCATTTCGCCCGCGCCTATGTCGCCGCCACCGGGAAAACCCCGGCGCAAGCGGTGGAGAACCTGCGCCTGGAGACGGCGACTCGATTACTCAAAACCACGAGCGAGCCGATCAAACGGATTGCCGAAACGGCGGGTTTTGGCCGTGAGGAACGGATGCGCCGCGCCTTCCAAAAGCACTTGGGCACCAGCCCCCACGGCTACCGCAGTGAAATGAAGGCCGCGACGTCGAGTGCGGCCCAGCCGCTGGGCATTGCACTCGCCGGGCTGGCCCAGTAGCTCGGTTCTTGAATCAATGCTGCAGCGCATAACGCCGACAATGTTCCAGATAGCCTTTTTCATGACTGCCGACCAATTGCACAACACTGGTCCACAGCCACGATGGCGCATCCAGACGTTTCGAGCGGCAGGTTTGCAAATCCGCCATCCACTCGGACCGGGTCGCCAGGTCCATTTGCCGGGCATGTGCGACGCCGACCACCCGCGCCAGATAGCCGGCCGCAAGCATCGCATCGCGCTGACTCAACTGATCGAGTTCCAGCTTCATGTCCTGCGGCAACAGTTCGCGGACGAAAAAACCATGGTCGAGCATGCGTGTCGCCAGCATCCGATTGCCCAGTCCAGGGGAAAGAAACCGCGCGCCTTCGACCACGCGCTTGCCATTGTCGCGCGGCATGGCGGCGCGGGCGGCACGCGGTGCAGCGGCGCCGACGGCTTCTTTGATATCGAGCAGGCAATATTCCTCGTCATCGCCCTTGCCCACGCCCAGCAGCACGGCATAGCGCTTTAACCCCAATGAACTACAGCCTTTGACCCAATACGCCGAGTCGAGCATTTTCACGCGATCATCCTGTGAGCGGCCCTTCAATGACGTCACCAACGTATGGATTTCGGGGGTGGCGCAGAGGGTTTTCAACGCGGCGCGCTCGTCACGCGACAGCGTCCAGAACTGTTTACCCAGCGGAATCGTCGGTTTGGTGCTCTCGATGCGCTCCTCGGCCAAATGCTTCCAGGTGCGCTGCACGGCACTGCGCATTCCCGCTTTGACTTGCGCCGGACGCGGTGGGTCTTCCTCAAGATCGCCGTCAAAGGCTTGCTCGTAACCGCGCATCATTTCTTCGAGCATGCGTGCAGTGGCCACGCCCGGCAGGTCGGAACCGCGAGCGGCTGTGGCGAGCGACAACGCCAGGCGCACCAGATCATGCGCTGGGTTGCCGATCACGGTCTGATCAAGGTCGCGGATATGAATATCGATCTGGCCTTTGAGATCCCCGGTCGGGCCGAGGTTGCCGGCATGGCAATCGCCGCAAATCCACACCGCCGGGCCTTTTGGCAGGCTGCGGCCCGGTTGACTGTGCAGCCATTCGTAAAACTGCACGGTGCTGCCGCGCACATAGGCGTGCGCGGATCGGGCCATTTTCAGATTGCGTAGTTGCGACAGCGGTTCAAGTCGGGCGGAGGGACGCGGGGTTTTCATGGACGCTTCTTAATGCAGAATGTGACCGGTTGACCGCTCGCGATGCACGAATGTTTCAAAGTGTTTCAGAGATATTCTGACCAAGCCTGTTCAACCTTTACAGCGGCAACTCAACGCGCGCCAACAAACCTGCGCCATCGCGATTGCTCAACGTCAACTCGCCGCCCTGCTCGCGCGCAATCGCCCGCGCCGCCGACAGGCCCAGACCAACGCCGCCGGTGTCGCGGTTACGCGAGGCCTCCAGGCGAAAGAACGGGTCGAAAACCCGCTCCAGTGCAGCCTCGGGAATACCCGGGCCGTCGTCACTGACCTCGATGCAGATCGAATACTCGTCACGCCGCAACGCAATACCCGGGTGCTGCGCATACTTCACCGCGTTCTCCAGCAGGTTGACGATCACCCGTTTGATCCCCAGCGGTCGGCCTTCATACACCAGATGCGCCGGGCCAGCGAAGTCGACGTTGATGTGCTGGTCGCGGTAGTCATCGACGATGGTTTGCAGCAGCTCCGAGAGATCGAACGCGGTGGTCTGCTCGCGGTGAGTGTCCTCGCGAAAGAACGCCAAAGCGGCGTTGATCATTGATTGCATCTCTTCCACATCGCGAATCAGTTTGCCCTGATGATCGAGGTCTTCCATGAACTCGCTGCGCAGGCGCATGCGGGTCAACGGTGCGCGCAAGTCATGGGAGATCGATGCGAGCATGTGCGTACGCTCGCTGATGAAATGCTGGATCTGCGCCTGCATGGTGTTGAAGGCGACAATGACCTGACGGATCTCGTCGGGGCCTTCGGGCTTGATCGGCGGTGCACGCAGGTCGGTGCCGAAACGTCGGGCGGCGCGGGCGAAACGCTGCAACGGCTTGGCCAATTGGCGCGTGGCGATCCACGCCACCAGCAACGTGGCAATCAATCCCAACGTGATGATGATCGCGATCCGCGTGCCCAGCTCCAAACCCCAACTGCGCTCAGGCGGGATAAAGGCCAACCAACTTCCATCGACCAATTGCACGAGAGCGGCGTAATGCGCCTGGGGATTGTCGTTCGGCCAGTCGCCGGGGTTGAACGCTTCGATCTTTCGATCATCACCCAGCAACTGTTGCAGCACCGGCACCCTGCTCGCGTCGATGCGCACGCCGTTATTGGGCAGGCCGAAGTCAGCGCGCTGCGCTTTCCACGCCACTTGCAGCATGGCGCTGCTCGCCGCTGCGGCCAGTTGCGGGCGCAGGTTGGCCGGGGCCGCTTCGATTACCCGTGAGGTCGCGGCAATCTGCTCCAGCAGACCGGTGCGTTCAATCGGTGGCCGCGCCCAGATCCCCGCCACTTGGAAAAACAGGGCATTGAGCGCCAGCGAAGCAACCATCGCGGCAACGATGGTCAGGGCAATACGCCGGCTCAGCGTGTCACCGCGCCACAGTCGGCGGATCACGAGTGACTGACCTTGGCTGTGAACAGATAACCGCCATTGCGCACGGTACGAATCAGGTCCGGGCGCTTGCTATCGGGTTCGATCTTGCGGCGCAGGCGGCTGACCTGCACATCGATGCTGCGATCGAAGGCGTCGTGGCCGTGGCCGTGGGTCAGGTCGATCAACTGCTCGCGGGTGAGAATGCGCTGCGGGTGTTCGAGGAACACCACCAGCAAATCGAACTCGCCGCCGGACAGGGGAATCATCACGTTTTCCGGGGAGCGCAATTCGCGGCAGGTAATGTCCAGATGCCAACCGGCGAAAGCAATCACCGGCCGCGAAGGCTCGACGATGCTTTTCTGTTCACCGGCGCGACGCTGCAAGGCACGCACGCGAGCGAGTAATTCCTGCGGGGCGAACGGCTTGGTCAGGTAATCGTCGGCGCCCAGTTCGAGGCCGACAATGCGATCACTCAGCTCGGCCATGGCCGTGAGCATGATGATCGGAATGCCCAGTTGCGCGCGCACCTTCTGGCACAGGCTCAGGCCGCTTTCGCCGGGCATCATCAGATCAAGAATGATCGTGTCCGGACGGTTCTGTGCGATCGCCGCCCACATCGCTTCGCCGTGGGGCGCCACGTCGACCTCATAGGCGTGCTGCACGAAGAACTTCTTCAGCAGCGCGAGAATTTCCACGTCGTCGTCAACGAACAGCAGTCTGCTCACAGTCACCGGTCCCTGCACCGAAAAAGAGCCAATCTAAAGCCATTTCGCCGCCCGGGTCATTTATTTCAATCGAGCAACATTTCTACGCGCCAGACATCAAGCGGACATCTTCCGGCAAAATCGCGCGGGCACTCTGCAGGTATTTCCAGCGGGGGGATTGGCATGAAGGTATTGAACAGCAAACCGGGCGTAACACAGCACAACGGTAATCGGCCGTTGATTCTCAGCCAGCGCACCGCCGCGCTCGGCCCGGACACACCGGTGGTGTTTCAGGAATCGTGCATGGGGGTTTCCACTGATCAGGGAACGGTGGTTCTGCGCCGTTATTTCGAACATTTCAGCCCGACCAATGCGCACTGGGTGGAATACGTGCACAGCGTCAGCACCGCTGATCTGATGAACTGGATCATGGCCCACGGTCGATTGCACATCGAGTGCTCGGACAACCTGGCGCAGAACAAGGAAGCCGTTTGATGTCGCGCATTCGTTCGCTGTCGCTGTCGATTGTTGCCACGTTGAGCCTGGCGGCGTGCAGCAGCAAAACCCCGGAACATAGTGGCTTCCTGCATGACTACAGCGTGTTGACCGAGCGCCAGTCGCCGTCCGGTCAGCCTGTGTTGGCGTGGGTCAGCCCGGCTCTCGCCCGGGGTCGATACACACAGGTTTATCTGGCGCCGAGTCAGTTTTATCCGAGTGCCGAGCCGACGCTGCGGATTCCCTTAAGCACGCTGTCCGGGGTTACCGACTATTACGACGCGGCGCTGCGGGTGGAATTGGGCAAGGTCATGCATCTGGTCAATCAACCGGGGCCGAACACTCTGGTGGTGCGCCCCGCCATTACCCAGGTGGCGACCAGCACTCAGGGTTTGCGCTTTTATGAGTGGCTGCCCGTCACCCTCGTCGCTGCCGGTGTGAGCACGGCGACCGGCATCCGTGATCAGGACAGCGAAGTCGCCACCGAGGTGTCGTTCGAGGACGGTTCGACCGGCGAAGTGATTGCCGAAGTGGTGCGCAAAGGCACCGGTGTGCCACTGGAGAACGACAAGCAGGTGCTGACTGCCGATGACGTCAAGGTTGTGCTTGATGGCTGGGCCAGCGACCTCGGTAAATCCTACGCGACCCTGCGCCGGTAGCGGCATTCCCCTGAGCTGCCGAAGGCTGCGATCCTGTTGGGACGCGGAGCGTCCCCGGCTGCATTCCCACGCAGAGCGTGGGAACGATCAAGATCGCAGCCTTCGGCAGCTCCTACACAGGCGCGCAGGAAAAAAAGCAGCGAGCAGTGAATTATTTCGTGTCCTCATGTATCTGAGCCAAAGAGCACGCGCCATCAAATCGATGGCATCTACGCGGCAAGATGGATCAGCAAAGAGAAGACCCGGATGAAATCACGCAAAAAAACCGTCAAGCCGATCGGCCTGAACGACATCACCATCGTCGACGACGCCAAGATGCGCAAAGCGATTACCGCTGCCGCACTGGGCAACGCCATGGAATGGTTCGACTTTGGTGTTTACGGCTTTGTCGCCTATGTGCTGGGCAAAGTGTTCTTCCCCGGCGCCGACCCCGGTACGCAGATGATCGCCGCGCTGGCGACGTTCTCCGTGCCCTTCCTGATCCGGCCTTTGGGCGGCTTGTTCTTCGGCGCTCTGGGCGACAAGTACGGACGGCAGAAAGTCCTCGCCGCGACCATCGTCATCATGTCGCTGAGCACCTTCGCCATTGGCCTGATTCCGTCCTATGCCTCGATTGGCATCTGGGCGCCGATCCTGTTGCTGCTGGCAAAAATGGCTCAGGGTTTCTCGGTCGGTGGCGAGTACACCGGCGCGTCGATCTTCGTCGCCGAATACGCGCCGGACCGTAAACGCGGGTTCCTCGGCAGTTGGCTGGATTTCGGCTCGATTGCCGGTTTCGTCCTCGGTGCCGGTGTGGTGGTGTTGATCTCCACCACGCTCGGCGAAGCCAAGTTTGAGGAATGGGGCTGGCGCCTGCCGTTCTTCCTCGCGTTGCCGCTGGGCATGATCGGCCTTTATCTGCGTCACGCGCTGGAAGAAACCCCGGCGTTCCAGCAGCACGTCGAAAAGCTTGAGCAAGGCGATCGCGAAGGCCTTGCCGGCGGCCCGAAAGTCTCGTTCAAGGAGGTCGCGACCAAACACTGGCGCAGCCTGATGACCTGCATTGGCGTGGTGGCGGTGACCAACGTTACCTACTACATGCTGCTCACCTACATGCCGAGTTACCTGTCGCACAACCTGCACTACAGCGAAAACCGTGGCGTACTGATCATCATCGCGATCATGGTCGGCATGTTGTTTGTGCAGCCGGCGATCGGCTTTATCAGCGACAAGATTGGCCGCAAACCTTTTATCGTCGTCGGCAGCATCGGCTTGTTCATTCTGGCGATTCCGGCGTTCATGCTGATCAACAGCGGCAAGATCGGTTTGATCTTCGCCGGTCTGCTGATGCTGGCCGTGTTGCTGAACTTCTTCATCGGCGTGATGGCCTCGACCCTGCCGGCGATGTTCCCCACGCACATTCGCTACAGCGCGCTGGCAGCGGCTTTCAACGTTTCGGTATTGATCGCCGGCCTGACCCCGACCGTGGTCGCCTGGCTGGTCGAGAGCACGAACGATCTGTACATGCCGGCGTATTACCTGATGGTCATCGCCGTGGTCGGTCTGGTCACCGGCGTAACCATGAAGGAAACCGCCAACAAGCCTTTGCGTGGCGCTGCCCCGGCAGCTTCCGACCTTGAAGAAGCCAAGGAACTGCTGCAAGAACACCACGACAACATCGAGCAGAAAATCGAAGACATCGACGCTGAAATCGCTGCGCTCGAAGCCAAACGCAAGGAACTGGTGCAGCAGCATCCGCGCATTAACTGAGCCGGATGCGGCGGTCAGGCAAAGCGCCTGACCGCCGCATCGATGAACTGACGAACTTTCGCGGTCTTCTGCCGATGCGCCGTGTACAGCAGATGCATTTGTCTGCTCGGCGCCTCAAAGCCTTCCAGCAACCTGACCAACTCCCCTCTGCGCAACGCTGGCTCAAGAAAATCGGCAGGCCCCAGCACAATCCCGAACCCATCGACCGCCGCTGACAACAGCGCCTTGCTCTCGTTGACGTGCAAGCGACTGCTCACCGGCACTCGCTCGACCTCGGCACCATTGAAAAACGACCACTCATGGTCGGCAGGCCGCGACCAATAGGCATAGCCCAGGCACTCATGCCGTTGCAGATCGGCGGGCACTTGCGGCGTGCCGTGTTCGGCCAGATAGCGTGGCGCCGCGCAGACGATCAATCGATACGCAGCCAATGGCCTCGCGGTCAGACTGGCCGTCGCCAGCGGGCCGATCCGGAAAGCTACCTCAAACCCCTCCTCCACCAGATCCACGGCGCGGTCGGTCAAGTGCAGGTCGATTTCCACCTCGGGGAATTCGCGCAAGAACGCGGTCACGAACGGCATCAGACTGTAAGAGCCAAAGCTCACCGGCGCGCTGACCCTGAGCTTGCCGCGCGGCGTGTCATTCATGATTTGCGCCAGTGAATCAGCCGCATCTGCCTCGCCGACGATGTGCTTGCAGCGCTCGTAATAGGCTTGGCCCAGTTCGGTCAGGCTCTGCCGGCGCGTGGTGCGATTGAGCAAGCGTGCACCGATCCGCTGCTCAAGGGCGGCAACGTGCTTGGCGACCATTTGCGCTGACATGTCCAGGCGTTGCGCGGCCCTGGCATACGAGCCGGCTTCGGCCGCCATCACGAAAGCCGCCATGCTGGTCAGCCGATCCATTCGAAACTCCTGTTATTGAATGTTAGTAACAGAGTGCAATTTATCTGCATCCGTTCAGCAATCATATTAGAGGCTCCCCACCTGACAGAGGAACACACCATGCGCATTGGAATCGTTGGCGCCGGCTTCATCGGGCGCGCCGTCGCGCAAATCGCCCTCGCCGCCGGGCACGAAGTGATGCTCAGTAACTCCCGCGGCCCGCAGACCATGAGCAGCGTGCTCGCCGGCATCACCGGTTGCCAGATCGGCACGGCCGAACAGGCCACGCAGTTTGCCGACGTGGTGTTGCTGGCCATACCCTACGAACACATCCCGAGCCTGCCGCCGGCGTGGTTCGAGGGCAAAACCGTGCTCGATGCCAACAACTATTACCCCGATCGCGATGGCCACATCGCCGCTCTCGACACCTTCCAGAGCACCACCAGCCGTTTGCTTGCCGAGCATTTGCGCGGCGCCACGGTGGTCAAGGTATTCAATGCGATCCTCGCCGCAGACCTGCTCACCGATACCCGGCCGCACGGTTCCAGCGAGCGGCGCGCCTTGCCCATTGCAGCGGATGACGCGCAGGCGAAGGCGTTGATCGTGGGTTTGCTGGACGAACTTGGCTTCGATGCGGTCGACGCCGGAAGCCTCGATGACAGTTGGCGATTCGAGCGGGCGAAACCGGCTTACTGCGCGCCGCTGGACAAGTCCGGGCTGGAGATCGCCTTGGCTGCTGCCGAGCGCGAGGTCGAATTACCCTTGGGCAGCTGGCGGCGCTGATAACACCTGAACGCTGCTGAGCCAGTCGTGCTCTGGGTGCAACAGCGTCAGATGCCGAATTAGCCACGCGCGCTCCGGCGCAGACAAATCAGGCCAGACCGTCGTGAAGTCGCTGCGGTCTTTGGGGCGCGTGTGCTTGGCTTTGAACAAGAGAACGGCGGCAGGTCGCAGATACGGGATGCCGCCCGTGCTTTGCAGAACCATTTCCGCGCGTGGACCGGTAATCGACGGATCGCGTTTATAGGCCCAGGTTTGCGGGGTGCCCGGCTCGATCATCACGTCCACGCGCCAGGCCGGTGCGGTGCGGTCGTAAGCCCATATCTGAAAAACGTCTTCGGCGGGCACGCAAGTCGCTGACAGAAACTGGAACGTACCGTCCTTTACTGCATAGAAATCGAGATCACCGAGTGCCTGGCGAAAACAGGCGAAATCGGCCCGAAGCACCGTGAATTCCAGGTCACTGTGCGCGCGGGTTTGCCGACCGAGCCAAAGGTCCAGCGCCCAGCCACCGACCACACACCATGGGCGGTCTACCGCACGCAGTCGCCGCGCCAACTCATCGGGTGTCCAGGCTTGCCATTGCTCTTGGTCCGGCACCACCGGATGGGCTGTTGTCATGTCTGGGGCTCGTAGATTAATCGAAGGGCATCGTAACGGCGCCATTCGACCTGCTTTCACCACCCGGCTCAACATTTTTATCAGCTAGCCTTGAATCCGATCGCACGTGACTCAAGGCGCATTGACCACCACATACGTCACATCACTGCCCTGATACTGCGGCTGGTACCAGGTCGAACCGCACTGCATGTAGGCGACGTTGTACTGAATCACCTGCACACAACTGCTGGGCATTTGCGCCGGGGTGAAGATCGCGCCCACCACTGCCGCCGTGACCGCGACGGTGGCCGTCACTGCCGCAGCGGTCGCCAGCGGATGGTAGTGATCGTCGTAGCCATAACGGCCATGGCCGTCGACATCAATGTCGACATCACGACTGTTGTTGATGTTGACGTTTCGGTTGCCGTTGTTGACGTTCGTGCGATTGCCGACATTGTTGCCGGCATTCACCCGATTGCCCGAATTGACCCGGTTACCGGCACTGACATTGTTGCTGCGCTGTGGCGCATTGATCCGCTGCGCCCGTTGCGCGTTCGGCGCCGGCGCGCGGTTGACGTTGGCGCGGGCATGTCCCTGAGCGCGTTGCCCCCGGGCATCGGCTTCGGCGACATAACCGGCGGTCAGCAGTGTGGCGGCGGCCAGCGACAACAACAGACTCCACGTCATCGACTTGTTCATGTCACTGCCCTCCCTGATCGCTGGCTTGTTTGAACGCAATCGCCACGTCGCCTTTGCCCGGTTTGAAGGTGAACTGCGTGTCAGGAAGGGTCGGCTTGAGGTTCCACTGATACACCGCGCTGTACTCGGGGAAGCTCTTATCGTCGGTGGTGGTGATCACCAGTTTGCACGGCAAGGGCTTGTCGGAGCGGGTCAGCCACAATTGCCAGTCGATACCTTCCTGGCGAAACGCCAAATGGTCGCAGAGCTGGCCCTTGATGACCGAGGGGCCGACATACAATGCGGCTTTCAAGGCATCGATCTGCGCCTGGTCACTGCCGAACAGAAACAGATCCTCCATCGGTACCTGCACACCGTAGAAGTTCTCGACCTTGTGCAGGGTTTCCGCGACGGTGGCCGGGGCGTCGACCGTGGTGTAGTACTTCAGGTACGGCGAATACTGGGTGAGTTTCTTGCCGTTGTAGAAGAACTCGCGGGTGCGCACGTCGCCTTCGCTTTTCGCATACAAGCGATCGTGGCCGACCACTTTCAGGGTATTGGCGGACTCGGTCTTGATCTTCTGCCCTGACTCCAGAACGGTGTCGCGCGAGACTTGGGCATCGACCTGGAATTTCGGCAGGCTGCGCAGGTAATTGCCCATGTCGATGAGCTTGTCGACCACTTGCGGGTTGATCAACGGCGCGTCGTCGCTGGCCTCGGCCGCCGGCGTGGCGGGCGGGTCTTCGGCGCGGGCACCCGGCGCGAGCACCAACGTGAACATCAGGCAGACAATACTGGCTGGGGCTTTCATCGGTTGCGCTCCTGTCCCTGCGTTGGGCGTTACGCCCCAAGGGCGACTGACTGACCAGCCTAGACCTCACTATTGCTGTGCGCCAATGCGCACAGCCATACCGTGCATTGATGGCCATAAGCTGTTACCCCGCCTCGTTGCAAGTCCCTGAAGTTCACTGGAAAAGTGTAAGAAACGGCCTACGCTAAACTTGTCCGTCGCTTGGCGTCGGCACTCATTGGAAGGATTCAGCAGGCAGTACGAGGGCCGATCATGCAAGATTCACGGGGTGGGCTTTCCGGCGCGCACTTGCGCCCGCAACGTCAGGCATTGGCGCTGGAGCCAAGAATTCTGTTCGACGGCGCCGCCGCTTCGGCAGCTGCCGATCAACATCACAGCGATCCCGCTGCCCCGCCGGCCGCTGTGGATGCCCAAGTCCCGCACGCCACGCCAACCGAAGGCCGCGCCGCCACCGAGCAAGCGCCGTCGGCCGCGCGCAGCCTGCTGGTCATCGACAGTCGCATCGAAAACCGCGACCAACTCGTCGCGCAGTTGCCGGGCAATGTCACCGCGATTGTGGTGAATGTCGGCGAAGACGGCCTCGCGGCAATCTCGGCAGCGTTGGCGCAACTGGGCAAGGTCGACTCGATTCAGATCATGTCCCATGGCTCCGCCGGGCAGTTCACCCTGGGCAACCGCACGGTCACCTCGGACAACATCGACTCGCTGGGCAAGACCCTCGAACAATGGCGCAACAATCTGACCCAAGGCGCGGATATTCAGCTGTACGGCTGCGATGTCGGCGCCGGTGTGGCCGGGCAAACCCTGGTCAGCGAACTGGCACGCTGGACCGGTGCCGATGTGGGCGCCTCCAGCAATGACACCGGCAGCAGCAAGGCTGGCGGCGACTGGACGCTGGAAACCCGCGTCGGCGACATCGATAAAAGCATTGCCATCAGCGGCCTTGCCATGGCGCATTTCGACGGCCTGCTCGCCGATGCTGCGCCGACCGCCACGGTGGCCACCGGCGGCAGCGATGTGCTGCTCGGCGACCGCTTCACCTTCACCGTGAATTTCAGCAACACCTCGACCCAAGTGGGTTATGCGCCATTCATCAACCTGGCAATGCCGGCGACCGGCAAGGATGGCGATGACGGCGTCAATTTCATCTCGGCCACGTATCTGGGGCAAAACCTGATCAGCCATGTCGTCACGTTCGACGCCAACGGCAACGCCACTCACCCGCTGGCCAAAGACGCCAACGGCAACTTTCTGATCATCAACGCAGCCACTTACGGCATGCGCGCCGGCGATAAACTGGTGGTCATCGAACTGCCCTTCGCCAGCGTGACCAACCAGCAACCGGTGATCGGCGTGCAGATCACCGCCAGTCTGAGCAATCTGGCCGACACGGCGTTTTCCAACGGCACACCCGACCTGACCATTCGCGCCAGTGGCGGCTTCGAATTCGGCAACGACGCGCTGGACAACCCGACCAATGATCCGAGCCTGATTCAGGCCGGCACCGCAGCATTCGTCGTGCACCCGACGGTGATTACCGTCAGCGAAACCATCAATACTCCGGAAGGCGAAACCGCCACCGGCCCCAACTACGTGCGCACGCTGACCCTGTCGGCGACGCCGGCACCGGGGCAAACGCTGACTAACGTTGTCGTCACCCAACCGCTGCCAGACAATATTCAAGTCAATTCAATCACCCCCGGCGCCGGCGGGCGGCTGACCTCGATCACCCTGCACGACGGCACCGTGGTGACCAATCCCGCGCAAATCGCCGTGCTGATTGCAGCCAACGACGTTTACATCAACTCGTTCACCGTCGCCTACGACAGCCTTACCGGCAAGACCGATACCGTGGTCGCCTTCTATGTGCCGGAAGTCGATGCCAACGGCCAACCGGTGCTCAACCCGGTGACCGGCGATGCTGTCACCGTGACCCTTGGCCCGCCGACCGCTTCGGGGCAATGGGTGCCGCTTGATCCACGCGACCTCACCGCGCCGAACACCACCATCGATTTCAGTGGCACCGGCCAGGGCACGCAATTCATCGCCAAGTCGATCACGCTGCTGAAAACCGCGACGATGCAGAACGACATCGGCCACACCGGCATCAGCCCCGGTGACACCCTGCAGTACACCCTGAACCTGGCGATTTCCGACTACTTTGCATTCGGCAAGGATTTTTTCAACGAAGGCCAACTGGTCATTCGCGATCAGCTCAGCGACGGTCAGACCCTCAGCGGCACGCCGACCCTGACGGTGACCATCAACGGCGTCGCGCAGACCATCACGCTGGTTACCAGCGTGGTGAACAACGCCGATGGCACGACATCAATGGTGTTCGACATCGCGCAGTCGTTGCGCGATGCGTTTAACAATGTTCGCGGCTGGCTCAACGGCGATCTGGCCTTCGACGACACCTTGCAAGGTGCGGTGATTGCAGTCCTGAGCTATTCGGCGATCGTCGGCCAGACCTACAAGCCGCCGTCGGGCGACCCGCACCCGGACATCAATGAAGGCGACGAGTTGGGCAACACCGCGACGGTGGACGGCACGCTGCTGCAGGATCAGTTCAACCTCACCGGCCAGAGCGAAACCGACGGTTCGAGCACCACCAGCGTCGTCCCCACCAGTAACGTCGATATCAGTCTGGTCGAGGTCAATAACGGCGCACCGCCGGGCAACGGCGAGTTACGTCCAGGCGATGAAGTGACCTTCGAGCTGAGCTACGACCTCGTCACTGGTGATTATGAGCAATTCAAACTGACGGCTTACCTGCCGCTGCCGTTGTTCAACGTCACCGGCATTACCTGGGGTTCGGGCGGTGACGTCGGTCAGTGGGAATTGGGCGCAGGCAATACCAATGCCGGTGGCGTGGTCAGCGTGACCAGCGCCAATGGCAACTCGGTGGTATTCGATTTCGGCAGTTTTGCCACCAACACCACCACGGGCAGCCGCATTGTCATTCGTTTCACCGTCAGGGTCGGCGATCAGCCGTTTGCCGACCAGCGTTCGCTGGACGTATTGGCGCAATCGAGCCAGCAGACCACCCTCACCGACCGCACGCTGATTTCTTCTGACGTGGTGGCGATCGTTTCCGTCGCCGAACCGGTACTCAACATCAAACATGGCGTGGTCTCCGGCTCGAACGGCACGGTCACCGGCACCAGCGGTAGCTGGAACCCACCGGGCAGCACCGGCAAGCCATTCAATGGCAGTGTCACCGATCTTTCGGCGGTCGACGGCAACATCAGCAATATCGACGGCGCCGACCGTTTGCGCCTGGTCACGGCGATTGAAAACAGCGGTGGCGGTGGCGCGTTTGACGTCAGTACCAGCATCACCCTGCCCTCCGGCTTGAGTTTCGTCGGCGGCAGTCTGGCGGCGGCCAATCTGCAGATTTATCGTGGCGACGGCACCTTGCTGGTGTTGGGCACCGACTACAGCATCAGCGGCAACCAGATCAACTTCCTTGATGCGGGCGGTCAGGCCAGTCTGTTGGCCGGGCGCAGCGGCACGACCGCCGATACCAGCGGCGCCAATGTTGTGGTGATCAGCTATGACGTCGTGGTCAGTGCGACCATCGAGGCCAGCCGCAGCCTGCAATCCACCGCGACCCTGAGCAATTACGCCAGCGTCAACGGCGGCAGCGATTTCACCCCGACCGACCTCACCGATCTGGCCAGCCAGCAAATCGCCGCGCCGGTGATCAGCAAAGTCTTCGCCGACGGCACGCTGGACAATGGCGATTCCAGCGCCAGCCACACCACGGGCAGCGATCTGGTGGTCGGCGAGAGCATGCGCTACGACATCGTCGTCACTCTGCCGGAAGGCACCACGCAAAACCTGCGCATCGAAGACCTGATTCCACCGGGCATGCGCCTGGACACCAGTTTTAATGGCGGTCTCGGCTATCAGATCATCACCACCCGTGCCGGCAGTGGCGCGCTGGGCGCCGATTTTGCCGGCAGCGTGCTGGTCAGCGGTTTTGCCGGGATCGGCGGCGCGTTGGGTGGCGACGGTGTCGATGGGCGTTGGACCTTCAGCGTCTCCAGCGTGTCGGCGGACAACCAGACCGGCAACAACACCTTCGTGATTCGTCTGCAACTGGTGGCCAACAACGTGATTGCCAACCAGGCCAACGTCTCACTGCAAAACAATGCGCAGTTGGTTTACAGCGACCCCGATGGCGATACGCCGAACGGCGCGGTGGCGCTGGATCGCAACGTGGCCCTGAGCGGTGGCCAGCCGACGGTGACCGTGCGCGAGCCGACCCTGCAAATCAATCAGGTGATCACCTCCACCTCCGGCCTTGGCGGTTATGACCAGGGCGACACCGTGACTTTCAATATCACCCTCACTAACGGCAATGGCAGCACCGATTTCAGTGCATTCGACATCAGTTTCCTCGACACCCTGCCGACCCAGCTCAGCAACGTCACGCTGGTTGGTGTGCTGTATCAGAACGGTGCGACCAATAACGGTGGCGTGGCGTTTGAAATCGTCGGCGGGCAGCTGCGCACCGCCAGTGGCGCCAATATCGATATCGCCAAGGGCGGCAGTATCGTTTTGCAACTGAGCGGCATCGTCAACGCCAGCGCCGCAGCCCTATCAAACATCGCCAACGTCGCCAGCGTGCAATGGACCAGCCTCGACGGCGGCAATGCCGGCGAGCGAACCGGCATCGACGGCGTGCTCAATGGCGGCACGCTCAATGATTACCGCAACCTGTCGACGTTGCTGATTCCTGTGGCTCAGGCCATCGAAATCTCCCGTGTCGGTGGCCTGCCGGACACGGCGGCGCCCAACCCGACCACCGCCACCGTCGAACAAGTCACCGTCGGCGAAGTGATTCGCTACCGCGTGGTGGTGCTGGTGCCCGAGGGCAACAACCCCAACTATCAGGTGCAGATCACCCTGGCCAACGGCTTGCAGTTCATCTCGCCGGACGCGCTGGTCAATGCCCTGCGCATTGCCTTCATCTCCAACGGCGGACTGACCAGCGACGCCAACCTGATCGTCGGCGGCACGCTGAATATCGACGGCAACGAAAACAGTCCTGAGGCGCTGCCGATCACTGCGGATCTGTCTGGCCTGGCGCCGCAAGGTATCTTCGACCCGAGCCGGCTGACGGTCATCACCAACCCCGATGGCAGCCAGGTGGTGACGTTCAACCTCGGCAACGTGGTTAACGGCAATGGCAACGATGACGATCTGGAAGGCATCTCGATCGAGTTCAACGTGCGTGTGACCAACATCGCCGCCAATATTGCCGGCGCGCAACTGGCGGTGACCGCGCAGGAAATCGTCAACGGTGCCGGGCGTGCGGTCAGCGATACCGTGTTTGAACGCGTGGTCGAGCCTAGCTTCAGCGGCCTCGACAAGCAGATCGTCACCTTCAACCCGAACCCGAGCGGCAGCACCGGCAATGCCACGGTGCAGCTGAGTTTTACCCAGAACGGCGGCCTGCCGGCGTTCGATGCGCGCGTCAGCGACGGCTTTGCCGGCGGCAGTAATTACACGTTGCTCAGTGTCAGCATCAACGGCGTGAGTTACGGCCCGGGCAATCTGCCGGCGGGCATCAGTTTCAGCACCAGCGGCGGTTTGAGCGTCAATATCGATCAACTGGATGTCGGTGCGCAGATTCAGGTGCGCTACTCGGTCGACCTGCCCAACTCGAGCATTGTCGCCAGCAGCAACGCGACACTGACCTGGAGCAGCCTGCCGGAAGACTTCACCAGTTGGGGCGGTAACAGCGTCGGCGTCGATGGCACCACCACCGGCGAGCGCGATGGCAGCGCCGTCGGCCCGAACCAGTACATCTTGCGCGACACCGCCGGGCTCGGCGTGATCACCGGCACCTTGTGGAACGACACCGCCACCCCGACTGCCAGCGCCACACCGGATGGCGCCGGTCTGGCCGGGCAAACCGTGACCCTGACCTGGGCCGGTGCCGACGGCCGCCTCGATACCACGGCCGACAACCTGCAATTCACCACCACCACGGATGCCAACGGCCAGTACCGCTTCGGCGTGTTGCCGCTGGGGGTGTTCCGTATCGATGTGCCGGCGGGACTGGTCAGTTATCCGCAACCGCTGGGCGATTTGCGCGTGCGGGTCGACAGCGACGCCGGCACCCTCGGCCAGATCACCATCACCCTGGGCGATGCCGACACGCAAAGCGCCAACGCCGGTTATGTCGAGCAGAACGACGCACCGGTCAACACCCTCCCCGGCACGCAAAACGGCCTGGAAGACGTGGTGCTGAATATCGGCGGCATCAGCGTTGCCGATGTCGATGCCGACCGCGATCCGAACGTCAACGACCGGGCGATCAGCGTAATTCTCACGGTCACCCACGGCACGCTGTTCCTCGGTGCGACTGTGCCCGGCGTCACCGTCAGCGGTGCCAACACCGCGAGCCTGACCCTGACCGGCAACCTCGCCGACATCAACACCGCGCTGGCCAGCCTGCAATATCTGGGCAATGCCAACTTCAACGGCACCGACACCCTCACCGTGCTCAGCAATGACCGGGGCAATTACGGCGATGCCGACGGCGATGGGATTCCCGGCACCGCAGCCGATGCGCTGACCGACACCGACACCCTGCAAATCATCCTCGCCGCCGTCAATGACAACCCGGTCGGCGTCAACGATAGCGCCACGGCCCTGGAGGCTGGCGGCACCAACAACGCCTCCGCCGGTATCGATCCGCGCGGCAATGTGCTGAGCAATGACACTGACGTCGACATCGCTACCAACGCCGATCAGTTGCACGTGGTCTCGGTCGGCCCCGGCGCCGGCATTCAGACGCCGGTGCTCGGCGTGACGGTCATCAACGGTCTGTACGGGCAGTTGGTGATTGGCAGCAACGGCTCCTATCAATACGTCGTCGATAACAACAACGCCGCCGTGCAGGCGCTGCGCCTGTCGGGCCAGACTTTGCAGGACAACTTCAATTACATCCTCGCTGACCTTGCCGGTGAAACCTCGACGGCCACATTGAGCGTGACCATTCAAGGCGCCAACGACACGCCGCAAGGCGTCGATGACGACGGTGTGGCCATCGAGGCCGGCGGTGTCAACAACGGCACACCGGGCAGTGACGCCAGAGGCAACGTGTTGAGCAATGATCTGGACGTCGACAGTGTCGCCAATGGCGAAACCCGCAGCGTAACCGGCATTCGCCCGGTGGCCGAGGCCGGCTCCGGCAACTTCACCGCGGTCAGCGGCGCCACGGCGATTGCCGGGCTCTACGGCACCTTGACCATCAATCCCGACGGCACTTACAGCTACGTGGTCAACAACAGCAACGCCACGGTTCAGCGCCTGAGTGCCGGGCAACAACTGGTCGAGTTCTTCAGCTATCGGCTGACCGATGCCGCCGGGCTGGATGATGTCGCGCAATTGCGCATCGTCATTCAAGGGGCCAACGACAACCCGGTGGCCAGCGATGACGCCGCCTCGGCACAAGCTGCGTCCACCAACGGCACCGCGTCGGAAAGCAACCCAAGTGGCAACGTGATTCAGTTCCCCAGCCGTCCCGGGCCGATCACTCAGCCTGGCGGCAACGGCGTCGATCAGGACGTCGATGCCAACGATCAGCCGAGCAGCCAGTTGCTGGTCAATGGCGTAATCAACAAAAGCGAAGCAACCTACAACTCGGCCGTCGACGTGCTCAGCGGCGTCGCCACCGGCACCACTTCCGCCAATGGCACCGTGGTGGCCGGTCTCTACGGCACCTTGCGCATCGGCGCCGATGGCTCGTTTTTCTATGACGTCGACAGCACCAATGCGCTGGTACAGGCCTTGGCGCCGGGTCAGACCCTGACCGAGTTTTTCACCTACCGCGTCACCGACACCACTGGCCTCACCGACACCGCGCAACTGGTGATTACCGTCCACGGCGTCAACGATCCACCCGTGGCGCAAAACGTCATCGCCGTCGCTACCGAAGCGGGCGGGATCAACAACCTGACGCCGGGCGTCAACCCTTCGGGCGACGTCACGGTCAACGACACCGATCCCGACGGCGACCCACTGACGGTGACGCTGATCAAGTCCGGCGCGAGCGCGGATCCAGGCACGCCGATCGCGGTCAATCTCGGCGGTACGGTGATTGCCGGGCTGTACGGCACGCTGACGATATTCCCCGACGGCAGCTACGTCTACGAAGTCGACAACAGCAACCCCGACGTGCAGGCCCTGCGCCGTAGTGCCGATCTGCTCTCGGAACGTTTCACCTACACCGTCAGCGATGGCGTCGGCGCGACCCCGCAAACCGACACGGCGGAAATCATCGTGTTGATTCGCGGGCAGAACGACAACCCGATTGCCAATGATGATGCCGGCGTGGCCATCGAGGCCGGTGGCCTGAACAACAGCCAGCCCGGTCAGGATCCCACCGGTAACGTGCTGGATAACGACAGCGATGTCGACGGCGGTGAAGTCCCAGGTGACCTGCCCAACCATGACTACGGCGAAACCCGCGCAGTGTCCTCGGTGCGCACTGGCAGCGAAGCCGCAACCGGCACGGCCGGCGCCCTCGGCACCGAGTTGCGCGGCACCTATGGCTGGCTGACCCTGAACGCCGACGGCAGTTATAGCTATCGTCTGGACAACAACATGGCGGCGGTTCAGGCCTTGCGCGCCGGCAACACCCTGCTCGATGCCTTCAGTTACGAGGTGAGTGACGCGGCCGGCGCCACTGATCGCGCCACGTTGAACATCAGCATTCAAGGACGCAACGACACGCCGGTCGCACAGAACGACAGCAACACGGCGGTCGAGGCCGGTGGCGCGAACAACGCCACGCCGGGCCTCAATCCGAGCGGGAACGTATTGGTCAACGACACTGACGTCGATGGCAACGGCGAAGTGCTCAGCGTGGTCGGCGTCAATCAGGGCGCCTCGGTGGGCCTGATCGGCAGCGGCTTCAATGGCACTTATGGCGTCCTTACGCTGAACGCCGACGGCAGCTACAGCTATCTGCTCGACAACCTCAATCCGCAGGTCCAGGCACTGCGCAGCAATGCCGACACGTTGACGGAAACCTTCACCTACCAGATCCGCGACCTCGCCGGCGCCACCAGCAGCGCAACCCTGACCATCACCATTCGCGGCGCCAACGACAACCCGGTCGCCAGAGACGACAGTGCCGTGGCGGTCGAGGCCGGCGGCACGTTCAACGGCACGCCGGGGGTCAATCCGAGCGGCAATGTGCTGACCAATGACAATGACGTCGATGCCAACGACGCGAAACTGGTGACCGGGATTCGCACCGGCAGCGAAGCGGCCGGCGGCACTTTCACCAACGTTGTCGGCGCGCAGACCTTCAACGGTTTGTACGGCACGCTGACCCTCAACACCGATGGCACTTACAGCTATGTGATCAATAACAGCCTCGCCGCCGTGCAGGCGCTGAAAGTCGGCGATTCGCTGGTGGAAACCTTCACCTACCGCCTGCGCGATATCGCCGGGGCCACCGACAGCGCACAACTGAGCATCCGCATTGACGGCGCCTGGGATGCGCCGGTCGCTGCCAACGACACCGTGCTCGCCGTGGCCGATAACGGCAATGGCAACGGCGTCAACCCGAGCGGCAACGTGCTGATCAATGACACTGACGTCGACCAGGGTGACAGCAAAACCGTCACCGGCATCCGTTTCGGCACTGAAGACGCGGGCGGCAGTCTGGCCGGGGTCACCGCAGGCACCGACAACAGCAACGGCACGCTGATCAACGGACTCTACGGGCAGTTGATCATCGGCGCCGATGGCAGCTTCACCTACAACCTCGACTCGAACAATCCGGCGGTTCTGGCCTTGGGGCCGCTGCAATTTCTAAATGAGCGCTTCACCTATCAAGTCAGCGACCGTGGCGGGCAAAACGATCTGGCGGAAATCCACATCATCATTCGTGGCCGCAACATCGCGCCGGTGGCCAACACCGACACGGCGACGGCGATCGAGGCCGGTGGCAGCAACAACGATCAACCCGGCCTCAACCCCGGCGGCAATGTGCTGGACAACGACACCGACGCCGAAAGCGATCCGCTGTCGGTGATCGGCATTCACACCGGCACCGTCGACGCGATCGGTACGGTCGGCAGCGTCGGCACTTCACTGCGCGGGTTGTACGGTGACCTGCTGATCAACGCCGATGGCAGCTACAGCTACACCGTCGATAACAATCTCGCTGCCGTCCAGGCCTTGCGCCAGAGCGGCCAGACGCTCAACGAAGTGTTCACTTACACCATCGTCGATCGCTGGGGCGACACCAGCACTGCCGAGTTGCGCATCACCGTCGATGGCCGCAACGACACCCCGGTCGCCGTCGATGACAGTGCCACGGCGGTCGAGGCTGGCGGCGTCAACAACGGCACGCCGGGCAGCAATGCCACCGGCAACGTGCTGGACAACGATACGGACGTCGACAGCGTCGCCAATGGCGAAAGCAAACAGGTGCAGAGCGTCAGCAATCAGGCCGGTCAGTCCACCGGCGCCGGGCAGGTGTTGATCGGTCTCTACGGGCAACTGACGTTGAACGCCGATGGCAGCTACACCTACGTCATCGAAAACAACAATCCCGTGGTCCAGGCCCTGCGCACGGCGGGCGAAACCCTCAGCGAAACCTTCACCTACCGCATGGTCGACACGGCGGGCGCGACCTCGGATGCCCGCCTGACCGTGGTGATTCAGGGCGCCAACGACGCACCGGTCGCCCAGAACGACAGCGGGTTCGCCAGCGACCAGTCCCCTGCCCCGCAAACCACCGGCAACGTGCTGCCCAACGATGGCGACGTCGATAACAACGATGGCCTCATCGTGGTCGGCGTGCGCACCGGCGCCGAGGCGGATGGCGGCACGTCCGGCGTCATCGGCCAGCCGATCATCGGTCTGTACGGCACGCTGGTGTTGAACGCCGACGGCAGTTACACCTACACCATCGACCAGAACAACCCCGCCGTCCTCGCCGCCGCTGGTCTCGGCCAGGTTTTGCGCGACGTGTTCACCTACACCATCAACGACCGTGCCGGCGCCAGTGATCAGGCCGAACTGGTGATCACCCTCGATATCGCTACGCCATTCATACCGGCACCGGGCGGCAACAACTTCGAGCGTGATCCCAACACCCTCAACCGCAACTTCCTGATCCCGGATCCGCAACCGGCGATCTTCGTCACGCCAGTGGTCGAGCGCGCCGCTGAAATCTCCGAGCTGTCGGCCTGGGGCGTCGATGGCAGCAACCTGCGCCTGGCAGCGGTCGGTGAGTTCAACAGTGATTCGCTGGGCAATGGCCTGGGTCTGGTGCCGGGGCAATTTGTCCAGCAAGCGGTGCGCACCAGCCGTCTCGAAAGCGAACTGGATCTGCTGTGGATTCAGGGACGGCAGGGCCGCACGGGTTTGAGCGCCGATGGTTTGTTGAGCGATCCGTCGTTGTTCACTTTGAACCCGGCCGACCTGACGCACAGTCCGGCACACGTAGAGAAACAACAGGAAAAACCCCGGGCCAAGGGCTTCAGCGCGCAATTGCGCGATGCAGCGCAACGCCGCGCACCACGATAAAGCTGTCGACCTGAAGAAAAATTCGAAGAATGCAAAGGAATGAACATGCGCCTACACGCGACCCGGCTTCTCAGTACCGCCATCGCTTCTGCACTGTTGCTCAGTGCTTGCTCATCAACGGAGCCAAAACCCTCCACCGATGAAGAAAACCGCCAACGGATCATTGCCGACCAGTCACGCATGTATTCCGGTCAGGAGCCGGTCACGGCGCCGATTACCTTTTATGAGGCCGCCGCACGGGCGCTGAAATACAACCTCGACTACCGCCTCAAACTGATGGAAAGCGCGCTGGCCTCCGACCTGCGCGACGTCTCCAGCCATGAAATGCTCCCGCGTCTGGTCGCTTCGGCCGGTTACGCCGGGCGTAACAATGATTCCGGTGGCACCTCGATCGGCATCGAAGACCGTCAGGTCAGCTTGCGCCCCTCGACCTCGGAAGAACGCTATCGCGAAGTCTACGGCCTCGGTTTGAGCTGGAGCCTGCTGGATTTCGGCGTCGCTTATTACCGCACGCAACAGAAATCCGACCAGATCCTCATGGCCGAAGAACGCCGGCGCAAAGTCGCGCAAAACGTCCTGCAAGACGTGCGCAACGCTTACTGGCGCGCACTCGGTGCCCAGCGACTGATGCCGGAAGTCGACAAACTGCTGATGCGCACCCACACCGCGCTGACCTCGGCCCGCGAAGCCGAAACCCGTGGCTTGCTGCCGCGTCAGGAAATCCTCGCTTATCAGCGTGCGCTGCTCGACTCGATCTACCTGCTGACCGTGCGCCGTCAGGATCTGGAGTTCGCCCAGGCTGAACTGTCGGCACTGATGTCGCTGCCGCCGGGCTCGAAAATGATCCTCGCCGACATGCCCGACCCGCCGCTGCCGGAAGTCCGTCAGAGCATGGCGCGGCTGGAACAGTTGTCGCTGGAGAACCGCCCGGAAATCATGGAAGAGTGGTACCGCAAACGCGTCAACCAAAAGGATCTGGAGATCGCCAAGGCGCAGTTGTGGCCGAACGTCAGCGTCGATTTCGGCTACAAGTACGACTCCAACAAATACCTCTACAACAACGACTGGATGAGCACCGGCCTGCAAGTGTCGATGAACCTGATCCGCCTGCTGCAATTGCCGTCGCTGAACGCCGCAGAGAAATCCCAGGGCGAAACTGACGACACCCGTCGTGTGGCGCTGTCGATGGCGATCCTCACGCAAGTGCGGGTCGGCACCCTGCGTTATCAATTGGCCCGGCAGGAAGTGGAGTTCGCCGAAGACAGCCTGCGCGTCGACCGAAGCCTGCTCGATTACGCGCAAGCGGCGAAAACCGGCGCGCTGGGCTCGGAGCTCGAAGTGATCCGCTCCGAAGGCCGTTATCTGCTGTCGCGTTATCAGCGTGAAGCGGCGTTCTCCAGTGCTCAGGCCGCGTGGGGGCGGATGTACAACTCGGTGGGCCTCGACGTATTGCCGAAAGAAATCTCGCAACACGACATCAAGACCCTCGCCCGGGAAATCCAGCGCACCTTGAATGAACAAGAACAACAACGTCTGCTCGCTTCTTCGCAAGGAACGCCGAATGCGCAAAATCGCCCTTGAGTCCCGTGTCGGGGCTCTGCTGTTGGCCAGTCTGATCCTGCCCGTCCACGCCGAAGACAGCCCTTCGGCCCCCGCACTGGAAAGTGCCAGTGCGATTCGTGTGTTGCTCGCCGCCGAACTGGAAACCACCCTCTCCAGCCAGATGGCCGGCACCCTCGGTGAACTGAAAGCCGGGTTCGGCGAGCAGGTCGCCAAGTCCGAACTGCTCGCCCGTTTCAACTGCAATGAAGCCGAAGCGCGCTCGAAAGTCGCCGCCGCGGAACTGGCCATGGCCAAACAGAACCTGCAAGCGAAACAGCAATTGCGTCAGCTCAACGCGGTCGGTGATATCGAAGTGTCGATGGCCAACACCGAAGTGCAAAAGGCTGACGGCGCGCGGGCCATGGGCGCGGCGCAAAGCAGCTACTGCCAGGTGCTCGCGCCGTTTTCCGGGCGGGTGGCCAAGGTTTACGTCAAGCCTTACCAAACCGTATCGGCCGGCACACCGCTGTTCGACCTGGTCAGCGACGGCGCGTTGAAAGTGCGCCTGAATGTGCCTTCGAATCTGCTCAAAGACCTCAAACCCGGCCTGCCGCTGCAAGTCAGCATCCACGAAACCGGCAAGACCTACCCGGCCCATGTCAGCGCCATCAACTCGCGGGTCGATGCGGTGGCACAGACCGTTGAACTGGAAGCCCAACTCAACAGCAAATACCCCGACCTGATGGCGGGCATGAGCGGCACGGCGCAGTTCGAACAAGTCGCTCGCCCATGACCATGAACGAATCGCTGCCCCACCCTCACCTGCTGCTCGAACTCGATGCATTGCGGGATAAAGCCATGGCCGCCGACTCGCTGAACAGTCTGGCGTTCAGCATGGCCAACGACTTGTACCCGTTACTGCCGTTTCATCAGGCGCTGGTGTTTGCCCAGCGTGAATCGTCGCTGGAACTGCTCAACGTCTCCGGCCTGTCGCGGCCCAGCGAGGACTCGCCGTATCTGGTCTGGCTGCGCCGCGCCAGTCGCTGGGTCGCGGCGCAAGTGCCCGACGCAGAGCCGGTGTGGATCGCTCAGGAAAACGCCGCGCCGCCAGCGGACATTACCGAAGGCTGGAACGAATGGTGGCCGTCGGGGCTGTGGTGCATACCGCTGCAGGATCGCGACAATCAGCGCTTGGGCCTGCTGATCCTGTTGCTGGAGCAGGAACCGCCGGCCGTGTTGTGGCAACACCTCAAAGGCCTGGTCGCGACCTGGGCGTATTGCTGGTCGGCGCTGACTCGGCGCAAGCGTTTCAGTCGCTGGCGACCCAATCGCAAGCAGTTGTTGCTCGTGGCGATTGTGCTTGGCGCCCTGCTGTTATTGCCGGTACGTCAAAGCGCTCTGGCGCCGACAGAAATCGTCTCGCGCCAGGCGCAGATCATCAGTTCGCCGATCGATGGCGTGATCGAGAAGATTCAGGTTCGGCCCAATCAACCGGTCGAGGCCGGCACAGCGCTGTTTTCGCTGGATGAAACCACCCTGCGCAGCCGCGCCGAAGTGCTCGGCAAGGAAGTTGCGGTCGCCGATGCCGAATTGCAGGCGGCCAGCCAGCGCGCTTTCGACAACCCGCAAAGCAAAAGCGAACTGACCTTGCTCGCCGGCCGCGCGCAGCAACGCCGGGCTGAACTGGCAGCGGTGCAGGCACAACTCAAACGCACGCAAGTGCTGTCGCCACGTGGCGGCGTCGCGGTGTTCAGCGATCCCAACGACTGGCTGGGCAAACCGGTCGTCACCGGCGAGCGCATCATGCAGGTGGCCGACCCGTCGCAACCGGCCATGCTCATTCAACTGGCCGTGGCCGATGCCATTGCGCTGGAACCGGGCGCTGAAGTGACGCTGTTCCTCACCGCGTACCCACTGACCCCGCTCAAGGGCCAGATTCTGGAAACCAGTTATCAGGCGCGGCCCAGCGATGAAGGTGTGGTCGCCTACCGTTTGCTCGCCAGCATCGAGGGCGCCCCGGAACACGCGCGCCTCGGCCTGCACGGCACGGCTAAGATTTACGGCGGGCGGGTGATGCTCGGTTATTACCTGCTGCGCCGCCCCTTGGCGACACTGCGTGCGTGGAGTGGCTGGTAATGCTCGCCCCGGCTGACCTGCCCGTCCCGCCGCTGCGTGAAGACTTGCGCCTGAGCGAAGCGGCCCATGGCAGCAACGGCGAGCCGGCGTGGGTGATTCAAGACACGGTGATCAACCGGTTCTACCGTATCGGCTGGCTGGAATTCGAGTGCCTGCTGCGCTGGGGTCAGTCGCCACGGCAGATCAGCGAGCAGATTGCCGACGACACAGCGCTGAAACCGGATGTCGAGCAGGTCCTCGATTTCCGCCAGTTTCTCGAACAGCATCAATTGCTGCGCGCCGGACCTGCCGCGCTGGAACGCTTGAAGGATAAAAGCGAGCAAGGCAGTTGGCTGACCTGGCGCTGGTGGCTGCACCATTACCTGTTTTTCCGCATTCCGTTGCTGCGCCCGCAACAGCCGTTGCAATACCTGGCGCGGGCGCTGGGCTGGGTGTTTCATCCACTCACCGGGATTGTCGTGCTGAGCCTGAGCCTGCTCGGGATCATTCTGGTGTTGCAACAGTGGGACGTGTTCACCAGCGCCGTGGTCGAGTCGTTTTCCACCGAAGGCCTGTTCAGCTTCGCCCTGGCGCTGATCGTCGCAAAAACCCTGCATGAACTCGGACACGCCTTGGTCGCCACGCGCCTGGGTTTGCGCGTCGGGCACATGGGCATCGCGTTTGTGGTGATGTGGCCGATGCTCTACACCGACACCGGCGAGAGCTGGAAACTCAGTCGTTCGCGGCAACGACTGGCCATTGCCTCGGCAGGCATCGTCACCGAACTGTCGCTGGCCGGGCTGTCCACGCTGGGCTGGGCGTTGTGCGATCCGGGCGCGTTGCGCAATGCGTTGCTGTACCTGGCGACCACCAGTTGGTTGTTGTCACTGGCGCTGAATGCCAGTCCGTTCATGCGTTTCGATGGCTACTTCATTCTTTCCGACCTGCTGGACTTTCCCAACCTGCACGAACGCGCCTCGGCGCTGGCGCGCGTCACCCTGCGGCGCAATCTGTTGGGTTTGCAGGAAGACTGGCCGGAAACGTTCCCGACCGGTCAGCGGCGTTTGCTGGTGACTTTCGCCATCGTTACCTGGATTTATCGGCTGGTGCTGTTTCTGGGGATCGCGCTCGCGGTCTATCTGTTTTTCTTCAAGGTTCTGGGGATTTTCCTGTTCATGGTCGAACTGTCGTGGTTTATCGCCCTGCCCGTGATGCGTGAGTTGGGCCACTGGTGGAAAAGTCGGGCGGCGATTCCCGGTCGCCGCAAACTGGCGTTTTACGCGGTGTTACTAGCGGTTCTCGTCGGGCTGGCGATGCCTTGGCGCACGCAGATCGATGCAGTCGGCGTGGCTCGCGCCGAGCATCAATTGCGCGTGTACGCGCCCTACCCGGCGCGCCTGCAATCGATTCACCCGGACGGCCCGGTCAAGGCCGGGGAAACCCTGATTACCCTCGATGAACCGGACATCGCTTCACGCCTGCAATCCAGCGAAGCCAATGCGCGCAGCTATGAAGCGCGACTCTCGGGTCTGATCGCCGACCCCGGCGGCTTGGCGGAAGACGCCGTGACCCGCCAGCGCCTCAACGTGCAGTTCGAAGAAGCCCGCGCCGCGCGCTCGGAAATCGCCCGGCTGAACCTGCAAACGCCATTTGCCGGGATGTGGCTGGACGTCAATCCCGACTGGAAACCGGGGCAATGGGTCGGTCGCCAGGAATCGCTGGGCATGCTGATTGACCCGCGCAGCTGGCAGGTCGACGCGTATGTTGCGCAGGATCAGGTGCATCGCATGGCCACCGGCGATCGCGTGCGCTTTTATCCGGATGGCCAGACCACGCCACTCAGCGGTCGCGTGGTGCAGGTCGGCAGCACCCGGGCCAGTCAGTTGTCGCACCGCATGCTGTCGTCACGCTTCGGTGGACCTGTGCCGACCACCAATGCCGAACATTCATTGATTCCGAGCAGTGCGTTGTTTCAGGTGCTGATTCAGCTGGATGAACCGCTGCCGAGCCTGCGCGAAACCCGTGGGCATCTGAAAATCGACGGCGAGCGGCGCAGCCTGCTCGCTGACGGCGCGACCCATGTGCTCGCGGTATTGATGCGCGAGAGTGGCTTCTGACAAGCGAGCCTAACCGGCGACGATGAAGATGATGATCGGCCCACACACTGCGAGCAAGACGTTGGAAATCGCATAGCACACCGTGAAACCGATCACCGGCGTGTTGCTCCCCGACTGCTCGATGATCTTGTTCATCGACGCCGCTTCCGTCTGCGCCCCGGCCAGCGCGCCAAACAGAATCATCGGATGCAGGCGCAGCACATAGCGGCCGAAGTACAACGCCACCAGTGGCGGCAGAATCGTTACCACCGCGCCGGACAGCAACAGCGCCAGGCCTTGCTCCTTCATCGCGGCAAAGGCTGCTGGCCCGGCGAGCAAACCGACCACCGCGCCAAACGCAGTCAAGCCGAATTCGGAAAACGCCCATTGCGCCGCTGGCGGCAACGCGCCGATTTCCGGGTGGCGCGAGTTGTACCAGCCAATCACCAGCGCGGCGACCAGCACCCCGCCGCCGATCCCCAGCTCCACCGGGATCATGCCAATGTGGGTCGACAACAATCCCAGCAACGAACCGAGCACCATGCCCAGAGTGTGCATGGCGATATCGCTTTTGTAGTTGTTCTTGCGGATACGGCCCAAGCGTTTGGCCATGGCTTCGACACTGGCGGTACGCCCGGTCAGCGAGATCACATCGCCGCGCCGCAGCACGGTATTGGGCAGCAACGGCAAGTCGTAGCCCTGACGGCTGATGTTGTTGACGAAGCAGCCCAGGCGCCGGTCGCTGGCCAAACGCGATTTGGCTTGATGGATAGTTTTGCCGGCGAACTCCGCCGAGGTCAGGACGATGTCTACCTGACGGGTCGGAAACGACAGGGCTTCGGGATGATCGATCTCCGGGCCGACCCAGTGACTGAGGTTGCCCACCGCATCACGCAAGGCGTAGACGCCGATGATGTCACCCGCCATCAGCACGAACTCTTCATCGCGCTCGATGACTTTGCCGGCGCGCATCACCCGCTCGACGGTGAGCGATTCGTGGGGTTTTTCCAGGTCGATGATGCGCAACCCGGCCGCCTGGCCGTTTTCCGCGACCTGATGCGCGCGCACCACCATGCGCGTATAGGGCACGGTGATCGCCTCCTCTTCCTTGGCGATACCCAGTTCCAGCTCCAGTTCCCGCGCCGACTCGCGCAGGTTCACGCCGAGCAGTTTCGGCGCGATGCTGCCGACAAACACGATCAAGCCGATGGTGCCGAACAGATAGGTAATCGCATAAGCAATCGCCATGTGGCTGTTGAGTTGCGCCTTGGCTGCGGCATCGATTGTCAGTTGATTGATCGCGCTGGTCGCGGTGCCCATGATCGCCGTGTCGGTCAACGCACCGGCGCCGAGGCCAGCGGTGAACCCGGCATCGAAATCGAACACCGAGTACATCAGCAGAATCGCCCCCAGTGCCGTGGCGCACAGCACCACCGAAAGCACCACCAGTTTCAGCGTGCCGCGATTGAGGCTGCCGAAAAACTCCGGCCCGCTCTTGAAGCCGACGGCGTAGATGAACATCACGAAAAACACCGACTTCAGGCCCGCCGGTACTTCCAGACCGATCTGGCCGATCAGCAAACCCATCAGCAGCGCGCCGGCCACCGAGCCGAGGTGAAAACTGCCGATACGAATCCGGCCAATAAACACGCCGAGGGCAATCGCCAGAAACACGGCGATTTCCGGGTCGGTGCGCAAGGCGTGAAGAATAAATTCGAGCATGGGGCGAACTCCCTTTGAGCGGCGGTCACTGATCCTTCGGTTCTTGCGCAGGCGCGGTGTACCACTTGTCCCTTGGCACCCACTTCTCTTGTTGCGGATCGCCCAGATAGTGCGGCGACATGATCTGCACGCCGTACTCGTTGAACACGTCCTGAATATTGGCGTGGAGCATGCTCAGCAACACCGCGCGCGGGCGCGGTTGGCTCGGGATGGCCTGCGCGACCAGTCGGTATTCGGGATAGAAATCCGACAGCGCGGTCTGGAACACCTGCGCCGGCGGGTCTTCGAGAACGCCCGGCGTGCGTTTTGCCGCTTCCAGCAACATCGCCTCGACCTGACGCCATGGCGTGTCGTAGCCGATCGTCACCACCGTATCGACGACATAACCGGGACCTTGCACGGTGCGCGAATAGTTTTTGGTGACGGTGCCGGTGATCATCGAATTGGGCAGCGTCAGCACTTCACCCAGACCGGTGCGAATCCGTGTGGTGAACATGCCCAGTTCAGTGACCGTGCCTTCGTACTCGCCGATTTTCACGAACTCGCCTGGGCGCAAGGTACGCGTGTAGGTGAGGATCAAACCGGCCGCCGCCTGCCCGACCACACTGGTCGCGCCGAGGGAAATCATCAGACCGATCAGCACCGACAAACCCTTGAAGGCATCGGTGCCGGCGCCGGGCAGATACGGATAGGCCATGGCCAGGGCAAACAGCCAGATCGCCAGCGCAGTCAGGCGTTGAGTCGGTTGCAGGGTTTCGTGATTGAGCCAACTGAAGGTGCCCGGCGTGGCCATGCGGCGCAGGATCCGCCGGCTGAACGCCGTCACGCCACGGGCAATAAAGAAAATCGCCAGCGCCACGCCCAGTCCGGGAATCGCCCCGACGATGCCTTGCAACAGATAGCCGGCCAGCTCGAACAGGTAGTTATTGAGGCTTTCGCCCCACGGCCGCGTATAGGGAAAGCGCGACAGGACAAAGCCCAGCCATTCATAGGTCAGCAGCAAAATCAGCAGCCAGCGCAGCAACAACAGCAAACGGCTGACCAGCGGATAAAGGAAGTTGGAGTCAATCAGTTGTACCCGTCCGACCTTCAGCGCCTGGGTGTGGCGATCCATCAGCGCGGGGAGTTTGGCCAGTAATTTTCGACGCAGATACGCCAGGCACCAGAGCAACGCGACGTAAATCAGCGTGGCCACAGCGGCCAACGCCACCGAGCGCAGGATCATCTGCAGGTTGCGCGCCTCACGGGTTTCGGTGACCACCTGGCGCAGTTTTTCCGCGGCGCCTTCGGCGGCCTGTTGCACCGAAGAGTATTCGAGGCTGTCGATGTCCTTGGGCGCAACGATGAAGGCGCGCTTGTCGCCGATCAGCACCATGTAGCTGTTCTGGATCGAATCAGTGCTGATGTTCAGCGCCGCGTCTTCATCCAGCGCCTCGCTGATGACCATTTTCGCGCGTTTGACTCGCGAGGCCGGTGCTTCCCCCAGAATGGTCGCGCGAAACAGCATGATGCTGCGGTTGGCGACCTTCAGTTCTACCGCTTCATCCGCCGGTTTTACCGCCTCATCGGCCGCCCAGCCGAGCCCACACCAGAGCGCCGCAAACACCACTATCCAAACCGCCAGCAGCCTGCTTCGCATGCGCCTGTTTCCTTACGCCCAAGTGTCAGAGAGGGATACGTAAGCCAGCGTAGTTGAGCGATGAACGGTTGTCAGATTTGTGCAGTCGACAGATGTTGCGCCCGCCAGTTTCGCGGAGAAACGCCGGTCCATTGCTTGAAGTGACGACTGAATACCGAAACATCGGCATAGCCCAGATTCAGCGCCAGATCGGTGATGCTGGTGCGCTCGCGCAGCAGGTTTTGCCGGGCGATGTCGAGCCGGGTTTCCTGCAACAACTGACTGAAACTGCTGCTCTCGGCTTTAAGGCGCTTTTGCAGCACCCGGGGTTGCAGGCCTAGCGAGTTGCTGACTGCCTCGATGTTGCATTCGCCACTGTTCAGCAAACTGCCGATCAGGTGGCAAACCTGCGCCTGGAGGTTGTCGGGGTACTGGGTCTTGAGTTGCTGCATACGGTTGGCCCAATGCTCGCGCATCAGTTCTTCGTTGGCGGACGGCGCGCGTTTGAGGTATTCGAGGGGAAAACTGACGCCGTCGAAGCTGCTGTCGAAGCGAACCTTGCCGTAGATATTGATGGCCTGCCAGCCGGGGCTTTTCGACGCAGCCTGTTGCAGGTGCAGGCGGATCTGCGGGCTATCGGCAGCGGTGAGAATTCTCACGGCATTGAACAATTGCGCGGCGCTGAGCTGACTTAAATGCTGCAGACCCTGCGGGTTGGTGAAGTCGAAGCGCAGTTTCACTTCGGCCCGCTCACCGCGCTTGCCCAACTCAAGGTGCAAACCACTGGCGTGCAAATACAGGTACTGACGGGCGAAGTTCAAGGCATCACCGACGGTAGGCTGCCGGCTGCCTGACAACGCGACATCACCGATCGCCAGCAGGCTCTGGCGTGAAGCCAGGCGCAGGCCGAACAGCGGTTCGGCACATTGCCGTGCGGTGAGGTCGAGCAAGTTGGCGGTTTTTTCGTACGACAGATAGCTGTTGGGTTGGCGCAGTTGCGCCACGACCATGCCGTGATCACGCAGCAGATTCACCGGATTTTGCCCCAGCTCGCTCACAAGGGCACTGAAACCGTCGATGGCACCGCTGCGTAACAGGAACATCTGAACAATCCTTGCTTGAAAAGTAACTAATGGATCAGTTTTTCAACGTGGATTGTCAAGCCGCGCCTGCTCCGGCGATTGCGCGGCCAGGTGGCTGACATCCGCCGGCTGATAGACCCAACCGATGAACAGTTCATAACCCACCGCGAGAATCACCGGCCCGGTAAACAAGCCGATAATGCCACTGGTGACCATACCGCCCAGCGCGCCAATCAACACCACGGGCATCGGCACCGCCACTCCGCGCCCCAGCAGCATCGGTTTGAGGACGTTGTCGGAGAGCCCGGCGATGATCATCCACACGGTAAAAATGATCGTGCCAGCACTGACGCCATCCTGGGCAAAAACGTAAATCACCACGGGCACCGTGATCAGCAACACCGGCAATTGCATGATGCCCAGCAGCAACACCATCAAGGCCAGAATGCCGGCAGCGGGAATCCCCATGATCACCAGCGCCACACCGATCAACAGCATTTGAATGAAGGCGATACCGACCACCCCCTGCGCCACGGCACGAATAGTCGCGGTACACAGTTCCGCTATTTGCGGACCGCGCACCGGCCCGGAAATCCGCGTGGTAATCGCCACGGCCGTGCGGTGGCCGCCTTCACCGTGGGTCATGATCAGCCCCGCCACGATCAGCGCCACGACAAACACCACAATTCCGGCGCCGACGCCGGCGGCCTGATGCAGCAGTACCTTGCCCCAATTGGTCAGGTGCGGCGCCAGTTCCTTGAAAGCCCAACTCAAATCCTGCGAAGCGTGCTGCCAGATGCCGAAAAGCGGCGCGCCGATCAGCGGCCAGTTCTCGACGCTGGCCGGTGGCGGTGGGATTTCGAATTGGCCTGCCTCCATCGTGTGCATGCCGACTTTGACCGAATCAGCAACGGAAGCCCCGAGCAGGCTGAGCGGCACCATCAGAATCACCAGCCCGAGCAGCACCAGAATGATTGCCGCCCAACCGTAGCGATTGCCGAGCTTCTCGCCGAGTTTCTGATTCAGTGGGTACAAGGTGATGGCAAGGATCAACGCCCACAACATCACGTTGAGGAACGGATGGAATATGTCGAAGCAGAACAGCACCAGCGTGGCAATCAGCCCGGCGCGGATCAGCACATCCAGCAGGGCTCTGGAGCTGTGAAAGGCAATCAGCGGCTTATCTTCCATCACGGTTTCTCCCGATGCCGAATTTCCGTCAGTGCGCTGAGACTAGAACACTTCGGGCCGGTTGCAATGTCAGCCGCAAGCGCACTGAGTGGCGGTTCCCTTTGCAATAGTTCGCAATAAATCAAATTCCGTTCGCCAAACATCAAGTGATCTGCGGCGCGAAAAGATAATTTATCGCCACTGAATCTACCTGCAGGTTTCGTCATGACGAACTGGAACCATCGACGTCCCCGCGTCACCTACCTTTCCGGCGGTGGCAGCGGCATTGGCCTTGGGTTCGCCAAAGCGCTGATCGCTCAGGGCGGCAGCGTGGCGATTTTCGATTTACAGATGCGCGACGAACTGCTCGCCGAACTCAAACAGGCCTGCGTGGCCCACGGCCAATCGGTGTTTTTCTACCCCGCCGACGTCACTGATCCGCAGGGTATGGACAGTGCCATGGGGCTTGCTCATCTTCATCAAGGCCCGGCCGATCTGGCGTTCAACTGCGCCGGCCTGATGCGCAACGCGGTGTTTACCGAATTGCCTTTCGAGACCTTCGTGCAAGTGATCAACGTCAACCTGATCGGCAGCCGCAACTTCGCCGCCAGTGCCCTCAAGCACATGGCGTCGCAGGGGCATCTGGTGTTCATGGCATCGCTGGCCGGAATTGTCGGCAGTTACACCCAGGCCGCGTATGCCGCTTCAAAGTTTGGTGTGGTGGGGCTGGCCGAGGTATTGCGCGCCGAGCAAAAACTGCAAGGCATCGATGTGTCAGTGGTCTGCCCCGGTGAAATCCAGACACCACTGCTCGACTACGAGCGCGAGCATGGCAGTGACGTCACCCGTCAACTCAATGCGGTGGCGGGCGTGTTGACCGTCGATCAAGCGGTGGCCGGCATTTTGCGCGGCATCCAGCGCCGGCAATTCATGATCACGCCTGGCTTCAAAGCCAAAGTGATCCGCGCCGTGGCGCGCAAATGCAGCACGCTGCAACGCTGGATCGTCGATCGCAATCTGGCCAGGAGTTTTCGTGCCAAACACCCCTCGGCAGCGCTGCGCTGATCCCTTTCACTCACAGGACGCTCCGACATGAGTGCATTTGAATCCATTCCTCACTTCGACGACTCGCGCGCCGCCGCTGGGCAGCAGGCCCGAGTCGAAGACACGCGGATCGCCGCGCAACAGTTTCGCCAGCACATGCTCAACGGTCCCAAGGTCCGCTATTTCGAATCGTTCGACCTGATCACCGTGCCCTACCCCGTGCGCTACGGTCTGCGCAATGCGTTTTCCCGCGAGCGTTTCGTCGAGTACATGCACATTCAGAATCGCCTGTTCGTGGTGCAGTTCGACACGCCGGACGGCCTCAAGACTTTGCTGGTGTCGCCGTCCGATCACGAACGCAACATCGAGACGCCGTTCTTTCGCCGCTTGCAGGATCGCACCGCTGCCTGGTTGACCAAATTGATCATCAAACGCCAAAGCAGCGTGCCGCAAATACTGGAACGCATCGGTCTGCGCCCCGAAGACGTCGATTACATCACCTACGATCACCTGCACACCCAGGACGTGCGTCGCTGGTTGGGCACCGACAAAACGCCGGGGCTGCTGCCCAACGCCACGCTGCTGGTGCACTGGCGCGAGTGGGAGTCGGCCAAAGACCTCAACCCGTACCAGGCCGACTGGTATTGCCCGGGCGGGATTGCCGGCATTCCCGAGAGCAAGGTGATCGGCTTCGACGGCTCGATCATGCTCGGTGACGGCGTCGCACTGATGCACACGCCGGGGCACACCGAAGGCAACCATTCGATCGTCGTCCATACCGATGAAGGCCTGTGGGTGACCAGCGAAAACGGCGTCAGTGTCGATGCCTATGCGCCGCTGCTGTCCACCGCCAGCGGCGTGGCGGACTACGCGAAGATGATCGGCACCGAAGTCATCATCAACGGCAATACCCTGGAAAACGCCGTCGACCAATACATTTCCATGGTTCAGGAAGCCACGGTGGCCGGGCCTTCGCGCCGTGATCCGCGCTTCCCGAACGTGTTCCCGTCCTCGGAAATGACGCCGTTCTGGATGTTCCCCGGCACCCGTCCGGCGTTCTACGTCGGGCATGCCCGGCATGGAACGCTTCAGCGTCCTTAACGTCGCTCCACTTTTTGCGCAATGGCAAAACCTGAACCAGACTGGCTCAGGTTTACCGATCCCGCATGAACAGGAATTCACTATGCACCCGTTGAAAACTGCCCTTCTGGGGATCGGCCTGAGCCTCGCGGCCATGGGCGTCACCCAGGCTGCCGAAAAACCCAACATCGTCGTGATCATGGTCGACGACATGGCGCCGATGGACGTCTCAGCTTACAACCGTGGCCTCGGCGCCGTGACCACGCCGAGCATCGACCGCATTGCCCAGGAAGGCATGATGGTCTCCGATTACTACGCGCAACCGAGCTGCACCGCCGGGCGCGCGGCGTTTATCACCGGTCAGTATCCGATCCGTACCGGTTTGACGGCCGTGGGTCAGCCCGGCGCCAAGGTCGGCATTCAGGACAGCGACGTCACCCTCGCGCAATTGCTCAAGGCCCAGGGTTACGCCACTGGCATGTTCGGCAAGTCGCACATTGGCGATCGCAATGAATACCTGCCAACCGCGCACGGTTTCGACGAATTCTTCGGTTTTCTCTATCACTTGAATGTGATGGAAATCGCAGAAATGACCAATTTCCCCAAAGACCCGAATTTCCCTGGCATTCCGCGCAACATGATCCATTCGGTCGCCACCACGACCGATGACGCCACGGTCGATCCACGCTGGGGCCGGGTCGGCAAACAAAAGATCACCGATGAAGGTCCACTGACCATCGAGCGTATGAAGTCAGTGGATGACCAGTTCACCGACCTGTCGATCGACTGGATCAAGAAACAGAAAGCCGCCGACAAGCCGTTTTTCCTTTGGTACAACCCGTCGCGCATGCACCAGAAAATCCATGTCAGTGACGAGTGGCTGGGCAAAAGCGGCCACACCGAATACACCGACGCGATCATGCAGCTCGACTCTCTGGTCGGCAAACTGCTCAAGACTCTCGACGATCAGGGGCTGGCGAAGAACACCATTGTGCTGTTCACCTCCGATAACGGCGTGAACCTGTCGCACTGGCCGGACTCGGGCGCAGCGTCTTTCCGCGGTGAAAAAGGCCTGACCTGGGACGGCGGTTTCCGCGTGCCGATGCTGGTGCGCTGGCCGGGCAACATCAAACCGAACACCTGGACCGGCGAGTTCATGACCTCCGAAGACTGGGTGCCGACCTTGATGGCAGCCGTTGGCCAGAGCGACGTCAAAGAGAAGCTGCTGACCGGCCTCGACGTCGATGGTAAAACTTTCAAGAACCACCTCGACGGCTACAACCAGCTCAACATGCTGACCAAGCCTGACGGCAAGTCCAATCGCCACGAGTTTTTCTTCTTTGGCGAAACCCACATGAACGCCGTGCGCGTCGATCAGTGGAAAGTCCACACCGCGATCAAAGACAAATGGATGGAAGCGGCCAAAGAGATTCCCGGCGGGCTGGTCATCGACATCAAGGTCGATCCTTACGAGCGCTCACCTGAAGCGGGCGATCACTTCCGCTGGCAGCAACAGCGCAGCTGGATCATCCCGATCATTGCGCCGTACATGCAGGCCTTCGCCAAGAGCATGCAGGACTTCCCGCCGTCGCAGAAAGGCGCGGGCGGCATCGGCATGGCGTCGATGGCGAACTAAAAAGCCCGCCGCTGCACTCCTGATTTTTACTGACAACGCAGGCGTCCCGCACACTCCCCAACCGGTGAGGTGCCGGGCGCCTGGGAGAATACGCATGTCGAAAAAAACACCTTGGTTGCGCTGTGCCCTTGCCGCCGCCGTGCTGAGCAGCGGGTTCTGCGGTTCAGTCGCGTTCGCCCAGGCCCAGCCAGACGCCCTGCTGAACATGCCGACCAGCCAGGAAAACATTGCTGCCGGGCTTGAGGCGGACGCCTATGCCAGCGGTATCAATGCCTACATCTGGGGTTATCCGCTGGTACGCATGGAGCGGGTGACTCGCGACTACACCGACGTGCCGAACCCGCGTCCCGACACCAGCTATCGCGCGCCACTCAATCAACTGGGCTGGGCGAAAGCCCTCGCCACCCCGGCGGCAAAGGATATGCCGACGGCCAACAACGACACCCTGTACCTGAGTTCTGTCGTGCAACTGGACGAGCCCTACGTGCTGCACGTTCCGGACACCGCCGACCGTTATTACGTGGTCGATGTGTTCAACATGTGGCAGGAACTGGAGCATTACATCGGCCGCCGCACCACCGGCACCGCCGCCGGCGATTACGTGCTGGTGCCACCGGGCTGGAAAGGCAAGCTCCCGGCCGGTCTCCAGCGTCTGGATGTGTCGACCCGCACCGTCTGGTTGTGGGGCCGCTTGCGCGTCAATGAAGGCGAGGACCTGCAACCGCTGCACGCCTTGCAGGCGCAATTCACCTTGCGTCCGCTGTCCCAGCGCGACAACCGCAGCTATCAGGCGAAAAGCGTAACCCTGCCGGCCTTGCCCGCCGCCACTGACGACGGCCTGGATTTCTTCCGTGAACTGGCGGCGGCGATCAAGGAAAACCCGGTGCCAACGCGGGATGAGGCGTTGTTTGCGCAATTCTCGCGCTTCGGCCTCACCGCCAAGGGCTTTGATCCTTCGCATTTGTCGCCGCCGCAAAAGGCCGGTCTGGTGCGTGCTTTGGCCGATGGCCCGAAGGTCGCGGTGTCTTCGCTGGTGAGCAGCGCCAGTCAACGCAATGGCTGGGCCTGGGCCAAGGGCCTGGACAGTTTCGGTACCAACTACCCGCTGCGAGCGCTGGTCAGCGGTCCGTATCTGGGTGGTCAGGGCGAGAAGGAGGCGATGTACCCGCTGCGCTCCACCGACTCGAAAGGCCAGCAGCTCAGTGGTGACAAACACTACGTGTTGCACTTCAAGAGTGCGCCACCGGTCGATGCATTCTGGTCGCTGACCGTTTACAACGCCGCCGACAAAATGCTCGTGGACAACCCGATCGCCCGCTACAAGCTCGGCACCGACACTCAGGGTTTGAAGGTGCGTACCGACGGTTCGTTCGATGTGCCGTTGCAAGCCGACAAGCCTGAGGGCGAGTTCGCCGCCAACTGGTTGCCGGCGCCCAAGGGCCCGTTCTACATGATCCTGCGGTTGTATCAGCCAAAGGGTGAAGTGCTTGAGGGCAAGTACGAGTTGCCACAGGTGGAAGCCGTTGAATAAGTCCACGTTACCCTCGCGACTGACACTGGCTGCGTTGGCGATCAGCGGTTTGCTGATCGCCCTGCCGGCCGCTCACGCCGACGAAGCTGCCATGTTTCCAGGTCCGGTGGCCAACACGGTGATGACGCCCGGCTACGCCCACGCGGTCGCGCAAATGGCTTATGCCTGGGGCTGGCCAATGGTCAACCTGCAAACCCGCCGCATCATGTATGAGCAGGTGCCGACGATTGGCCTGCTTGGCCCGACACCGGTGGCACCGGTCAATCAATTGGCGATGCTGTCTGACTACATCGACCCGAACGTACGCATCGTGGCCCACCCGAACCAGGACGTGGTCTACGGATTCGGCGCTCTGGCGCTGGATAGAAGTCCGGTGATCCTGCAAGTGCCGGACTTCGGCGAGCGATTCTGGATGTATGAACTGGCCGATCAACGCACCGACAGCTTCGCTCAAGTGGCGAAAATCCATGCCAGCAAGCCGGGGTTCTACCTGATTGTCGGCCCTGACTGGAAAGGCGAAAAACCCGATGGGGTTCAAGCGATCCTGCGCTCGCCAACCAATACCGGTGTGGTCATACCACGGGTATTCATGGCCGACACGGCGGCGGACCGTGAAGCCATTCAGCCTCTGCTCAATCAAATCGCCATGTACCCGCTGTCGGCGTTCGATGGCAAGGTCAAGACCATTGACTGGAAAAATATGCCGACATTGCCGATGCCAAAAAGCGCCACCGATCAGCCTCCTGGCGAAATGAAGTGGGTCACACCCGAACGTTTTTTTCTGCAGTTGAAGCGTGTGCTGGCCGAAGTACCGCCGCTTGCCGGTGAAGAGTCTTTGTATGCGCAGTTCCGCGCCTTGATCGCAGCCGGTGAGGCCGATCCTGCGGTCGCCAAGGTATTGCAGGACACCGCGCAGCAAAGCGAAAAGGACCTCGTCGATCCGCTGTTCTATCTCAGCCACAACGGCGTACGCATCGCCAACGGCTGGAACCGCCCGTTCAACAATGCAGCGTTTGGCACCGATTACCTGACGCGTCTGGCCATCGCCAAGTCGAACATCTTCGAGAATAACGTCAAGGAAACCACCTACATTTTCCGCGAAGAGGATGGCGACGGTCAGCGTCTGAACGGTACACGCAGTTACACCCTGACCTTCCCGGCCGGGCAAACACCACCCGTGTCCGGCTTCTGGTCGCTGACCCTGTACGACAAGCTGCACTTCTTTGCCGTCAACGAGATCAAGCGTTACTCCACCGGTACCAAGAACAAGGATTTGAAGTACAACGCCGACGGTTCTCTGACCCTGTATATCCAGCATCAGCGCCCGACCGAAGACAAAGTCGGCAACTGGCTGCCTGCTCCCGAGCAGGCGTTCGCTCTGACCCTTCGTGCCTATGGCCCGTCCGATGCGTTGATCAAAGGTGATTGGACGCCTCCGCCACTGGTGCCCGGGCCAATTCACGACTAAACCTGACGCACGTCCCTATTGATAAGGAAGTTCCGGATGAGATCCACGCACTCACTGATCATTCTTGCATTGGCCGGCACTACCGGTCAGGCCCTGGCAGGCGGCATTCAGTTGTATGAAGCGGGTCAGGAAGGCGCAGGTCTGGCCAACGCGGGTTCCGCGGCGTTGGCCACCGACCCCAGCGTGCTGATGAGCAACCCGGCGGGCATTGCCGCGCTCAAGGGGACGCAAGTCACGCTGACCGGTCAGGCAGTGCTCGGTGGGCTGGGTTTTGATCGTGACAGCGATAATGACTTCTCCGGCAACGAAGGCGGCAACCCGCTGCCAGTGCTGCCGGGCAGCAGTTTTTTCATCAGCCATGAGGTCAACGACCGCGCCAGTATCGGTTTCGGTATGTACGGCAACTTCGGCCTGAGCGTGAAATACGACGATGACTGGGCCGGGCGTTATTTCAGCCAGGAATCGACGCTGATCGGCATCTCGATGCAGCCGACCTTCGCCTACAAGATCACCGACGACCTGTCGATGGGCATCGGCCCTCGCCTGGTCTATGGCTATTTCTACGACAAAATGGCCATCGACAATAACGCCTTCCTTCCGGGCCAGCCGTTCCAGCAAGACGGCAAGTTGCAATACAAGGACACGGACACGGGCGTGGGGATCAATCTCGGCTTGCGCTATCAGCTCGATCCGCGCACCACGCTGGGATTCGCTTACACCAGCAAGGTCAAACTGGAATTCAAGGACTCGCCGTCGGTGCATGGTGTGCGCAATCCCCTGCTGAATCTGGCGCTGTCGCGGCTGGACGTCGATCAGCTGGAAATCGACATGAACATTCCGCAGACCGCGACGTTCAGCATCACCCATCAGTTGAATGAGCAATGGACGCTGCTCAGTTCGGTGAACTGGCAAGACTGGAGCGACTTCGCCGACGTCGGCGTGTCGGTGGACTCCGCCGCCGGCAATGTGTCGCGTTCTGCAGATCGAAAGTACCGGGATACCTGGCACCTGTCGTTCGGTGCGCAAAACCAGATCAGCCCGAAACTGCGCTGGAACATGGGCATCGGCTATGACAGCTCAGCCGTCAAGGACAAGGATCGCACCGTCGACAACCCGATGAACGAGAGCTGGCGGCTGGCGACCGGCCTGAGCTACAAACTGGCCGAAGACACCGATATCAACCTCAACTACACCCTGGTCTGGCTCGGTGACATGGAGGTGCAGCAAACCAAACGCAATGGCCAGACGTTGTCCGGCAGTTACCCCAACAGTGCACTGCATATCGTTGGCGGCGGCGTGACCTGGCGTTTCTGATTCACCTGTACCCGGGCCGTGCATGTGCGGCCCCTATCAAGGCTGTACAACCCTCATGAGTTACCTCACCCGTGCGTCATCACTCCATGGATTCAACGAATTCGCCCGCAGCTTGCAGCTCAACCCCGTTGAATTGCTGCGCGAAGCCGGTCTGCCGAGGAATGTGCTGGACGACCCGGATGCGCTGATTGCCTTTCACCGTTTCGCGCGGGTACTGGAACTGGCGGGCAATGCCAGTGCCAACCCGCTGTTTGGCCTGGAATTCGGTTTGTATCAAGGCGTCGGCATCTTCGGTTCACTGTTGTATCTGGTGCGCAATGCCAACAACGTGGGCGACGCATTGGCCGATCTCAGCCGCTACTTCCACGTCCATGACAATTACGGCGATGTGCGCGTGCATAGGGCCGATGGCCTGGCGCACCTTTACTACGCCACTGAAGCGCAGAATCTGCCCGGCAGCCGGCATGTCAGCGAACTGGTGATGGGCGTCGGACATCAGTTGATGCGCACCTTGCTCGGTTCACGCTGGCAGCCGATGGCGGCGACGTTTCAACATGCGCCGGCGGCCAGCGCGGCACGTTATCGCCGTCTGCTGGGCGTTGCACCACGCTTCAACAGCGCGTTCGATGCCTGGCTATTCGATGCGCGCTGGCTGGACATTTCCCTGACCGACGCTGACCCGGCGCTGTACCGTTTGATGCAACACCAGCTCGATGCCATGTCGAGTCAGCACAACACCACTCCGTTGCCGAACGATGTTCAGCGTCTGCTGCGCAGCTTCCTGCCCAGTGGCCGCGTGACCGTCGACTGTATCGCCGACTTCATGAGCATGAGCCCGCGCTCATTGCAACGCCATCTCGCAGAGCAAGGCACTTCGTTTCAGACGTTGCTTGACGAGACCCGCCAAGCCATGACCGTGCGCTACCTCGAAGAATCGGACATGAGCCTGATGCAACTGACCGACGTGCTCGGGTATGCCAATCAGAGCGCCTTCAGCCGCGCGTTCCAACGCTGGTTTGGTGTCAGCCCACGACAGTGGCTCAAACAACAGACCCCACGCGTTTAACCTCGATGGGGTGAGCACCCACAAAGCGATTGACGCCATTTGGTAAATCGCTGGCGTGAAATGCACGGTTTTCCGCCGCCCCGCTCTTCATGATCTGCCTCAGCTTGTTCCAAGCCTCCAACAATAATAATCAGGAGGGCATTTCATGACCCCAGTCAAACGCCGCACCTCGCTCGTGCGCACCGCTTTAGCCCTCACACCGTTGTCGCTGGCCGTCATGCAGGGCGTGCATGCCGGCGAGTTTGAATGGGGGGAGATCAGTGGCCGGGCCAACGGCAGTATCAGCATCGGTTCGGTCTGGAGCGCCGAGAACCCCAATGGCAATTTCATCAACCAGGCCAACGCCGACAGCATCGGCCGTGGCCACGCCGGGCAGTTCAATCCCAACAGTGCGCGCAACGTCGACGACAGCCGTTTGAACTGGCGCAAGGGTGATCTGGTGTCCTCACCGGTCACTGTGCTCGGTGAAGTCGAACTCAAGTGGCAAAACTACGGCGCTTTCATTCGCGGCAAAACCTGGTACGACTACACCCTCAATCACCACAACGTCGATTTCGGGCACTCGGCCAACGGCTATCAGGCCAACGACACATTGAGCGACAGCCACTTCAACGATCTGGCCAAGTTCCAGGGCGTGGCGCTACTCGATGCCTACGTGTTCGGCGACTTCGACATCGCTGACCACCCGCTCAATGCGCGCCTGGGCAATCAGGTGGTGAACTGGGGCGAAGGCCTGTTCTTCCAGAACGGCATCAATGTGGTCAACCCGGTCGACACCACAGCCCTGCGCCGCGCTGGTTCGCAACTCAAGGAAGCGCTGGTGCCGGTGCCGATGCTCTATGGCAACCTCGGCCTGACCGACAGCCTGAGCCTGGAAGCTTTCTACCAATTGCAGTGGAAAGCCTCGGTGCTGGAAGGCTGCGGCACGTATTTTTCCAGTAACGACTACATCACCGACGGTTGCTATGGCGTACCGCGTGCCGGTGGCAATGACCCGGCCTCCTACGCCGCCGGCCAATACATCAATCGCGGACCGGACAACGAACCTGGTGACAGCGGGCAGTTCGGTCTGTCGCTGCGCTACTTTGCCGACAGCATCGGCACTGAGTTCGGTGCCTACGCGATGAACCTTCACTCGCGCACGCCTTACGCGAGCATTACTACCGATCTGTATGGCCCGACCGGCGCCGGTTGGCGCGACCCGAATCTGGCACCGGGTAACGCGGCACGCAACGCCAGTTACTTCGCCGACTTCCCGGAAGACATTCGTATTTTCGGTCTTAGTTTTTCCAGCAATGTCTGGGGCACCTCGGTGTTTGGCGAATACAGTTTCCGCCCCAACCAACCGGTGCAACTGGCCACGGGTGACCTGATTCCAGCCTTCGCCGGCAATGCTGCATTGACCGGTGCCGCCATCGGCCAGCCGTTGACGCTGGGCAACGATGCCCTCAGCGCCGCGCCAGGCTCGGTCTACAACGGCTACGACCGCTTGAAGATTTCCCAGTTGTCCCTCGGTTTCATCAAATCGATCCCGCAAGTGCTCGGCGCCGACAGCCTGAACCTGATGGGCGAAGCGGCAATGAAATACATGCACGACCTGCCGGACCTGTCCGAGCGTCGCTACAACAAGACCGAAATCTACGGCAGCGACCTGGCGTCCGGCAGCGCCGCCGGTTGCGCGGGCGGCGTGACCGTGCAGGCATACAAGAAATACGGCTGCTCCAGCGACGGCTACACCAGTCAGTTCTCCTGGGGCTATCGCCTGCGCGCGCAACTCAACTATCCGGGGGTGTTTGCCGGGGTCAACCTGGCGCCATTCGTGGCATTCGGACAGGACGTCAAGGGCTGGTCGTACGACGGTAACTTCGTCGAAGACCGCTTGCTCGGCTCCGTCGGCCTGCGCGCCGACTATCTGCAGGATTACTCCGCCGAACTGTCCTGGTCCGGCAGTGGCAACACCCCTTTCGCCCCCACTGACAAGGACTTCATTTCCTTAAGCCTGCGGATGGGCTTCTAGTTCAAGAGATCTCGCCATGAACCACAAAAAAATACTCTGCCTTTCATTGCTCGCAGCGCTGATCAGCGCCGCCAGTGCACAAGCCTTCGCGGTGCTGGATGCCAAGGAAATCGCCCGTCTGGGCAGCGATCTGACGCCCGTGGGCGCGGAAAAAGCAGCCAGCGCCGACGGCAAGATTCCGGCCTGGACCGGTGGCCTGACCAGCGCTCCGGCCGGTTTCGATTCGTCGAAAGACTACATCGACCCGTATGCCAGCGAACAACCGCTGTACACCATTACCGCCGCCAACATGGCGCAATACAAAGCTGAACTGACGCCGGGCTATCAAGCCATGCTGCAGAAATACCCGACCTACAAGATGCTGGTCTATCCAAGCCACCGCAGTGCCGCATTGCCAAGCAGCGAGTACGCGCAAATCCGCAAGGAAGCGGCGACCGTTTCGCTGGCCGGCAATGGCAACGGCTTGCTCGATTACCAGCGCACCAGCGTGCCGTTTCCGATCCCGAAAACCGGCCTGGAAGCGATCTACAACCACGTCGTGCGTTACCGCGCCGGCGGCTACCACTACTATCCGACCGAAATGGTTGTGCAAGCCAATGGCAAGTTCACCCCGGTGCGCCGTGACGTCACGGTCGCCATGGCCTCGGCGATGGGCAATCCGGAACCCAATCGCCTGTATTACTACCTCGGCAAAGTGACTTCGCCGGAAAGCGTCGCCGGCAGCCAGAACCTGGTGCACGAACCCATCGACCAAACCAGCGAGCAGCGCCTGGCCTGGACCTACAACCCCGGCCAGCGCCGCGTGTTGCGTGCTCCGGAGATTTCCTACGACTCGCCGGTGGCGACCTCTGAAGGCCTGCGCACCAACGACATGATCGACATGTTCAACGGCGCGCCGGACCGCTACGACTGGAAACTGCTGGGCAAGCAACAAATGCTGGTGCCTTACAACACCTACAAACTCGCCGCGCACGCGCTCAAGTACAGCGACATCATTCAGCCCGACCACCTCAATCAGGATCTGATCCGCTACGAGCCGCACCGTGTCTGGGTGGTCGAAGCCACGTTGAAACCCGGTCAGCGCCACATCTACGGCAAACGTGTGTTCTACATCGACGAAGACAGCTGGGGCATTTTGGCCGCTGATCTGTACGACGGTCGCGGCGAACTGTGGCGTGTCCAGGAAGCTCACAGCCTGCAGCGTTACGACGTGCTCTCGGCGATTCATATCAGCGACGTTTCCTACGATTTGCAGGCCCGTCGCTACATCGTCTCGGGGCTGGAAAACGAAGAGAAACGCGCGCAATTCGGCATTCAGGCGAACCTGAAGGATTTCAGCACCTCGGCCCTGCGTCGCAGTGGTCGCTGACACCGTGCTTGCCGCATCGGCGGGCGGTCAGTGACCGCCCGTTTCTCGTCGTTCCACTATAAAAAAACCGGTGCTGTATGACGCTCAATAATTCCCTGCCGATGACGCTTGCCCTGCTACTGACCCTGAGTGCCAGCGCAGGCGCGCACGCGGTGACACTGACTGACCGCCTGGAACGTCCGTCGGCCATGACCCCGCGGGCCCTCCAGTCACCCTTGAGCGATGTGCAATCGGTCGGTGACCGGCAAGTGATGGTCGGCGCCTCGGGCCATATCCTTCTGCGCGACGCCAATGGCCAGGTACAACAAGCGCAGGTGCCGGTCGACCTGCTGTTGACCGCGGTGCAATTCGTCGATGCCGATCACGGCTGGGCCGTGGGCCACGACGGCGTAGTCCTGCACAGCAACGATGGCGGGCACACATGGCGCAAACAGCTCGATGGCCGCCAGATCAATCCACTGCTGGTGAAAGCCGCCGAAGCAGACGTCGCGCGTGTGGAACAGGCCGTCGATGCCGCGCCGGATGACGAGCGCCTCGCCACCGCGCTGGACAACGCGCACTTCGCCATGGACGACGCCCAGGCCGCCACGGACGCTGGCCCGGCCCGCCCGTTGCTCGGTCTGTGGTTTCGCAATGCCCATGAAGGCTGGGTGGTCGGCGCCTATGGCCTGCTGCTCAAAACCGTCGATGGTGGTGCAACGTGGGAAGTCGTCAGTGGCCTCGACAATCCCGATCGCCTGCACTTGAACAGCGTGCTCGGGCTGGCCGACGGCAGCCTGCTGGTCGCGGGTGAAGCCGGGCGTCTCTATCGCTCCGGGGATGGCGGCACACATTGGGACGCCGCGCGGCAACCCACGGATGCCTCGATCTATAGCCTCGCCGAACTGAAAAACGGCGACGTCATGGCCGCCGGGTTTGGCGGCACGTTGCTGGTCAGCCATGACCACGGTGCCACGTGGACAGCGCGTCAGTTGCCGCTGAAAACCAGCCTCTACGGCATCAAGCAATTGTCGTCCGGTGCAGTCGTAGTTGCCGGTCAAGCCGGTTCGCTGCAATTCAGCGAGGACGCTCAGCAATTCGCGGTGTGGCGCGCGCCGGGCAAAGCGGCGCTGCTCAATGTCAGTGAAACCCGCACCGGTCAGTTATTGCTGGTGGGCTCTGCGGGCCTGCAAGTACTGCCGATGGTTCCCTTCAAGGTGCAAACGAAATGAACGCCCTCTCCCATCAGTGCGATGCTGTTGTACCGCTCAGCCTCATGCAACGGATCGTCGCGGGCACCGAACGTCTATTGTTCGGCCATCGCCGCGTCGTGTTGGCCGTGTTTGCGCTTGCCACGCTGGTCTTGGCTTATGCCGCGCTGTCATTGCGACCGGACGCCAGTTTCAGCCGGATGATTCCCACCGGCCACCCGTTCATCGCCAATTATCTGAAGTTCGAAGATGTGCTGCGCCCGCAAAGCAATGTGCTGCGTGTGTTGGTGGAAAACCCCAAGGGTGACATCGTCACTCGGGAGTTTCTCGAGACCCTGCGCGAAGTCAACGACAAGGTTTTCTACATTCCCGGCGTTGACCGCAGCAACCTCAAATCCCTGTGGACGCCAAATGCCTTGTGGTCAGAAGTCACCACCGAAGGCCTGCGCGCCGGCCGGGTGATTCCCGACACCTACGACGGCAGCGCCGCGTCGCTGGAGCAGGTGCGACAGAACATTCAACGCGCCAACATGATCGGCAGCTTCGTCGCCAACGACTTTCATTCGGCAATCATCCGTGTGCCGCTGTTGGAGCGTGACCCGCAAACCGGTAAACCGCTGGATTACGGTGCCCTCACCCAGTCGCTGGAAAAACAGGTGCGTCAACACTTTGCCGCGCAAGGCCTGACCATTCGCGTCATTGGCTTTGCCCAGATCATTGGTGACCTGCTCTCCGCAGCCGCTGACATCGTGCTGTTCTTCGCCCTGACCGTCGGTTTGATCACCGCGTTGCTTTATGGTTATTGCCGCTGCTGGCGCAGTACGGCGGTGACGGTGTTGACCTGTCTGCTCACAGTGGTCTGTCAACTGGGGTTGTTGAGTCTGTTGGGTTTTGGCCTCGATCCGTACTCGATTCTGGTGCCGTTTCTGATCTTTGCCATCGGCATCAGCCACGCGGTGCAGAACATCAACCTGATGATGAGCGAAATGAGCCATGGCCTTACGCCTGTCGACGCTTCGCGCAAGACCTTCCGCGCGCTGTTTATTCCCGGCACCACCGCGCTGCTGGCTGACGCGGTGGGTTTCATCACGTTGCTAGTGATCGACATCGGCGTGATCCAGCAACTGGCGATCACCGCGAGCATCGGTGTATTCGTGGCGATCTTCACCAAAATGTTTTTGCTGCCGGTATTGATGTCCTATGTCGGCGTGAGCCCGCGCGGGTTGCGTGAGCAGCACAAGCGCAGTCGTTCGTCGTGGCCGGTGTTTCGCCGGCTGGCCACCATCGTGCAACCGCGCAAGGCCGTGACGTTGATTGCGCTCAGCCTGGTTCTGCTCGGTGTCGGTTACGCCGCGCGACAAGACCTGAAGATCGGCGACCTCGACAAGGGCGCGCCGGAGTTTCGCCCCGAGTCGCGCTATAACCAGGACAACGCCTACCTGCTCGATCACTACACCACCAGCACCGATGTGTTCGTGGTGATATTCAAAACGCCGGTGGAGCAATGCGCGCGGTTTGCCGCCGCCGACCTGGCCAATCAACTGGAACAGACGTTGCGCGCCGTGCCGGGTGTGGAGTCAGTGCAATCGCTGTACAACGCCATGCGCTTCAATATTGTCGCGCGCAACGAGGGCAACCCGAAATGGGCCGAGTTCTCCCGCGATCAGTTTGTGATGAACAACGCCCGCTCCAATGTCCCCGGCGAGTTCGTTGACCCCAACTGCAGTGTCGCGCCGATCAGCCTGTACCTGGCCGATCACAAGGCAGAAACCCTGAGCGGCGTGGTCAACGCAATCAACGCTTTCAGTGTGCGCTACGACAGCGGGGACTTCGAAATCCTCCAGGCCGCCGGCAACGCGGGCATTGAAGCGGCGACCAACATCACCATCCGCGATTCGGAAAAGACCATGCTGATGCTGGTGTTCATCATCATCAGTCTGGTGGTGCTGTGGGAGTTCCGTTCGCTGAAAGTCACGTTTGCCTTGATGGCGCCGCTGTATCTGTCAACCGTGTTGTGCGAAGCAGTCATGGCGAAAATGGGCCTGGGCGTGAAGATTGCGACCTTGCCGGTGATTGCCCTGGGCGTGGGGATTGGTGTCGATTACGGCATTTATCTTTACAGCCGCATCGAAGGATTTCTGCAGCAAGGGCTGAAGTTTCAAGCCGCCTTCTTCGAAGCGCTGAAAACCACCGGTACCTCGGTGGCCTTCACCGGCATCACGCTCGCGCTGGGCGTGGCGACATGGTCGTTCTCAGTGCTCAAGTTTCAGGCAGATATGGGCCTGCTGCTCGTGTTGCTGTTTTTATGGAACATGGTGGGGGCGTTACTGCTGATGCCGGCCCTTGCCTCGATGCTGATCTTCAACAAGCACACACGCTAAGCAACTCACGCGTGAGCGTTCCCACGCTCGGCGTGGGAACGCAGAGCGTGGGAGCAATCACCTATGAACCGATCTGCCCGGTACTGCGCAGCCAGTCCTCCGAGCGGCGCAGCCCTTCCACCAGCGACACCTTCGGCTCATAACCCAACAACCGCCGCGCCTTGGCAATAGAGATATCTGCGGTGCGCGCAAGCATGTACATCGCGTCCGGCGTCACTTCACTGTTGACCTTCAACAGCCCGTTAACCCGCCAGATCAGCGAGGTCAGCGCAGTGGCCAAGGGCAGCGGCAGGGTTTTCGGCGAGCCTTTACGCCCGGCCCAGCGCCAGTGATTGGCGAAGAACTCACCACATGTCGTCGGCCGCGCACTGCTCAAGTGGAAAATCTGCCCGCGCGCTTGCTCCAGCCCCGCCGCGAGCATGATGCCGTCAAGCAAATCATCGACGTACACCGGCGTGAATACGCCCTTACCGCGATTGGGCAAAATCAGCGCGCCGGCCTTGGCCATTTTCAACGGTTCGATCAACCAGGCCCGTGAACCCGGGCCGTAAACATCACCCGGTCGTACCACGGTGCAGTCGATCTCACCCGCCGCATGGGCAGCCAGCACCACATGCTCGCTGGCGCCCTTGGCCACGCCGTAACGATACTGATCACCGATCACCACATCGCAGCGCTCATCGGCGAGCGCCGGATAGTTCCAACCCAGCGCGGCAATCGAGGAAATCTGTACGAATCGCTTGGCGCCAGCGGCGATTGCCACATCCAGACAATGACGCACGCCGCGTACCGATACTTCGCGATACAGCGACCACGGCGCCGCCAGCGAAACCACGGCGGCCGTGTTGATGAACAATTCGCACCCGCTGGCGTGAGCCGCCCACCGCTCCGGCCGGGTCAGGTCGCCGGCGACAATATCGTTTTGTGGGTCGGCAACCAGGTCCATCCCGCGCACCGTTGCACCCAGTGCCTTGTAGCGTTTGAGCAGCGCCTTGCCGATAAAGCCACTGGCGCCGGTAATGAATACCGAGCGAGGCACGGGCGGTGTCTGTCCGTCGACGCCGGAGGGCATTCTTGCATCCGTCATAGGAGATCCTTGCAACGTGCGCAATGCCGTTGCTCTGTCAGCCATTTTTAGAGTTGAAGATCGCATGGATCCACCGGCTAGATTGAGCGCTCCGGTAGCCGGGGTTTGTCCATTTCACGCCATGTTTCCATCAGATGCTGCCAGTGCCCTGAACCGTAGCGGCAAATATGCGACGGTGGATTTCAATGCACAAAAAAACGGCAAGCGACCGGTGTTTTTTTACCACCATGAACTAGCCTTTCAGCGGGGTAAGCCCCCCAGCGCCCCCCCTTTCAGGCAATCAAGGAAAACTGCATGAAGCCCATTCTGAGCACATTGACGTTGGCTGTAGCTGTCATCACCCTCGCCGCTTGCTCCTCCACCTCGCAACCCGGCAGAACCACCCCGCTGGGCGAAGAAAACCTCAAAGGTTCAGGCTTTCTGGCCGATATCTACCCACAAATGAAAGAAGGTGACGACGGCGAAGCGCTGCGGCTGTACCGCAACCCGAAGTACGCTTCCACGGCGAGTTTTACCCGCTATAAAAGTGTGATGCTCGATCCGGTTCAGCTCTATGCCGGACCCAAGTCGAAACTGCACGAAGCACCGCAAACCGACAGCAACGCCATTGCCCAGGGGTTCTACAACCAGTTGCATGAACAACTGGCCAAGGACTATCGCATGGTCGACAAGCCGGGCCCGGACACCTTGCGCATTTCGGTGGCCATCGTCGACGCAGAGGCTGCCGACACATCGATGAAAGCCGCGTCCTACATTCCGATTCCATTGGGTGTGCCGGGTGCCAAAGCCGCCGCCATGCAAGCGGCTTCTCACACGACCGGGCAGCCACCGTTCACCGGTCAGGTGACCATCGAAGGCAAATTGGCCGATGCGCAATCGGGTGACGTCATTGCCGCTGAAATCGACCGCCGCACCGGTTCGCGCCGGCCGATCATTGGCCTGTTCGAAAGCAGCACCTACGACTCGTGGAGCGACGTCACCGCGGCAGAAAAATACTGGGCGGAAAAACTGCGTTATCGCCTGTGCATGCGTCGTGAGGCTGGTAATTGCGTGAAAGCCACCGAATAGCTCAGCGCTCCAGCATGCCGTGACACAACAGACTCAGAATCCCGCGCATGTGCAACGCATGCGCGGCTCGGTCCGGGACTTCCTGCGTCGCCAAGCGGATAAACGCCATGTTCGCGTACTGATTGAATAGCGTTGCCACGACTTCGAGATCGATCGATTCACGCACTTTTCCCGCTTGCTGGAAATGCAAAAGCAACGCCTTGGTTTCCTCAATCACCGCCGCATTCCATGGGCTCATCGCTTCAGCGAGGTCGCCCGTCAGCAGAAACGGTGCCAGTTCCCGCCACAACGAAGCCGGCATCGCTTGTAGCTGGTAATCGGTCATCAGCCCTTCGAACTCGCACAACGCCTCCAGCGGATCGCTGTCTGCGTCCAGATTCGCCCGCGCCTCGCGCATGGCCTGCTCGTCCGGTTGCTTGAGCAAGGCCAGCAGAATTTCCTGTTTGCCGCCGAAGTAATTGACCACCGTCGGCGCGGAAACGCCGGCCTGTACGGCGATCTGCTCCAATGTGGTCGCCGCGAAACCGTTGCTTTTGAACAGCTCAAGCGCCGCTGCGGCGATGACTTCCCTGCGCTGTTCCTTCTGCCGTTCTCTGAGTCCGCTCATGTTGCCTCTGATGATCCTTGCGTGTCGGGCTCAGCCTACGGCGATATTTTTTCACCGACAAATATTTTCTTTACAAAAATATTTTTAAGTGACAAAACTTTGCTCGCACAACGCAGGAATGAACGCACTCACTTATCCCGTTTATCTGGAGATCAGCCATGTCCGCCGAATTCGACCGCACCACCCGCGATTACCAAGCCGCCGACGCTGCGCACCACATCCATGCGTTCGTTGATCAAAAGGCCCTCAACGAGGAAGGCCCACGGGTGATGGTCAGCGGCGATCGGCTGGCGTTGTGGGACAACGACGGCAATCGATATCTGGACGGCATGTCGGGTCTGTGGTGCACCAACCTCGGTTACGGGCGCAAGGATCTCGCCGCCGCGGCGACCGCACAGCTGGAACAACTGCCCTACTACAACATGTTCTTCCACACCACTCACCCGGCGGTGATTGAGCTGTCCGAGTTGCTCTTCAGCCTGCTGCCCAAGCACTACAGCCACGCGATCTATACCAACTCAGGCTCCGAAGCCAACGAAGTGCTGATCCGCACCGTGCGCAAGTTCTGGCAAGTGATGGGCAAGCCCGAGAAGAAAATCATGATCGGCCGCTGGAACGGCTACCACGGCTCGACCCTGGCCGCGACGGCGCTGGGCGGGATGAAGTTCATGCACGAGATGGGCGGCACCATTCCCGATGTGGCGCACATCGATGAGCCGTACTGGTTCGCCCACGAAGGCAACCTCAGCCCGGAACAATTCGGCTTGCGCGCGGCGCGGCAACTGGAAGACAAGATTATCGAACTGGGCGCCGACAAGGTCGCCGCGTTTGTCGCCGAACCGTTTCAGGGCGCGGGCGGCATGATCATTCCGCCGGCGACGTACTGGCCGGAGATTCAGCGTATCTGCCGTCAATACGACGTGCTGCTGTGTGCGGACGAAGTGATTGGCGGGTTCGGCCGCACCGGTGAATGGTTCGCGCATCAGACGTTCGGCTTTGAGCCGGACACGCTGTCGATCGCCAAGGGTCTGACCTCCGGTTACATCCCCATGGGCGGCTTGATTCTGTCGCGGCGCATGGCTGAAGCATTGGTCGAGAAAGGTGGCGTGTTTGCCCATGGCCTGACCTATTCCGGCCACCCGGTGGCGGCCGCCGTGGCGATTGCCAACCTCAAGGCCTTGCGCGATGAAGGCGTGGTCACCCGGGTGAAAACCGACACCGGGCCGTACCTGCAGAATTGCCTGCGCGAAGTGTTTGGCAATCACCCGCTGGTGGGTGAGATTCAGGGCGTCGGGCTGGTGGCGGCGTTGCAGTTTGCTGAGGACAAAGCGACGCGCAAGCGTTTTGCCAATGAAAACGACATGGCCTGGCGTTGCCGCACGATTGGCTTTGAGGAAGGCTTGATCATTCGTTCGACATTGGGGCGGATGATCATGGCACCGGCGCTGGTGGCCACGCGCACGGAGCTGGACGAGTTGATCGACAAGACGCGGATCGCGGTGGATCGGACGGCGCGGGAGTACGGCGTACTTTGATCGACTGAAGTGATGGGTTGGCCGGGCTGACGCCTTCGCGAGCAAGCTCGCTCCCACATTTGGAATGCATTCCACTTTGGCTGCCTGGTTCCAATTTGAAATGCAGTCCCTGTGGGAGCGAGCTTGCTCGCGAAGGGCTCGCCGAGGATTCATTGTCGAACAAACAGCATTCCCACCGATTACTCCGCGCGCCGCTTGGTGTTAAATAGGCGCCAGTCTTAACCTTGTCGCGTAAAGCCGTGCAACGAGAACCGCTATGAACACCTCTTCCAAGAAAAACACCCAAATTCAAACGGCGGTGACCGCATGATCGAAGTCACCGAAGTTTCCATTGCCCAACTGCGCGCTGCGCTGGAGTCTGGCCAGACCACTTCGGTGGAGCTGGTGCAGGCGTATCTGGCGCGTATCGATGCCTATGACGGTACCGACACCCCGACGGCGCTGAATGCTGTAGTCGTGCGCAACCCTGAAGCCTTGAACGAAGCGCGGGCGTCCGATGCGCGCCGTGCCAAGGGCGAAACCCTCGGCCCGCTCGACGGCATTCCTTACACCGCCAAGGACAGTTATCTGGTCAAAGGCCTGACCGCTGCGTCCGGCAGCCCGGCCTTCGCCGATCTGGTCGCCCATCGCGATGCCTTCACCATCGAACGCCTGCGCGCTGCCGGGGCGATCTGCCTGGGCAAGACCAACATGCCGCCGATGGCCAATGGCGGCATGCAGCGCGGCGTCTACGGTCGCGCCGAAAGCCCTTACAACGCCGCTTACCTCACCGCGCCGTTTGCCTCCGGCTCGTCGAACGGTGCCGGCACCGCCACTGCCGCGAGTTTTGCCGCATTCGGTCTGGCCGAAGAAACCTGGTCGAGCGGGCGTGGCCCGGCGTCGAACAATGGTTTGTGCGCCTACACGCCGTCGCGCGGGGTGATCTCGGTGCGCGGCAACTGGCCGTTGACGCCGACCATGGACGTCGTCGTGCCTTACGCGCGGACCATGGCTGACTTGCTCGAAGTCCTCGACATCGTCGTCGCCGAAGACCCGGACACCCGTGGCGACCTCTGGCGCCTGCAACCGTGGGTGCCGATCCCGAGCGTCAGTTCCGTGCGCCCCGCCGCTTACAGCGAACTGGCTGCCGACGCCAAAGCGCTGGCCGGCAAGCGTTTCGCCGTGCCTCGCATGTTCATCAATGCCGACCCTGAAGCCGGCACCAGCGAAGCACCGGGCATCGGTGGCCCGACCGGCCAGCGCATCAACACCCGTGAGTCGGTGATTGATCTGTGGCAGCAGGCGCGTCAGGCGCTCGAAGCCGCCGGTGCCGAAGTCATCGAAACCGATTTCCCGTTGGTCTCCAACTGCGAAGGCGATCGTCCCGGCGCGCCGACTGTATTCACCCGTGGTCTGGTCTCGAAAGAGTTTCTTCACCATGAGCTGTGGGATCTGACTGCCTGGGCGTTTGACGACTTTTTGCAGGCCAACGGCGACCCGAAACTCAATCGTCTGGTCGACGTCGACGGCGCGAAGATCTTCCCGCACGAACCGGGCACCCTGCCCAACCGTGAAGGTGATCTGGTGGCGGGCATGGATGAATACGTGCGCATGGCCGAGCGCGGCATTACGCCGTGGAATGAAATCTCCACCGTACCCGATGGTCTGCGTGGTCTGGAGCAAACCCGCCGCATCGATCTCGAAGACTGGATGGATAAACTGGGCCTCGACGCCGTGCTTTTCCCCACCGTCGCCGACGTCGGCCCGGCGGACGCCGATGTCAATCCTGAGTCGGCCGACATCGCCTGGAGCAACGGCATCTGGGTGGCCAACGGCAACCTCGCGATCCGCCACCTCGGCGTACCGACCGTCACCGTGCCAATGGGTATCATGGCCGACATCGGCATGCCGGTCGGCCTGACCTTCGCCGGCCGCGCCTACGACGACTCGAACCTGCTGCGTTTGGCCGCCGCGTTTGAATCGACCGGCAGCAAACGCCAGATCCCGCCGCGCACGCCGCCATTGTCGTAACGTGGTGAAAAGGTGTGTCAGGCAACAAAAATGTTGCCCGACACACCGCCATCGCTGGCACAGGTTTTCGCTCCAGTCACAAAAGCCTCATATAACCCAAAACCCTGTGGGAGCGAGCTTGCTCGCGAAAGCGGTGTGTCTGCCGAAAGAAATGTCGCCTGATTTGCCGCCTTCGCGAGCAAGCTCGCTCCCACAGGTTTTTTGTGATGCCGTTCATTGAGCACATCCACTCAATCCTTCTTCCTGCAATCACTTGATCATCCCAGCCATCTTAATTGCCGCTGGCCACCGACCATGATCGACCGCGCCCCTTCGCGTCTCACCCTCCTCGCGCTGCTCTGCGGTCTGAACCCAACCGCCCACGCCAGCGGTTTTTTCGACGATGCCAAAAGCGAAATCCTCAGCCGCAACTTCTTCCTCAGCAACGACTACCGCTCGCCCTCAGCCTCCGGCAAAAACTACAAACAGGAATGGGCTCAAGGCTTTATCGGCACCTTCTCATCTGGTTTCACCTCTGGCAGTGTTGGTTTCGGCATCGATGCCCACGCCTTCGCCGGGATGAAGCTGGACGGCGGCCGGGGCCATTCCGGCACGGGTCTGCTGCCAGTCGACACCGACGGTCGCAGCGAAAACGATTACTCCAGCGCCGGCGGCGCGCTCAAGTTGAAAACCTCGCGCACCACCCTCGCCTTCGGTGAAATGACCGTCGAAACCCCGGTATTCGACACTTCCGACAAACGCCTGCAACCGGAGTACGCCACAGGCTTTCTGCTCAACAGTGCCGAGTTCGACCACATCAATCTGGTGGCCGGGCATTTCACCGCGTTCAAGAATCAGGACAGCTCATCGGGCAAAGACGACTTTTACGGTTACGGCGCCAATACCGAGGCCGGCGGCATTAGTTTCCTCGGCGCCGACCTGTTCACCGACAGCCCCGTCGGCGGCGCGTTGTACGCCTCTGAACTCAGTGAGACCTGGCACCAGTACTACGGCAATCTGCATTTCAAGCAGTCCGGCGTACTGCTCGACGCCAACCTCTACCACACCCGCAACACCGGCCGAGCGCTGGCCGGCGCCATCGACAACACCGCGTTGAGCCTGTCCGGCAGATACGCCTTCGGCCCCCACGCGGTGATGCTCGGCTGGCAAAAGATCAATGGCGACACGCCGTTCGATTTCGTCGGCGGCGATTCGATCTACCTCGCAAACTCGATCAAATACGCCGATTTCAACGGCGCCAACGAGCGTTCCTGGCAAGCGCGCTACGACCTCGACCTCGGCGCCTTGGGCATTCCCGGCCTGAGCTTCATGACCCGCTACGTCTCCGGCAGCCACATCGACGGCACCCATGCGCCCAAGGGCGGCGCCTACAACCCGTTCGATCCTGACAGCGGCAGTTACCAGCCGCAGCAAGGCGATGGCGGCAAGCATTGGGAGCGGGATATTGATCTGAAGTACGTCGTGCAATCGGGCACGGCGAAGGATCTGTCGGTGCAGGTGTCGCATGTTTCACACCGGGCCAATGAGGCGCAGGCCGGGGATGACATTGACCGGATCTATGTCGTTATCCAGTACCCGTTGGGTTTCTGACGCGACACGATCAATCCTGCCTGCAATCATTCAACTGTGGGAGCGAGCTTGCTCGCGAATGCAATAGATCAGTTACATTGATTTCGCCTGACAAAACGCCTTCGCGTGCAAGCTCGCTCCCACAGGTTTCTGCGTCCGTCACAAACCCTGGGGGTAACAGGGACAGACCACGGTTGCACCCAACCAGTCGCCCAATCTTTTGCCTTTTAAACTGGAGTGTTTAAAAGACACCTCCAGACACGCCTTCAAGGCTACAAATTCTTGCGCCATTGCCTACAGCTACGCCAGAATCCGCCGGCTTGTGCGCCTTGGGGGCGGGTTCTATTGTGGGTCGGTCGCTGATTGTTCAGTGATCGGGTTTAGCAGCCCGGGTTTTTCTCTAGACGCATAAAGTCCGTTGCCGTTATGGCGGCTTTGCGTGGGGCACTTCGGTGCGCCGGGTTCTAGAGTCCTGGTCTGCTAACCCGCGTACAGCCGCCACCTCCTTCGTTAGCAGCGAACGGTGGCAGCTTCATTTACTCTAGAGGCTTTACCGATGATCAAACCAACACCCAACCCACCCGAAATCGACTCCACCTCCCCCTACGAATCCCTCAACTCCAAAAAACTCCACGAAGCCGCCGACCGCGCGCTCGATCACTACCTCTGCCCGCCCGGCTCCACGCCACCGCCGCGTAAAACCCGCCGGATGTACGCGGTCACTGCGGACTTCAAAAATGAAGAACTGCTGGCCGATGCCAGCGAAACACTCGCCTCCGCCAGAACCATCGCCCATGACTTCGCCCATCTCATACCGGCATCGCAGCGCAGGACGCTATTGGGGATCGCGCAACTGATCATGCTCGGCGAGCTGGCAGTGAATCGGGTGATGGATAATCTGGATTTGCCGCAGTAGCGGCCCTCGATGATCGTTCCCACGCTCTGCGTGGGAATGCCTCAACGGACGCTCCGCGTTCGGCTTTGGTAGGGACGCGGAGCGTCCCGGGCTGCATTCCCACGCAGAGCGTGGGAACGATCAAAAACGGCAATCGCGAGCAGGCTCGCTCCCACACTGGATCGGGGAGTTCCGGAGGAAAAACTGGCGGAAGGCAGCCGGAGTCGAACCTGCCCGGGAACGGATGCCGTCCCCAACCGGGTTTGAAGCCCGGCCGCGCCACCGGGCGCGATTGCCTTCCTTTTACTTATTGTGCGTCGGCGTTAGCCAGTGCGTTGTCGGGGCGGATCTGGCGGGATTCGCCGATGCGGCGGGTCAGGCCGACGCGGTCGAAATATTCCAGATACTGAATACAGCGTTTGCGTCCCAAGCCTAGCGCATCGCGGAAGGTTGTCACCTGGATCTGCGGATTTTCCTTGGCCAGTTTGAGCAACACGTCGGCCATTCGGCGCAGTTGCACGTCACTCAAGAACAGGTCGCGCACCACTTGATGCATCAGGCCGAGCCGTGCCAGTTTGCGCAGCAGCAGGCGTACGACGGCGTCGTCCTGGCTGAGCATTTTGGCGACGTCGCGCACCCACGGCGGGTCGAATTCGGCGTTTTCGAACAGCGGTTGCAGTTGTTGCCAGAGGGCTTCGTCCTCGGCATTCAGGCACACCTGATGATCCGGCAGATGCAGCCACGGCCCGCTCGACTCGATTGATCCGGCGGTGAGCATTTCATCCAGCAAGCTGACAAACGTCGAACGCTCCAGCGCCAGACCACTGAAGCGGCGCAGGCGATCGCGGTCGGGGCCCATCTGGTCGGGCTCCTGTTCATGAAACTGTGCAAGTTGTTCCAGCAGGGTGAATTTCAACTGCGCCCAGCGTTGCACGTTGAACAGCACCGGGCCTTGGCGGGTGTCGATCAGGCGGACGTTTTCGGCTAACGACCACGACGCGCGCGGGCGATTGAACTGGCGCTCCAGCCGTTGCGGATCGAGGCCGCCGGCGCTGTAGTTGAGCAGCACGGGCAAGACCTGTTCGAGTTCGCCGCCGCAGGCCAAGGTGCGCAGTTGCTCCAGACGTTCAGGGCTGCGCCGTTGTCGCGCCGGGGCGAACGGATCGAGCACCTGGCCACCGCCCAAGGTGCGTTGCGCGCTCTGGTCGCGCAAGATCAGACGATCACCTTTCACCGCGTGCACCGGCGCATTGATCAGCAGTTGCGCAAACATGCGCTCGCCGGGACTCAGTCGCGGACCTTCGAGTAAAGCCACCCGAGCGATGACGTCCTGCGTGCCGAGGTGCACATGTACCGGGTGAAAGTGTTCGAAGGTGCGCTCGCCGGGCAACAGTTGAAAGTCGATGTCGACCCGTTGCGTCGGCGCGTGCAGCCAGTCGCTGAGCAACCATTGGCCGCGATGGATCTGCGCCAGTTCAAGACGCTCGCCGCTGATATTCAACGCCACCCGTTGCCCGGCGAAAGCCTGTTCGGCGGGTTGGTTTTGCGCATGCAAGCCGCGAATCCGGACCGACTTGCCAGAGGGCCCGAGGGTGAGTTTGTCGCCGATGACCACCGAGCCCGACAACGCCGTGCCGGTCACCACAATCCCCGCGCCGACAACGCTGAACGCACGGTCGATGGCCAAGCGAAAACCACCTTCGCGACTGCGCTCGTGCACTTCGCTTTGCGTCTGCAGCAACACCTCGCGCAACCCATCAATGCCCTGCCCGCTCAGACTCGACACGGTGAGGATCGGCGCCTCGGCAAATGGCCCCGGGGCGAGCAAATCGAGCACCTGCCGCTGCACCTCTTCCACCCGGCCCGCCTCGACCCGATCACATTTGCTGATCACCACCAAGGCGCGCGGAATGCCGAGCAATTCAACAATCGCCAGATGCTCGCGGGTCTGCGGCATCACGCCGTCGTCCGCCGCGACCACCAGCAACACCAGATCAATACCCTGGGCGCCGGCAAGCATGTTGTGGGTGAATTTCTCGTGACCCGGCACGTCGATAAACCCGGTTAGCCCCGCGCCCGGTTCCAGTTCGGCATAGAGATAGCCAAGGTCGATGGTCATGCCGCGTTCGCGTTCCTGCGGGCGGCGGTCGCCGGTTTGTCCGGTCAGGGCTTGCAGCAGCGACGTCTTGCCGTGGTCGATATGCCCTGCCGTGCCAACGATCACGGGTCGACCTGCAACTGCGGCAATTGCGCGAGCCACGCCGGTTCGTCGTCGAGTTGGCGCAGATCGAGCCACAGCGCATCGTCGTCGATACGACCGAGCACCGGGATCGGCAACGCTCGCAACGCCGCTTCCAGATTCAGCAGGCAGCGCCCGCGCAAACGCTTTGAAACCTGCGGACGGCAACACAGCGCCGCACTCGGTAAACGCGCCACCGGTTGGCTGCCGCTGCCGATCATGCCCAAGGCCTCGACTGCACTGACCTGCCAAACCGACCCCAAAATTTCAGCCATCAAGGGCTGCAAGCGTGAGGCCTGGGCGAGGATGTCGGCTTGCGGTCGGGTCAACAACCGCAAGCTAGGCAGACGTTCGGCCAGCCGATCCGGGTCCCGATATAACCCGAGCACCGCCTCCAGCGCCGCCAAGGTCAATTTATCGACCCGCAATGCGCGTTTCAGCGGGTTTTTCTTGATCTTCGCGATCAGCTCTTTGCGCCCCACGATCAACCCGGCCTGCGGGCCGCCGAGCAATTTGTCGCCGCTGAAGGTGACGATATCCGCGCCATCGAGCAACGCCTGCCGCACCGTCGGTTCGGCCGGCAAACCCCAACGGGTCAGATCCAGCAGACTGCCGCTGCCCAGATCCTCCAGCAACGGCAAACCATGTCGATGGGCCAACTCGGCCAGTTCCGCCGTCGGCACCCGCGCGGTAAAACCCTCGATGCTGTAGTTGCTCGCGTGCACGCGCATGATCAAACCACTGCGCGGGCTGATCGCCGCTTCGTAGTCGCGAGCATGGGTGCGATTGGTCGTGCCGACTTCGTGCAGACGCACACCGGCGCGGGCCATGATGTCGGGGATGCGGAAGGCGCCGCCGATTTCGATCAGCTCGCCACGGGAAATGATGCCTTCCTTGCGCGCGCCCAGACTGTTGAGCGTCAGCAGCACGGCAGCGGCATTGTTGTTGACCACGGTGACGGCTTCGGCGCCGGTCAGTTCGCGGATCAGGCCTTCGATCAGGTCATCGCGATCGCCGCGTTTGCCGCTGGCCAGATCGAATTCCAGATTGAGCGGATAACGCGCGGCCATTTGCACGGCGTCGATGGCTTCGTCCGGCAACAAGGCGCGGCCGAGGTTGGTGTGCAGGACGGTGCCGGTGAGGTTGAACACCCGGCGCACGTTGCTGCGTTGTTGCTGGGCCAGGCGCTCACCGACGCGGCCGGCGAGCACTTCGGGGCTGATTTCAATCGCCGACAATTGTCCGTTCAAGACGCTGGAACGCAGCTCATCGAGCAACTGACGCAAACTCGCCAGCAATGACTCACGCCCGTGACGCTCAAGCAAAGGCACACACGCCGGGTGACGCAACACACCATCAATGGAAGGTAACCGCAGGGACATCAGCCACTCCTGGAAACAGATCGTTCGCCGAGAGTGTAGACCCTGCTGTCACTCGTCTCCGGGTGCTAGCAACAAGTTCGGCGCCAAGCGCTGATAACCGTCCTGCGCCAGACGCATATCCAGAAGCAAGCTGCTCAAATCAGCCGACAATGCCTCAGCATCGGCATCGTTTTCCAGATACACCAGTTTCAGATAACTGTTGCAGCCCGGACAGACTTCCGCCCTTATCGGCGCCTGATTGGCCGCATGGCGATCATCCTCAAGGCTGAAATAATCCAGCCCCTTACTCGACTCGCAGTACACGCACTTGACCCGCACCACATGCCATTCGCAGGCACACAGCGAGCACACCAGATAACGCAAACCGTTGTGCTTGCCGCGATGGCGGATCACACCGGCCATCGCCGGCGAACCACAGGCCGGGCATTGGCTGAGGCTGTCGCCGGGTTTGAGTTTCAGATCCGGCGCGCTCAGCAGCCAGTGACTCCACGCCACTTGCAGCGCCGCGCCAAGAAACGGCACCAGTTGCGCCGGCACCATTGAGTATTGGCCACTGACCAACGCCACGGCCCAAGAGCGCAATTGGCCGGTACTGGCGACCCGCAACGTCGTCACTGCATCAATAACAGCGGGATTTTCAGAAGGATCATAACGCTGCAACAAAGCCTCAAGATAAGCCTGCCAGCCCTCTTCACGCACCAACGTATCGGCAGCAAACGGCGGCAAACCATGCTGCTGACAAGCCTCGATCCTTTGCTGATCAAAAGGCGCCGTCAGCGGTGGATCGTCGAAGACCTGCTGCTGCACCCGGCACAACCCGGCAATCAGCCGCAGATACTCAGCCAGCGCATGCCCCTCGGCCAGTTGCTCCAGTCGATCCGCCCGCAGCGCAAACAGATTGTGCGGCGGCAGATGCAGGAACGGCGGCGAACTCGCCGCCGCTTCAATTTCCCCAGGTTCCAGAATGGTTGGCAAACGTCAGCCCTTTTTGGTGATCGGTCGTTCCGGCACGTCCGGTTGGCGTTCATCGCGGGTGATGTCGCGATACCAGAGTTCATGGTGTTTTTTCGCCCAGGCGCGGCTGACCCAGCCATGCATCATCGCGTCGACCGAGCCCTTGATCCACAGCCCGGCGTAGATGTGAATGATGATGCTCAGCACCAGCACAAACCCGGCCAGCGCATGCAGGAGCATCGCCCAGCGGATCACGCTGATGCCGAAATACGCACTGAAATACGCGCGCCAGATCACCAGCCCGGTGAACAGCAAACCAAGCATGCACAGCAGTAAAGTCCAGAACAGCAGCTTCTGCCCGGCGTTGTATTTGCCCACCGGCGGCACGCTTTCTTCATCGTTGACCAGTACTCGGTCAATACGGCGCATCCATTTCCAGTCGTTGTCGATAAAGAAGTTCGCACGCCAGAAACGCAACACCAGGCCGAGGAACAACACAAACATCGCCACGCCCATGAACGGATGCAGAATCCGCGTCCACGGCCCGCCGCCGAACAGGTTGCTCAGCCAGAACAGCGACGGATGAAACAACGCCAGCCCGGACAGCCCGGCCATGAAAAACAGGATCGCCACCAGCCAGTGATTGGTGCGCTGGTTGGCGGTGTAACGCAGGATCGTCTTGTTGCTCATGGCCGCTCCTCCCCGCGTGGATCGAAGGTGTGCACCGCCGGATCGACGACCTGCACCGAAGTGTCGGGCGGCGTTGGGTGTTCATCCTCTTCGACCCGATTCGGCCCGATGCGCACGTAATGGAAGAACCCGGCCAGCACCGCCGCGCCCATGGCCAGTAGGCCCAGCGGTTTGCTGATGCCTTTCCACAGGCTCACCAATGGGCTGATCGCCGGATCCTGCGGCAGATTGGCGTAGATGGTCGGTGTGTCCGCGTGGTGCAGCACGTACATCACATGCGTGCCGCCAACACCGGCCGGGTCATACAGACCGGCGTTTTCGAAGCCACGGCTTTTCAAGTCGACGATGCGTTCAGCAGCGTGTTCCTTCATGTCTTCCTTGGTGCCGAAAACAATGGCGCCGGTCGGGCAGGTTTTCACACAGGCCGGTTCCAGCCCTACTGCCACGCGATCCGAACACAAGGTGCACTTGTAAGCCTTGTGATCTTTCTGCGAAATGCGCGGAATGTTGAACGGGCAACCGGTGATGCAATAACCGCAACCGATGCAGTGATCCTGATCGAAATCGACGATGCCGTTGGCGTGCTTGATGATCGCGCCGGGGCTCGGGCACGCCGCCAGACAACCGGGCTCGGCGCAGTGCATGCAGCCGTCCTTGCGGATCAGCCATTCGAGGTTGCCGGCGTCGGTTTCGTGCTCGGTGAAGCGCATCAACGTCCAGGTTTCCGCGCTCAGATCCTGCGGATTGTCATAGGTGCCGTGGTTGTGCCCGACCTCGTCGCGCAGCTCGTTCCATTCCGAACAGGCGACCTGGCAGGCTTTGCAGCCGATGCATTTGGTGGTGTCGATCAGCTTGGCGACGGCCTCCTGATTCCTCACCGATGGCGGCACGGTGGTGGTGGCCGAGCGGGCAATGATGTCTTGGCTGGCCATTTAAAGATTCTCCATCAGAGCTTCTCCACGTTGACCAGGAATGACTTGGATTCCGGGGTCTGTGTATTGCCATCGCCGAGGAACGGCACCAGGGTGTTGGTCAGGTAACCGTGACGCGTCAGGCCGGTGAAACCCCAGTGCAGCGGGATGCCGATCTGATGCACGACCTGGCCGTTGACCTGCAGCGGCCGGATCCTTTTCGTCACCACCGCCACCGCTTCGATAAAGCCACGCTTGCAACTGACCCGTACGCGATCACCGGCAGCAATGCCCTTCTCTTTCGCCAACACTTCGCCGATTTCCACGAACTGCTCGGGTTGGGCAATCGCGTTCAACTTGCAGTGCTTGCTCCAGAAGTGGAAATGCTCGGTGAGCCGGTAACTGGTGCCGGCGTACGGAAAGTCCTTGGCCTCGCCGAGGGTTTCCCAGACCGAATCGAAGATCCGCGCCGCCGGGTTGCTGGTGGCTTTCTTGTTTTGCGGGTGCAGAGGATTGATGCCGATCGGCGTTTCGAACGGCTCGTAGTGCTCGGGGAATGGCCCCTCGTTCATCTTGTCGACGGCGAAGAACCGCGCCACGCCTTCGGGGTTCATGATGAACGGGTTCATCCCGGCTTCCGGCGGTACGTCAGCCTTGTAGTCCGGCACGTCGGTGCCGCCCCAGGCTTTGCCGTTCCACCAGACCAGACGCTTTTTCGGATCCCACGGTTTGCCGGCGACGTCTGCCGAAGCGCGGTTGTAGAGAATCCGCCGGTTGGCCGGCCAGGCCCACGCCCAACCAAGATGCTGGTGCATGCCGAACGGATCGCTGTTGTCGCGGCGGGCCATCTGGTTGCCGGCCTCGGTCCAACTGCCGGCGAAGATCCAGCAACCGGACGCGGTGCTGCCGTCGTCCTTGAGCAAGCCGAAGCCCGCCAGTTGCGAGCCGGCCTTGACCGCGACGCCCGTAGCATCGGTGAAATCGGCGACAGCGCTGCCGTTGATTTCCTTGGCCAATTCCTCCGGCGAAGGCTCGTCGGGGATCTTGTACGGCCACGACAATTTCAACAGCGGATCGGCGAATTTACCGCCCTCGGCCTGATAACGCTTGCGCAGGCGCAGGAACAGTTCAGCCATGATGCGAATGTCGGTCTGCGCCTCGCCCGGGCCGTCGGCGCCTTTCCAGTGCCATTGCAGCCAGCGGCTGCTGTTGACCAGCGAGCCGTCCTCTTCGGCAAAACAGGTGGTGGGCAGGCGAATGACTTCGGTCTGGATCTCCGCGCTTTTCACATCGTTGTACGGCCCGACGTTGTGCCAGAACTCCGAGGTTTCGGTGGCCAGCGGGTCCATCACCACCAGCCATTTCAACTTGGCCAGCGCGCCCATCACGCGGTTTTTGTCCGGCAGCGCGGCGATCGGGTTGAAGCCTTGGCAGAAGTAGCCGTTGACCTTGCCCTGGCTCATCAGGTCGAACATCTTCAGCACGTCGTAGTTGGGGATGTCGAGTTTCGGCAAATGGTCGTAGAGCCAATTGTTCTCGGCAGTGGCGTTGGCGCCGTACCACGACTTCATCAGGCTGACGTGGAATTTGCTGTAGTTCTGCCAGTACGACAATTGCCCCGGACGCAGCGGCACTTGCGTACGTTTGTGGATGAAGGTGTTGTAGTCCTGCTCGCTGTCGCTGGCCAGGGTCAGATAGCCCGGCAGCGCATTGGAGAGCAAGCCCAGGTCGGTCAGCCCCTGAATATTCGAGTGGCCGCGCAAGGCATTGACCCCGCCGCCGGGCATGCCGACGTTGCCCAACAGCAGTTGCACCATCGCCGCGCTGCGGATGATTTGCGCGCCGATCGAGTGCTGCGTCCAGCCGAGGGCGTAGAGAATCGTCATGGTCTTGCCCGGGATCGAGCAAGTGGCGATTTCGTCCCAGATTTTCTGCATGGCGTCGACCGGCATGCCGCAGATCTGGCTCGCGAGGTCGATGTTGTAGCGGCTGTAATGCACCTTCATCAATTGATAGACGCAGCGCGGGTGTTGCAACGTCGGATCGACTTTGGCAAAGCCGTCGTCGCCCATCTCGTAGCCCCAACCGGACTTGTCGGTGTAACTGCGCTTGGCCACGTCGTAGCCGCTGAAGATGCCGTCTTCGAAGCCATAGCCTTCTTTGACGATGAACGACACGTCGGTGTAATTGCGCACGTACTCGTGCTGGATCTTGTCCTCGGTCAGCAGGTAATTGATCAGCCCGCCCATGAAGGCGATGTCGGTGCCGGTGCGGATCGGTGCGTAGTAGTCGGCCACGGACGCGGTTCGGGTAAAACGCGGATCGACCACGATCAGCCGCGCAGCGTTATGCGCCTTGGCCTCGGTCACCCATTTGAAGCCGCACGGATGCGCTTCTGCGGCGTTGCCACCCATCACCAGGATCAGATTCGCGTTGGCGATATCGGTCCAGGTATTGGTCATGGCACCACGGCCGTACGTCGGGGCAAGACTTGCCACCGTCGGGCCGTGTCAGACACGCGCCTGGTTATCGAACCCCAGCATGCCGAGACTGCGAATCACCTTCTGGGTGATGTAACCGGCTTCGTTGGACGCCGCCGATGCGGCGAGGAAACCGGTGCTCAGCCAGCGATTCACCGTTTGCCCGTTGGCATTTTGCTCGATGAAATTGGCGTCGCGGTCGGCTTTCATCAGGTCGGCGATGCGATCGAGCGCTTCGTCCCAACTGATCCGCGTCCATTCGCTGCTGCCCGGCTTGCGCGTTTGCGGGTAAAGCAAACGGCCGGGGCTGTGAATGAAGTCGAGCAGGCCTGCGCCTTTCGGGCAGAGGGTGCCGCGATTGACCGGGTGGTCGGCGTCGCCCTCGATGTGAATGATGCTCTGCGCTACGTTCTTCGCTCCATCGCCCTGGCTGTACATGATCAACCCGCAGCCGACCGAGCAATACGGGCAGGTGTTGCGGGTTTCATGGGTGTGGGCAAGCTTGAAGTGGCGCACCTGCTCGGCGAAGGCCAGCGTCGGGGCCATGCCCAACGCGCCCAGGCTCGAGCCTGCAAGGCCGATACCGGCGACCTTGAAGAACTGACGACGGCTGAGATCCATCGTGCACTCCTGATCAGGTGGACCCGGTACTGGTGCCGGGTTTTATCTGGACAATCACGGTTGCGGCAGACAAGTGCCGACCTTTTCACTGTAGACAATGACCTTACGTTCTGTGTGAAAACCGACCGTCGGCCGTTTGTCGGCACTCCCACTAACAACCGCAACCCCTGTGGGAGCTGGCTTGCCAGCGATGACGTCGGCTCCTCCAACAATGATGGTGACTGACCCACCGCTATCGCTGGCAAGCCAGCTCCCACAGGGTTTGAGTGTGTTTCAAAAGGGACATGGGTTTATCATGCCCGGCAGGATCCATCCCGACTTCACGAGACCGCGCATGACTTTCGATTTTGATCAGGTATTCGACCGCCACGACACCGGCAGCACCAAGTGGAGCCGTTATCCGGCCGACGTCTTGCCGATGTGGGTCGCTGATATGGATTTCGCCGCGCCGCCGGTAATCATCGAGGCTTTGCAACAGCGTTTGCTGCACCCGCTGGTGGGCTACAGCGTGGCGCAGGACAACCTGCGTGAGGCCATCGTCGCCGACCTCTGGGCCAAGTTCGCCTGGAAGGTCAAACCGCAGGAGCTGATCTTCCTGCCGGGCGTCGAGTCCGGTTTCAACATGGCTTTGAAAGCGCTGGTGCAGCCACAACAGAATGTCGTGGTGCAAGTGCCAAACTACCCGCCACTGCGCCATGCGCCGGGGCATTGGGGGTTGAACAAGATTGAGCTGGAGTTTGTCGCGCAGGCTGATGGCACTTACCTGACGCCGCTGGACGTGCTGCGTGAATCGCTGAGCGGCGGGGGCGCGCTGCTGCTGAGCAACCCGCACAACCCGATCGGCAAAGTGTTTGGCCGTGAAGAGCTGCAAGCCGTGGCCGACATTTGCGTGGCGCAGGACGCCTGGATCATCTCCGACGAAATCCACGCCGAACTGTGCTTCGACGGTCGCGTGCACATTCCGACCGCGTCGCTGAGCCCGCAAATCGCCCAACGCACCATCACCCTGATGTCGGCGAGCAAGGCCTACAACATCGCCGGCCTGAAGACTTCGTTCATGATCATTCAGGACGCCGCCCTGCGCGAGCGCGTCAACCACGCCCGTTGCGGCATGGTCGACAGCGTCAACCCGCTGGGCATGGAAGCCACCCGCGTGGCTTATAGCGAAGGCGCACCGTGGCTGGCCGAGTTGAAAACCTATCTGCAGGCCAACCGCGACTGGCTGGTTGATGCCGTACGCAGCCGCTTGCCGGGCGTGACCATCAATGTGCCGCAGGGCACGTATCTGGCGTGGCTGGATTGCTCGGCGCTGGAACTGGACAACCCGCAGCAATTCTTCCTTGAGCAGGGCAAGGTTGGCCTCAGCGCCGGTCTGGACTTCGGCGATCAACACCAGCAGTTCGTGCGCCTGAACTTCGGCTGCCCGCGTTCGCTGCTCGAAGAAGGCATTACCCGTATGGAACGCGCCCTGACACAACGCAATACCTGAAACCACCACCAAACCCTGTGGGAGCTGGCTTGCCAGCGATAGCGGTCTGACATTCAACATTAATGTCGACTGATACATTGCTATCGCTGGCAAGCCAGCTCCCACAGGTTCTTTATTCAGTCTGAAGACCGTTGTAAATCCGATCGAACTCACGGCAAACACCCCGGGTCAACCACCCATACCTGCCTTGAGACCTCGGAGACCCGCGATGACCGACTATCCAAAACCACCCTTCCCCGCACAAGCCCAAGCCGTGCCCGGTTCGCAACGCAAGATGGAACCGTATCCGGACTGCGGCGAGCAAAGCTATGTCGGCTCAGGTCGACTGGCCGGCAAGATTGCCCTGATCACCGGTGCCGACAGCGGCATCGGCCGCGCCGTGGCGATTGCCTTCGCCCGTGAAGGCGCCGACGTCGCTGTGGCCTATTTGAATGAACACGAAGACGCCAAGGAAACCGCGCGCTGGGTCGAACAGGCCGGACGCCAGTGCCTGTTGCTGCCTGGCGACATCGCGCAAAAGGCTCACTGTCAGGCCTTGGTCGACAAGACTGTCGAACGCTTCGGCCGCATCGATGTGCTGGTCAACAACGCGGCGTTCCAGATGACCCACGAAACCTTCGAAGAAATCCCCGACGAAGAATGGGTGATGACCTTCGACGTCAATATCACTGCGATCTTCCGGCTGTGCCAGGCGGCGATCAAACACATGCGCGCCGGGTCGTCGATCATCAACACCAGTTCGATCAACTCGGATTTGCCCAAACCGACCCTGCTCGCCTACGCCACCACCAAAGGTGCGATTGCCAACTTCACCGGCGGTCTGGCGCAAATGCTCGGGCCGAAAGAGATTCGCGTGAATTGCGTGGCACCGGGGCCGATCTGGACGCCGCTGATCGTCTCGACCATGCCCGACGAAGAAGTACAGAACTTTGGCGGCAACACCCCGCTCGGCCGCCCCGGCCAACCGGTGGAGGTGGCGCCGATCTACGTGCTGCTGGCCTCGGACGAAGCCAGTTACATCACCGGCCAGCGTTACGGCGTGACGGGCGGCAAGCCGATGCTGTGATGATCCCCTTATCAGCGCCTAGAGTAAGGCTGAAGACTCATTGAACACGGTGCGATTGCCGTCATTTCGACCATTTGAGGGCGGCACATCATGAGTTTTATCGTGTGGGTGGCGGTGCTCGGCGCCGTGTTGCTGACCCTGGCTCTGACCTCGTCGTACCTGCGCTGGATGCCGGTCACCACCTCGGCGGTCTGCCTGTTGCTGGGGATCGGCATTGGCCCCAGCGGCCTCGACCTGCTGAAGCTGCCACTGGAAGACGCCTCGTTGTGGATGGAGCACCTGACGGAAGTCGCGGTGCTTTTTTCATTGTTTGTCTGTGGGCTGAAACTGCGATTGCCGCTGCGCGACAAGCGCTGGCGAATTGCCTTTGGCCTCGCGGGGCCGGTGATGGTGCTGACGATTGTCGGCGTGTGCGCGCTGTTGCATTGGGGGTTGCGGTTGCCATGGGGGCCGTCGTTGTTGATCGGCGCGATTCTGGCGCCGACCGACCCGGTGCTTGCCGCCCTGGTGCAGGTCAACGATGCGCGGGATGTCGACAGTGTGCGATTCGGCCTCTCCGGGGAGGCCGGGCTGAATGACGGCATTGCCTTTCCTTTTGTGATTCTCGGCCTGTTGCTGCTTCACGGTGACGGCTCGGCTGCCGAGTGGCAGGGCTGGGTCTTGCGCAACGTATTGTGGGCGGTGCCCGCCGGACTCTTGACCGGTTACTGGATGGGCCGCGGTATCGGCCGCGTGACCCTTTCGCTGCGCATCCGCAATGACGACAGCACCTTGAGCCCCAACGATTATCTGGCGTTGTCGCTGATCGCCTTGGCCTATGTGGTTGCCGAGGCCATTGGCGGCTACGGCTTTCTCTCGGTATTCGCCGCCGGCCTCGGCTTGCGTCAGGTCGAGGTGAAGTCCACCGGCGCCAGCCAGCCACCCGCCGAGCACTTGGTGCAGCCGGTGGTCGGCCATCAGAACGTCGAACCGCAGCACGCCGTGCATGGCGACACCGAACGGCTGGAAAGCAGTCAGGTCGCGGCCGGGATCATGATGGGCGATATGTTGTCGTTCGGCGGGCTGGTCGAGCGCGCCATGGAAGTGTTTCTGGTGACACTGCTCGGCGTGGTGCTGGTGGCGCATTGGGATTGGCGCGCGCTGTGGGTCGGTGGTGTGTTGTTCTGCCTGATTCGCCCGGCCTGCGTTGCGCTGATGCCATGGGGCGCGCTGCTGGAGGGGCGGCAACGGTTGTTGATCGGCTGGTTTGGCATCCGCGGGATCGGCAGCCTGTTCTACTTGTTTTACGCCTTGAACCACGGGCTGACCGACACGGTAGCCAAGCAATGCACCGACCTGACCTTGTCAGTGGTGGCACTGAGCATCCTGCTTCACGGGATCAGCACCCAACCGATCCTCGCGCGCTATGAACTGCACAAGAAACGGAAATCCTGATTTTTAATTCCGGGTTTTATCGACTGACTGATCGAATTTTTTTCTGTAAAAAAATGGATCCCTGCTTAATCGCCGACAGTCACAAGCATAACCCCTCGCCAGATACATCCGGCGGGGCCCGGCAGGTTCGGTTCCCCTGCGGCGATACGCCTATGAAACGGAATCCTTGAAGAATAAGGTCACGGTCATGAAAGAATGCTCGACTCCTGCGCAAATCAAGGCTTGCAGAGCGCTGGCTCTGGAACGCAATCGTCAATTGTTCGATAACGCCCACACGCTCAACCGCGCGGCCAATGCGCTGCTTGACGTCAAGGATCTGGACATCGAACAGTTCGAGCGCTACCGCGCGTTGCGCAAGAAGGCCGATTCGATGTTTGAAGATGCCATCGACCATTTGTGCGTGTTGAACGAGGATTTTCCGCCGATCCCGATGTCGTCGCAGAACTCGGTGGCGTTGCGTCGAGAGCTTGAAACCGTGGAATGAGCCAGAACAGCCCCTCACCCTAGCCCTCTCCCCCTGGAGAGGGAACTGACCGAGGTGGATGGTCGAGATACGCCGACGTGAGATACCGAGTCGAACGCAGATTTTGAACAGCACAAAAATCTGCTCCCTTCCCCCCTCGCCCCCCTTGGGGGAGAGGGCTGGGGTGAGGGGGATCGATCTAAAGTGCAACACACAATCCAGACAAAAATGAAAAGCCCGGCTACCTAAGCCGGGCTTTTCCATACCTGCCCATCACCCCCCAGGATTGGTCACCTGAATAAACACCGCATAACTCCCCAGCGCCACCCAGAACGTCGCAAAAATCCACGGCGTGCGCACTGAAAACAGCAGTGACTTGCGATAGCCCTTGTGGCTCGACTCCATCTCGCTGAACAGCGGCGATTCGTCATACGCCAGCCCCATCAACGGCTCGCTGTGCAGCAAGTGGCTCTGCTTGAAATGCCAGTGATCGATGATGTCATACGCCGCACGAATGCCTGGCCAGGCATTCAGCGAACTGAGCAGGCCGAGCAGCGCCAGAAACGGTGGCACCACCAGCGTGAACAACTTGCCCCACTCCGGGTTGAGGTTGGCCATGCACGAAGCAAAAGCGATCACCAGAAACGACTGCGCCGCCAGATAGGCATCGGTACGGTTGGCCAGAATGCTGGTTTCGTACTGGATCTCCCGACGATAAAAATCCAGCCGTTCCTTGGGAGAGCCGAACATCTTGGCGTCATGTTCGGTCAGGGTTTCTTCAGCGCTGGGCTCAGTCAGTATGCGAGGCACGACACGCACGCTCCGGGGTGGGGAAAGCGTTTAGAAGCGCGCGCTTTGCGACAAGTTCAGCCGGATGTGCCGGGGGTCATTTCATCGCCTGGGCAATGATCTCCACCAGACTTATCTGATTGAACGGTTTCGGCAGACGCGGCAACTGCGCGGCGAACCCCTCAAGGCGCTCGGCATAACCGGTGGCGAGAATGATCGGCAAATCCGGCTTGAGCAGACGCACCGCATGGGCAAGCTGTGCGCCGCTCATTTGCGGCATGGCCATGTCGGTAATCATCAGGTCAATCACCTCGTGCTGATCGAACAGCGCCAGCGCTTGAGCGCCGGAGGTGGCATTGATTACCCGATGGCCGAGGTCTTCAAGCAACAGGCTGGTGCTGGTCAGAACCAACGAGTCGTCGTCCACCACCAGGACACTGAGCCGTGGCACCGTAATCGGTTCGGCCGGCAGCAACAGAGGTTGACGCGTCACGTCCGCGCCGGCCACCGGCAACCACAGTTCAGCGGCAGTACCGTGGCCCTTTTCGCTCTTGAGGATAAAACGTCCGCCCAATTGCTCAATGAAACCGTGAACCATCGACAAGCCCAACCCGGTGCCTTTGCCCAAACCCTTGGTGGTGAAGAACGGATCCTTGGCCGAGGACAATGTCTCGGCGTCCATGCCTTCACCACTGTCGACCAGGCTGAGGCAGACGTAACGCCCCGCAGCCATGGTTGAATGGCTTTGCTCAAGCACGACTTCCGGCTGCGCGCTGATGACCACGCTGCCGCCATCGGGCATCGCGTCGCGGGCATTGGTGGCCAGATTGAGTACCGCCAGTTCCAACTGGTTGGTATCGGCCAGTACCGGGGAAAGGTCCTCTGGAAAGCGGGTTTCGATGCGAATCCCCGGCCCGAGCGAACTGCGCAACAGCCCGGTAATCCCCTGGATCAGCTGTGGAATATCGACCGATTCGGTCTTGAGCTCCTGACGACGGGCGAACGCCAGCATCCGTTGGGTCAGCGAGACACCGCGCAACGCACCTTGGGTGGCGTTTTCCAGCAAGCGATTGATTTTCGGGTCATCGCCGGTGCGCTTCTGCAGAATCTCCAGGTTGCCCAGGATCACCGTCAGCAAATTGTTGAAATCATGGGCGATGCCGCCGCTGAGCTGACCGATGGCCTGCATCTTCTGCGCCTGGAACAACGCCTCGCGGGTTTTCTCCAGTGCTTGCTGGGCCTGGTGGGTTTCGGTGACATCGCGGGTGATCTTGGCAAAGCCGAGCAGCGTGCCGGTTTCGCCGCGAATCGCATCGACCACCACGTGCGCCAGAAACCGCGTGCCGTCCTTGCGCATGCGCCAGCTCTTGTTTTCGAAACGGCCCTCGCGGGTGGCGATCTCCAGTGCCCGTTCAGGCTCACCGATTTCACGGTCTTCGGGGGTATAGAAAATCGAAAAGTGCTGACCGATGATTTCTTCCGGCAAATAGCCTTTGATCCGCTGCGCGCCCTGATTCCAGTTACTGACGCGGCCTTCAGGGCTGAGCATGTAAATCGCGTAGTCGGTGACGCCTTGCACCAGCAAGCGGAACTGCTGCTCGCTTTGCTTGAGGGTTTCCTCAGCCATTTTGCGATCGGTGAGGTCACGGGTGATTTTGGCGAAGCCGAGTAATTTGCCATCGGGGTCGATGATCGGGTCGATCACCACGTGCGACCAGAAGTTGGTGCCGTCCTTGCGCACTCGCCAGCCCTCGCCTTCGAAGCGCCCTTCACGGATGGCGGTATCGAGCGCACGTTGCGGCAGACCGGCGGCGCGGTCGTCAGCGGTATAAAAACGCGAGAAATGCTCGCCGAGAATCTCGGCTTCTTCATAGCCCTTGAAACGCTTCGCGCCGCTGTTCCAGCTGGTGATGATGCCGTCCGGATCGATCATGTAAATCGCATAGTCGACCACCGCATCGATCAGCAGACGAAAACGCATCTCTTCGATCGCAGCAGTCTTGGTTTTTTCGCTCATCACACTCACCGGGCATTGTCATGAGCAGAAGTATGCGTCAATCCGCCGAATTGGGAAGCGGCCGGCTCATTTTTGATGGCCCACCAGCGCGGCAGCAATTGTTTGATCCGGCTCTCGGCGAAGCGGTCGTCGATCAACATCACCACGCCGCGATCCTCGCGGGTACGAATGACCCGGCCGGCGGCCTGCACCACTTTCTGCACGCCGGGGTACAAATAGGTGTAGTCGTAACCGGCGCCGAAGATCGCCGCCATGCGTTGCTTGAGTTGTTCGTTGACTGGGTTGAGCTGCGCCAGCCCCAGCGTGGCAATGAACGCGCCGATCAATCGCGCGCCGGGCAAATCGATGCCCTCGCCGAACGCGCCGCCCAACACGGCGAAGCCGACGCCCTGGCTGTGCGCGGTGAATTGCTCGAGAAACGCCTGCCGCTGCCCTTCGGCCATGCCGCGCGACTGCTGCCACAACGTGATGTGCGGGTGCCGCTCGGCCAGTAACGTCGCCACCTGTTGCAGGTAATCGAAGCTGCTGAAGAACGCCAGATAGTTGCCCGGACGTTCGCTGAACTGGCGGGCGATCAGTTCGACGATGGGCTCCAGCGAAGCCTGACGGTGGGTGAAGCGCGTCGAGATGCGGCTGACGATGTGCACCTGCAATTGCTCGGCACTGAACGGAGATTCGACGTCGATGCACACGGTGTCGGCCGGCGTACCGAGCAAGTCAGCGTAATAGTGCCGTGGGCTGAGGGTGGCGGAAAACAGCACGCTGCTGCGCGCCGCTTTCAGGCGCGGGCCAATGAACGCCGCCGGCACCACGTTACGCAGGCACAGCTGTGACAGCGGCCGTTTGCGCTCGAGGTCGCGTTTGCTGATGTCGAACAGATAATGCTCGTCGTACAGTTCTGCCACACGGGCGAATTGCAGCAGATCGAAATAGAAATTCTGCAGGCCGCTGTCCAGTCCTTGCGGATGGTCATTGAGGTAATCGCCGATGGCCGAGCAACATAAAGAAATCGCTTGCAGGAGTTTTTCCGGTGCCTTGTCGTAGGCCTGATACGGCGCCAATTGCGGCGCGTGCAAAGCGTTCCATTCACGGTTGATCCGTTGCAGGGACTTTTTCAGCGCTTCGGGAGCGGCTTTGCGCACGCTGCCCAGTGTCGCCTGATCAAGACTGGCGCTGTACATCTGCCGGCCGCGCTCGACCAGGTTGTGCGCCTCGTCCGCCAACACCGCGACTTTCCATTGATTGAGTTGCGCCAGACCGAACAGCAGCGCACTGAAATCGAAGTAATAGTTGTAGTCGGCGACGACCACATCAGCCCAGCGGGCCATTTCCTGGCTGAGGTAATACGGACACACCGAATGCTGCGCGGCCACCTCGCGCATCGCCGCCTGATTGAGCAGGTTGACCCGACTGGCCGCTTCACGCGCCGCCGACAGACGATCGTAGAAGCCTTGCGCCAACGGACACGATTCGCCATGACAGGCTTTGTCCGGGTGTTCGCAAGCCTTGTCGCGGGCGACCATCTCCAACACGCGCAACGGCAAACTCGGCGACTGATCGAACAACACCTGACTGGCGTCCAGCGCCAATTGGCGGCCGGGGGTCTTGGCGGTGAGGAAAAACACCTTGTCCAGTTGCTGCGGCGCCAACGCCTTGAGCATCGGGAACAGCGTGCCGAGGGTTTTGCCGATGCCGGTGGGTGCCTGCGCCATCAGGCAACGCCCGGTGCTGACGGCCTTGAACACCGACTCGGCCAGATGCCGCTGACCGGGGCGAAAATCGGCATGGGGAAACGCCAGTTGTTGCGCGGCCAGATTGCGCGCCTCGCGATGGGCCATTTCCTGTTCGGCCCAATGCAGGAACAGCGTGCATTGCTGCTCGAAAAAGCTTTTCAACGCATCAGCGCTGAACGCCTCGACCAGACAGGTTTCCTTTTCGCTGACGATATCGAAATACACCAGCGCCAGATTGATCTGTTGCAGGTCCAGTTTGCGGCACATCAACCAGCCGTAGACCTTGGCCTGCGCCCAGTGCAGTTGCCGGTGATTGGCCGGTTGCTTGCTCAGGTCGCCACGGTAGGTTTTGACTTCTTCCAGGCAGTTTTGCGCCGCGTCGTAGCCATCCGCCCTGCCCTTGACCTTCAATTGCAGGAACTCGCCTTCCAGCGCCACTTCACTTTGATACTTGTCGCTGCGCCGCGAAGCCACGGTGCGGTGCCCGGCGATGCCTTCGAGCGCCGTAGGGGACGGCGTGAAACGCAGATCGAGGTCACCGGTCTTCGCGGTGAACTCGCACAACGCGCGCACGGCAATGCTGTAGCTCAAGCGCTCTGCTCCGCCCATTGCACGTAACACACGGCGACGGGCATCTGGTGTTGGTGGCAGAACTCCAGCCAGCGCAGTTGATTGTCCTGCAAGCGATCGCCAGGGCCTTTGACTTCAATCATTCGGTAGGTTTTGTGCTGCGGCCAGAACTGAATCAGGTCGGGCATGCCGGCGCGGTTGGCCTTGATGTCGAGCAGCAGGCGGTTGAACCAGTGTTTGAGGTGTTCGGCGGGCAGGCAGGCCAGCGCCTGCTCCAGCAAGTCTTGATTCAGTGCGCCCCAGAAAACGAACGGCGACTGAATGCCCGATTTGCCGACGAAGCGCTCGCGAATGGTCTGCGCATAGCGGCCGTCGTCGAGTTCCGCCAGACAGGCGCTGAACAGTTCGGCGCGGCGTTGCTGGAAGTCTTCATTGAGCAGGTCCACCGGGCCACGCTGGAACGGGTTGAAGAACGCCCCCGGCAGCGGCGCGAAAATCGCCGGCCAGCACAACAGGCCGAACAACGAGTTGATCAGGCTGTTTTCCACGTAATGCACCGGGCCGTCATCGTCGTGCAGATGCGCCTGCACGTAAAACTCCACCGACAGCGCCGGGTCGCTGCGCGGTAACTGCAAGTCGAGGCGTTCAACCGGTCGCGGCGCTGTCCGTTTCAGTGGCGGACCACCGAGTTTGCGCCGCAGGCGCGGCAATATCCGTTGCAGGCCTTGTTGTTCGGCGGCGCTCTCAGGGGCCTGCCCGGCGCGCGTGCCGAGTTCCAGCGCCAAGGCGTATTCGGCGCAGCGCTCCAGCACGCGGACCATCCGTAGCCGCGCGCCGGGGTAGGCGCAGTCGCGGTAAATACTCAGGGCCAGGGCAAATTCACTGATGCGCTCACAGTACTGGCCTATCTGGAACAGCACCTTGCCACGCCGACGCTGCAGCCATGGGTTGTCGAACTGCAACGCGGTGACTTGCTCGACAATGCCTTGCAGCGGTTCCCCGGCTTCGAAGCGCAACTGGCAGTTGTGCAGGAACAGGCAGGCGTCGACGTCTTCGCGGCTGCGCAGGCCTCGGGAATCGGCGCAGAACTCGACTTTTTCGTAGGTGAAGATACCGAGGTCAGCCAGAACGAACTCCGACCAGTCCTGATACAGATTGCCGAAGAACATCAGCCGCAAGCGGTCGCACAGGTCCATGATGGTCAGGCTGAACAGACGCTCGTCGAGTGACGGCGCCCAATCACGCAGGCTGCGCGGGTCGGCGAACTGCTCGGCGAGTAGCGGCAGCCAATCGTCCTTGCGGCCCTTGGGCTGTTCGATGTACGCGGCAAACGCTTGCAGAAGTTCGGCCTTGAGCAAGACGTCGAATACTTCTGCCATGGTCAGCGCCGCATGCTCATCGAGCCAGCCGTGAACCAGCAGCGGCTGTGCGGCCGCGGCGATGTCGCCAATTTCCGCATAAGCGAGTTTGCCGGCGCGAAAATGCACGCCCTTGCGCATCACCATCCGCACCAGCAAGCCTTGCGCAGGCTTGGGCAATGCCCGGAAGTCGCGGATAAAGGCATGTTCCGTCACACTCATCACATCGGCATAGCGAAGCTCAAGCCAATCAAGCACTTGCCGAAAGTTGTTGAGGTAATAGAACGGGTCATCGAGGGGATTGGCGGTCACGGGAATTCTGGGCCATGGCAAGCGAGTACTGGTTATGCGTACAGATAACAGCTCTGCCCTGTCCGGTGCAAACGGAAAAAGATCAATGGCATTTTTTGACCGGGACATCGAACTTTTTCCACCGCGATGGCACCAACCGCGTTAGAAGACCGACAATGCTCGGTATCACATGGAATGAGGATCAAGAGGTGGCTATGAACATCAAGACATTGGGCATTCCTTTGGCGGTTGCCGCGCTGCTGGTATTGGGCGGCTGCTCGACGCAGACCGTGGTCACCCTGCAAAACGGCACGCAGTACCTGACCAAGGACATGCCGAAAACCAAAACCAAGGACGGTTTTTATGAGTTCGAGGATATTTCCGGCGCCAAGGTGAAAGTGCGCGCCGATGAAGTGGCCACCGTGCGCAAGGAAGACTAGGTTTTGTTCGCGCGCTCCCACGTTGGATGGGAACGCGCATGAGTTGAGTGTTATTCGAAGGCTGGCAGGCCCGGGAGGCTGCCGTCGCAAGGCATGTACGTGCCGCCCCGCTTGACCACTTCACCCTGCAAACGCTGGCAGCGCTCCAGGTCTTGTTGGGCCATGCGGTCGATACTCAGATTGCCGGTGGTTTGCGGTTGCTTGCCATCACCCAGGCGAATCGTCACGAACGGCTGTTCAGGCTGGATCTGAAACAGGCTTTTCTCTTCGACCGGCTCTGCCATTTCGGTTTTGGCCGGGCTCGGCAGTTGATCGGGGCTGATGCCGTAACGGCTCAGAATCGAGCTTTGAGGCAGATCGGCCCAGACGTTGGCCGAACACAGCGCCAGTCCGACGATGCCGATAAACCCCTTGAAACCTTTCACGTTTGAATCTCCTGTACTCGATGGCGACTAGCGATAGAACGTGTGTGCACGTGCTGGCTTTAGGCCGCAATTCCTGTTTCGCAGGGTTTTGAGTCAGGTCGTGGCCATCGAGTCACTTTTGAAACCGAGTTATCGTTCTTCACGAGCAGGCTCGCTCCCACACTGGATCTGTGTCGTTCACAAATCCCCTGTGGGAGCGAGCTTGCTCGCGAAGGGGCCCTTAAAGGCGCCCCATCAACATCAGGCGATCACCACACCGTCAGCACTCAGGCTATTCAGCGACACCCCGACCAACGTCACCGAATCGTTGCCAAACGTCAGCACCGTGTCCTGCCCAACGGTCGCAGCATGGGCGCGGAAGTCTTCCGCCGGCAAAACACCCTGCACGCCAAGAAATACCAGTTTGTCATTGGACGTGAAACCAACCACCCGATCCTGCCCGAACGCGCCGTTAAACAGGAACGTATCCGCCCCGCCACCCGACTCCATCAGGTCATTGCCGGCGCCGCCGACAAACACGTCATTGCCCGCGCCACCGATCAGGTGATCGTTGCCGTCCAGCCCGAACAGCCAATCACCACTGGCATGCGCCTTGAGCGTATCGGCGCCACTGCTGCCCTTCACGCTCGACTCATACGCCGTGACGTTATTGCCGACCTTCAAACCGCTGGCCGTGACGCTGTGGGTCACATCGTCCTTGAACAAGCCCCAGAGAAACCCCGATTCCTTGGTGACGATGCTGCCGATGTCGCGGGTGATGCTGATCCCGCCATTGGCGTCGCGGATGTACAGATTGCCGGCGCCGTCGTTGGCAAAGTCGAAGTTCTTCACCGCGCTTTGCAGATCGAGGGTGTTGCTGCCCTGCCCGCCAAGGATGACGTTGTAGCCGCCGCCGTCGCGGAAGGTGTCGTTGCCGGCGCGACCTTCCAGATAATCGTTGCCGCTACCGCCCTGGATCAGGTCATTGGCGTCACTGCCAATGATGAACGTGCTGCCCTTGTGGGTTTCAGCGTTGCGGTTGAGGTCCTGCACCCAGGTGTTGGCCCGCGCCGGATCCGAGAGGTTGGCGACAATGATCGTCGAGTCGCGGCTGGTCAGGTCGTAGAATTTTGAGTCGATCACCCGGTTCATGCCCTCGCCATACGCGGTCGGCAAATGCGAGATCCAGGTGGGAATGTTGAGAATCGAGTACGGCAGCAGATTCCACGCGGTCGAGGCGTAGTGATCGTTGAAGCTGACGATGTTGTCGGTGGCCGAGGCCTTGGGCGCATCGTGCACGCCGATCGAGGCGCCGGTGAAGGTCGAGCCGTCGAGGGCGCGGAACACCGGATCGTTTTCGTAGCCGACGTTGAGCACCTTGTCGGTGCTGCTCTGGGTCGGCGAGGCGTAAGCGATGTAGTTGGAATCGCTGAAGAACCCGCCCCACTTGCCGCCGCTCAGGTCGGCCATGCTGTTGACCGCCAGGCCGCCGAGACTGTGGCCGCTGACCAGCACATCTTTGCCAGTGAGGCCGTTGGCCTTGGCAAACGCCACCACGTCATTGAGCAGATTGCCGAACGCTTCACCGACGTAGTTCTTGGCGTAATCCTTGGGACCGAAGGCGGCGAGCAGGTCGTTGATGACGTCGCCGATGGAGTCGAGGATCAGGTTTTCCCGCGGGCCGCTGGTGCCGCGAAAGGCAACGCCGAGTTCGGTTAGATGGCCTTGGGCGTCGTACTTGCCGAGGATTTCCACTTGCGCGGTGGTGTAGCCGGCCTTCTCGCCGAAGAAGGTGCCGCGCGCGTCGGTCTTGCCGTCGTAGCCCAATTGCGAGGCGGTGATGGGCGTCCACCCGGCCTTTTTCACGGCGTCGAGGGCGAGTTTTTCCGAGTCGGGGTTCCACGGAATGCCAGGAATCACCCCTTGCGAATCAGTGCCGCCGAGCAGCGCCGTGACCAGCGTGGCCGGCAGGCCGACGCCGAAACCGTTGTGCTGATAACCGGCCGCAAAGCCGTTATCAAGGTTGTGATAGGAATACAGCGTGATCGCCATGGCATCGCTGAACAACGCCTTGGAATCGGCTGTGCCGAAGTTCTTGTAGTCATACACACCCATTGCTATTGCCTCTCTCTTGTTGGAATTGTTAGAGATAGCTCACAGCCAGGGCGCCCCACGGGGACGCCCCGGAGCATTTCAGTACTACTTACTGCTTTTAACTGTGGGAGCGAGCTTGCTCGCGAAAGCGGTGTGTCAGCTACAAAAATGCTGACTGATACACCCTCTTCGCGAGCAAGCTCGCTCCCACATTGGATCTACGCGAACATGAAACTGGAGTCCGACAGGTTAGCCACTCCCACCCCGATCAGGGTCACGGCATAGTCGCCAATCTTCAGCACGGTGTCGTTGCCGGTCTGCGCCGCGTGTTGCTTGTAGTCGTAGCCCTGCCCCGCGCCTTCGACGCCCATGAACACCAGTTTGTCGCTGCCCTGATAACCGTTGATGGCATCGAAACCGAACGCGCCGCTGAACAGGAAGGTGTTGTTGCCACCCACCGCCGTCATCACGTCGTTGCCGGCACCGCCAACAAAGGTCACATGGCCCTTGTCGCTGATCAGTTTGTCGTCGCCACCGAGACCGAACAGCCAGTCACCGTCGGCCGTCGCGTGCAGCGCATTGCCGTAGCCATCGCCGCTGAGCGAGTGGTTGTACTGAGTCAGCTCGCTGCCATTGGTCAAACCCTTGGTCGTTACGCCCCAGGTGATTTCCTTGCTGCCCCACCACGAACCCGACTCCTTGCTCACCAGCGCGCCGATGTCGCGGGTCATGCTGATGCCGCCGTAGGCGTCGCGCACGTACAGCGTGCCGTCACCGTCGTTGGCGAAGCTGAAGTTTTGCAACGGTTTCTGCAGTTCGAAAGTGTTGTGGCCCTGGCCACCGAGCAGGATGTTGTAGCCGCCGTCATCACGAAAACGGTCATCGCCGCCCAGGCCTTCGAGGAAGTCGTTGCCCGCGCCGCCCTTGAGCCAGTCGTTGCTCTGCGTGCCGATGATGAACGTGCTGCCGGTGTGCGGCTCGCCGCTGCGGCCCAGGTCCTCGACCCAGGTCTTGCCACGGGACGCTTCTTCGAGGTTGGAGACGATGATCGTCGAGTCTTTATGCGTCAGGTTGTAGAACTTCGAATCGATCACCCGATTCAAGCCATCGGCATACCCCAGCGAGCCGTGGGCCGACCAGCTCAGCGGGTTGATGATGCTGAACGGCACGAGGTTCTGCGCGGTGGACGCGTAGTTGTCGTTGAAGTTGACGATGTTGTCGGTGGTCGAATCGTGTGGCTTGTCGTGTTTGCCCATCGAGGCAGTGCTGAACGTGGTGCCGTCGAGCACGCGGAACACCGGGTCGTTCTCGTAACCGATGTTGAGCACGTTGTTGCCGGTGCTGCTCTGGGTTGGCGAGGCGAAGGCAATGTAATTGGCGTCCTTGAAGAAGCCACCCCAGTTGTTCGCGCTCAATTCGGCCACGCTGTTGACGCCGAGCCCGCCAAGGCTGTGGCCGCTGATCAGCACGTCCTTGGCGGCGATGCCATTGGCGATGGCAAACGCGGCGACAGCCTTGAGCAGATTGTCGAAGGCATTTTTCGCGTAATTGCTTGCGTAGTCCGACGGCCCGATGGCGGCCAGCAAGTTGTTTTTCAGGTCGCCGAAGGTGTCGCTGTAACCCAGCCCGCCGGTGCCACGAAAGGCCACGCCGATGCCGATCAGTTTGCCGGCAGCATCGTATTTGCCGAGTACTTCCGCCTCGGCGCTGGTGAAGCCGTCCTTCTCACCAAAGAACGTGCCCTGCGGCCCGACCTTGCCCTGATAACCCAGCGCAGTGGCTGTGACCGGCGCCCAAGCGGTGGCCGGCAACGGTTTGCCGGTCGGCGTGTAGGCATACAACGTCAGTGCGATGGCATCGCTGTACAACGCTTTGCCATCGGCATTTTTATAATCGAACAGTCCCATGTTGTGCTCTCTCTTCCTTCAAATGTCTGGCAGCTCTTTGCAGAGCTGCCAGCACGCCTTAGAACTGCCAGTCGAGGGTCAGACCCACGCCGTGGTCCTTCTCGTTCGAGCCGATCAGTCCGTTGTAATCCAGGTTCACCCGCACATCGCGATTGAGCGCCAGACCTGCGCGCACACCGACCACTGCGGCGTCGCGATCCATCGACACGCTCTGCACGGTGAACGCGCTGTTGCCGTTGGCAAACGCCAGATGGCTGTCCGCGTCGACACTGCTCAGGTTGTGCTGCCAGCCGAGGCTCGCGCCCAGTTCCAGTTGATGCTGATCCGACAAGGCGAACGAACGCTTGGCACGCACGCCGAGGGTCGACAGCACCACATCGCGATTGTCCTCACCGCCCTTCAACGCTGCAGCATCACCTTTTTCGGTGAAGCTTTCAGTGTTCAGGTGCACGTAAGCCAGATTGGCGAACGGCTCCAGGTTCATCGGTTGCAGACCCAGATCATAAGCGGCTTCAGTGAACACTTGAGTGGTTGCGGCATCGTGCTTGGTCTTTTGTTTACCGCTGACGTCCCCGAACTGCAGGTCACGTTTGACGTCAACGCGATGCCAGCTGTAAGCACCACCGACGGTCAGGCGCAGTGCATCGATCTGATGCCCCAGGTACGCACCCAAATGGTAACTGTCGACCGACGTCGACGAATGCGTGCCGCTGCCCATGCTCAATGAGCTGTCGCTATAACCGGTAACGAAACCGAGACGGGTATCTTCAGCGATCAAACCGTCGACACCGGCCAACAGGCCACCGATGGAGCTGTTGGAATCGGCATTGTCATGCCCGCCATCGCTCTTGCCCCACGAACCCAGGACCTTGACCCAGGCGTTGCTGCGGTCGTCGGTCGGTGCGCCAGCGTTGAACAGATCACGCTCGCGCAGACGCTCGCCGACGGCTTCGCGCAGGTAACGGCTGTCGTTGATCAGCATCGTGCCAATGGCCGGGTGGATTTCGCCGGACAGTTGCTGAAAGGCTTGCTGCGCCGACGCCGCATTCGGCGACAGCAACAGGGTTTCGAACAGCGCATTGCCGGCGCCTAGACGTTCAGTCGCCGCACCGACCGCACGCTGGTTCGGTGTCAGGCCGACACTGGCGAACGAGGCATCGTTACGCCCGACCGCCAACTGGATGCCATCCGCCGAGTACGCCAGCGTACCGCCGAGGAAGGCGTAATCCGGCAGCACCTGACCGAAGCGCCCTTCGATACCGCCGGCCGCTTGCAGGATGTTGTAGCGCGTGCCGAGCAGGCTTTGCACCTCGTTGGTGGTCAGCAACGTCGGGCTGTTTTCCAGCGACATGCTCACCGTGGCGCCTTCAATCACGGCTTTGCCAGTAGCGATAATTTGATCGCTGCTGGTGGGCGACAGCTCTACGGCGTAGGTCGAACCCGGTGCAAACGTCACGTCGCCAGCCACGTTCAGCGTACCGATCGAGTTGCCGGGTGCGACCGTACCGCCGCTTTTCACCGACAGCGCGCCGATGTGGCCGTTGCCGCCGAGAATACCGCCGTCATTCACCGTCACCGCCGATTGCAGCGAACCATTGATGGCCAGGCGCCCCTGATTGACCAGGGTCGGGCCGCTGTAAGTGTTGTTGCCGGTCAGCACCAACGTGCCGATACCTTGCTTGGTCAACCCGCCGTGACCGGAAATGTCATTGCGCCAGGTGTCGAGGCCGCAGGTGATGTCATTGCACACGCGCTCGGTCGGTTTGCCCTGATCGATGATCGCGCCGATGCCCGGCAAATCGGCAACGAACTGGCCGGAACCGTAAGCGCCATCGATGCGGAATTCCGCCGGAATGTCCTGCTCGGTGACAAACATCGATGGGCCGTCGATGCCTTTGCGCAGGTTGATCATGCCCCAGCCGTACAAGGCGTCGATGCCCGGCGCGCCGAGGTCGGTGGCGGTGGTGCGCAGTACCGTGGCGACTTGATCACCGGTCATGTACGGGAAGCGCTCCATCAGCACCGCCATGGAGCCGGCGACGTGCGGCGCGGCCATCGAGGTGCCGTTGTAATTCTTGTAGCCGGTGGTCAGGTTGTCGGCGTTGGTGCCTTCGATGATCGAGCTGAAAATTTTCGTGCCCGGTGCCGAAACACAGAAACTCGCGGTGTAGCCGCAGCGCGAAGAGAACGTACTCATGATGTACGGGTTGGCGCTGGCCAGGTCCGGGTTCTGCTGCAACGCGGCGACGGTGATCCAGTTCGGCGCGATGTCCGGGACGAAGTAGCCGAGGCCGGCGATGGCGTCCGGGTTGTTGAGGTTGTAATCGTTGCCGGCGGCGAAGATCGTGACGATGCCGCTGCGTGCGGCGGCAATTGCGCCGTCGTAAGCGCCGCCGGGTTTAGTGCCGAGCAGTGTGCGGATCTCGTTGAACTGCAACTGCGCGTCATTGACGGTGAAATGCGGGTACGCCGGATCGCGGCCACCGAGGTCGAAACGGTCGGTGATGCCGATGCCCCAGCTGTTATTGATGATCCGCGCGCCGCTGGCGATCAGGGCATCCCAACCGGCCTTGTACACCGCGCCATCGTTACCCCGAACGATGCCGTCTTCCGGGCCCGGGTCGCCGTTGTCGGCGCTGATGATCTGCGCGCCGAACGCCACGCCGTGCATCACGCCGCCGTCGCGGCTGCCGGCGGCGATACCGCCGACGTGGGTGCCGTGGGCGCCGAGTTTGCCGTCGGAGCCGACCGAGGGCGAACCGTCATAGCGGAACGCATCGCCGGCTTTGACCGGGATGTACGGGTCGGTGTATTCGCGAATACCGCTGGTGACCAGCGTCACCACCTTGTTGCTGCCGGAGAACTCCGGGTGCGCGGCATAGACCGGTTGGTCGAAGATGCCGAGTTTGACGCCTTTGCCCGAATAACCGGCGGCGTAGGCGTAATCCGCGCCGATCGCGCCCAGGCCCCAATCGGCCTTGAATTCGCTGCTGCGCCAACTCGACGGATCGCCCGTACGACCGTTTTCCACGTACGGCGCAGCGTGTGCCGTGCCGATGGCACAGAGCACGGCGAGCGTGAGGGTTTTGAGGGCAAAGCGGCCACCCGTTTGCGCGGGGGTATTGTTGTTATTCATCCAGCGACCTTCCTTAGTGATGTTGCGAAAAATCCGTCTCTTCAGCTCTTATGATCGTTCCCACGCTCCGCGTGGGAATGCAGCCCGTGACGCTCCGCGTCACTGGACGCAGAGCGTCCCTAGAGGCATTCCCACGCAGAGCGTGGGAACGATCGGACGCAGAGCGTGGGGTTAAAACTGCCAGTTAAGGCTCAAGCCAACGCCATGAAGCTTCTCGCGATTGGCCAGTTGTCCGTTGTAATCAAGGTTCACCCGTACGTCTTTGCTCAAGGCCAGGCTGGCCTGCACGCCAACCAGCGCCGCATCGCGCACCAGCGCGGAGCTCTCCACCGCGTACGGCGTGCCACCGCTGGCAAAGCGCAGATGCTGCTCGGAATCGATGTCGCTCAGGCTGTGTTGCCAGCCGAGGTGACCACTCACGTCGAGTGATTGCTGGGGCGAAAGATTGAAGCTCTTGATCGCTCGCACACCGAGGGTGCTCAACACCGCGTCACGCTGATCACCGGAGCTTTTCAGCGCGGCGCCGTCACCCTTCTCGGTCAGACCTTCGGTGTTGAGGTGCACATAGGCCAGATTGGCAAACGGCTCCAGTGCCAGCGGTTGCAGGTGCAGTCGATACGCGGCCTCACCGAACACCTGAGTCGTCGTCGCGTCTACCTTGGCTTTCTGTTTGGCGCTGACGTCGCCGTACTGCAAATCGCGTTTCACATCAGCGCGATGCCAGCTGTAGGCCGCGCCGGTGCTCAAGCGCCAGGCGCCGATTTCGTGACCGGCATAGGCGCCGAGGTGATAACTGTCGACCTTGGCCGATGAGTGCGTGCCCGAACCCATGCTCAATGAACTGTCGCTGTAACCGGTGACCACACCGATGCGCGTCTGCTCGTCCAGCGCGCCATCGACACCGGCCAGCAGACCGCCGATGGAGGTGTTGTAGCCCGCCGTGTCATGGCTTGAATCGGTGTTGCCCCAAGCGCCGAGGGCCTTGACCCAGCCATTGCCTGGCGCCGCGTTGGTGTCGTGCAGACGTTCGCCCACCGCGTCGCGCAATTGACGGCTGTCATTGATCAGCATCGAACTCAACGCCGGGTAGATCTCGCCGCTCAGTTGCTGGAAGGCGTGTTGGGCAGAAGCGGCGTCAGGCGACAGCAACAGGCTTTCGTACACCGAATTGCCCGCGCCCAAGCCTTCGACGGCAACTGCGACCGAGCGTTGATTCGGCGTCTGGCCGACGCTGGCGAAGGTTGTCGCGTTGCGTTCGATGTCGAGTTGAATACCGTTGGCGGCGTAGTCGAGGCTACCGCCAATGAACAGATAGTTCGGCAGCACCGCGCCGAACCGACCCTGAATGCCACCGGCCGCTTGCAGGATGTCGTACTGGCGACCGAGCAGGCTTTGCGTCTGGGCAGTGCTGAGCAAAGTCGGACTGTTTTCCAGCGACAGGCTGACGGTGGCGCCGCTGATGTTGGCTGTGCCGCCGGCAACGATACGGTCGCTGCTGGTCGGTGACAGCTCCACCGCGTAAGTCGAACCCGGCGCGAAAGTGACGTCACCGGCCACGTTCAACGTGCCGATGGAATTGCCCGGCGCAACGCGGCCACCGCTGTTGGCGGTCAACGCGCCGATCCGCCCGGAACCGCCGAGTGTGCCGCTGTCGTTGACGGTGACACTTGAGCTCAGCGCACCGTTCACCGTCAGCAAGCCGCCATTGACCGTGGTCGGGCCGCGGTACGTGTTGTCACCGGTCAGGGTCAAATGTCCGCCGCCGGATTTAATCAGGCTGCCTTGATAGACCCGCGCTGCTGCCGCCGCATCACGGGCGCTGCCGACCGCGTAATCGGTCTGATCCTGTTGGCTGGCGTCCGCCGCAACGCCGTTCTGCCAGCCCTTGTCTTGCAGGGTTTGCTGCCAGGCCGCTTGTTCGGCGAGGTCTTCGCTGTGCCGCTGGATCAGTGCCCTGTCAGAGATGTCGTTGCTCCAGACATCGCTCTGCCCGGCCGCCAGACGGGCATCGAACGCCCCGAGTAACTGTCCCGGCCCGCGCATCGCCCGGTTCAGATTGGCCACGCCCCAGCCAACCCGCTCGGTGGGCGCATCGGTCGCCGAGCCATCCAGTTGCGTCGCGGTGGTCAGCAGCACGTCGAGGGCCTGCTGATTGTTCAGGTACGGGTAGCGTTCCATCACCAGCGCCAGTGCCCCGGTTGCATGCGGTGCAGACATCGAGGTGCCAGACTTGATCGCGTAACCGCCACCGGGAATGGTGCTGTCGATCTTCGCCCCCGGCGTGGTGATGCACCAGTATTTGGCGAGGCCGCACTGGTTGTACTTTTGCTGATTGCTCTGATCGAGGCCCGAGACCGCCAGCCAGTGACCTTCGAGGTCGGGCTGAAAGTACGGCAATGCCGAGCGCACGCTGGCATTCGGGTAGCCGCTGTTGCCGGCGCTGAACACGTTGATCACGCCGCGCCGGGACACATCGGCGGCGGCATCGAGCCAGGTGCCTTTGTTCCAGTGCTGGGCGTAAGCGGCGTGCAGATCGGCCAGTGTCCGGTAGCTGACATCTGGCGGCTGACTGCCCCAACTGTTGTTGATCGCGCGCACGCCGGCATCGGCGAGGGCGTCGTACACCGCTTTGAAATAGCGCGGGTCGGGATTCGGGCCGAACAGGAAGCTGTCGTTCTTGTTGGTGTTGCCCACGTAGATCTGCGCGTTGTACGCCACGCCGTGCATGCCGGTGCCGTCGCGAGACGCGCCCATGGTGCCGACGACGTGAGTACCGTGGGAATCGTTATTGGGATTGAGGGTGCCGTCGACGCTGAACAAAGAACCATCGATGTAGCTGCCGCTGGCCAGTACCGGGTGATAGCGAGCCGAGGCGAACTCGGGGTGGGCGGCATCGAAACCGGAGTCGAGCGCGCCGATTTTCACCCCTTGGCCGGTGATGCCGGCGGCGTAGGCTTGTTCGGCCTGCATGCGGCCCAGGCCCCAGTCACGCAGGAACTCGGCGCTGCGCCAACTGGCCGGATCGCCGGGTTTGCCGGCTTCGAGGTATTGGGCCTGCGCCTGGGTTGCAGAAATCACAAGCAGCAGGGTGCCGACCGAAATCGGCTTGATGCGTACGTCCATGTTCACCACTCACTTTTATTGTTTTATGCAGGTTCTTCTGCGGTGTTGCCTGTTCCCCTCACCCCAGCCCTCTCCCCGAGGAAGAGGGAGCCGACCGAGGTGTCTTGCGTCATGCATCGACCTGGGAAAAAGCGTCGATTGTCGATTTGGTAGAGCACATTCCCCGGGCAATGACCGAGGTGTCTTGCGTCATTCATCGACCTGGAATGCCCCGTCGATCTTGGATTCGGTGCCGCTCGTTCAGGTCGGTGTACTGCTGCAATATCCCCGGATCGGTCCCCTCTCCCTCCGGGAGAGGGTTAGGGTGAGGGCTGGTGAGCGACCACAAAAGCCTCGTCCACCCGCGCCAGATCCTGCTCGTTCAAGGTCCCGGCGTAGTAATGCAATTTCGTCCAGGCCATCAAATAGTCGTACCGCGCCTGCGCCAGATCGCGGCGTGTGGTGAACAGTTGTTGTTCAGCGTTCAAGGCGTCCAGATTGGTCCGCTCACCGCCGAGAATGCTCTGCCTGGTCGACACCACCAGCGCTTCAGCCGAGCTCAGCGCTTTTTGATAAGCGCGCAGTTTGCTCACCCCCGACAAACAGGCACTGAACTGCCGCCGCAGTTCAATCAGCGTCTCGCGCGTTTTGCCATCCAGTTCGTATTCGGCCTGCTCCATGGTGCGACTGGCCTGACGCGTCGAAGCCGACACCCCGCCACCGGCATACAACGGCACGCTGACTTCAAAACCAATGGTGTTGGTCTCGTAGCGCTGGTTGTACGTGTTGCCACTTTCCGACTCGTTCTGGCGCATCGACGCATACGCGCTGACCTTCGGCAGATGCCCGGCGCGGTTGCGCTCCACTTCATAGCGGGCGACCTCCACGGCCTGGCGTTGCGAGGCCAGATTCGGGTTATTGCTGACCGCTATTTCGTGCCAGGTGTCGTAGTTGGTCGGCTGCAGCGTGAACGTCTGGAAGTTCTGATCCAGCGGCACCAGATCGCCGATATTCACCGCCGGCGTGCCGACCAGTGCGCCCAGTTCCCGCAGCGCGGCATCCTGCTCGTTGCGCGCCTCGATCTCTTCGGCAGTCGCCAGCTCATAGCGCGACTCAGCCTCGAGAATGTCGGTGCGCGTGCCCTCGCCCTGCTTGAACATGTGCTCGTTTTGCTGGAACTGCTGCTCGTAGGCCTTCTTCTTCGCCTGGGCGATGTCGATCTGGTCCTGGGCAAACAATGCCTTGGTGTAGTTGTCCAGCACGCGGACCAGCAACTCCTGGCTCTTGCCACGAAAGTTCTCGTCGGCAAACAGCGACTGCGCGACACCTTTGCGATACGCGGCATAGGCCTCGTAATCGAGCAACGGTTGCTGCAGGGTCAGCGCCGAGCCGTAACTGCTGTAGTTGCGATCATCGGTACGGTTGCGCGCGCGCTCATCGAGCGACGTGGCTTTGGACGTGTTGCGCCCTTTGTTGTAGGTGTAACCGATGCGCGGCAGTAGGCCGGCACGGCCAATCGCGCGGTTTTCCAGGCCGGCATCGCGTTCCTTGATCGCGCCAAGGAACACCGGGTCATTGCGCAACGCTTGTTCGTAAATCTCGAACGGCCCCATCGCCGCCATTGCACTGTTGCCCGCCAGCAGCGCGAACGCTGCCGCCAGCATCGAAAGCTTATTCATACAGCCGAACATCCTTATTCCTCGGTCAACGCGGAGCCGGCCCGGTCGAGCAGCGGTTTGAACAGATAGTTGAGGAGTGAACGTTCGCCCGTGCGCACGAACATTTCTGCCGGCATGCCGGGCTTGATCACCAGACCGTTGAGTTTTTCCATGGCCTGATCGCTGACGCTGCTGCGCAACACGTAGTACGGCACGCCGGTTTTCTCGTCGACCATCTGGTCGGCGGAAATCAGGCTGACTTCGCCCGGCACACGCGGGGTTTTGCTCTGATTGAACGCGGTAAACAGAATGTCCACCGGCAAATGTGTGCCGACCTTGTCGATCAGGTTGATCGGCAAATGCCCTTCCACTTCCAGCCGCGTGCCTTGCGGAACGATCTCCAGCAACGTCTCGCCCTGACGCACCACGGCGCCTTCGGTGTGCACACCAAGGTTGACCGCGACACCGTCCGCGGTGGCGATAATCTCGCTGTGTTGCAGGTCGAAACCGGCGGAGGTCAGTTGCTCGGACAGGGTGACGCTCTTCAACTGCGCATCGGCCAGTTGCGTGCGCACTTCCTTCTGATATTCCTCGCCGTGCTGTTGCAGTTTCAGGCGCGACTCGAGGATGCCCTGCTCCACACGCCCGCTTTCACCGGTGTTTTCCGCCAGTTGCTGCTGCACTTGCGACAGCTGACGCTGGTATTCCATCAAGCGGTTGCGCGGGATGTAGCCGTTGTCTGCCAGCGGTTGCAGGTTGCTCAATTGTTGCTGCAGCGAATCGGCCTGGGCATTGAGGTCGGTACGCGCGCGGCGCATGCCGGCCAGTTGCGCGGTGGCGCCTTCGATGCTTGCGCGCAATCCGGCCTGCTCGCGGTAGAACGCTTCGCGACGGCTGCTGAACAGTTGCCGCTGACCTTCCAGCACCAGGGCCAGACGCGGATCCGGATCGCTGCTCAGTTCAGCCGGAAAGGTCACTTGTTTGAGGTTGTCACGCTCGGCCTGCCAACGCGCCAGGCTCGCCCACGCCATGCGGTATTGCGCTTGCAGCGATTGCACGTCGGCCGCGACCTGGGTCTGATCGAGACGAAACAGCGGCTGGCCCTGTTTCACGATCTCGCCTTCGCGCACCAGAATCCGGCTGACCACGCCACTGCTCATCGATTGCACGGCCTTGCGCTTGCCGGACACCACGACCGTGCCCTGCACCGGGATGCCTTGATCCAGCGGCGCCAATGCCGCCCAGGTGAAGAAACTGCCGGCGCCAACAATGGCCAGAATCCAGCCCATGCGTGCGAAGAACTTCGCGTCACGTTCAGGGCGTTCGGTGATGTAGGCGTGTTCCATGCTCGCTTCGTTTTCAGTGTTCATGCTGGCGCTGCTCATACACCCGAATTCCTTGTCGAGGGCTGATACTGTCGGCTCATGCTGAGCCCGCCCGGTGCTTGCGCAGGTTTCTCACGTTGTTGCTCCTGTTGGCCGGAGAGTGCCTTGAGCACGTCCTGACTCGGGCCGAAGGCTTGCAAACGGCCATCATTGAGAACCAGTAGTTTGTCAGCCTGGGCCAGCACCGAAGAGCGGTGTGTCACCAGCACCACGGTGGTGCCTTGGGCTTTAAGCGCGGCGATGGCGCTGGCCAATGCGGCCTCGCCGACGGTATCGAGGTTGGAGTTCGGCTCATCCAGCACCACCAGGCTCGGCGTGCCGTACATGGCCCGCGCCAGTGCCACGCGTTGCTTCTGGCCGCCCGACAGACCACTGCCGTCTTCGCCCAGTTGCGTGTCGTAGCCTTGCGGCAAACGCAGGATCATTTCGTGGACGCCGGCCTGTTGCGCGGCGGCGACGACTTTCTGTGCATCCGCCTCGCTGAAGCGCGCAATGTTCTCGGCGATGCTGCCGCTGAACAGTTCGATGTCCTGCGGCAGATAGCCAATGTACGGACCGAGTTGATCGCGGTTCCAGCGGTGAATGTCGGCGCCGTCCAGGCGCACGATGCCACCCAGGGTCGGCCACACGCCGACCAGCACCCGTGCCAGCGTCGACTTGCCGGAACCGGAAGCGCCGAGCACACCCAGCACTTCACCGGCAGCGAGATTGAAATTGACCATGTGCAAGGTCGCCGCACGTTGGCCCGGCGGGCCGGCGCTGACCTGTTCGAAGGTGATCTGGCCTTTCGGCGCGGGCAACGCCATGGCCTCGTCACTCGGCGGGAACGCTTGCAGCAGCGCATCGAGACGACGGTACGCCAGCTTCGCCCCGCTCCACTGTTTCCACACTGCGATCAACTGGTCGATCGGGCTGAGCACACGGCCCATCAGGATCGAACCTGCGATCATCATCCCGGCGGTCATGTCGCCCTTGATCACCAGCAATGCGCCAAGGCCCAGCACCAGCGATTGCAGGCACAGGCGCAGGGTTTTACTCAACGAACTGATCACCGCGCCGGTATCGCTGGCCTGATTTTGCAGGCCGAGGAAGCGCGAGTGCACCTGGAACCAGCGCTTGCGCAGCGAGCCGAGCATGCCCATCGCCTGAATGGTTTCGGCGTTGTGCAGGTGGCTGGTGGCCAACTGGCTGGATTTCTGCGAAAAGCCCGCGGCATCGCCCAGCGGTTTCTTGGTCATGTATTCGTTGAGGCACGCCAGCGCGATCAGCAGCAGTGCACCCGCGGTAGCGAGCACGCCGAGCCAGACGTTGAACAGGTAAATCACAAACAGATAAACCGGGAACCACGGCGCATCGAAAAACGCGAACAGCGCAGGCCCGGTGACAAATTGGCGGATGTGCGTCAGATCGCCCAGCGATTGCCCGGCGTTACCCTCGCCCTTGAACAGGTTGCGCTCGAACGCCGCTTGATAGACACGCAGGTTGAAGCGGCGCTCCAACTGGCTGCCGATGCGGATGACGATAAAGCTGCGGATCACCTCCAGCAGACCGATGAAGGCAAAAAAGCCTACGACCATCAGCGACAGCATCGCCAGGGTCGTTTCGTTCTGCGACGACAGCACCCGGTCATAGACCTGGAGCATATAGATGGAGGGCACCAGCATCAGCACGTTAATCAGTGCGGTAAAGCAACCGACGCTGATCAGGATACTTTTATAGTCACCCAATGCCTTGAATAAGGGAGCGGTGGCTGGGGCCTTCGCCATCTTCATTGATTATTCCTGAAAGATATCTCTCGCCAATCTTTGGCAAGACTGCAATTAGTTATCCGCGCACAGTCGGCATTTTCTTTTCAAGTGGCTGCTTACACTTTCATAACAACTTCCGCAATTTAAGGCGGTGCAGTTGCAATCGATCCTGTCTGCTTATAACCACCGCGTGTCGCTTTATATTAAAACTGTGTCGTTCGCTGGATGATCAAGACTATTGCGCAGCACGCTCAAGTGTAATCACCAGCCCCGACTTCAAAGTCGTCAGATAAAACCCATCACGTTGTCGGCTGAAAAACTGGATTCTTGAGCCTTCCTTGCCGGTGATCGACAGGCCATCGGGATCGGGAAACCAGCCGATCGGGGTTTCTTCAAGCCACGCGCCGAGGCAGTCGGCGCCCTCTCCCAAGGTCTTGTTTACTTTTAATTCCAAGGAGCAAGTGTTGGAGGGTTTGTCCTGCTGCTTTTGCGCTTGTGCGTCGTCATCCCGGGTCGACAAGGTGGCCTGCCAGGGCCCGGCAAATACCGAGGGTTCTTCAAGTCTGAGGCTGCTTGCCATACTGGTTTCTCCTGAAATCATCATGAGCGCCGCCGAAAGCCACGCCGCTACCGTGTAGGTAAAAGCTTTATTGATCATGGGAATTTTCGCTCCGGCGCGTAGCCTTGCCTACCGATTCGACCGATGCAAGTAAAGAAAGCGGCGCATCACACGCCGCTTTCCACTGCTACATCACGCCACGATGTCGCTGGTCGCGGCCTGGCCAACGGTGCTGACCTGGAAATCAGCCACGCCGTGCCCGGAGAAGTCCACCGACAGCAGGCTGTTGCCGCCCGACGAGGTCAGGATGGCGTCGCCGGCAGCACCGGTGAAGCTGCTGACGAAGTGCAGGCCCGCACCGTTGGTGATACCGGTCAGATCGATTTTGTCGAGGCCGCTGACGAAATCGAGTATCTGATCGATCGCACCTGGCTTGGAGTCCGAGCTGGCAGCGAACACGAAGGTGTCCGAACCCGCGCCGCCCCACAGCTTGTCGGCACCGCCCGCGCCGTAGAGGATGTCGTTGCCGGCACCGCCCTTGAGCTCGTTGGCCACGCTGTTACCGATCAGCAGGTCGTTGCCCGAACCGCCAATGGCGTTCTCGATGATCGCGCCTTTGGCAATGGACACGTTGCCCACCAGGCCGCCAACGTCGGAGAACGAGGCGTCATTGAGGTTGATCTTCTGGTTCTGGGTGAAGCCCGAGAAGTCCAGAGTATCCTTGCCGCCGGCATCCCACACCGAGAACACCACTTTGTCACTCGACGACGAAGCGCTGAGGAAATCGCGGCCAGTGTTGGAATTGAAACCGTAGGTGGTGTCACCGGTACGGGTGGTGGTGTTGGCGCCGTAGAGCTTCTGGATGGCGGCGATGTCGTCCATCAACGGGCCGGAAGCATAGGCTTCTACGCCGCCCTTGCTGAAGTTCTGGTTGGTGTTGCTTTCGCTCCAGTAGCTCATAAGGCTGTAACCGCGGGTGTCTTGCCCGTAGGAAGCATCCTTGTAAGTCGGGTTGCCTTCGCCGGCGTTGTAATCACCAGGGTGAGACAAGCCCAGGGTGTGACCGATTTCGTGCGTCAGGGTTTGACGCCCGTAATTGCTCAGGCCCGGGGTTTTGTTGACGTCGTAGCCACTGCCGGTCAGGTACCAGGACTGACCGTCGTAGCCAGGCTCGGTGCCTGGCAGGAACGCAAACGCTGCTGCCCCTTCCTGGCCGCCGCTGTAGTTGCCGAAGGTCATGTGACCATCGCCACCTCTGGCAGCTTCGGTAAACGTTACATTGGCGACATCGGCCCAGGATTGCATGGCGAGCACGGCCTGAGCCTTCTGCAGGGAACTGAACTGACTGAACCCGGTGACACCCAGGCCGCTGAAGTTGGCGGTTTTGGCGGTCAGAAAGGTGTAGGTCAGTTCGATTTTGCCGCTGTGATCAAGGTCGTTCCAGTGCGCGCCATCGCGCAGTAACTGGGTGGCGGCCTGGTCGACCGAGAAGGAGGGTTTGCCATTGACCGTGAGGTTGCCGCCACGATCGTATTGATGGCTGAAGCTATTGATCTGGTTATACGCCGAGCTGGCCGCAGCCAGGGATTGTGGCGCTGCGGACAGCAAAAAAGCCTGTTCGGCGGTATCAATAGCATTAGCTTTAACTTTCGACATAAACACACTTCCTTGTTTAGCAATGGAACAGTTTTTGTCCGACAGGACGTTCTCTGGCGAGATCGTCCTATCACTCGCCCAATGAAGGCGTAAGAAACCTGACACAATTTGAAATCTGCCGTAAAGGATTTTTTTGAGATCAAATCGGACTGTTTCGCAAAACTGCCGTAAACAAAGCGCGCGGGGTCGAAAGAATGTTTTAGTTGTGGTGCTTTTGCCTAATTGTCTGACGATTTTCTATTTAAATATTAAATATCGGTAAGTTGTTTTTTGTTAGACGCGTCTCACTTTGCTGCACTTTATTAGTGCAATGCCAGTGTATTGATATCACTTTCTAAAACACTGAAAACCCAATGTGGGAGCGAGCTTGCTCGCGAAGGCTTCTAGTCACTCACCATTGATGCTGAATGACACTTCGCCTTCGCTAGCAAGCTCGCTCCCACAGGGGTGATTTATGTATGCCTGGGTGATCAGCTACCGGTGCGGATCTTGTTCCACACACGGGTGCGGATCCGGTCAATGTTGAGCGGCATCGCCTCCAGCGCAAACAACTTGCCCATCATCTCCGGGCTCGGATACACCTTGGTGTCGTTCTTGATCGCCGGGTCGATCAGGCTGTCCGCCTGCTCGTTACCGTTGGCGTAGTGCACGTAGTTACTGATGCCGGCCATCACGTCCGGGCGCAGCAGGTAGTTCATGAAGGCGTAACCGGCCTTCTCGTCCGGCGCATCGGCGGGCATGGCGACCATGTCGAACCAGATGGCTGCGCCTTCCTTGGGAATGTTGTAGCCAATGTCGACACCGTTCTTGGCTTCCTTGGCGCGATTCTCGGCTTGCAGAATGTCGCCGGAGAAACCAACCGCCACGCAGATATCGCCGTTGGCAAGGTCGCTGGTGTATTTCGAGGAGTGGAAGTAGCTGACGTACGGCCGCACTTTCATCAACAGCGCTTCGGCTTTCTTATAGTCCTCGGGATTTTTGCTGTGGTGCGGCAGGCCCAGATAGTTGAGCGCCGCCGGCAGTAATTCCGGGCCGTTGTCGAGGATCGCCACGCCGCACTTCTGCAGCTTTTCCATGTACTCGGGCTTGAAGATCAGGTCCCAGGAATCCACCGGCGCGTTGTCGCCCAGCACCGCTTTGACCTTGGCGATGTTGTAGCCGATGCCGGTGCTGCCCCACAGGTACGGGAAGCCGTGCTCGTTACCCGGATCGTTGGTTTGCAGCGCTTTGAGCAGCACCGGATTGAGGTTTTTCCAGTTCGGCAATTGGCTCTTGTCGAGCTTCTTCAGCGCCCCGCCCTGAATCTGCCTGGCCATGAAGTGGTTGGACGGGAACACCACGTCATAACCGGATTTGCCGGTCATCAACTTGCCGTCGAGGGTTTCGTTGCTGTCGTAGACGTCATAGGTGACACCGACGCCGGTTTCTTTCTCGAAGTTCTTCGTGGTGTCCGGTGCGATGTAGTCGGACCAGTTGTAAACCTTGACCGTTTCCGCTGCCTGAGCAAGGGAAACGGCGAGCATCAGCGGTGCCAGAGCGAGGGTCTTGCGGATCATGGATCGATTCCTGTGTGGGTTTTCTTTTTTGTTGGCAGGCAATCAAAGGATCAAACAATCAGAAAATCAGCACGTAGCTCTTGCGCACGGTTTCCTGGATATCCCAGATCCCGAGCGTGTTGGCCGGCAACATCAGTGCGTCGCCACCTTGTATGTGCAGGGTTTCGCCGCCACCGTCGGGGGTGAACGTGCAACGCCCGGAGATGAAATGGCAGAACTCTTGCGCGGTGATCTGCCGGCGCCAGCGCCCCGGCGTGCATTCCCAGACGCCGGTTTCGACGCCGTCGTCGCGCTCGACGCTGGTGGTCGAAGCGATCGCCACCGGTTCGCCGAGGGGCACGGCCACCGGGTTGGACTCATCCAGTTGCAGGGTTGCAGTGTTTTTAAACTGGGTAATGCTCATGGTCTGACCTGTCTTTTGGGCTTTCTTGAAGTCAATCGGCGTTTAGTGCATGAAACCTTCCATGAAACCCGCCACCTGGCTGGCGAGTTTGCGCCGCCATGGCGCAGTCGCCGGATTGGCCAGGGTCTGGTCTTCATGGACAAAGCTTTTGATGATCGCGTTGTAGCCGAGCCAGCGACATGGCTCCGGCTCCCAGGCGCGCAGCGCATGAATGCCGCCGTCCGGCAGCACCCACGGTTGCTGAGTCAATTCACTGTCGCGCTCAAGAATCAGGTCCGCGAGGGTCCGGCCGCCGAGATTGCTCGCACCGACGCCCTCGCCGCCATAACCGCCGGACAGCGCGATGCCATTGGCGCGGTCGCAGAGCATGTGCGGCTTGAAATGCCGGGACATGCCGAGATTGCCGCCCCAGGCGTGAGTGATCTGCACGTTCTTCAATTGCGGGAACAGTTCGCCGAACAGGTAGCGACGCAACTCGACTTCATCGCGAGTCAGATCGAAGTTGTGGCGCAGCTTGCCGGCAAATTGATAACCGCCACGTGCGCCGAAGATCAGGCGGTTATCCGCGCTACGCTGGCCGTAAGTGACCTGGCGGCTGAATTCGCTGAAGGCTTGTCCACGGTTGAGGCCAATCTCGTCCCAGGTCGCGGCGGACAAGGGCTCGGTGGCAACGATCAGGCTCTGCACCGGTAACTGATAGCGGCCCAGTGGCGGCAACGTCACCGAATAACCCTCGACGGCCGGCACGATCCAGCGACTGCGCACACTGGCCTTGGCCGTGCGCAGGCTGCCCGATTGCCAATGGGTGACCGGGCTGTTTTCGTAAATCTTCACGCCCATGTTTTGCACGGTTCGCGCGAGGCCGCGTACCAGTTTCGCCGGATGGATAGTCGCCACATGAGGTGCGTAAATCCCGCCATAAGGCTTGGCGACGCGGATCTGCTGCGCGAGTTGTTCGGGGCTGAGCCAGCGGTAATCGTCGTCGGTCAGGCCTTGGGCGTGCAGCTTGGCCAGATATTCACGCAGCGTCGCTTCCTGCTCCGGGTAACGTGCCGCGCAATACAGCACGCCGCCCTTGCGGTAATCGCAGTCGATGCCTTCACGTTCAAGGACGATTTCCACTTCATCCGGAATGCTGTGCAGCAGATCGAACGACGCGCGGCGCTGCTCCGGCGACAACCCGGCCAGCAGACGATCTTCGCCGAGCAGATTGCCCATCAGCCAGCCACCGTTGCGGCCAGAGGCGCCGAAACCGGCGGTTTGCGCCTCGATAATGGCGATATCCAGACCGGGGGCGAGTTTCTTCAGGTAATACGCGGTCCACAGCCCGGTGTAACCGGCGCCAATGATGGCCACGTCGACGTCCAGGTCTCGCTGCAACTCAGGCCGCGCGGTCAGCGGCTCGTCGAGTTGATCCATCCACAAACTGATAGTGCGCCACGCCGGCATGCAAGACTCCGCCACTGAAATTCTTCGATGGCGTCGATCCTAGTGCGCAGGCTCAGGAGAAGTCTTGCGCGCGTGTCCGCAAAGAAATTTGTTTAACGTAAGCCTTGGGTGACTGGCCGGTGTGCTGCCGGAAACAGCTGTAGAACGCCGACAACGAATTGAACCCGGCAGCGAAGGCCAGCTCATCGATGCGCACTGGTGGCACGGCGTTTTCCAGCGCGCGCAGCAAATGTTGCAGGCGCGCCTGATTGACGTAGCGATAGAAGCGCTGCCCCAGCACCTGGTTCAACAGGTAGGAAATCTGGTTGCGGCTGTAGCCGCACTCCTTCGCCACGCGCTGAAGGTCGAGTTCGGGATCGAGGTACGGCTGCTGCCGCTCGAAGTATTGCTGCAGATCGTCAGCCATGAAGCTCAACTGGCGCGGCGACAGGCCCAGACGACTGACTGCCGGGCGCTGGCTCGGCGTTTTGCTGCCCTCGCTCTGCGTGCGCACCAGCGAAGCGTATTCGTTGACGCGCCAGATCAGCCCGTCCTTGACCGTGATCGCCTCACTGGAGCGGAACGACACCAGCCCTTCACCACCGCGCAAGGTCACTTCGTATTGAATGAACGCGGTATTGCCGTCGATCCGAATTCGGTCGCAATGCTCAAGCAACTCGTCGGATTCTCGCGGCATGCTGACGCGCACGTACTCACGCAATTCGTCGAGGCCGAGCACGCGGTTCTGGAAGAAATCGTTGTACTGGATGTCCGGGTGATACAGCGCCATGACGCTGTCCAGATCGCGGTGCTTCCAGCTCAAGTGATAGCGCATGACCGTGGCAGCGGTGGCCGGAGTCTGTTCGGGGCCGTCGTCGTCGGCGTGCATAAGGGGCTCGGCGAAAAAGAATCGAGCTTGCCCAAGTTCGGCACCGGCTTCAATGACTAATCCGTAGTGGCATTCTGGCGACGTTTGCGTAGGCCGTGACTTACATCAAAAAATGCGAAGCAATCGCAAAAAGAACTGAAAAATCTCACAGGGATTTCACACCGGGATGCTACTTTTAATGGCAGTCACCGGTTGAGCCAATGAAGGCTCTTCCCACCTAACATGAGCAAACGGAAGCGCTCGATGAAGAAGGCGGGCAACACATGAATAAAGGGTCAAGCAAAGTCACGTTCCCCAATGCATGCCAGCTGATGCGCTGGCATTTTCATCCCATGGGTTTCGAGGCGACGATGGACGCGCCGGGCAGCATGATTGCCCGTCTGTTTGATCGCGCCAGTGGCGAAACCATGATCGCGATTGCCGGCATCCCGTGCGCGACGGTGATGAATGCGGCCGATGTCGAGCGAATTATCGAGGCTGTGGAGGACGAGCTGGAAGCTTTTGTACCTCCGGAGTCTCTCAGGAGTTACGCATAACCTATTGATTAAAAACAAAAAGCCCGCATTGATGCGGGCTTTTTTGTACTCAGGCAGGTTGTTTTTCCGCACGGTGATCAACGAAAAACGGCTTACCCTTGGCGACCCGTTCGGATGCCCGTGGCATGTTTACCGCTTGCGCATCTTGCGGCTCGACATACCAGTAACAATGGCTGACCGCCCGGGTGATGCCGACGTAGGCCAGGCGCAGTATTTCGTCCTTTTGTGCACTGTCGTAGGGTTCGCTGTCGCCGCTTTTGCCCAATCCGGCCATGCGATAGACCTGATTCTTGTACGGCGAACTGGTCAGGTGCTGGCAATCGCCGAGCAGAAACACCGCGTCGGCCTGCAAGCCTTTGGCGCTGTGGTAGGTCAGTTGTTTCAGCCGTCGTGCTTCGTACGGCAAGCTCGACTCAACATTAACTACAGCCTGAATATGCTCTTCAATCAATGACTTATCGCTGCTTTTTCGATAAAGCATCAAGATCGAATGGCCCTGTCGATAGTGCTCGGCCAGTCGCTGCCCCAGCGCTTGATCATCGCGCTCCAGCACGTTGACCGGTTGCAGCGGCTTGGCTGCGCCACTGGCTTTGGCTTTCTTGCCAGCAATCGCCGGCGCCGCGCGAACGATATGCTCTGCCGCATCAATGATGTGCTGATGGCTGCGATAGTTATCGCTTAGCATCACCCGCGTGGTGCTGGGTGACGGGAATTCCTTGTTGAACTCCATGAAGTAACTCGGCGAACTGCCGCGCCAGCCGTAAATCGACTGCCAGTCATCGCCCACGCACAATAACGAGGAGCGCTGTGCGCAGCGACCGACATGCATGGCCGGACCACGACTGCGGATTTCTCTGAGACTGGCACGAATCCATGAAACGATCTGCGGCGATACGTCCTGAAATTCATCGATCATCAGGTGCGCCATCGGCCGCAGCAGCGCATCGCCGAGCAGTTTGAGGTTTTCCGGCGAGTGTTCGCTGAACAGCGCGAACATGCGGTTATAGGTCATTACTGGCGGCTTCTGGTCGAGCAAGTGATCCTCGAATGCCCGCCAGAACAGGCTCAGCGCCTCGAAGAAATACCGGTCCGGGTCATCCTTGGCGAAACTCATGCGTCCGACCGCGTCGGGCACGTCCAGGCCGAGGTTCTCGATGAACCCTGCGGCAGCGACAAAACAATCAAGCAACGGCGCGGAAGCCAACTCGCCCTTGACCTTGTAATCGAAGCCCGGACCTGCGCTCGCGTCGCCAGCCAAAGTGGCCAGAACGCGCTTCGCCGAATCGTAGTTATCCAGCCAAATCAATGGCTTACGACAGAAAGCTTGAAACAGGGTGCGCTTCACCGCCCACTCTGCGCGCACACTGAGCTTGGCGTTCGGTCGGCACACTTGTGGGTTTTCTCGCGGATCGAACCCGAGCACAACCCAGGCATCCAGACTCGGCACATAGCCATGGCAATGAAAGGTCGAGCCGTTGATGTCGAAGACCTGGCGATTCGGTTCGATGCCTTTGATCGGCCAGGCGCCGGCGCGAAACCACAGATCCTCGATGGCGTCGCACAGTTCGTCATCGCGCCGGGACGCGAGTTCGGTCACGGCCATGCGCTTCTGCACATCGGGGTGATCGCGCTCCAACTCCTTGAGCTGCAATCCGGCGCGGGACAACGGCTGAATCAATTGGCGGAAACGCTCATCGTCGTTAAACAAACGGTAATAGCAGGCATTGAGTTGCTGGCGCTGAGCGTCGTTGATTCGCAGGTCGAACGGATTGCTGTCGACCTCCTCGTCTGCGCCCTGTGCTCGGTTGCTCAGGTTCTCGAAAGCCTGCAAACGCTCAAAGCCCGGTAGGCTACGCACCATCGGCAAGATGCGCGAATGGAAGGTGCGCACCAGTTCCCGCGCCTGTTTCAAGCTCAGGGCATGGCCCCAGAGCGCGAACAGCTCGGTCAATTTATGGATGAAATCCTTGCGTGATTCGCGGGTGAACGTCACCACGGTCATCGAGTCAAGTTCAAAACCGAGGTAGTGCGTAAGCAGCAGGATACGCAGCACCAACGTCGTCGACTTGCCGGCCCCCGCGCCAGCGACCACGGAGGTTGACGGCGTGTCGCTGAAAATCATCTTCCACTGTGCAGCGCTCGGCTGGGCGTGCTCGGGCAGCAATCGCGCAACGTCGGCCTTCATGCGCTTCTTCAATTCGGCGGTCAGCGGCAGGCGCCAGTCATCGAACAGATGGTTGTCGACGTTCGGCGGACGATGCTCAGTGTTGCGGCTGTCGCGGATCAGCAGCACCTGCCGCCCTTCTTCCAGCCCCTCAAGCTTGCCTTCTTTAAAGCCGTATTCAACGCCGGCGGTGTGACCGCTGCGAAATCCATCTGCCTGACCATGCAGCCACGACGCCCGGTGTTGTGCGCGCAGACGGGTCAAGCCATGGCCAAAAAAGCGCGCGGCGAGGCGCTTGAACCAGGGCATCTCGGCCAAAGGGCGAAGTTCGGGAGGAAGATCGGGGGTGTGTTGCGCCACGCTGACGGACTCCAGGGCTGAGGCTGTTGGGGGCTATGGTGGCTTTATTTGCCCGTGAGTTCTAGCGAAATGCTTACAGGTCATTGGCTTAGGCGATGAATTGAAGGTGTACCGAGACGATTTCGAGCCTTTGATCAATCAGCTAATTCGATGGTCATGCCGCATTTTTTACGCTTTTTATCGATGTTTGCCTGATAGATGATCGCCGTCATACACCACCGGATTCGCAATGGGTGCTGACCGTGCGCCCCCTGACGAACCTTTTGAGGAGACGATCATGCTTGAACTCAGACCTTTCAGCTCGCTGGGCGGCGCCCATCACGGCTGGCTGGATGCCCATCACCACTTTTCGTTTGCCGAGTACTACGACCCGCAGCGCATGAGCTGGGGCAACCTGCGGGTGTGGAACGACGATGTGATCGCGGCGGGCACGGGCTTCCCGCAACACCCACACCGCGACATGGAAATCATCACCTACGTACGCGAAGGTGCAATCACCCACCAGGACAACCTCGGCAACAAGGGCCGCACCGAGGCTGGCGACGTGCAAGTGATGAGCGCAGGCACCGGCATTGCGCACAGCGAATACAACCTGGAAGCGCAGGACACCAAGATCTTTCAGATCTGGATTTTGCCCACTGAAACCGGCGCGCCACCGTCATGGGGAGCGAAACCGTTCCCGAAAGGTCAGCGCGAAGGCTTTGTGACACTGGCCAGCGGCAAGGAAGGCGACGACCAAAGCCTGCGCATTCGTGCGGATGCGCGCCTGGTTGCAGCCAATATCAAGGCCGGGGAAACCGCGGAATATCTTTTGGATGAAGGTCGCCGGGCTTATCTGGTCCCTGCCACAGGGGTGATCGAAGTCAATGGTTTGCGCGCACAAGCTCGGGACGGCGTCGCGGTGGCGCATGAACGGGTGCTGACCGTCACGGCGCTTGAAGACAGCGAAATTGTGCTGGTGGATTTGGCATAAATCGCGGACAAAAAAAGGGCGACTTAGAAGTCGCCCTTTTTGCAGGTGCCGCTTTCAGATCATTTGCCGGAAATCGCGCCGTCTACCAACGTCTGCGCTTCAACCACCAGTTGCTTGAGGTGGTCGTCGCTGATGAAGCTTTCAGCGTAAATCTTGTAGATGTCCTCAGTGCCCGACGGACGTGCGGCGAACCAGCCGTTTTCGGTCATGACTTTCAGGCCGCCAATCGCCTGATCGTTGCCCGGTGCGTGACTGAGGATGCTCTGGATTTTCTCGCCCGCCAATTCGGTCGAAGTGACCTGCGCTGGCGACAGCTTGCTCAGCAGCGCTTTCTGCTCCGGATTGGCCTTGGCGTCGACGCGCACCGAGAACGGCTCGCCCAGCTCATCGGTCAATGCCTTGTAGGCCTGGCTCGGGTCGCGGCCGGTACGCGCGGTCATTTCGGCAGCAAGCAAAGCCGGAATCAGACCGTCCTTGTCGGTACTCCACACGCCGCCGTCCTTGCGCAGGAACGATGCGCCGGCACTCTCCTCCCCGCCAAAACCCAACGAACCGTCGAACAAGCCTTCGGCAAACCATTTGAAGCCGACCGGCACTTCGTACAGGCGACGGCCCAAACGCTTGGCCACCCGATCGATCAAGCCGCTGCTGACCACGGTTTTACCCACGGCGGCATCAGCGCGCCATTGCGGACGGTTCTGAAACAGATAGTCGATGGACACGGCCAAATAGCTGTTCGGTGCCAGCAAACCACCGGACGGCGTCACGATACCGTGGCGGTCATGATCGGGGTCACAAGCAAAAGCGACGTCGAAACGTTGTTTGAGGCCGATCAAACCCTGCATGGCGTGGCTGGACGATGGGTCCATGCGGATCTGACCATCCCAGTCGACGGTCATGAAACGGAAAGTCGCGTCGACTGCTTTGTTGACCACGTCGAGATCAAGACGGTAATGCTCAGCGATGGCCGACCAGTAACGCACCCCTGCACCACCCAGTGGATCGACACCCAGACGCAGCTTGGCATCCCGAATGACGTCGAAATCGATCACGTTGATCAGGTCGGCGACGTAGGTGTTCAGGTAATCGTGACGATGGGTCGTGCTGGCCTTCAGTGCTTGCTCGTAGCTGATGCGCTTCACGCCTGCCAGTTTGTTGGCCAGCAGTTCGTTGGCCTTGGCTTCGATCCATTTGGTGATGTGGGTGTCGGCCGGGCCGCCATTGGTCGGGTTGTATTTGTAGCCGCCGCTTTGTGGCGGGTTGTGCGAAGGCGTGATGACCACGCCGTCAGCCAGCCCCGAGGTGCGACCACGGTTGTAGCAGAGAATCGCATGGGAAATCGCCGGTGTCGGCGTGTACTCATCGCCTTCGGCGATCATGACGGTCACACCGTTCGCCGCCAGCACTTCAAGCGCGCTCGCCCCGGCTGGAGTCGACAGTGCGTGAGTGTCGATGCCGACAAACAATGGCCCGGTGATCCCTTGTGCTTCGCGATACAGGCAGATCGCCTGGCTGATGGCCAGAACGTGCCATTCGTTGAAACTCAAATCGAAGGAGCTGCCCCGGTGCCCGGAGGTACCGAATGCCACACGCTGTGTGGAAATCGAGGCGTCCGGCTGGCCCGTGTAATAAGCCGTTACCAGTCGCGGGATGTCGACCAACAATTCTGCCGGTGCCGGTTTGCCCGCAAAAGGACTGAGAGTCATGCAAAACCTCTGAAATAGAGTGGTTCGAGAATACAGCGCAGTTTACTGGCAGTTTGACCGCAGTGCGATGAGATGTATCCGGCCATCTCCCGATGTTTTTTAACGTTAATCTCCAGGTGCCAGACGCAAGGCGTCACCCAGCAGTCCGACGACGCTGGCCAAGTCATGATCACCATGCTCCAGCGGGCTCAAGCGTAGATGGTGCGCATGCAGGCCCTGGAGGCTGAACAACTCGCCCGGCGCAATGATGATTTGCTGCCTGAGCAGGCGCTGGAACACATTGCCCATGTCCACCGGTCGCAGCGAACGCACCCAGACCGTCGCCCCACCCTGCGGCTCGACAATCTGCAACGCATCGCCACGCTCGCGCAACAACTGAATCAACTGCGTCCGCCGCTCCTTGAGCATCCGCCGCAGAATCGCCAAATGCTGGTCCAGCCGACCGCCGCCCAGCAACCTGGCAACTGCCTTCTGGCGGATCGGCGACAAGCGGAACGCGCGCAACAGAAAATGGCGCTGCAGTTCGCTACGCCAATGGCGCGACAGGACAAAACCGAAAGGCGCTTCGGCGCCGATGAATTTCTCGAACGTGGAAAACACCAGCAAACGATCAGGGTCCAGCCAATCGCGCAGACGCTGCGCGTCGCCACTCTCATCGAGTTCGCTGTAACAGTCGTTTTCCAGCACCCAGATGCCGTGACTGCCGAGCAGATGCGCAATCGCCTGTCGAGTGGCAACAGGCATCAGGCTGCCTCGAGGCATGCTCAGCACGGCGGACAAAAGCACCAGGCGCACCGGCTCGCTTCTCAGCAGTGACTCCAGCTGTTGCAGATCGATCACGCCTTCGGTCAGCATCGGTAACTCGATAACGCGCACACCGGCAGCTTCCAGCAGGCGCAGGATCACCCAGTCACACGGTGATTCGACCACCACGGTGGTTCGGCGCAACTCGAGCACCGATATCAGTATCTCCAGCACTCCGCGCAAATCGGCGCCGATGTAAACGTCATCCGCCTGCCAGCTATTCACCGTCGACGAGGTGTAGCGAGCTGCGAGCACGGTGCGCAACTCCAGGTCGCCACACGGTTGCACCAGCCATTGGGACTGGCGCGGATACTGGCGCAACAATTCGCGCTCGAGCATCAGCAATGGACTGTCCAGCGGTTGCAACGACGCCGGATCGTCGGCGCTTAACACGCACATGCCCGGACGCCTGGCATTGATGTAAACAGTTTCAAGCAAATCACTGCCGTTGCCGAGCAGGTCCACAGTCGGCAACGCTTGTGCGTAATACCCGGACTTGGCTATCGAATAGACCCGACCTTCCTTTTCCAGCAGCGAGTAAGCGTATTGCACCGTCGAGATCGACACATTCAAGCGCTCCGCCAACTGCCGCAATGAGGGCAAGCGCACTGCCGAGTTTCTGCCTACTTCACTGATCAGTTGCGTCAGATACCGATAAACCGCCTGATAAACGAAGTCGGTTTCCCGCGTCGCTTTCACGACCCCGCCTCCACGGGCATCGATTCATATCCTCGACAATCGCTCACGATCAGCCTTCCGCCGACCGATCGACGTCAGGCGCTGCAGCCGCTGCACGCAGATCGTCTTCTAACGAAGGCGTTGCGCAGACGGCCGGCATCGGCCCCATGGCGTAGAGCCGCACAATCAAGCTGACTGGCAACCCACTGACCTCGGTCATCCATTTCAGCACCTGCTCCGGCGCATGCTGGCCCTGCATAGCCCGGTGCAGATCCGGCAATGCCACCAGCATGCCCGGGTGGCAATGGCGCAAAAACTGTTCGAGACCGGCCCCATGATCAATGAACGGTGCAAACAAAAGGCAGGTCAGCTGGACTTCGTTCAGATCGAAATTGGCCAATAGCCATGCTTGTGACTGTGCGCGCAAATGTTCGGGATCATTCAGATCACCGAAACTGGCGAGCAGTTGCTCGCACACCGGCTCGGGCACCTGCTTGCGGCGCATCTCCAGCAAGGTGCTCTGCAGATGCTCGCTGACGCCGGCCTCATAGGTTCGGCCCTCAATGATCTGCGCCTGCAGACCGCGCAAGTGTGCGGCGACCAAGGGGTCCGCGTACTCATCATCACTTTGATACAGCGTCAGATCGTCGGCCTGGAAACCAAGGAACTCAGTGAGCAAGGGCCAGCGTTCTTCAAGTTTACCGACGATCATGTCGTTGATATTGACGAAGCCGGTGCGCCGACAGGCCTCGTACTGACCTTCGGGGCGCCAGGTTATCTGTTCTTCGTCGGCGTAGAACTCACGGTAGAAATTTCCGCCCAGCCCGTCGAGTAACGGGAACAGCACCTCAAAACCGGCGGTACTGGCCAGCGGCCCGGAAATTGCCGCTTTTTGCAGCGCGCGACTCAAGCCACTCATGAAGTGCTGCTGCCGACGCGGCGATTCAGCACCGATCATTGCATCGACGCCATTGTTCCAGCGGGCAATCTGGCCGTAGTACTCGGCGGTGGCGAGATAAGCGTCATCCCACAACTCGAGTGTTTCACTGAAGGTTCGTCGATGTGCGATCAGCAGCAGATTGATCCGGTTGGCTTCACGCCCGCCGTCACAGATCGGCGCCTGATAATCGAACGGCAATACCTCGCGGTGATCGACCATCAACAATTCGACCCGAGGATCATCGTAGAGAAACAGCGCGGCGTAGCTGCGGTGTATGTTTTGCAATGCCATTGCGCTGTCACCGTTCCAGCGCAAGGTCGCCACGCGCAGCTGGAAGGTCGCCGGGGCACGCACGGCGAGGCTCAATTGCGCCGCCCGCAGCAGTGCCAGTGTGTAGCAGCTGTCACGCGATCCGGACTGGTTTACCAGCACTTTGAAGTGACCAATGTTATCCATGCCGCCAGCGGCCACGACCAGTCGCTGAATCAGCAGCTGCAAGGCCGTGCGCTCGGCGCGAGAGAAGAAACTCAGCAAACGTTGCAATACTTGCTGGTAGACATAGTTCATTGCCTGATCATGGATCGTGCTCATCGGTATTTACCCGGTATAAAAAGATTCCTGCCGCAGCAGTTCAAACGCCTGCTTCGCGACAATTCATCAATAAGTAATAGACGCTCAGATGCTAACACTTACAAATTTGTAGTTATTTGAAACACTTGAGCATCGGAAATCCGCAAGTCGCCCGCAACACAACTTTAACTTACTGTTTTTTATAGGTTTATTTTAACGTTAAATATTCCTAGGAAACTTCCCACAGCATCCCACGGAAAATGAGTACAAGAAAAAGAGATGTGGTTTCCGAAGGGCCCTACAGCAATTAAACAAAAATTGGCACGACCAGAAAAGCTAGCCGAATGATATTGCTCGGGGCAAATTGAATGCACAGCCATGACTCATTCCTTGAGATGAAAGTAATCATTCAATTATCAGGGCTTAAAGTGTGATTAGAAGATACAGATCGCGGGCAAAAACCAGTTCAGTTGCTGCACGACCGCGGATGCAGCACCCGCGGGGATCTGTTTTTCGAAAGGAATAAATGCAGAAGAGTCCGTGGAACCACGGACTCTGACGAGCAGACTTACGCAGGTTCGACTTGAAGCGCGACACGCTCGCGGCATGGGCATTCGTCCATGTAGCGGTGAGCCTCGACGAACTCGTTGAACGGGAATACACGCGTTTTCAGCGGCACCAACACGCGATCAGCGGTCAACTGGTTGATATCACGCAGGGCACGTTGCAGCGCGACGTGATCCTGAGTGATGCCCAGCTCCGGCTTGCCGGTGAAGTTACCAATGCAGTGCACGAAGAACTGAATATTCTTCTGGAACGCCGCACAGGCCGGGAACGGTGTCTGATTGCCACCCTGCAGGCCGTACAACACCAGGCTGCCACGCGGCGCCAGCACATCACCCAGCAGTGACATCTGTGGGCCGCCGAGACCGTCGAAAACTACGTCGACACCGCGGTTGTCAGTGATCTTGTTGATTCGCATCAACAGATCTTCCTCTTCGGTGACAATCACCTTTTCGGCGCCGAGGGACAGCAGGTACTCGCGTTCCTCCGCCTCCTTGGTGGCGGCAATCACCCGTACCCCCATGGCTTTGCCCAACTGGACAAACGAAGGGCCGGCGCAGTGACTGGCGTCAGTCACCAGAGCGAACTGGCCCGGCTTGACCCGTGCCAGATCGGCGTAGGCAAAGTAGGCGATCAACAGCGGTGTGTAATGCACGCTGGCTTCAATCGGGCTGAGCACATCCGGATAACGGGTCAGCGCGGTACGCGGCAGCACGATCGATTCGCCGTAGACCGGGTAGTCGTTCGCACTCTCGGCCGGAAAGCTGGCGACCTTGTCACCCACTGCCAGATCATCGACACCGTCGCCGACAGCGGTGATCACACCGGCCATCTCGTGACCAAGACCGGCAGGCAGCCGCGCCTGAGACGAGGCCAGATTCTGACGCCAGAGGGTGTCATACCAGCTGATGCCGATCGCCTCGACACGCACCTGCACTTCGCCAGGACCTGGCTGAGCGGCCGCATGCTCTTCGCATTTGAGCACCTCGGCCGGACCAAACTTGTGAAAACGGATCGTGCGGGACATCGCAAACCTCGTCAAAGTAACCTCTAATGCCATGAACTCTATCTGGGCTTTTAACCCAAGACTATCAGTGGCTATTAATAGTCGACATGCCTGTCATTGATTCCGCAGCAGGGGCGGCATTGGCAAAAACGATGAAAAACTGTCGCCACCGTCTCAGTAAAGCTGAATTTTCCGGTGCAGAGTACCAGCCTTTCCCCGTAAGATTCATGCCGGCCATTGTTCTCATATGGCCGCTCTCGTCAAGCTTGATGACTCTGCCAGGACTCCAGATGAATCGTAATGACCTGCGTCGTGTCGACCTGAACCTGTTGATCGTATTCGAAACATTGATGCACGAACGCAGTGTGACCCGGGCGGCAGAAAAACTGTTTCTCGGTCAACCGGCGATCAGTGCGGCGCTCTCGCGCCTGCGCAGCCTGTTCGATGACCCGCTGTTTGTACGCACCGGGCGCAGCATGGAACCGTCCGCCCGCGCGGTGGAAATCTTCGCCCTGCTCTCGCCGGCCCTCGATTCGATTTCGACCGCCGTCAGCCGTGCCGCCGAATTCGACCCGGCTACCAGTACCTCGGTGTTTCGTATCGGCCTGTCCGACGACGTCGAGTTCGCTTTGCTGCCAATGCTGCTCAAACGCCTGCGCGCCGAATCCCCGGGCATCGTGCTGGTGATCCGTCGAGTCAACTACATATTGATGCCGGGCCTGTTGGCCTCCGGCGAAATATCCATTGGTGTCAGCTACACCACGGACCTGCCGGCCAACGCCAAGCGCAAGGTCTTGCGTCGCAGCGCGCCAAAACTGCTGCGTGCCGATACCGTGCCGGGGCCGTTGAGCCTGGATGACTATTGCGCGCGTCCGCATGCGCTGGTGTCGTTTGCTGGCGACCTCAGTGGCTTTATTGACGAAGAGCTGGAGAAACTGGGCCGCAAACGTCATGTGGTGCTAGCCGTTCCGCAGTTCAATGGGTTGAGTACGTTGCTGGCAGGCACTGACATCGTGGCGACCGTGCCGGATTACACGGCAGATGCGTTGACGGCGGCTGGCGGCGTTCGCGCGGAAGACCCGCCGTTGCCGACGCGTACGTTTGAGTTGCATATGGCTTGGCGGGGATCGCAGGATAATGATCCGGGTGAGCGGTGGTTACGGTCGCGGATTCAGATGTTTTTCGGGGATCCGGATAGTCTCCAGGGCTAGGACTCCCTGCTATTCGATAGACCGGCCTGAGGCTTTCAGCGGAACGGTAGAAGCGATAACCCTGCGTATGTCGGCCGAATGAAAACAGTGAGCGCTCACCGTTTTCATTCGGGTAGGGATACTAATATTTGAAACGACCCACCAAACCTTTGAGCTGACCAGAAATCTCTATCAATCGACCCGAACCTGCCTGTGACGACTGAGCAAAGCCTTCGACCAGTTGGGCATCGGCATGGATCTGCGCGATGTGGCGATTGATCTCTTCCGCCACCTGGTGCTGCTCCTCGGCGGCTGTGGCGATCTGGGTATTCTGGTCGCGGATCGAGTCCACCGAGCCACGGATCTTGTCGAAGCTGTCACGCGCCTGCTGGATGCGTTCAACACTGGCGTGGGACACTTGCAGGCTGCCTTGCATCTGCTGCGTGACCTCCTGAGTGCGGCGGGCGAGATTGCCCAGCAAGCTGTCGATCTCTCCGGTGGAGTCGGCTGTCCTGCGAGCCAGGGCGCGGACTTCGTCGGCGACCACGGCGAAGCCTCGGCCTTGGTCACCGGCGCGCGCCGCTTCAATCGCCGCATTGAGCGCTAGCAAGTTGGTCTGCTCGGCAATCGAGCGGATGGTGTCGAGAATGGTGTTGATGTTCTGGCTGTCCTGCTCCAGCAACTGCATGGTCTGGGTCGACTTTTGCAGGTCTTCGCTGAGCTTGAGCACGCTGCCGGTGGCTTCGCCGATGTGCTGCTGGCCGTCATGGACGTCGCGGTAGCCTTCGTCGGCACTCGACGCGGCAGCACTGCACGAACGTGCAACTTCGTTGGCAGTGGCGACCATTTCGTTGAACGCAGTGCTTACCAGCTCCACGGCCTCACGCTGGCGGCCTGCAGCCTGGTTCATGTTGTTGGCCACTTCGCTGGTATCCGCGGCGGCGGTCTGCAGGTCCGATGAGGCGTTGCCGATGCGTTGCACCAATTGCGCGATCATGCCCAGGAACTGGTTGAACCAGCCCGCCAGGCTGGCGGTTTCGTCCTTGCCTTGCACCTGGAGTTGGCGAGTCAGATCGCCTTCTCCTTCGGCGATTTCTTGCAAGCCGTCGGCCACGCCGCGAATCGGACGCACGATGACGCTGGCAAAGCTGGTGCCTACTATCGCGAACACCAACGCCAATGCCGCGGCAATGGCGGCGATCAACCAAGTCAGCCGGCTGACGTCGGCCATCACTTCATCACGCTTGATCAGTCCGATAAAGCGCCAACCCAGGTCTTTGGAACTGACCACGTTGGCCATGTAAGCCACGCCATCGATCTCGATCCGGGTCACGCCGTCACCTCTCTTGGCTAGTTCGGCGTAGTTGGGACCCAGGTCGGCCAGAGGTTTGAAGTTGTGCTTCGCGTCGCTGGCGTCTACCAGCACGTTTCCGTTGTCTTCCACCAGCATCAGGTAGCCGCTATCGCCCAGCTTGATGTTGCGCACCAGTTCAGTGAGCTGTTTGAGCGATACGTCAAGGCCCACCACTCCCAGGATATTCCCGCTGGCGTCGGCGACAGTACGCACGGTGCCGATCAGCGTCACATCGTCCGGCGCCCAATAGTAGGCACCCGTGCGCACAGTGGCGCCTGGAGCGGCGATGGCCGCTTTATACCAGGGACGTACGCGCGGGTCGTAGTTGTTCAGCTTGGTGTCGTCCGGCCAACTGGCGTAGCCGCCGTCGCTCAGACCCAGGGACAGATAAGCAGTGCTCGGATGGCTTTTGGCGAACTGGTCAAATATCGCCAGCAGCTCTTTGTTGGCCTGAGTAAGTGGAATTTGCGCTGCTTCGGCACCCGCGTAGCTCTTGAGGTCTTTGGCCGCGACAACGCGCGGGTCCTTGGCTACATAGTCGACGTTTTGGCTTATGCCGTCGAAAAACTGCTTCATGCCATTGTCGATCTGGCGGATCTCACGACCGCTGCTGTCGAGAAAATTGGCCTGGGCCCCCTCTCGCAAATTCAGCACTACCAAAACGGCGACCAAGATGACCGGGACGCACGCAATAGCTGCGAACGCCCAAGTCAGCTTCTGCTTGATATTCATGACTTCACCTGCGGATATTTATAGTTTTGGCAAGGGGAAACGCTAGCAGTGAACGTCGCATGTGTTGTTATGAGGAGATAGAGCCCATGCGTACTCTGAGTTATCGACCGCGACGGTGCGCACTTTAGAACGGCGAACATCGGCAGACTCAGGGCAACCTATCTGCGATTAAAAAAGGCTTCCCTGCCTTGGAAAACCTTCTAAAGCGGCGCATCGATTTTCCTGGCCGCCGCTTCACTGACCCATTCCTGCCGGATTTCGGGATCCGGCTTCTGCGCCAGTTGGACCAAGTCCACCTGGCCCATTAGCGGCGTGGGAGTTCAGTAACAGAACAGGATCGGTTCGCCCCGCCTGCAGCTCGATAACACGACGTCCCCGGTTACGGACGGATCGAGGCGGTTTGGCGAACCGAATCAAAGGTGCAACGCGGGTCTGGGCTGGCGAACGTCATGGGCAGCTGGGACGCGGACACGCAGGGCAATCAGTAACGCCGCCAGCAGCATCAGCACGGCCGCCGCTACGAATACGCCTGCGCTGCCACCGAGGCTGAACATTGCACCGCCAGCGGCGGCGCCTGTGGCAATGGCTGACTGCACAGATGCCACCACCATGCCTCCGGCGCTTTCCGCCTGATCAGGTACCGCGCTGGCGACCCAGTTCGACCACGCCACCGGCACACCACCAAAGGCCATGCCCCAGACCGCCAGCAGTACCGCCTGCCCCGGCACCGAGGCCGGCAACAGCACCAACGCCAGTGCTGCAACGCCGACCAGCGCGGGCATCAACACCAGAGTGGCCAGCGGGTGACGCTCCAGCAGCCTGCCGGCCAACAGCGTGCCGACGAAGTTCGCCACACCGAACCCCAGCAGCATCAGTGACAGCCCTTGCGCGCCGATGCCGGTAGTCCCTTCAAGGAATGGCCGAACATAGGTAAACATCGCGAAGTGCCCGCTGTGCACCAGCACACAACCGAACATTCCCATGGCGATGCCAGGGCGCTGCAACACCTCGAAAACGGTGCGAAGTCTTGCTGGCCGGCGCGGCGCAAGACGCGGCAAAGTGAACGACTGGAAAGCCAGGGTCACCATGCCTACCGCCGCCGCGGCAAAGAACGCGCTGCGCCAGCCATACAACCCGCCCAGATAGCTGCCCAGCGGTACCGCCACTACCGTGCCGATGGCGATGCCGCTGAAAATGATCGACAGCGCCCGGGGCAACAAGGCACTTGGCACCAAGCGCATCGCAACCGCCGCCGCCATGCTCCAGAACCCGCCAAGGGCAATGCCCAGCAAGATGCGCATCGATAACAGCACCGCGAAGCTGGAGGAAACGGCGACCAACAGATTGGAGGCGACCATCAACATGGAAAAACCCAACAACACCCAACGTCGGTCGATGCCGCGGGTCAGGCCTGGCACCAACAAGCCAGCGAACAGCGCCACCACGGCGGTCACCGTTACCGCCTGGCCTGCCAGCGCTTCGGACACCCCCAGATCAGTCGCCATCAGCGTCAACAAACTGGCCGGAAGGTACTCAGCGGTCAGTAATCCGAACACCCCCATTGCCAACGAGAAGACGGCCATCCACGCGGGTGCCGCAGGCTCTACGTCCGCGCCGACGCCGCAATGGCGGTCGGATACGGCGTTACATACACAGTCATTCATTGCACGGATCTCCCAATTTTCATTGCGAGCCGAAGTCTAGGCGCCGAAAACCGGATGATCTATGATCAAAAGTCTCTAATTTTTGACCAAAACACCTAAACAATGCCTGCAGATCAGTTTGCGCTTTCCTCGGACCTCATCAACGAACTGTTGCGCGGCATGCGCCTGCGTGGTGTTGAATACCGGCGTATCCAGGCGGGCCCTGCCTTTGGTCTGGGCTTCGCGGAAAAACCTGGGCATGCCTGGTTCCACTTCATGGCCGTCGGCAATGCGGTATTGCGAATGGAGGACGGCAGCACCTACGCGCTGTCTGCCGGCAACGCCGTGTTCATCTCTCATGGCGCGGCCCATCAACTGTTTTCCCATCAGGGCGCGCCTGTCCAGGACATCGATCGTCTAGACGGTGCGCCCTTAGGTGACACCGTCAGCGCGGTGGATACCGGAACCGATGCCGGCGCCGCTCCGAGCACTATTCTGTTCAGTGGTTGTATGGAGTTTGAACTGGGCAGTATCCATGGTCTAGGCCGGCTGATGCCGGGCCTGATGCTGATTGATGCCGGCGGTCAGCGTTACCCCGGGCTGGTGCCGATCCTGACCACCATGGAACGCGAGGTCAGCGCCGCACGCGTCGGCTACGCCGGTATCCTCGCGCGTTTGGCCGACGTGGTGGCGGCCATGGTCGTTCGCGGCTGGGTGGAGTGCGCTTGCGGGAATGCCTCTGGCCTGGTCGCCGCATTGCGCGATCCCCGCTTGGCCGGTGCACTGCTTGCGCTCCATCAACAACCGGGCCGCGACTGGACTGTTGCGCAGTTGGCAGAGCACTGCAATACCTCACGTTCAGTCTTCGCGGACCGCTTCCAGGCGACGATTGGCATGGCCCCGCTGCGCTATGTCACCGAACTGCGGATGCGGCTTGCGAGCCAGTGGCTGACCCTCGAAAGGCTGCCGATTGAAGAGGTAGCACAGCGCTTGGGCTACACATCACAGGCTGCTTTCAGTCGTGCATTCAAACGCATTACGGGCAACACACCGGGTTTGAGTCGTAAGGTGAGGCAAGCCGAACGCAGGTAATCGATGATCCCTGCCACCGACTCATTTACCCCCCGTTACATCGAGGAATGTACCGGTAACGAATGATGCCTCCGCACTCGCCAACCATAGAATCGCGCGTGCCACTTCCTCAGGCTGTCCGCCCCGCCCCATCGGGATCGAATCCTTGACACGATCGACCCGCCCCGGCTCACCGCCACTGGCATGCATTTCGGTATAGATATGTCCGGGGCGAATACAGTTAACGCGTATACCCTCCCGTGCGACCTCCTTTGCAAAGCCAATGGTGAACGTCTCCAAGGCCCCCTTTGACGCCGCATAGTCGACATACTCATTGGGACTGCCAAGGCGCGCCGAGGCCGATGAAACATTGATCACCACACCGCCCGGGCCGTTGTGACGGTAAGACATGCGCTTCACCGCCTGTTGGGCACAGAGAATTGGCCCAATGGCATTGACCGCAAAGATGCGCTGCATCCGTTCGAAGCCGAGATCCTCCAGGCGTGACTGAGGCGCCAGCATCCCGGCGTTATTGACCAGGACGTCAATGCGTCCGAACGAGTGGTCGATGGCCGCGAACAAATCGGCCACCTGTTGGGGGTTAGCACTGTCCGCGCGCATCGCCAACGCCCGGCGCCCCAATGCTTCTACATCCGCAGCCACGGCCAGCGCTGCGGACTCGTTGGCAACGTAGCTGATCGCCACGTCATAACCTCTTGCTGCCGCCAACCGGGCCGTTGCGGCCCCTACTCCACGACTTCCACCCGTAATTAGAATCAGCGGTACCTGCGAGATGTTGGCCATGAAACATTGCTCCTGAGCCGTTGGCTGTATCAGCCGATGATGAGAGTGCCGCTGGCGATCACTACACACGCCAGTATCCGCCGAGCGGTGAGCGTCTCGCCGAGAAACACATAGCCGATCAACGCCGCAAACACCACGCTGGTTTCGCGCAATGCCGATACCGCGCCCAGCGGCGCTTCGTTCATTGCGTAGATGACCATTCCATAGGCGAGCAAAGAGACCAGCCCGCCGCCCAATGCGGTCAATGTTCCGGGCCGGACGGAGAACAAGCTGCGGGTGTCGCGTAGGCCGATGTAGACCACTGGCATCAGTACGCCCCACAGGGCGCACATCCACACCGTGTAGGCAAGCGGCGCGCCGGAGAGCCTGGCGCCGATGCCGTCGACTACGCTGTAGGCCGCGATAAAACCGCCCGTTCCCAGCGTATAAGGCAGGCTGGGAATCGATAGGCTGCGCCTTCTGAAGGCCAGAGAGATAATCCCGCCTGACACCAGCGCAATACCGAGTAACACGTCAGGCGTGATGCGTTCTCCGGCAAACACGGCGGCCCCCAAAGTGATCAGCACCGGCGACGACCCACGTGAAATCGGATAGATCTGCCCGAGGTCGCCAACCCGGTAACTGCGCACCAGAAACAGGTTGTAGCCGACATGCAGCAACCCCGAAAGCACCGCGTAGCCCCAGCTCTCAATCGCGGGGGGCTGCATGAACACTGCAGCGATGACACTGGTGATGGCGATGGCAATGCACATCACCGTCATGGACCACAACCGATCGGCACCGCTACGCAGCAGCGCATTCCAGCTGGCATGCAGGAGCGCGGCGAAAAGCACGAGGAAGATGATATGAATAGGCATGCGCCACTTTAGGCAATGCGGCACCGGGACTAAAGCAAAGCCTCCTCATCACGGCATGAACGAACACTCATGACTCACCCGTGCAGTGGTTGGACTTTCAGCGCTTCGCTGACCAACCATTGACGAAAGCTGGCGATGTGCGGTTGTGATTCGATGCCCTTGGGGCAGACGAAGTAGTAAGCCAGCGGTGATGGGAATGGCACATCAAACAGCCGCACCAAACGGCCATCGCTGATTTCGTTCTCGACATGCCCGCTGCGGACCAATGCAACGCCCTGGCCGAGCAAGGCTGCCTCGACCGTCATGTTGGTATCGCCAAATCTGACGCTCTCCTTGAGCGGCAGATAAGCCAGCCCGACGGCCTGAAACCACACCTCCCACTTTGGCACCAGTTCGGCACCATCCCGCGTCAGCAGCGGGAAATGCAACAGTTCTGCGGGGCTTTGCGGAGTACCGACGCGTCGCAACAGTTCGGGGCTGGCCACAGGAAATACCTGCTCCCCAAACAGGAACTCAGAATGCAGACCGGGGTAATCGCCCTTGCCGAGCCTGATCGCAACATCCGCCTGGCCGTGAGAGAAGTGGATTATTTTATCCGTGGTGTCCAGCGAGACCAGCAGCTCGGGATGCTGACGAGCCAGACGCGGCAAGCGTGGCAGCAGCCATTTGAGCGCGAAGGAATAGGTGGTGCTGACGCTGAGTCGAACTCTGTCTTTTTGCTCGCGCAAATCACCCAAAGTCGCCTCCAGGCTGATGAAAAACTCGCGCACGATGGGCGCCAGCGCAGCCCCCGCAGCGGTGAGACGTAACGCCTTGCCACGTTCAAACAACTGCACTCCCCAAAGGGCCTCAAGATGCTTGAGCTGATGACTGACCGCGCTTTGAGTCACATGTAGCTCTTGTGCGGCCGACGTAAAAGTCGAGTGCCGGGTGGCAACTTCAAATGCGCGCAAGGTCGCGGTGGGCGGCAGGTCTCTCATAAGAGCAGTATCCAGCGACTGATCGGAAAAGTGCATCCATGAACGCTAGCTCATGATAGTGCGAAACTCACTCGAAACCTGGCGACCGGACGATACTCACGGAGCGTTGAATCGCCTCAGCGACTGCAACGCTCCGCATCACCTCACTCCACCGGCTCGCAAACGATGCGGCCGATGCGCAGGAAAGTCTCATGAGCGTTAAGCTCGTAGACGCTCAAAACGGCATGGTCCTTCGCCGCCAGATACCGCCAGCGCCCCTCTTCAAGCATGAACTCCTTAAACGCTTCGCCGTCCTCGCTCAGGTAGATGCGCTGGGCGTCGTTGGCTTTGGTGAACAGGCTTACGCGTTCCAGGTGGAAGACGCTGTCGACGCGCAATTCCTGCGACTGGAGTTTCCAGTCGTAGCCCTTGTCCGAAGTCAGGTACTCGTCCCAGCAGACGCACATCAACTTACCGCTCATGCGGGTGATCAGCGGATCGTCGAAGTGGTCCTTGTCGCTGTCCCACGTGCAGGTGCGCCCACTCTTGCCCGGCAAGTAGTAATTGACGAACGACTTGGCATCGTTCTTCTTCCTGTCCCGGACGTATGAGTAGTTGTAGCTGCAGAACAGCAAGAGGCACGGCAAGCCCGGCAGCGAGCGCATGCTCTTCACCTCCACGCCCTCGGACAGATTCGGAGTGCCATCCCAGCGGGTCCAGGCGCCATCGAGGCGATCGGCACTGTAGAACAGCGGCTTGTAGTAGGTGGACGTCTTTGTGGAGTCGAAGATGATGCCCTTTTCGACATACGAGTATTCGGCTCGCTCGGTGAAGCGCCACAGCCATTGACCGTTGAAGTGCACGACGTCTTCGGTCGCCGAATAGCCGTAGCTGGCGGGCAACTCTGGCACCTGGCTACGCTGCCAGGTCAAGCCATCATGGGAGAAATGGAAACTTTCGCCGTAAGCCGCGATGAGGATCCACACCCCGTCGACGACGGACAGCTTTCTGCCGTAGAGCTTCTCTTCCTGCGGATCCGGGCGCACGACCTGCCAGTGCAGCCCGTCCTCGCTGCGATGGAACACGCCATCGTCGTCGACCAGCAGCCAGACCTTGCCGTTGGTTTTGATCTGGCGGACGTTCTCCGGATCACAGGGTGGATTGTCGAGGTTTTGCCATTCGATACTGAAGCGGTGCGCGCGCCCCTCGATCTCAAGCACGACGGCCGACTTCTCCAGCCGCTCCTGCTGCCGGGCCAGTTCGCGGGCGGCACGCTCCTGTGCCTCGATCTCCACTACGGACCTGTCGAACTCACCAGCCTTGAACAGGTCGATCTGGCGATCCGCCGCGGAACACGCTTCAGAGAAAGCGCTCAGGGTGTTGTCGACCTGCCTTTCGTAACGACAGAACTGCTCATGCCAGTCGTCATTCGAGGCCGAGTTGTCCAGGTCGAAGTCGCTGTAGCCCAACTCGCTGTCGAAGTTGATCGGCGGCAGATTCATGCGCCGGATCATGCCGTTGGCCGAATTCAAGGCGCCGCCGTGTTCTGAAATCAGCTCGCTGGCCTTCTTGCGCACGGTGTTGAGGCTCGACAGCGCCAGGCCGCGGCCTACCGAGCAGGCGGAAGCGCTGACCGCCGAACTGACCTTGGCCAGGAAGCCATCGTCGAACGATTCCATGTAGAACGAATGGTCCGAGGCCTTGCTGGTGACCGCAATCAGGTCGAAGCTCAGGGTCGTCGCAGCCCAACTGGCGGTGTGCAGCTTCTTGCCGATGTCCTCGTAGGTCTGCTCGAAGCTCAGAACGCGGTAACGAACGATGTTTTTCCAGCCACGGGTCTGCGCGGCCAGTTTCGCGGCAGCGTCGAGCAACGGCTTTTCCTCGGTCTCCCGGAGCAGCGTCTGCATGTGCGAGAAGTTGTCGCGGAACTGCGCCGGCTTGAGGGTCGCGAGAATCCGCGCCACGTACGGGTTCTCGATTTTCCGGCCGCACAGGGTCAGCAGGAAGAAGGCATCCAGCAGCCAGGTGTAGGTGCGGTCATCCTCGTTGAGCAGCGTCTGCACGACCGGCAGATAGTCCTGCAGCTTGCGTGGGCTGTCGGCGATCTGGCCGATCTGCCCGACGACGTCCGGGCAACCGGCCTTCTCCGCCAGGTGTTCAAGGAACTCCACGCCTGCTTTGTTCAGCGTTGCGGAGCCCTCGATGGCCAAAGCGAACAGGCGCAGGTAGGTGCGTCGGGTTTCTTCGTCGGGTGTCGTGTCGAAGAAGCTGTGCACCTTGATCTCTGGCAACGCCGAGGTCAGCGACAGCGGCTCGCCCTCCTGATGCTCGTGCTCGTCGTCCTGCTCGACGACGTTGAGCCCGTTGACGTCCTTATAGATGTCGATGGCCAGTGCGCTGCCGCCGATCACCTCGCCGATCAGGTCACGGATGCCGTAGGTGGTCGACAGCCCGGAGAACTCCTCGCCGAACAGCTTCGAGATGATGTTCTCGCGGTCCTCGTCGCTGCGGCAGATCTCTTCGTCATCAATGAGGCTGACGATGCGCTCGTACTGATCGGACAAGAAATACAGCGCATTGAAACCAATACCGGAGATGTTCTTCTGGATGAAGTGCGAATCCACCACATGCTCGTCGAAGCCCAGCGCGATCATTTCGCGGAAGCGATCGATGCCGGCAAGCTCGATGCCCTCGATCAACTCCATGATGAAGTCCAGCAGGCGGACATCTTCGTCGCAGTCGATCCCCAGCTTGTCGAGGGTAACGACCAGGTGGTTGACGTCCCGCGAGGTCAACACCACGTCGCGGTGGCTGCGTATGAAGTCATAGGTGAGGTGCAGCACCAGCAGGTTGCGCGGGATCGACTTGAAGCGACGCTTGTTGGCTTCGATGTGCAGCGACCAGTTGGTAAAACTGGCGTGGTTCTCTACCTGCACCAGGCGACTGTTGATCTTGTCGACCGCCAGCGAGAGGAATTCCCGGGTCTCGATGATGTATTCGTTCATCGTCCCCAGGTTGTTGCGGATCACCGCGATGCTCTGGGCGTTGATCAGGTTTTGCTGCTGCAATTGCTTGAGGTAGTGCCAGGCGAATTTCTGCATCTGCAGCATGTCGACCTGGTTGTGCAGCTGATCCTGGCCGGTCTTGCCGCTGACCTTGTTGCCCAAACGCTTGAAGAAACCCGCGCCGGTCTGCCTGGCCAAGCGTTCCTGGCTGGACGCCAGGACCCGCGAGGCATCGAGCGCCAACTGCTGGGTCAGGGCGGCATTGCCCTTGTGCTGGTTCACCAGAGCTTCGATCGCTCGAGCGTCTGCGTCTTCGAGAGGCTGTTCGAAGATCTCTTGCGTTACCTCAACAGTGGTGTCGGTCATTTCATTGGCCTTAAAGGTTTTCGATCTGGTGTTTCAGTCGTTTGCTTTGTCCTGCCAGGGTCCGGACCTGCCCGGCGAAATGGCGCTCGGACAGGTACAGGCCCTTGTGAAAATCGGCGTAGAACTGCTGGGAAACCTGCAGAAACTCCAGCGCTTGATGCATGCCGATGGCGCTGCCCACGACCTGCTCGGTACTGGCGAGGGTGAGCTGGAACTCTTTCTCGATATGGTTATCCAGGGCGATGTTCATCGCCAGGGTGGTGATCAAGCCACCGATCAGGCTGCCCACCAGCGCCCCGGGCGGGCCGCCGATGGCCCCCACAGTGGCGCCGACCGACGCGCCGACCACGCCCGCGCCGGTCTGGAACAGGTTCTTGCCGGTGCGGGTTTCCATTTCCTGCGCGCTCATCTTGCCGGCCGAGAACAGCACTAGGCACTGCACCAGGTCGACCGCGCACACTGCCGCACCGGCGACGCCGCCGTTGGCCAGGCTGCGCTTGAACAGAGTGCCCGTGAACAGGCCGGGCATGGAACGCGCGGCGATACTCACGCTGGCGTTGGCCACGCCGGCCTTCAGGGCGCTGTCGCCAGCGGCGATCACGGTGTTCTCAAGGATGCGCAGGGTGGCTTGCTCCGCCGTGATCTGGCCGTCCTTGAACTGCTTGATGTACTGGAAGGTGTTAATGCTGCCGGCGATCACCGTGGTGATGACCGCCGCCGAGCCAGCGGCGCGCAGGCTTTGCTGCACCGTTGCCTTGTTCAGGTAGCCGGTCTGCAAGTTGTCGTGCAGCTCCTGGCCGGTCTTGCTCGCGGTGCCCAGGTGCTCGGCCTCACGCTTGCTCAAGGAAGTGGACTGCACGCCATCGACGTCCAGTTGCCCGCTGGTGTTGTCCCGGACCTTTTCTGCAGCCCGAGACACTTCCGGCCGGGTCTGCTGATTCCGCAAGACGTCGCGCTCGGCCGAGAGGCGCACGCCTTCGATCTGGTCCGAGGGACCGAGGAACAGGTCGCTGTCCTTGTAGGCGTGCACGCCGTCCTTTGTGGAGCGAAACGCCTTCTGCGTCGCCTCGGCATTTTTGAAGTACTTGAGTTGCGCGCCCAGCAACTGGTCGTCACCGCGCATGACCACGATGTCGTGGGTCATGTCGTTGCGGCCCAGCGGCGTGTTGGCGAAGTTGTCGGTGAAGGCGCGCACGTCCTTATCCTTCAGGATCGCGTCGAGATTGAATGACTCGGCGTGCCAGGTCTCCGCTGCGAAACCGCCCTTGATCGCGGCGTTTTGCGCGGTGGACGAAACCTTGGCGAGGATGCTGTTGGCCTGGCCGATTTCCGCAAGCATGCGCCCGGCCTTGTCCGCGGCTTGCACGGTCCAGATCGGGCACAGGCTGACGGACTGCTCAAGCGCGCGTTGGCGTTCTTTATCCATGGGTATTCCTCAGGATGGTTTCCTGGATAGCGGTGTCCGCTGAAAGGGGTTGCCGGCCGTCGAGACCAGGCATCCGGTAAAGCGCGTGCATGCTGTGCAGGCGCTGGGCGATCTCGTCGACCCAGACCTGCGGTGCGTGGACACGAATGTTGTCGTTCAGGCCAAAAATCCACCACAGCGTGTCGCGATCCTGAGGCACCCAAGCGCGCAGGCGCTTCCACGCTTGTCCGGGGATGATCTCGAGGGACTGTCGCGCACTGAGCGGGGTTTCTTCGAGCAGCACGGCGATCTGCGCGCTGACATCGGCGATCAGTTCCACCTGCGTCTCGGCCTGGCGGTGGCTGAAGATCCCGGTGGCGATGTAGTCGTCGACATCGAACTGGCCATGCAACGGCGACCGGACGTCGACCACCGAGACCTGCTGCATACGATGCAGAGCGAACTGGCGCACGTCGTCGTAACCATCTACCGAGGCCAGCAGGTAACTGATGGAGTGCCGCGAAACCAGGCCCGCCGGGTGCAGGCGAAACTGCTTGAGTTCGCACTTGCTGCGACTGCGGTAGGCCACGTCGAGCGGTCGACGCTCGAGCAAGGCCTGGGACACCTGGGCCCAGGTTCTCGGGGTGATGGCGGCCGGGATCAGGGTCTTGCCGTTAGGCACCGCACGCACCCGCCGCGACCAGTCGGCCAAGCCGTTGTGGCCAAGGTCACCGAGGAAGTTGCGGGCCCGGCGGAATTGCGGGCCGAGCTGGTCGAGCACGGTCTGCGGTAGCAAGGTGTTCAGGTAGCTTTCCGACAGGTACAGAGCAAGCGCCGTCGAAGCGTCCATGTCCTGCAGCTGCAACGGCGCGTCCTTGGTGAAGCTCCAGCGGAACGGCACCTCGCTGTCGTTGCACTGCAGCGAGAACGGGATGGACAGCCGGTTGAGATCGCGCTGGATCGAACGCAGCGTCACCGAAAAGCCCTTGTCGCGCAGCTTTTCCAGCAAGGTCGTGGTGGCGATACGCTGCGGTTCGGTAGGAATAAGGCGCAACAAGGCAAACAGCCTGAGCAGTGTGTCTTTTGCCTGGGACATCAAGACTTCCTTGTACTTTTCGCGACCGCTACAGCGACCGGGCGTTGCAGTGGATCCAATTCAACAGAGTGGCATTCTGCCATAGCTGCGTAATGGTTCCACCCCGAATTCATCCTCCAATTCATGACGGCAGCCACGTCAGGAGTCTGCCCGTTGGCGTTGCTCGTGTTGAGGTCGGTGTATTCGGTGTAGAACTCGTAGCCCTTTTTAAGCACTACGCACAGTCCAATGAAAGCGAAGAGGTTTTTCATGATGAGGGTCTCGGTGACGTTTGACCCCATCTTCCAGCGCCGGGCGACAAACCGTGTCGCCGGGTTGTTCAGGCAAGGGCGGCAGGCGATCGAGGACAACAATGCCGAGGGCCTGGCAAGAACAAATGTAAAAAATGATGATGGCATAACGCCTCAGTAACCGGCAAAATCCCCACGCTCCCAAAGGACTTGAAGGACCGGTTCCGATGACATGGCCAGTCACGCTGAAACTCGACAGCGCAGCCTACCCGCTTAACGTGGTGCAACGCGCTGCATATTCCCTGGCCGACACTGTCGCGATCCAGGTCGCTATTGAAGCCAGTCAGATAAGCCTCACGGCCCACCCCGCTGAAGTAAGGCTAATGCTTTCTCCCGAGCAGGCTCACTCGCTGATCCTCCAGCATCTGAACGACTTCGCGCTACGCGACCATATCAACCGCGAAACAGCAGGGTTGCGCGAAATCCTGGCCCGTGCCGCGCTCGCTGGGTGTGGGATTTCGCAATGACACTGATTGCGACAGACGCCAGGCACTACCGCTTGCTGCCTTTTCGATTCATGCGCATGAACACCGGACATGAACGTGACATCCTGCTCACCTCCGATACTGGTGAGTACATGCACGTGAACGACGCGCAATTACGAGCCCTCAGTTATTTCGACGTTCAAGCGGGCACGCCTTTTTACAAGGACCTGCTGGCCCGCCACTTCATCCACGAACCAGGCCGCCACGATCCGCTCCCGGAAATGGCCGCGCAATATCGCAGCCGCAAGGACTTCATCTTCCAAGGCCCCGCACTGCACTTGTTCGTGGTGACATTGCGATGCAACCACACCTGCCAGTACTGCCAGGTGTCGCGGGCCCCGCTGGGAGGATCCGGCCACGATCTTTCGGAAGCCGATGCACTGGCGGCAGTGGATCGCCTGTTCGAATCAAACGCTCCTGCTTTGACTGTGGAGTTTCAGGGTGGCGAGCCGCTTCTGGCCTTCGAGCGCGTCCGCCAGATTGTCGAATGGGTCGTTGAACGGAACGTGGTCGAACAACGGGATATCCAGTTCGTCATCACCACCACGCTGCACCACCTGACGGAGGAAATACTCGACTTCGCAGAACAAAATCGAATCCAGTTTTCCACCTCGCTCGATGGGCCGGCGCCCTTGCATAATGCCAACCGCCCAACACCGTCACGAGACTCGTACGAACGCACTGTAAAAGGCATCCAGTGGGTCCGTGAGCGCCTGGGCAATGATGCAGTTTCCGCGCTGACCACGCTCACATCAAGAAGCCTCGAACAGCCTGAAGCGATCATCGATGAGTATGTAAGTCAGGGCTTCTCGAGCATTTCGCTTCGGCCTCTGAGCCCTTATGGGTTTGCCACCAAGAGTGCCCATCGACTTGATTACCCTATTGAGCGGTACCTGGCCTTCTACAAGAAGGCACTGGCTTATTTGCTGCATGTCAACCAACAAGGCGTTTACCTCTCGGAGAGTTATACGAGCCTGTTACTGAAGAATATCCTCACACCCTTTTCCTCCGGGTATGTAGACCTGCGCTCCCCAGCAGGCGCAGGCACTGCGGCGCTGGTTTATAACTATGACGGTTACGTCTATCCGTCGGACGAAGCCCGAATGTTGCTGGAGATGGGTGAAGACGGCTTGAGACTCGGCACCGTGCAGCAACCCTTGTCTGAATTACTCGCATCGCCCGTTATGAATGCGTTGCTCGCCAGTGGTGTAGCAGAGGCACTGCCAGGCTGCTCCGACTGTGCACTTGTCCCCTACTGTGGTGCTGACCCCGTCGAACACTATGCCCGCCAAGGTGACCCGATCGGGCACCGAGTATTCAGCAGCTTCTGCAAGAAGAACATGGGACTACTGAAGCATCTCTTCGGTTTGCTACGCGATGGCGACGACAACGTGCAGAGAGTGCTGCTGTCCTGGTTGAACAGGCGCTCTTACAACGATGTTCGATTTCCGGGTTACAGGGGCTGATGGCGATGCTGCGCAAAGACACCCACTTCGAAATCCATCACCTGAATGAGCCGAAACTGCTCAAGGTCATCACTCTGGATGAGTTCATCGAACAAGGCTTGGCTGTTTGTGCCGGAAACGCTGAGTTCGCTGACCTGCTACTTTGGCTGCCAAACGAAGAACGGCTGCGCAGCCCGCATCTGCTGTCATTACCAGTGGGTGGATTCCTGACACCGGAGCCTTTGGTTGGCGACTTCGACAGCACGCGGCCACACCTGCACACCCCCAAAGATGCGGATGTCGTGCAACCCGGCGATGTCATTGCCATCACACCCGGCAACGCATTGGTGCGAGTGCTCTATCGACGAGGCTCAGACAGCAACCTGCTGTTCATGACCGATCGTTGCAACAGCCTCTGCCTGATGTGCTCCCAGCCGCCCAAAGATATCGATGACCGCTGGCACATCGAGGAGAACCTACGGCTGATCGACCTGATGGACCCGGGCGAAGAAAATCTGGGAATCAGTGGCGGAGAACCCACGCTTTATCGCGATGGCCTGCTCGAAATCCTGGCCAAGTGCAAAGCCGTTTTGCCACACAAATCGATCCATGTACTCAGCAACGGGCGTCTATTCCAAGACCCTGGCTGGATCGCAGCGCTCTCTACCATCGGCCATCCTCAGTTGAGCTGGGGCATCCCGCTGTATGCCGACAATGCCGAAGATCATGACCATGTGGTGCAAGCGTCAGGTGCTTTCAGCGAAACCCTGCGAGGTCTTTACAACCTGGCTCGCGCGAACCAGATCATCGAGATACGCGTGGTGCTCAATCGTCTGACCACGCCACGCTTGCCCGAGCTCGCCCATTTCGTGTTCAGGAACCTGCCCTTCGTGCGACATGTTGCGCTGATGGGTATCGAAAGCACCGGCCTGGCCAGGAAGCATTACGAAGAACTGTGGATTGACCCGCTGGACTATCAGGAGTCGTTGAGTCAGACCGTGTACTTCCTGTTCAACCGCGGCGTGCCGGTTTCGATCTATAACTTGCCCCTGTGCCTGATCCCGGCCCACCTCTCGCGTTTCGCCCGCCAGAGCATCTCCGACTGGAAGAACCTGTTCATCGATACCTGCCAGCAATGCGCTGCCGTCAAACATTGCTCTGGCTTCTTTAAATCCCACACCGACCGCTGGCAGAGCCGCGGCGTACAACAACTATCGACCGAGGCCTTTAGCGCCTATGCAAGGAGTGCTCCGTGAAATTGCTCGACCGCTGGAAAGTCATGATCAGTGGGATCAGTCTGCTGCCAATGGCAGGTACTACCCTGGCGCAGGTAGGCCATCTGCCGCTCGCCGATGCGAACTGGCTAACCAACGACAAGCTACAGCCTCCGGTATTTGCCGATACGCTCAATGCGCCAGACACCGTCAACATCTATGCGGCACATCGTTCGCACAGTTCACATCGGTCCCACAGTTCGCACAGTTCACACTACAGCGGTTCGGGTGGCTATAGCGCCCCTCGCTACTACAGCCCACCCGCTACCAGTACCCGGAGCTACAGCGCGCCGGGTACTTCTAGCAGCACCTCAAACAGCAATAGCTTTTATCAGTCGTCCGGCACTACCAGCGGGACAAGTTCGAGCAGTTCAAAGAACCGTGCGACCAATGAGCAGAAAAGCAACCTGGTCACCCGTGTGCAGACCGCGCTGATGGTGCGCCAGTATTACCAAGGCACCATCGATGGAGTGATGGGCAAGGCGACACGTGGTGCGTTGATGGCATTTCAGATGGACAGTGGGCTGACCGTGAATGGCCGGATGGATACCCCATCGCTGAATGCGTTGGGTATCAAGATTCCATAAGTCGCTTCAAGTCAAAGCCAATTTCCGCTCAGCAACAAAGGAGTTATCCCATGCAGCACATCATTCAAGTCGACAACACCCTCTGGGCATTGATCAGCCGCCTGCAAGGCAAGGAGCTGCAAACTCCTTCGCGTAAGGCTCGTTTCCGTATCACGACCGTTGATGCAGATCGCGTTGTGATTGAGACGGGATCGAAAGATTCGCAATTGGCACTGACGCGAGCAGCTTTCCAGCAAACGTTGGACTACCTCGCTGATAACAGTCACTTCGGTCAAGCACACGCGGTGGAAATCGGTTCCAACCATACGTACGAAGAAGCCGGCCCACTCTGCCGGGCGGCTCGTTACAGAGCAGAAGGCAACCCGGGCCCGACCAACATCACCTACATACTGCCGATTCTGGAGCAGTGTCAGGCCGTCGGCATTCGTTCAACCACCCCAAACAGCACCTGGCTGCTGCCCTGAACCGCTCTGGATATCTTTATAAGGACGCCAACATGTACGCCAAAATGGACACCTTCCGCATCAACAGTCCCGCCTCGTTCGATGAGCCCTGCAAGGTTACGATCGACAACGAATTTATCACCGTCGCCTATGACCACGCGGGTCAGAGCTGGAAATACCGAGGCCAGGCAAAAGGCCCGGGGCATTACGAACTGCAAGCCGATGGCTTCGACGGCAGAGCGACACTGCACCACTTCGAGGGCTCAAATGTACTGGAAGGCACTTGGGTAGAAGAAGGTGTACGCGGAATGTGGCGAATTGTCTGCCAAGCCGATTGATTCGCCAGTCGTGCTCACGTAACAAGCTGAACTCGTGGTGGTTTGATGGGCCGCCACGGAGTCATTAGTTGAAGTAGTCCACCACACACAAATACGCGCGAGCCACACATTATTCCTCCCTGATATCAGAGTTTGAGATGCGCAATACTATTGAACGTAACAGTGGCTTGCGGCATTCTTTGCAACGAAATTTCCAGGGACGGTAAGATTTTATGCGTACTTCGCGCATGCAAGCGCTTGTACCTCTCGCCTCTTCAAGCATCGTCGATGTGATTGAAGGCGAGCACGCGCGTGCGTCCGGATGCCCACGTGGTCAACGTCTCGCTGAACTGACACCCCACCTTCGCACTTCCCCGTCACCACGACTGCTTGAGGCCGATATTCTCAGGCCAGCTCAAGCGCTGCTTACCAGCCGTCGCTGCACGAAAACCATTCAACGAATAGCCTGTGACCTCTTGAAACGGAACTTCCAATGAGCGGAAAACCTGCTGCACGCCTTTCGGACCCCACTAGCTGCCCTCTTCCGGGGCATGGCACGAATCCAATTGCCAGTGGCTCGCCCAACGTGAACTTCGACGGACTTGCTGCCGCCCGGATGACCGACAAGTCCGCTTGCGGCAGTCCAATCACGGGGGGCGTCAGCTCAACCGTTTTCATCAATGGCTTGAACGCTGCGACGATAGACAGCACGGGCGGGCACGGCAATGTCGTGGTGGGTGGCTCCGGAACAGTGATTATCGGCGACACATTCGTCTCGGCACCTTTCAGTGGTCTGCTGCCGATGCCGGTGCACTTCAGCGACAAGATCAAACTGATCAACGAAAGCACCGGTGAACCCATGCCTAACCATGGTTACGCCATTCAACGCGCTAACGGCAGCTTCGAGTACGGAACCAGTGATTCGCTGGGGTTCACCCACGTTGTGAGTTCACACGTGGCAGAAACCTTCAAACTCTTTCTGGAAGATTGACAGCATGCCGGCAGAGCAAATCCAGCTTCCCAATGGCAATACCGCGAGTCTGGCAGTCACGCCGACGTTAACGCTCGTGAAGGATCAGTCGGTAAAGACGGCTCCTGTTGCAGTAAAGAAAGCGATCGTTTTTTTCATCGGTGGGGCTGCCGACCAGGAGAAATACTATTTCCAGGGCGCGTTCCACAATATCGATGCCGCACAACAACTGCTCGACGGCAAAATTGCCGGTAACGAAAAGCTGAAGGCGAAATACTCGGGATTCCCCAAAAGCTACAAGGATGCAAGGGGGGCCGGCGATATCCAGACTCACTTCATCGACAACATACCCAGCAAGTCCTGCCCGGTTTACATCGTCGGCCACAGTCTCGGCGCATGGAACGGTGCACATCTGTCACAGATCCTGTCCGAAGCCGGTTACACCATCAAATATCTGGTGACACTCGATCCCGTGGGTGAAGGGTTTCTCGTATGGCTGGGTTCTGACATCTACTTCTCTGAACCAACGCCGGTCGCTGAAACATGGATCAACATCCGGGCCAACGCCAGTACACCTGACCAATCCGACGGTGTCGCGGACTTCGGTGAGCGCTGGATTATCGAGGCAGGTCCGACCATCAATAAAACCATCGATAAGCACCATGCTTCTGCTGACTGGATGTTTTACGAACCGGTGCAAGGAACGAAGTCCGCTTGCGATCTGATTTTTGATTCAATCAACGATATCTTCGGCCAATGAACAGATTCCGCGCAGTCATTTACCTGGTAGTTCTTCTCTGCACCGGCTGCGTAAAAACAGCGGGCATCCCACCTGCCGAACTCACGTTATCGTCGTTCACACTGAGCCCCAACAACCTGTTCACCGCGCACTTCAGTTCCACGGTGGACTTGCAGAGTGCTTTCAATGATTACGAAAAATCCAATCAGCTCACACCGACACTGATCTGCTCTCTCAATCGTGATATGGAGTTTTCGTCTGAGCATTCAATCGCGATAAAAGCCGAAGGCCGAGTCAACGCGAGCAGTCAGGCCAAGCCCAACTACAAATTTTCTTCCGATCTGATCTTTTACTACACCAATCCGGATGGAACGCAACGCGACCTGAATGACTACGACGCCATCAAGCCGTTGCTGGCGTCGCAAGCTTCAATTCCGTGCAAAGTTCGCATCACTGCCTATGGGTATGAGGCCTATTACACGAACACGATGTTCATTCCATCCAAGGTCATGATTGAGCAGCTTTTCAGGTAACCACCACCTCGTAAACGGTAACCGGGTATGGCTTATTGAACCGGTTATTGCCACCCCTCAAACACTTGACCAGCTCGTCAACGACATACCTGACCTTGGGCCGCAGATGTGACACCTTCGGCCAGACAGCATGAACGTCGACGGGCTCGGGTTCGTAATCCCCCAATACGGTGTACATGACACCGTTCGACGGTTTCAGCCGCTAACCCTCAACTCACTGCCATAGAGCCACCGACCCAAAGGCGATATCTCTGGCAGTAACAACTTGCGGCTTTTAATACAAAACGGCACAACCCAGAGTTTCAAGTCTTGCGAACTCGTGAAGTCGAATACAGGCAAAGGTTGGGTAAATGACTCAGTCCACGGGTAGATCAACACCACGCTCCCCGTGCTCTTCAAATAGAGGTGAGCGTAGGCGTGTAATTGGTAGAAATCGCTTTGGCTGAGTTGGTATTTCTCCACACTGTTACCCTTGGCACTATCCAGAAGCTTCCATTTCGTATCGAGCACCATGCAAGTTTGCGCGCCCTGCTCTATCAGCAAATCCGGTTTGAGACGGAACCAGCCTTGCTGCTTATGGCTCACTAAATGGTGTTTGCTGGTCTGGGTCCGCAGGTTGAAACCCTGTCGGACCTGAGCTCCAAGGTGCTTCGCCACATAAGCCTCGAACACCGCCTCCATAGGAAACAACATGGAAGGTGCGTTGTGCTTTCCTGCACCTGTCACCGGGCTGTCGCCCTGCAGGATTAACCGTGCCCAGGCAATCGCAGGTTCGTAATAGGCCATGCCCCGATCCAGCCGGATGCGCTTGAGATCCTGGGCAATGTCGGTGCACATCGGCACTTCGGCAAACACGAAACTCAACTCGCGCGCCAAGCGCTGGTTAGCCGGTGCCTTGCACATGCCAAGCGCTTTTCGCAGAGCAGTATGAATAAGCCTGTTTTCCGCCCTGTCTTGAATAAACTCGTCGTATTCGGTGAAAAACCGGTCACGACGCACCACGTTCTGCGAGAGATGAGGCGCTATCAACAATTTGCCACGCAGGCTCGACAGATTTGCTTGCCGAGTGCTGTAGTCACTTCGAACTCCTCGCTTTACCACATCCCTTACTGACGCTAGAAACTGCTGGAGAAATACCTCGAACAACGGCATCTGTTGCTTTTGAAGATCAGCATTAGCTGTTTTGATATGACGAAAGCCGCGCAGACACTTGAGCATCTCTATCAACTTTGTGCGTGCGTCTTCCACTGTTGTATTGCGACCGATCTTGGGCAGGATCTCTATCTGATAACCGCAAGGAGCGCAGAGCACGCCGACATAGTTGCTGAACTGGATGGCGCGCCGCCCCTGGCGACTTGTCAATTTCATTCAGACTGGCGCGAGTACGTCAGGGCTCAGGCATTGTTCTTCAAGCCAGGCAAATACCTTCGCAGGGACAGTGTTGCCATTCGCACCGTCAGTCCTGGGTATCAGCGTGTCGAACTCGAAAATCTGTATGGACGTCATTAAGCAATCGTCGCGTAGATTTCTATAAAAGCTTGCGGGTGATGCAGTGCATCCGCATTCAAACGGTACTGAGGGCGCAGTGCGTATTCATCCAGACCGTGATTGGCGCCAAACAGATCCTTGGGGAGACTGTCGGTTTTCAACTCCTGGACAAACTCGAACATGCCCACCGATTTCTGGTTATCACCCAATACCAGTCGAATTTTTTGCCAATCCTCGAAAAAATACTCTTCCAGCAACGGAATAATGCGCGTCTTGAAAATGCCGGCAAGAGACTTGAAACGCTCCTCGATCGCGATATTTTTCAACGAAGTGAAATACGCGTGCCCAATGGCATGTTCACGGTCATACAACGCCTCGATACGCTTGTTGAGTACAGTCAGCAGGTCATCGAGACGGATGTTATGGCCTCTTTCGGAAACCTCGATTCCGGTCAACACCGCTGGTTCTGGCATCAACTCAATGAATTCGAATCGGCGACGCAACGCCGTATCAACCAATGCCAGTGAGCGGTCAGCAGTGTTCATTGTGCCGATCAAGTCAACATTTGAAGGAACGCTGAATGGCTCGCCTGAGTAAGGCAGTGTCAGGGTTACCTCATATTCGCCACCCTTGCGCTTGTCGACTTCAATCAGCGTGATCAACTCGCCAAAAATCTTGCTGATGTTGCCGCGGTTGATTTCGTCGATCACCATTGCGTACTGCTGATCCGGATTTTTCTGCGCCTCTTCGCACAGCCGCAGGAATGCGCCTTTTTTGATCTCGTAGTGAACGTCTTTTGGAGGCTCCGCTTGGGCCTTCTCATCAGGTGTCTGACCTTCACGATCGACAAGCACCGGGCGCAGGCCCTCAACAAACTCTTCGTAGCCGTAGGATTGGTGAAAGGTTACAAACTCGTAGTGCTTAGTGCCTTCGGAGGACGTGTATTTATCGCGGAGTAAACTCTGCAACATACGCGTTTTGCCAGTACCCGGAGGACCAAAATAGATCTCATTGCAAGTTGGGGTTCTCTTGGTCTGAGCAACGCTATTTGGCTGTTCGCCCTCCTCCCCGTCTGCCTTTTCTTCACTACCGTAATCATCCGGCCAAAAACCTTTGCGACTGGAGTGTTGGCGGCCATTGGCTCCGATAGCGATTTCCGCTTCGACCAAAGTAACCAGTTCATCAGTCATTTCCTCGTACTCCAATATCGGTTTCAAGCTACCGAAGGATACAAATTTGACATGAACACGATCCCCTTGAACAAACAACTCACCAAACGCCCCACCGTTTTTCTTGATCTTTTCCTTCTTGCCAAAAACCAGTTGAGCGTTGGTCGTCTTTGTATGCCACCAATCCCATCCGATGTTATGAACCGCAACTGCGAACCGCACGAATAACTGCGTGGTCTCGTCGCTCCACGTAGGCTGCCGCTTGCGGAAAGCTTCGCTGACTTGGAAATGCCCCAATATCTGAGCCACGGTTGGTGTCCCGCTCAAGCCAAGCTGTGTAGCCATATCGTCGTATCCAATTGCAAATTTTTTAATGGCCGCGGCACTCCAATCCACAATCCCCTGAAAGCCGCGCGCCAAGCCTTCTTCAGCCGGCAAGGTCGCAACAATAGGTGATGACTGATAAGGGCCGCGCAACTTTTCATAGCGCTCACGCAACGTGGGATCTGTGATCTTTTTATCGACCCGATCAAGTTTGACGACAAAGCCCCAAGTGGCATCGATACCGACGGTATACGCCAAGCCTTGAGGAGCGTCCGCACGAGGATAGATTCGTGCCCAGTTGTAGCCCAAAAACTTCTTGCTCCACTGGCCAATGGGCCTGCGGATGACTTGGGGATCAATGCTGTTCGGAAATACACGTCGTTGCAATGCGTACGCCCATTGTTTGGTGATGTCGTACGCCTCGCGCAGCTCACTGTAAGCTTGCCGATGTGAAATGTCGGTCTTGTCAAAGACCTTCTCGTGCCAGGTATTCAAGCAGTCGAACTGGGCGGGGGTAAAAAAGTTTGACGTCACGTTTGTCATCCCATCCTTGAAAGTGATTGCATGGTGCCACCACTAATGACGCACAGCTAGAGCGCCATAAAATAGTTTTTCATTCGTGCGCCTCTTTTGCATTTTTGTGCGACACATCGTCTTTCAGGACTCCCGCAAGGCTCTGGCACGGTGTTAGTTTGTAAGTGTATGTGTCTCAACGTTGAGACACGCCTAACTCACTGCCCTGCAAAGGAATGCCCTTCGTAATGAATGTCCCTTTCAAAAAACTGGCTGCCACCACCTTGATGCTCGCCGGTCTTGCCGTGTTCACTGCGCCCGCGCAAGCCAATATCACCCCGCAACAGAGCGCCGAAATTCTCAAGAGCTACAGCGCCGACAAAGCCACTGATTTCCGCCAGTTCCTTGGCAATCTGGGCAAGAGCGATCTGGCGAAAACCGCGGACATCGGCCCGGCCATTGCTGCTTACCTCGATAAGAAAACCCTGACCGCCGATCAGCAGAACGAAATCTATCGTCTGCTCGGTCTCTACACGCGCGCGAAATATAGCGCTGCCGCCACTGAAACCCTGCGCGAACTGGTGGAGATCCCGACTTATCGCAAAGACGGCGTCGATCAGCATGACAACCCGGAATTCATCAAGATCGCGGCGAAGATTCAGAGCCTTGCCGAGTCCTTCAACCTGAAATTCCGCAATATCGATAATCGCGTCTACGAGATTTCCCTCGACGGCAGCGGCGACGAAGTGGTCGGCATTCATGCGCACGCTGACGTGGTGCCGGTGACGCCGGAAAACTGGGTGCTCAAGGATGGCACCCGCCTCGACCCGTTCAAGATCACCCTGATCGGCGACCGCATGTATGGTCGCGGCACCGAGGATGACAAGAACGGCATCGTGGTCACGCTCTATGCCATGAAAGTCATCAAGGAAGAAAAACTGCCGCTGGTGCGCAACTTCAAGTTGCTGGTCGACACCACTGAAGAAACCACGGGCGACGCGATTCCCTATTATTTCGAACGTAACCCGACGCCGAACTACAACCTGGCGCTGGATGGCGGTTACCCGGTGGTGATTGCCGAGAAAGGCTATGGCACTGTTATGGCCAACTTTGCCCAGCGCAAAGGCGAAGGCAAAGGTGCGGAGATCATCTCGATGACCGGCGGCCTGGCGACCAACCAGATTCCATCGGCGTCGGTCGCCACGCTGGTCACCGACAAGCCTGCAGAACTGGCCGCCAGCCTGCAGAAGGCCGGTGACGAGTTTGCCAAGCATAATGGCGGCGATTTCCAGGTCAGCGCCAAGGTCGACGGCAAAGATGTCAAACTGACGGTGACTGGCGTATCCGCGCACTCCTCCGAACCTGAGTCAGGGGTTAACCCGGTTGCGCGGATGCTGGTCTTCATTCATAGCCTGGATGGCAAGGTTGCGCTCAAGCACAACCACATCACCGATGCCGCGCGTTACGCTGCCGACAATTGGGGCCTGGATTACCTGGGTAACAAGCTGGGGGTCGGCTTCGCTGATTCCTTCATGGGGCCGCTGACAACGTCGCTGACCTACGTCGGCAAGGATGACAAAGCCTTCAAACTCGCAGTCAACCTGCGCGTGCCGAAGGGCAAGTCGCCAGAGAAACTCAAGGCTGAGATTGCGGAGAAACTGGTGGCGTGGAGCAAGAAAAGCCACGTTGCCGTTGCTTTCGATTACTCGATTGCCGAGCCGATGTACCGCAACCCTGAGGGTGAGTGGGTCAAGGCGCTGTTGGCAGTATCGACTGAAAACCTCGGCATGAAACACGAGTTCGGCACCTCCGCTGGCGCCACCTCGGTGCATGAATTGCCGAACGGCGTGCAATTCGGTCTGGCCATGCCGAACGTGAAGTACACCGGTCACACCGATGGCGAGTTCAAGACTGTGGAGCAATTCCAGTTGGATCTGCAAATCGTCACAGAAATGATTGGCCGCATCGGCCAGTTGCCGAAACTCTGATACAGCTATGGCGAGGGGCTTGCCTCTCGCCACAGTTACTCATCGTGACGCAATCCCCATCGCACAACATTCGCAGGTCTGGCAAGGAAGCCTTGCAGCCACAACCCGCCGCTCTATATGATAAGCATTATCATTTGTGATACAGCTCACACGGCGTCCCGTTAAATGCTTCCATCCACCCAGACCAACACTTTCTGCGATGTCGCCGTGCTTTATCGTCAGCAACACAGCTGGCTACAGAACTGGCTACGTCGCCGGCTCAATTGCTCGCAAAGTGCAGCGGATCTGGCACAGGACACTTTCTTGCGCCTGCTGGCCAAGGAACACGTGCCAGAACTGCACGCCCCACGCACCTTTCTGGCAAAGGTCGCACAAAGTGTTTTATCCAATCATTACCGTCGGCAAAAACTTGAGCGCGCCTACCTTGAGGCGCTGGCGGCAATGCCCGAGCAACTGGCGCCGAGCCTGGAAACCCAGGCGATCCTGCTGGAAACCCTGATTGCCCTCGACGGCGCACTCGAAAGTCTCGAGCGCCCGGTTCGCGAAGCGTTTCTCTTGTCGCAACTGGATGGCCTGAGTCATGGAGAAATTGCCGCGCGGCTCAACGTTTCCATTACCACGGTCAAGCGCTACATCATCAAGGCGGGAGCCCTGTGCATCATGCTCGATGACAGCCTCGATCTCTCATGAACCGCGAAGATACCCCAGTGATCTCCAGTGACGTGGCCGAGCAAGCCATGCACTGGCACCTTGAACTGCAGGAAACCGACGTCAGCGAAGCTACGCTGTCAGCCTGGATGCGCTGGCGACAGGCACACCCGGCGCATGAGCACGCCTGGCAACGGGCACAAGTGTTTGCTCGACGCATGCACGACATTCGCAGCCCCGATCAGCGCCCCCTCGCCCACGCGACGTTGCGACCATCGCTGTCTCGACGCTCGGCAATCAAACAGTTGAGTGTGCTATTGGCCGCCGGTGCAGGCGCCTGGTTGACGAAAGACACTGCTTTTGTCCAGGACTGGAGCGCCGATTATCACAGTCGGATTGGCGAACAACGGCGCCTCACGCTGGCCGACAAGACCCGGGTGCAGCTCAATACGGACAGTGCGATCAACGTGGTTTTTGATCGTGAGATCCGGCGTATCAAGTTGTTGCGCGGCGAGATGCTGGTCACTCGCGATAATCTCGCCGAGGGGCGTCTGCTGTCGGTGGACACCGCCGAGGGGCGTCTGGAGTCGACCCAGGCGAAATTCAGCGTCAGGCAACGTGCCGGATTTACCCAGGTCAGCGTTTTTCAGGGTGCACTGGTCATCACCCCTGCCCTGCAACCGCACCAGCCCATCGCGCTAAAGGCCGGTGAATACGTGAGTTTCAGCCCCCGGGAAGTCTTGACCCGGCAAGCAACGGCGCTGACTGCGCCCGCCTGGAGCCAAGGCATGCTGGTTGCGCAGGGCCAGCGTCTGGGGGATTTCCTCGAAGACCTGAGCCGTTATCGCCGCGGTCATCTGGCATGTGATCCTGCTTTAGCGGATCTTCGAGTTTCCGGCACGTTTCCGCTCGACAATACCGAGAACATCATCTTCGCCGTCGCTGATACCTTGCAGCTCGATGTACAACAATTCACTCGCTACTGGGTGACATTGAAGCCGCGCACGGCCTGAGCCTGTAAATATTTGCACGTTGGGTGGTCCGATCCGGATTCTCGCGAGACTTAAACCCCAGACACTTCATTCAATGGGGAAGCAACTTGTGAATCTCACCACACGCAAACGCCAGGGCAGGCACTTTTCATTCAAACAAAAACTGGCCGGCGCCGTGGTTCAAGGCATCGCGTGCATGACCGCGACAGCGCCGCTGTTACTGATGCCCGCCTGGGCCGCAGCGACGGAACAGACCCAGGCAGATTTCGATATTCCCGCCGGAGCGCTCGCACCGGCATTGACGCGCTTCGGCCAGACCGCGCACATCCTGCTGTCCTATTCCACGCTGCTGACCGAGGGGCGCAACACTTCCGGGCTCAAAGGGCGTTACAACGTCGATCAGGGTCTGGCGATTCTGCTGGCGGGTTCCGGGCTTGAGGCCAGTCGCGGCGCCAATGGCAATTACTCGCTGCAAGCCAGTGCCGGTGATGCGCTGGAGCTGGGCGCGGTGTCGATTTCCGGCAAGGCCCCGGGTTCGACCACTGAAGGCACGGGGCTTTACACCACGTATTCCTCCAGTAGCTCGACGCGGCTCAACCTCACGCCGAGGGAAACGCCGCAATCGATGACGGTGATGACCCGTCAGCGCCTCGATGACCAGCGCCTGACCAACCTGACCGACGCCCTTGAGGCCACCCCGGGTATCACCGTGGTGCGCGACGGACTAGGCTCGGAAAGCGACTCCTATTGGTCGCGCGGTTTTGCGATTCAGAACTACGAGGTCGACGGCGTTCCGACCAACACGCGCCTCGACAACTATTCGCAAAGCATGGCGATGTACGACCGCATCGAAGTCGTGCGTGGCGCCACCGGTTTGATCAGCGGCATGGGCAACCCGTCCGCGACGATCAACCTGATCCGCAAGCGCCCCACCGCCGAAGCCCAGGCCAGCATCACCGGCGAGGCTGGCAATTGGGATCGCTACGGCACCGGTTTTGATGTCTCGGGACCGCTGACCGAAACCGGCAATGTGCGCGGACGCTTTGTCGCCGATTACAAAACCGAAAAAGCCTGGATCGACCGCTACAACCAGCAGTCCCAGCTGATCTACGGCATCACCGAATTCGACCTGACGGAAGACACGCTGCTGACCATGGGCTTCAGTTACCTGCGCAGCGATATCGACTCGCCGCTGCGCTCCGGCCTGCCGACGCGCTTCAGCAGCGGCCAGCGCACCGACCTGCAACGTTCGCTAAATGCTGCGCCAGACTGGTCGTACAACGATCACGAACAGACCAGTTTCTTCACCTCCATCGAACAGCAACTGGGCAACGGCTGGAGCGGCAAGATCGAACTGACCCACGCCGAAAACAAGTTCGACGAACTGTTCAACTTCGCCATGGGTGACCTGAATACCGACGGCAGCGGTCTGTCGCAACTGCCGGTGCGCTTCTCGGGCACGCCGCGTCAGGACAACCTTGATGTGTACGTCACCGGCCCGTTCAGCCTGTTCGGTCGCGAGCACCAACTTATCACTGGCATGACCCTGTCGCAGTACAAAGAAAGCACGCCGAGCTGGGGCGGTTGGCGTTACGACTACAACGGCTCGCCGGCGGGCGCTATCGACAACCTGTTCACCTGGGACGGCAACTCGGCCAAACCGGACTTTGCCGTCAGTGGCAAATCGTCGATCGACGAAGACCAATATGCGGCGTATCTGACCTCGCGTTTCAGCGTCAGCGATGACCTGAGCCTGATCGTCGGTAGCCGCGTGATCGACTGGAAACGCGACACCCACGAACGGCCTTACGGCGGCGAAGAAACCGAAGTCAATCGTGAAGAAAACGGCGTGTTCATTCCGTTCGCCGGCGTCGTTTACGACCTCAACGACACCTGGTCGCTGTACGCCAGCTACACCAAGATCTTCAACCCGCAAGCCTCGTGGGTCACCGACGAAGACAACAAACCGCTCGACCCGATGGAAGGCAAAGGCTACGAGATCGGCATCAAGGGCACGCACCTCGATGGCAAGCTCAACTCCAGCCTGGCCGTGTTCAAACTCGAACAAGACAACCTGGCGATCTGGCAACACGACAACGTCTACAGCTCCGAGCAGGACACCACCTCCAAAGGCATCGAGATGGAGCTGAACGGCGAACTGGCCGAAGGCTGGCAGGCCTCCGCCGGCTACGCGTATTCAGTGACAACCAACGCCGACGACGAGCGCATCAACACCAACCTGCCGCGCAACAGCTTCAAGACCTTCACCAGCTATCGCCTCCACGGCCCGCTGGACAAAGTCACGATTGGCGGCGGCGTGAACTGGCAGAGCAAAGTCGGCGCCGACCTGCATACGTTCAGCCAGGGCAGCTACGCGGTGACCAACCTGATGGCCAAGTACGACATCAGCCACAACCTCAGCGCTTCGGTGAATCTGAACAACGTGTTTGATCGCGAGTACTACAGCCAGTCCGGTCTGTACGGGGTTTACGGCGCACCTCGCAATATCATGACGAGCTTCAAGTACAACTTCTGATCCGCTCTGAAGTGGCGCGCCCTCTTTATGGGTGCGCCATGCGCCGGCAGCCCTCTCGCATGAAACTTCCATTAAGGATATTGATAGCACCCTAACGAAAGGTGCATGCTAGAGGGCTCGTTCGGCTCTTATATCATTCCGAATGATAGTTACCTTTGCTTCATTCGATTCGTGCCATCACACCCCGCCGAGCATCATCCGCCCATCTTCAATACATTGGCGGATGCATCCATGGAACAGTCACTCAAACATTTGCGCTTCCCGTTGGCCATGCTGGCCATCCTGGTGATGAGCGCCTGCGGCAAGACTCCGGAGACTGCCGCCACCGCGCCTGCTGCCAAAGTCAGCGTGGCCAAGGTGTTGGAACAACCGGTCAACGAGTGGGACGAATTCACCGGGCGCCTCGAAGCGCCAGAAACCGTTGAAATCCGTCCACGGGTCTCCGGCCAGATCGACGATGTCGCTTTCACTGAAGGCGCCCTGGTCAAGAAAGGCGACCTGCTGTTCCAGATCGATCCGCGTCCGTTCCAGGCCGAAGTTCGCCGCCTCGAAGCACTGGTCGCCCAATCCCGCGCCAACGCCACCCGTAGTGAAAACGAAGCCGGCCGTGGTGAGCGCTTGCGCGCCAGCAATGCGATCTCTGCCGAACTCGCCGACTCGCGCACCAGCGCCGCTCAAGAGGCCCGCGCCGCCGTCGGTGCCCTGCAAGCACAACTGGACCTGGCCAAACTGAACCTGAGTTTCACCCGCGTCACCGCGCCGATCAGTGGCCGCGTCAGCCGTGCCGAAATCACCGCCGGTAACCTGGTGACCGCCGACACCACCCCGCTGACCAGCGTGGTTTCCACCGATCGCGTTTACGCCTACTTCGACGCCGACGAGCGTGTGTTCCTCAAGTACACGCAACTGGCGCGTAACGGTCAGCGCGGCACCACCACTCCGGTGTACATGGGCCTGTCCAATGAAGACGGCAACCCGCACCTCGGCCAGATGAACTTCGTCGACAACCAGGTAAACCCGAAAACCGGCACCATCCGTGGTCGTGCGGTATTCGACAACAGCGACGGCACCTACACCCCGGGCCTGTATGCACGCCTGAAACTGGTTGGCAGCGGCACCTACAACGCCATGTTGATCAACGATGAAGCGGTCGGTACCGACCTCGGCAAGAAGTTCGTACTGGTGATGGATGCGGACAACAAGACCGCGTACCGCGCCGTTGAACTCGGTCCGAAAATCGAAGGCCTGCGCATCGTCCGTACCGGCCTGAACAAGGACGACACGATCATCGTCAAGGGTCTGCAACGGGTTCGTCCTGGCTCACCGGTCACCCCTGAAGTGGTGCCGATGGCCAGCGAACAGACCATCGCGGCACTCGCTCAACAACGTCAAGCGCTGGAAGCCAGCAACCTGCCCAAAGTCGCCCCTGCCAAAGGCGCGTCCGGTTCGGTTGTGAAGCTGGCTGCTACGACCCCACGCGGTTAAGGGACGACAACTCCGATGAATTTTTCCCAATTCTTCATTTCACGGCCGATCTTCGCAGCGGTGCTTTCGCTGCTGATCCTGATCGCCGGTGCGATCTCGCTGTTCCAGTTACCGATCAGCGAATACCCGGAAGTCGTGCCACCAACCGTGGTGGTGCGTGCCAACTTCCCGGGCGCCAACCCAAAAGTCATCGGTGAAACCGTGGCGGCTCCGCTGGAGCAAGCCATCACCGGCGTCGAGAACATGCTGTACATGTCCTCGCAGTCGACCGCCGACGGCAAAATCACCCTGACCATCACCTTCGCCCTGGGCACTGACCTGGACAATGCGCAGGTGCAGGTGCAGAACCGGGTGACCCGTACCGAACCGAAGCTTCCCGAGGAAGTGACGCGCATCGGTATCACCGTCGACAAGGCCTCCCCCGACCTGACCATGGTTGTGCACTTGACCTCGCCGGACAAGCGCTACGACATGCTCTACCTGTCCAACTACGCGATCCTCAACATCAAGGATGAGCTGGCGCGTCTCGGTGGTGTCGGTGACGTGCAGCTGTTCGGTATGGGCGACTACTCGCTGCGTGTCTGGCTTGACCCGAACAAGACTGCTTCGCGCAATCTGACCGCGACCGATGTCGTCACCGCGATTCGTGAACAGAACCGTCAAGTGGCTGCCGGCCAGTTGGGCGCGCCCCCTGCGCCGAATGCCCAGAGCTTCCAGCTGTCGGTCAACACTCAGGGCCGTCTGGTCACTGAGGAAGAGTTCGAGAACATCATCATTCGCGCAGGCGACAACGGTGAAATCACGCGCCTCAAGGACATCGCTCGCGTTGAACTGGGCTCCAGCCAATACGCTCTGCGTTCGTTGCTGAACAACCAGCCGGCGGTGGCAATCCCGATCTTCCAGCGTCCAGGCTCCAATGCCATCGATATCTCGAACGAAGTTCGCGGCAAGATGGAAGAGCTGAAGAAAGGCTTCCCGCAGGGCATGGATTACAGCATCGTCTATGACCCGACGATCTTCGTGCGCGGCTCGATCGAGGCGGTGGTTCACACCCTCTTCGAAGCACTGATCCTCGTGGTATTGGTGGTGATCCTGTTCCTGCAGACCTGGCGCGCCTCGATCATTCCGTTGGTGGCGGTGCCGGTATCGTTGATCGGTACGTTTGCGGTGATGCACCTGTTCGGCTTCTCGCTCAACGCGCTGTCGCTGTTCGGCCTGGTACTGGCGATCGGGATCGTGGTGGACGACGCCATCGTGGTGGTGGAGAACGTCGAGCGGAACATTGAACTCGGACTGACACCGGTCGAAGCAACCAAACGGGCCATGCGTGAAGTCACCGGCCCGATCATCGCGACGGCGCTGGTGCTGTGTGCGGTGTTCATTCCGGCGGCGTTCATCTCCGGCCTCACCGGGCAGTTCTATAAGCAATTCGCACTGACCATCGCTATCTCGACGGTGATCTCGGCGTTCAACTCGCTGACCCTGTCGCCAGCACTGGCCGCGGTATTGCTGAAAAGCCACGACGCACCGAAAGACCGCTTCTCCAAGGTGCTCGACAAAATCTTCGGTGGCTGGCTGTTCCGTCCGTTCAACCGTTTCTTCGACCGCGCCAGCCATGGCTACGTCGGCACGGTTGGCCGGGTTATCCGCAGCAGCGGCATCGCCCTTCTGCTGTACGCAGGCCTGATGGTGCTGACCTTCTTCGGTTTCTCCAACACCCCGACCGGTTTCGTACCCGGCCAGGACAAGCAATACCTCGTCGCCTTCGCGCAATTGCCGGACGCCGCGAGCCTGGATCGTACCGAAGACGTGATCAAGCGCATGTCCGACCTGGCGCTGAAACAGCCAGGCGTGGAAAGCGCGGTAGCGTTCCCGGGCCTGTCGATCAACGGCTTCACCAACAGCCCGAACGCCGGCATCGTCTTCGTGACCCTGAAGCCGTTCGACGAGCGTAAAGACCCGAGCATGTCCGCCGGTGCAATCGCCGGAGCCTTGAACGGTCAGTATGCAAACATTCAAGAAGCGTACATGGCGATCTTCCCGCCACCGCCGGTACAAGGTCTGGGCACCATTGGTGGTTTCCGCCTGCAAATCGAAGACCGGGGCAACCTGGGCTACGACGAGCTGTACAAAGAAACCATGAACATCATCAACAAGAGTCACAGCGTGCCGGAACTGGCCGGGCTGTTCACCAGCTACACCGTGAACGTGCCACAGGTCGATGCCGCCATCGACCGTGAAAAAGCCAAGACCCACGGCGTGGCCGTCAGCGACATCTTCGACACCCTGCAGATTTACCTGGGTTCGCTGTATGCCAACGACTTCAACCGCTTCGGGCGCACCTATCAGGTCAACGTTCAGGCCGAGCAACAGTTCCGCCTCGAATCCGATCAAATCGGTCAGCTGAAAGTACGCAACAACAAAGGCGAAATGATCCCGCTGGCGACCTTTATCAAGGTCAGCGACACCTCGGGCCCGGATCGCGTCATGCACTACAACGGCTTCATCACTGCAGAAATCAACGGTGCTGCTGCACCGGGCTACAGCTCTGGCCAGGCCGAAAAGGCCATCGAGAAACTGCTCAAGGAAGAACTTCCGAACGGCATGACCTACGAGTGGACCGACCTGACCTACCAGCAGATTCTGTCCGGCAACACCGCGCTGTTCGTGTTCCCGCTCTGCGTACTGCTGGCGTTCCTGGTGCTCGCCGCGCAATACGAAAGCTGGAGTCTGCCACTGGCGGTGATCCTGATCGTACCGATGACCCTGCTGTCGGCCATCACCGGTGTGATCATCTCGGGCGGTGACAACAACATCTTCACCCAGATCGGCTTGATCGTACTGGTGGGACTGGCGTGTAAGAACGCGATTCTGATCGTCGAATTCGCCAAGGACAAACAGGAAGAAGGCCTCAACCCGCTCGCGGCGGTACTGGAAGCCTGCCGTCTGCGTCTGCGGCCGATCCTGATGACCTCCTTCGCGTTCATCATGGGTGTGGTGCCACTGGTGTTCTCCAGCGGTGCCGGTGCCGAGATGCGTCACGCCATGGGTGTGGCGGTGTTCTCCGGGATGCTCGGGGTGACCTTCTTCGGTCTGTTGCTGACCCCAGTGTTCTACGTACTGATCCGTAACTTTGTCGAACGCGGCGAAGCCCGCAAAGCGGCCAAGGCCCTCAAACTGGAGGCGCAACAATGAGTCTGAAAGTCTTCCTGCCGAGTCTGCTGGTGCTGGCCCTCAGTGCCTGCGCCGTCGGCCCCGACTACAAGACCCCAGCCACGGAGGCGGCCAACATCACGGCCGTCACCGACGGCGCCGCCGGGCAAAAGAACTTCGACCGCTCGAAATTCGAAGGCATCTGGTGGCAGCAATTCGACGATCCGACCCTCAACCAGTTGGTGACCCAATCGCTGCAAGGCAACCGTGAACTGCGCGTGGCGTTCGCCCGCTGGAAAGCCGCTCGGGCGATCCGCGACGACGTCAGCAACGATGCGATGCCAACCATCACCAGCCGCGCCAGCAGTGACCTGGCCAAGGGCCAAATCCCTGGCCAGACCACCAACCGGGTCAATAGCGAACGCTATGACCTCGGTCTGGACATGGCTTGGGAACTGGACTTGTTCGGGCGCATCCAGCGCAATCTGCAAGCCAGCGACGCCGACCAACAGGCCGCCGAAGCCGATCTGTACCAACTGCAAGTCACTATGATTGCCGAACTGGTCGACGCTTACGGTCAATTGCGTGGCGCGCAACTGCGCGAAAAAATCGCCGTGGCCAACCTGAACAACCAGGTCGAGTCACGCAAGATCACCATCAGCCTGCGTGATGCTGGTGTGGGCGATCAGCTCGATGTAGAGCGTGCCGATGCACGTCTGGCCTCGGTCGAAGCCAGCGTGCCGCAGTTGCAGGCTGAACAGGTTCGGCAGAAAAACCGTATCGCCACCCTGCTCGGTGAGCGTCCGGACAAACTGACCGTCGATCTGAGCCCGAAAGACCTGCCGGCGATTGCCAAGGCGCTGCCGATCGGCGATCCGGGCGAACTGCTGCAACGTCGTCCGGACATCCTCAGCGCCGAACGCAAACTGGCTTCGGCGACGGCGCGCATCGGTGTGGCGAAAGCCGATCTGTTCCCACGGGTCAGCCTTAGCGGGTTCCTCGGCTGGACGGCTGGACGCGGTTCGCAAATCGGTTCCTCGGCGGCCAACGCCTGGGCACTCGGCCCAAGCATCACCTGGGCCGCGTTCGACCTTGGCAGCGTGCGCGCCCGTTTGCGTGGCGCCGATGCCGATGCCGAAGGCGCCTTGGCCACCTACGAGCAACAAGTGCTGCTGGCCCTGGAAGAATCGGAAAACGCCTTCAGCGATTACGGCAAGCGCCAGCAACGCCTGATCTCGCTGATTCGCCAAAGTGAATCGAGCCGCAAGGCTGCCGATCTCGCGGAAATTCGCTATCGCGAAGGCACCACCGACTTCCTCGTGCTGCTCGATGCCCAGCGGGAACGGCTGAACGCCGAAGACAGCCAGGCGCAGGCCGAAGTCGATCTGTATCGCGGCATTGTCGCGATCTACAAAGCCCTTGGCGGCGGCTGGCAACCAGAGACGGTCGCCAGTCAGTAACAGTTGTTAAAGAGCTCCTTTGGTTGGCCGCAACCAACCAATTTTTTGCCCCGCGTATCATTCGGTCGCGGGGCTTTTTTGTGGCTTTTTTTCAGGCAATGAACGTTTGTGGGATCAGGGCTGCTGTTGATTTCTTTGGTCTTCCATCACCGTGACAGTGGCTGTGGTGCCTGCGCGCAAGCGGTTCTTCCCGGCATAGTCATGATCAATGTCGATCCGCACCGGTACTCGTTGTGCCAGCTTCACCCAGGTATAACTCGGGTTGATGTTGGCCAGTAACCGGCTGCCCGGGGCGTTTTCCCGGTCAGCGATGGCGAAGGCAATGCTTTGCACCGTGCCGCCGAAGGTTTCGCCGCTCATCAACTGAATCCGCACCCGATCGCCCTCCTCGATCCTTGGCAGCTTGGTTTCTTCGAAGTAGCCGCTGACGTAAAACGATTCGCTGTCGACCAGTGCCAGCAAGGCACCACCGCTCACGGCGTAGTCGCCCTCACGGGTCAACAGGTTGGTCACATAACCGCTGACCGGCGATTCGACGCGGGTGCGCTGCAAGTCCAGCTCTGCCTGGGTCAGCGCAGCAATCGCCAGTTGCACATTGGCTTGCGCCAGGCCGAGGTTGGCCTGATTGCGTAACAGGTCGGCCTGGGCCACCGCCACGTCAGTGCTGGATTTCTCCCACTCCTCACCGGAGATGGCAAACCCTTGCTTGAGCGTGCGCCGCCGACGCTCTTCGCTTTGGCGCTGCTTGAGCAGTGCTTCACTGGCGACAATCGCCGCCTGCGACTGGCCCAAGGTGGCCCTCGCCACTTCAACCGAGCGTTTGGCGTGTTCGACTGCCAAGCGGTAGCGCGCCGGGTCGATCTCCATCAACAGCTGGCCCTTGTCGACATGCTGGTTATCCTGCACCGCCAGACTGACGATGCGCCCCGAGACATCCGCCGACAACGTCACCACGTCCGCCCTCACCCGGGCATCGCGGGTCCATGGGGCGCGGGTGTAATGTTCCCAGGCAAACCAGCCAAGCACGATCGCCAGAATCACCACCGCCAACGTCGTCAATCGCGTGAGCATTACTTTCAAGTGATCAGGCTCCCATCAGTAAAATCAGCGTGGCACAGACGCAGGCATACAAGGCACCTTCGAACAATGCCTCATGCCAGACCAGACGCAACACGCCCAGGCGTCGCAGGCCCCAGTCCAGCACCATGAAGATGGGGATGGCCAGCAACAGCGCCTGGGCAATCGGCGGCAGGTAAACCCCGCCAATCTCGAAATCAATGGGCAAGGGCAGGTTCTCCTTCCGTTGCAGGGTCTTGCAGTTGTTCGCCGTGACGCTGCAAAAATGACACCACGATCAACAGAGCGACGCGCATGCGGAACACCGACCACAGATGCTCATGACTGGCGACGTGCAGCTCATCCAGTTCATCGCCCAAGGTGTGCAACGAGCTCAGCAACGGCGTCAGTTGTACATCCGGGCGACCGGCGACAAAACGCCCGGTCTTGCGCAAGGCCGAAGCCAAGTGACGACTGAACGCTTCTGTCAGCAACGAATTGTTCTGCGCCTGCTGGCGCAGTTGATGCATCGCGACACCCAGCGCAACGCACGCAAGGCTGATTTCATACAGTTGTTGCATCACGCGATCATTAACCGCTGGCAACAAGCCGAGCATGCTGGTCAAGCGATCGACCATGCGACTTTCGAACGCGAATTGCTGCTCATCGGTGGCGGGCATTTTGCTCAGTTGATACACCTGCTCGCGCGCCTCGTTATAGAAGCGGCGAATGCGCCATGCGGGACGAAACGGAAAGATCCACGCATAGACAATCAGCGCCAACATCGCCGCACTGACGTAAGCACCGGCAAATTCGAACCATTGAATCGCCGTGTTCTGGCCGGTGCCGATATTCTGCGGGCCGAGCATGAGAAAACTCGATAACCCCAGCCCCATGCCAATACCCGCCGTCGCCGGGCTCGCCAGACCGACCGCGATCACGTACAGCAGCGGTGCCAACAACAATGCCAGCCATTCGAAATCACTGATCGCCGGCACCAGCATGAATTGATAAAGCGCCGATACCAGCAACGCCAGTCCCAGACCGCGGGCGTAACTCTGCGCGGCCATCAGCGGACGCGGAAACGTCGCCATCAACGAACACAGAATGCCCACCAGAATCATCCCGCCCCGCGCGCCATCCCACGCCGTTTCGATCCAGATCAACCCGGCCACCAGCAACGCGGTGAACGCGCGGATGGCGTTCATCGTCGCCAGGGTGAAATCCAGGTGCAGCGGACTGGCCTGACCGCGATAGAGGCAACTGGCTTCACGACCATCCTGAATGGCATCGCTCAATTCCAGAATCTGCTCCAACTGGTGCAACAACCGCGCCTGTTCCCAGCGCAAGGCCCATGCCAGCGAACGCAGGGTGGCGCTCATGTCTTCGGTGAGTTGTTCGGCCTGATAAGCCAACGCTTCGAACTGTTGCTGCAGCGTGACGAATTGATGCCGCGCCTGGGCAGGTAATGACCGACCTTGTTGCGCCAACTGATCGAGCAAGGCCAACTCCTCGGCACGCAGGCGCTGGACGTCCAGCGGCAGATCACCTTCCCAGCGCTCGGTCAGCAACTCGCGCTGATGACGCAAAGCGGTCAACCGCGACGTCAGCAACATCAATTGATTACCCAGCAACAGCACCAGATTGTTGGCACTGCGCAGACGTGGCGCATCAAAATACAGGTGCCGGCGCAGGCCTTCCAAGGCACTGATTTCTCCGAGCAGCTGCATTTGCCTGCGCTGGAAATCAGCCTCGCTTTCCTCCGTGCGCAGCACCGCCGCGGCATGGCTGGCCGCCAGTTTGATCACTTGATCGACCTTGGCGAAATACCCTTTGGCTACCGCCTCCGGCCGCGCCGTAAGCAGACTGATCACGCAGACACACGCCACCGCCAGCAAGGTTTCGGTAACGCGGGTGACCGCCAGTAAAAAGGTGCCGTCCTGATCCGGTATCGCCAGCATCGCCACCACCACGGCGGTGTAGCCACTGAGGACGAACGCCTGGGAACTGGTGTAGCGCAGCAACGTTCCGCCCGCCGTGCACAGCGCCAGCCATAACGCCAGTGTGGTAATGAACGGCAATGGCGCCTGCGGAAAGATCGCCATGATCAATACCGCCACCGCCGCGCCCAGCGTGGTGCCGATCACCTGACCAAAACTGCGCGCCAGTGCCATCCCGGCCAACGGCTGACTGACGATCACCACCGCCATGATCGACCATTTCGGCTGGTCGAGGTCGAACAGAAACGCCAGATACAGGGTCAGCAGCCCGGCGGCAATGGTTCGCAGGGCAAACAGCAGCACCGCCTGGCCGGGATGGATCACTGCTTTGAAGTAATTGAACAGGGCTTGCATGGGCACACTCGTCAGAACAACTCCTGCAAGCGTAGACACTGCCAGCCAAGCCTGACGGTTCACAGCGTCGACGCGACGTGTAGGGCGTTTCGCAGGCATTGGGTTTGACTCACGGCGCGCGCTGACCGAAGCTTGCCGCTCTGCCAATAGAACGCCAGTTCACGGAAACCTGCATGCCTGCTTCTCGCCGCTATTTGCTTATCAGCCTTGCCCTTGTGCTTATCGTCGTCGTGGCCTGGCTGTCCCTGCGCAGTACCGCCCCGGTCGTTCCGGAAGCCATTCGGCGTGGTTACAGCGAAGCGTTGAACGCCGCGCGCACCGGTCAGCCGGGCGCGGCGCGGCAGTTGTATCAACAGATGGGCCGCCCGGATCTGTCGATTAAACGCCGGGTCTGGCTACACGGCGAATTGCCGAACTATCCAAGCCCCCAGGCATTGAAACTGGCCGACGCCGACCTGCAAAACGAAGCGCCCGAGGTGCGGCTGGCAGCGATCCACAGCGTGGTGGGGCTGGTGCCCGGCGGGCAACGCAGCCTGTTGCTGGGGCCCATGCTCGATGATGAAGATCAGACCGTGCGTTTTGCCGCGATCAATGCCCTGCTCGGCTTGACGCCTGACGAACTGGGTTTGTATTTCGCGCCGTTGCAGCAAGCGATCGATGGCTGGGAGCAAGCGCTCAAGGCCGAGCCGGAAAGCGCCGCCACTTACGCGCAACTGGCGCGCCTGTATATCCATAACGTCGAACTCAAAGAAGCCCAGGTCGCACTCGACAATACCCTGCGTCTGGAGCCCGGCAACCTGCAGGCGCTGGTCATGCAGATCGACGTGCTCGACCGTCAGGGCCAGAGCGACGCCGCCCGGCAGTTGCTCGCCCAACAACTCAAAGCCCAGCCCGACTCAGCGTATCTGCAACATGCCTTGGGCCTGTGGCTGTTGCACCACGGTCAACGCGAATACGCCCTGCTCGGCTTGTCCAAAGCGGTGGAACTTGAACCCGACAACAAGGATTACCGCTACGACCTCGCGACCACCTTGCACAACGCCGAAGAGCTGGAAGCAGCGCAAAAGCAGTTGCAGGAAATCGTCCAGCGTCATCCGGCCGATCGCAAGGCGCGGGTGCTGCTGATCAATTACTGGAAAGAAAGCGGCCAATTGCAAAATGTGCAGATCCTGCTGGCGCAACTCGAACAGTTGAATCCCGACGATCCGGCCCTGCAGCAAGGGCTGTAAAGCAAATCCAGAAGAAATTTGTGAACTGCCATCACGCCAGAGGGTCAAGTAATTCAGGCGACCGCTTTGAATAAAGCGCCTCGACTCCCCTAGTCATGAGAGGGCATTTTTTGTCTACATCTAACGCGTTGATCAGTGCAAAAGCCGCCACCGGCATCGAGGGTCTGGATGACATCCTCGCGGGTGGCTTGTCTCGTGGACATGTGTTTTTGCTCGAAGGTGAACCCGGAACCGGCAAAACCACGGTCGCATTGCATTTTCTAATGGCCGGGGCACGCGCCGGCGAACGCTGTTTGTACATCACGCTGTCGGAAACCGAGCGTGAGTTGCGCCAGGGTGCGCTCTCCCACGGTTGGGAATTGGGCGAGAACATCGAGATTTTCGAGCTGACGCCACCGGAAAGCCTGCTCAATGCCGAACATCAGCAGAGCTTGCTGTACTCCTCCGATCTGGAACTGGGCGAAGCCACCAAGCAGATTTTCGAAGTGGTCGAGCGCTTCAAGCCGACCCGCGTGGTGCTCGACAGCCTGTCGGAGATTCGCTTGCTGGCGCAGAGTTCATTGCGCTACCGCCGCCAGATCCTCGCGATCAAGCACTACTTCGTACGCTATGACGCTACGGTGCTGTTGCTCGACGACCTGACCACCGAATCCCTCGACAAGACCGTGCACAGCGTGGCTCACGGTGTGATTCGCCTAGAAGAATTGACCCCCAACTATGGCGCCGAGCGCCGGCGTGTCCGGGTGGTCAAATACCGTGGTCAAAAGTATCGCGGCGGCTTCCATGACTTCACCATCATGGGCGACGGCGTGCACGTATTCCCGCGACTGGTCGCGGCGGAACACCGCGGCGAATATGCACGCCTGCAGTTGACTAGCGGCATCAAGGAAATGGACGCCCTGCTAGGTGGCGGCATCGAAACCGGCTCAAGCACGTTGATTCTCGGCCCCGCAGGCACCGGTAAATCATTGATCTCGATGATCTTTGCCGCGTCTGCCGTACAGCGCGGAGAAAAAGCGGCACTGTTTATCTTCGATGAGGAGTTGGGCCTGCTGTTCGAGCGCATGAACAACATCGGCATCGACCTCAAGGCCCTGCAAGCCACCGGTAACCTGCTGATCGAACAAGTCGACGCTGCCGAATTGTCACCGGGCGAGTTCTCGCACCGGGTGCGACGTTGCGTCGATGAGGGCGAGATCAAAACCGTGGTCATCGACAGCATCAACGGCTATCAAGCGGCGATGCCGGAAGAAAACGCGCTGGTGCTGCACATGCATGAACTGTTGCTGTACCTCAACCGCAAAGGCGCCGCGACCTTCATGACGGTTGCCCAGCACGGTCTGGTCGGCGACATGCAAGCGCCGGTGGACATTACTTACCTGGCCGATACGGTGATTCTGTTGCGCTATTTTGAAGCCATCGGCAAAGTCCGGCGGGCGATTTCCATCATCAAGAAACGCACCGGCAGCCACGAATCGACCATTCGTGAATACCGAATTTCCACGCAAGGCATGACCATCGGTGAGCCGCTGGAAGCCTTCCAGGGCGTGCTGCGCGGCGTGCCTACTTACCTCGGCGCGAGCAACCCACTGCTTCGGGAAGAAACCTTGTGACGTTGAGCACGCCACTGGCCGAACGGGCGCTGATTCTGGCGCCCGTGGGTCGCGACAGCCAGATTGCGCGGATGATCCTCAACGAAGCAGGTTACGGCGGCCTGATCACACCGACTCTGGGCACGCTGTGCTCGGAGCTTGAGCTGGGTGCGGGACTGGTATTGATCGCCGCCGAAGCGTTGCACGGTCCCGAGCTTGATGCGTTGTTCATGTACCTTGAACAGCAACCGGCGTGGTCGGACCTGCCCATCGTACTGCTCACCCATCACGGCGGCCAGGAACAAGGCCCCTCCTCGCGGCTCAGCGGTCAATTGGGCAACGTCACCTTCCTTGAACGGCCGTTTCATCCGGCGACCCTGGTCAGCCTGGTTTCTGCCGCCCTGCGCGGGCGACGACGACAGTACGAAGCCCGCGATCGACTGATTGACCTGAGTGAAAGCGAACGCCGTCTGCAATCGACGCTGGAAACCCTTGAGCAACAGGTCGAGGAACGCACCGCCCAACTGCGCCATAACGAAGAAGCGTTGCGTCAGTCGCAGAAAATGGAAGCGGTCGGCCAGCTGACCGGCGGCATCGCGCATGACTTCAATAACATGCTCACCGGGATCATCGGCAGCCTGGAGTTGCTGCGCCGGCGCCTGGCCCGTGGTCGCACCGACGATCTCGACAGCCTGATCGACCTCGGCGTGACTTCCGCCAACCGTGCTGCCGGCCTGACCCACCGACTATTGGCGTTCTCGCGCCGCCAGTCACTCGACTCCAAAGCCGTGCAAATGAACACGCTGGTGTTGTCGATGGGCGAACTGCTGCAACGCAGCCTCAACGAAAGCATTCAACTGGACATGCGCCTGAACGACAAACTGTGGGTCGCCGAAGCCGATCCGAATCAGTTGGAAAGCGCCCTGCTCAACCTCGTCATCAATGCCCGCGATGCCATGCCCGAGGGCGGCAAACTGGTTGTCGAAACCAGCAATCAGGTGCTCAAGCGCGAATTCACCGAGGCTTACAGTAACCTTGAGCCCGGTGATTACGTGATGTTGAGTGTCACCGACAACGGCAGCGGTATGCCGCAGAGCGTGATCAACCGGGCGTTCGATCCTTTTTTCACCACCAAACCCATCGGCCAGGGCACCGGCCTTGGCTTGTCGATGATCTACGGTTTCAGCAAACAATCGCGTGGCCATGTGTCGATCGACAGCGAAATCGACCAAGGCACCACGGTCAAACTCTACCTGCCGCGTTTCCGTGGTGAAGAACTCGCCCACCCCGAGGTCGATGTCCAGCAAGCGCCGGAAGCGCTGGACGGCGAAACCGTGCTGATTGTCGAAGACGACCCCGCCGTGCGTGTATTGGTCAGTGCGGTGCTCAGCGAGTTGGGTTATGCCTTCGTGGAAGCCGGCGACGCCGATGGCGCCGTGCCGATCCTCAACTCGGCGCAACGCATTGACTTGCTGATCAGCGACGTCGGCCTGCCGGGCATGAACGGCCGGCAACTGGCGGAAGTCGGCCGGCAATACCGGCCAGGTCTGAAAGTGCTGTTCATCACCGGATACGCCGAGCATGCGGCGGTGCGCGGTGGCTTCCTCGATTCGGGGATGCAGATGATCACCAAACCGTTCACCTTCGATCTGCTGACGGCGAAGGTCAGAGAGATGATTCGCCAGTGACGTGGTTCACACGTTCATCGGCAGCATTTCGGAACCGTTTTTCCGCACACTGCGAGCCATCCGCCTTGCTTGCGCGGCTTGCAGATTATCTTCGGTGCTCGCTTTTGTAGTTGTTTCGTTGGGGATGGCATTCACTTCATTCAGACACGCACCTGACAGCACCATTTCCCCCACAATCGCATCGGCTTCATTGGCAATCTGCAGATTGTCCACGCCTGCTCGCAACGTCGAAGCACCGTCACCCAATGTTAGCGTCACAAGACTATTGATCCCGGTATTGGCCAGACCATAAACCGAAGACATCGCCGTATCATGGATGAATGTCTTGGCGGCTGTTTGCGTGCCTGACGTGGTTGGCAAACTTATCGGATCGCGGTGCCTGCTTTCCTTATAGCTGGCAGGTACATATTCCGATGCACGAATATTGTCGCCGACAAAGCTTTTCAACGCGCCATTGGCCGCTGACCTTAAAATCGGGTTGACACTGCTCGACACCGGCCCCAGCCACATACCCTCAACAAGATTGACACCCAGATTGGCGACCATATTGATAGCTTGCGAACCCAGGGTGGCATTGGCGTCATAGGCAATCGAGGGGCCGAAACGAGAGATCATCCTGCCAGTGGTGACCCCGCCAAGATCCTTTGCAATGTCACTCAAAACATCGATCGGATCACCATTGGAAAAACCGCCTGTAAAACCGGTAGCGAAACCCAACACCCCCATCGCCCCTACAGCCAGGCTTTTGCTCATGCCACCGGTCCCACGCTGGTCAAGAATATGCGCGGTGCTTGCTGCTGAAGCATAAGCCACTGAAGCGCCGCTCATGATCGCCAAGGGATAACTTGCCAGCTGTCCCACCGCGGCTTTAATCCCCATTTTCGCGAAGTATTTCGCCTGGTTTCCGGCGACCCCCTTGATCGCCCCGCGAATCACCCCTGCTAAAACAGCTTTTGCGCGTTCGCCCTTGGTAACCCGGGTCTTGCTTAACCCCTGCAAGTCCACAAAACCGATCGGATTCCCGCCCACCATACGGTACAAATTCAGCCCGTCGTGAACGCCACCCGGATCGGCACTCAGCCATCGCTGCCGCCACGGCAGGTAGTAACGAAATCCGTAGTAATACAAACCCGTTGCATCCCGCTCCTGCCCCGAATAACGCACCGTCCGGTAACTGGCTTCGACTTTGTCACGCCCGGCCCACCAGGCGGTTCCGCCGTAGGCGTAGTAGCTTTCCTGGCTGATCAGCAGGCCCTGTAGGTCCAGCTCCAGACTGCTGGAACCTAGATGATCGGTCAGGATAAAGCGGTGTTGGTCGTCGGCGATGCCCGACGGCCGGACTTTTTCCCAATGCAGAACCTGCACGTTGCAGCGACCGGCCTGGACACTGATGACCTGTAGGGTTTCTTCGGGACTGGTGCGAATTTCCAGCCCCGGGAAATAGCGGGTTTCATACAAACGCGTCAGTTGAGCGTTATAGACCGTGCGGACTTTGCGCCGCCGCTGGCCTCCTCCATCGTAGAAATAGCACTCGTTGTCATTGGGTTGATCTACGCGCACTACCTGATCGACACAATGTAAACGGTCGCGACAGTCCCATCGCAACGCCTGACCTTTTTGCAGCGTATTAAGGTTGCCATTGGCGTCATACGCCGCGCAGATTTCGCTTTCCCCTGGCCGCTCGCCAAGGGTGGTATACGGCAAACTGCGATTGCTCAACGTCGCCACGGCCGTGCGTTCAGTGCGCTGACCACTGTCGGCATGATGGTGCAAGGTAAACAGATTGCCGCCATCATCGTAGTCAAACGTCTGTCGATAATTTTCCAGCTGACCGGGATCGGGTGGTGAACTGAACTCCGGCAACTGCGGCCCCCCCGGCAGGTTGATGCGTTGCTGGCCTGTGGCTTCGATCAATTGGTAGAGCGTGTCATAACGATAAGTATTGACCGCGTAAACCCGTTGATTGCGCGAGTAACGAATGGGTTGAGCGCCATCATTGATACTGATGAGATTGCCGACGGGATCGTAGGTGTACGCCAGATTCTGCAGCGCAGGCTTGCCAGCGAGATGGGCGAGCAAACGGCTCAAGCGTCCATTCTCGGGATCAAACGAGCAACGAGTGACAACCTGGTTGCCGGCCGTCTGCTGCTCGATCTGCCCTTCAGCGTTGTAGTGAATTTCACCAACCAGCGTGGTCTCTTGCCGGGCACCGGCCATTTTCAGGCTGATTCCGGCCAGTTCCCCCGCCAGCGTCTGCTGCACACATTGCGCATGGCCCGCTGCATCGAGATGGCGGGTCTGCTCCCCCAACGCGTTATAGCCGGTGTGGGAAACCGCACTTTCATCTTCCAGCAGCGCGTCTCGTTCGAGGGGATCGAGGGGCCAGTCCGGCACCTGCGGCGTATTCAGAAAGCGCCACGCTTGCTCAAGCGGGGCTCCCAGGATAGTGAACTCATTAAAGAGTTGCGTACCCGCCGTATCGTCATGCCTTATCAGCTGTCCGCAACGGTTGTGCCGTGCGGATTCGGTAGTGGCGTCAGCATAAGAAAAGCACTCGGCGCGCCCTTCCCCTTGATCGTTCATAGCCTCGAAGACGAATGCCGGACGCAGCAACGCATCGTAGACAGTCCTGCGTTGATTGAGCTTCTGATCCCAGTGCTGCAACGGCTGCCCCGACGCGCCCGGCAGGCTCAAATGCCAGCCGGCGTCGACATTGACGGACAGCAAAGCGCCGCCAGACAGACTGGCGATTGTGCTGTGATTGGAGGGGGTTGCGGGGTCATCCTGCAATAACGCGAACAATCGCGGGTCGCGAACATGGCTGGCCCGATGCTTGAAGTCGTCGACTGTCTGGGTAATACGCGGCTGCGGATCATCCTCGGCAGACCGCCTGCAATAGGCAACCGTGCGAGCAGTGGCACCGCGAGCGTCGTACACAGTGATTGCAGGTGTATGCCGATGCATGAGCGTGGACCTCAATCGATAATGAGGTCTTTTATGGGCGCGGGCCTTGACGGCGTCAACTGTCAGAAATTACAGGTGCGACCCGCCTGGTCCTGTTTCAGGCCAACAACTCCTGAATCTTTTCCTGCAACACATCCAGATCGAATGGTTTTTCCAGGATCGGCGCCTTGCGCGTGATCGGGCTGCCGGTCTCGCGGATTTCCTGCGGATAACCGCTGATGAAAATCACCTTCAGGTCCGGGCGCAGCTTGACGGCCGGTTCAGCGATCTGCACGCCGGAGATGCCGCCGGGCAGACGAAAATCAGTGATCAACATGTCCAGATGCGGTTTGCTCGCCAGGATCTCGAACGCCTGCTCGCCGTTTTCGGCCTGCAACACGCGATACCCCTGCCCCGACAAATAATCGGTCAGGACCATCAAGATAACCGGTTCGTCCTCGACGACGAGTACTACATCTTGTGCATCTACGCTCATGGGAAGCCTTTGTTCGGTCAATAGCTGCTGATACGACCGTGTGGTCACTCAGAGGTTGCGTCGGATTTGCCGTTTTCCTCGATCGGCAGACAAACGCGAAACAGGGCGCCTTCGTTGATTTCACTCTCGACGACGATGGAACCGCCATGGGCGGCGACGATCTGCTCGGAAATGAACAGACCCAGCCCGAGCCCGGCCACTACCGTCTTGGCGGAAACCCGTTCGAACTGTTGGAAAATACGCTTCTGGTTCTCTTGGCTGATGCCGATGCCACGATCCTGCACCTCGACCCGCGCCTCATCACCTTCACGGTAAACCCGCACCTGAATCGGGCTGCGGCCACCGTAGCGCAAAGCGTTGGTCAGCAAATTAGTCACCACCTGCTCGATACGGAATTCGTCCCAATTGCCTTCCACCGGCGCTGGCGCGGTGAACGACACTTCGGTTTCAGCGGCTTCGATCTGTTGCGCGAAGTTCTGCAACAGATTGCTGACCAGTTGCATCAGGTCGAAGCGATTCGGCCGGATCGACAACTTGCCGGTGCGGATCCGCGACACATCGAGCATGTCTTCAATCAGGCGAATCAGGCTTTTGATCTGCCGCTCGTCGCGGTCGACCATGGCGTGCATCTTGTCCAGGGTAAACGCCGCGGCGTTGTCGCGGGCCAGATGCATCTTGCGCAATTGGGTTTCAAGTATCAGGCCGTTGAGCGGCGTGCGCACTTCGTGGGCGACGATTGACATGAAGTCATCACGCATACGCACCGCCTGTTCCAACTCCAGTTGCGTGCTCTGCAATTGCTCCAGCAACGCTTCCTGTTCGCGGCGGGCCAGCTCGAGTGCCTCGACCTGTTGCTTCATCGCCTTGCTTTGGCGGTACAGGTCGACGAAAACGTTGACCTTGCTTTTCACCGCATGGATATCCAGCGGTTTGTGCAGGAAGTCCACCGCCCCGCTCTCATAACCCTTGAACGCGTAATTCAGTTCGCGGCCGGCGGCACTGACGAAAATGATCGGGATGTTTTTGGTTTTTTCGGTGCCGCGCATCAGTTCGGCCAGCTCGAAGCCGTTCATGCCCGGCATCTGCACGTCGAGAATGGCCATGGCGAATTCATGCTGCAACAGCAGCGACAACGCTTCGTCCGCCGACAGCGCCTTGTAGACGGTGCGGTCTTCGCGTTTGATCAGCGCTTCGAGGGCCAGCAGGTTTTCCGGCAGATCGTCGACGATCAACAGTTTGGCTTGAATATTACTCAGCATGCGATTCGTTCCAGCTCGACAAGCAGACGGCCGATGCCGTGAATGGTTAGGACATGGTCAGGCTGCTGAATTTTCAGGGCAGCCAGGGGCATGGTGGCGACTTGCGCCTCTTCGGGGTCCTGGACAATGGTCAAACCGCCACGGCGTTTGACTTGTGCCAGGCCGCGCGCGCCATCGTGGTTGGCGCCGGTGAGCAAAACAGCGGCCAGCGACTCACCGTAGGCGTCAGCCGCCGATTCAAACAGATAGTCGATCGATGGCCGGGAATAATGCACGCGCTCCTCAAGGCTCAGCGACAGGCTGCGATCCTGCTCCACCGACAGGTGATAGCCCGGTGTGGCGAAATAAACCGTGCCGGGAGCGATGTCCTGCTTGTCCGTCGCCTCTTCCACCGGCAACATCAGGCGCCGGGCGAACACTTCAGCCAATTGACTGCGGCGCTCTTCTGGCAGATGCAGCACGACGATGATCGGCAGCACGAAGCCCTGGCGCAGCGGCCCGAGCAGGCTCAGCAAGGCCTCGACGCCACCGGCGGAAGCACCGACCACAATCGCCTCGATTCGAGGCAGATTCGCAGTTTCGTTCATGATTTGCGGTAGATCCGTTCTTGCTTCACCAACGCTTCGAACTGATTGGCATAGCTGGAAAAATCCAGCGTTTCCTTGCTGCCCAGCACCAGAAAACCACGGTGGCAAAGCGATTCGTGGAACAGCCCGAAGGCGCGGTCCTGCAGCTTCTTGTTGAAATAGATCAACACGTTGCGGCAGGAAATCAATTGGGTTTCAGAGAACACGCTGTCCGTCGCCAGACTATGGTCGGCGAACGTCACGTTCTCGCACAGGCTCTTGTCGAAAATCGCATAGCCGTAGGCGGCCGTGTAGTAGTCGGCAAACGAGCACTGGCCACCGGCCTGCTGGTAGTTGGCGGTATACGCCCGGACGTTCTCCATCGAGAAAATCCCTTGCTTGGCCTTGTCCAGCGACCGCGGATTGATGTCGGTGGCATAAATGATCGTGCGGTCGAGCAAGCCTTCTTCGCGCAGCAGGATCGCCATCGAGTATACCTCCTCACCCGTGCTGCACCCGGCGATCCAGATCTTGATCGACGGATAGGTGCGCAGCAACGGCACCACTTCCTTGCGAATCGCGAGGAAGTGCGAAGGGTCGCGGAACATCTCGCTGACCGGAATCGTCAGCAACTGCAACAGCTGCATGAACGCGGTCGAGTCGTGCAGGACCTTTTCCTGCAACGCCGAAATCGTCGCGCACTCGAACTGGCTCAGCGCATGTTGCACCCGGCGCTTGATCGACGCGCCGGAGTAATCGCGGAAATCGTAGCTGTACTTGAGGTAGATAGCCTCAATCAACAAGCGTAATTCGATCTCGCTGTTTCGTTCGGCGGGTGTGCTGCGTTCCACTAAATACGTTCCATCTTCGGTAACCACACGCGAATCAGCGAGAACAGACGATCCAGGTCGATGGGCTTGGCCAGATAATCATTGGCGCCCGCCTGCAGGCAGCGTTCCTGATCGTCCTTCATGGCCTTGGCCGTCACCGCGATGATCGGCAGCTTGCGCCAGCGCGGATCCTTGCGGATTTCAATGGTGGCTTCAAAACCATCCATCTCCGGCATCATCACGTCCATCAACACCAGATCGATGTCCTCGACTTCGTTAAGTCTCTCAATCGCCTCACGGCCGTTACGACCGATCACCACGACTGCGCCTTTGTGTTCCAGCGCGCTGGTGAGGGCGAAGATGTTGCGCACATCGTCGTCCACCAGCAGCACTTTGCGACCCTCGAAGACCTTGTCGCGGCTGCGCGCGGTCTTGAGCATCTTCTGCCGTTCATGGGACAACTGCGATTCGACTTTGTGCAGAAAGAGTGTCACCTCGTCGAGCAAGCGTTCCGGCGAGCGCGCGCCCTTGATGATGATCGACCGCGAATACTTGCGCAGTTCGGCCTCTTCATCACGGGTCAGGTTGCGCCCGGTGTAGACGATCACCGGCGGGAACGAGCAAATGTCTTCGGTGGACATGCGCTTGAGCAGGTCATTGCCAAGCATGTCCGGCAGCTTCAGGTCGATGACCATGCAGTCGTAGATCGTCGTGCGCAGCAGCTCCAGCGCATCCTGCGCGAGGCCGACGGCGGTGATTTCGATGTCCTCGTCGCCGATCAGTCGGGCGATGCTTTCACGCTGCAAGTCATCGTCTTCGACCAGCAGCACGCGTTTGACCTTCTGCGTGAGCTTGGCTTCGAGACGGGCAAACACGTCTTTGAGCTCTTCGCGGGTGGTCGGTTTCACCGCGTAGCCGATGGCGCCCATGTGCATCGCCGCTTCGACGCGGTCTTCGACCGAGATCACGTGCACCGGGATGTGCCGGGTTTCGGCGTGCTCTTTCAGGCGTTGCAGCACGGTCAGACCGGAATGATCCGGCAGGCGCATGTCGAGCAGGATCGCGTCCGGGACGAATTCTTTCGCCAGGTCATAACCTTCGTCCGCACCGTGAGCGACCAGGCATTGGTAACCCAACTCATGCGCCAGATCGTAGAGGATGTGCGCAAAGTTCGGCTCGTCTTCCACCACCAGAATGCAGCGGGTGGCGAATGGCGCCTTGTCGCGGTCATCGGCAAAGCGCGGAATGTGCACCGGCGCCAACGGCGACACCACGGCCGCCAGCGGAGCAACCGGCGCGCTGACGAAGGCAGCCGGCGGGGTGAACGTCAGCGGTGCGGATCGACTATCCGCCGTCTCGCTGTACTGCTGCGGCAACACCAGGGTGAACACACTGCCCTGCCTCGGCGCGCTGCTGACGCTGATCGAGCCGCCCAGCAATGTCGCCAGATCGCGCGAGATCGACAGCCCCAGACCGGTACCGCCGTACTTGCGGTTGGTGGTGCCGTCGGCCTGGCGGAAGGCCTCGAAAATACTGTCCTGTTGATCGGCGGCAATGCCGATCCCGGAATCACGCACGATGAACGCCACGCGATCGTTGGGCTGGCCGCTGATGGTCAGGCTGACCGCGCCCGACTCGGTGAATTTCACAGCGTTAGACAGCAGGTTCTTGATCACCTGCTCCAGACGTTGCCGATCGGTGAACAGCGTCACCGGCGCATCGGGTTGCAGGTCAACGCTGAACGTCAGCCGCTTGTCCGCCGCCAAGGGCTCGAACACGCTGCGCAAGCCGTCCGCGAGACGCGCGACACTGGTGTTCTCGGGGATCACCTCAAGCTTGCCGGCCTCGACCTTGGAAATATCCAGAATGTCGTTGATCAGGTTCAGCAGATCGTTACCGGCCGAGTAGATCGACTCGGCAAACTTGACCTGCTCGGCGCTGAGATTGTCCTGCGGGTTCTCCGCCAGCAACTTGGCCAGAATCAGCGAACTGTTCAACGGCGTGCGCAGTTCATGGGACATGTTGGCGAGGAACTCGGACTTGTACTTGCTCGAACGCTGCAGCTCTTGCGCGCGCTCTTCGAGTTGCACTTGCGCCTGATTGAGTTCGGTGTTCTTCAAGTCCATGGCGTCGCGTTGCTCGGCCAGGGTCTGCGCCTGCTCGGCAAGCTGTTCGTTGGTCTGTTCCAGCTCGACTTGCTGGGTTTCCAGATGGGCCTGGGATTCCTTGAGAATCCGCGACTGTTCTTCCAGTTCTTCGTTGGCGGTTTTCAGCTCTTCCTGCTGCACCTGCAACTCTTCGTTGAGCTGCTGGGTTTCCGCCAGCACTTCCTGCAAGCGCTGACGATAGCGCGCCGCTTCGATCGACGTGCCGATGTTGCCGGCGATCAGCTCCAGCAGTTCGAGGTCGCGATCCAACAGCGGCCGCAGGAAACCCAATTCGATCACGCCGTTGACCCGACCATCATCACTGGTCGGCACCACCAGCACGCTGTGCGGCAAGCCTTGACCCAGACCGGAGCTGACTTTGAAGTAGTCAGACGGCACCGAATCGAGACGAATGCGCCGCCCCTGCTGGGCCACTTGCCCGACGATGCCTTCGCCGCTGTAAATCGACTGGTCCAGTTCTTCCTGTTCACGGGAGAAGCCATAGCTGGCCACCCGCTTCAGGCCGCCGTGCTCCTCGCTGACATACAGCGCCGCCACGGCCGTCCCGAGATACTGCGCGCAGAATTGCAGGATATTGCGCCCCAACAGGTTAAGCGTCAGTTGCCCCAGCACCTGCTCGGCGAGTTCGGTCTGGCCGTTGCGCAGCCACGCCTGTTGCTCCAGACGCCCGGCGCTGGCCTGTTGGGCGGCAAGGTTGGCGCTGTAGTTGTCGGACAGATTGACCAGATCGCGACGGCCGATATACGCCAGCAAACCGCTGATACCGGCAATGAACAGCAGGTACAGGCTGATGCTCCAGATCGTCGTGCGGCGCACTTCTTCGTTGCGCGTGGTGCGCAACGTCTGCTCGGTTTCGATCACATCTTCGAATTGTTTGCGAATTTCGTCCGTCAGGCGTTTGCCGCGTCCGGCCTTGACCGCGCCTTTATAGTCGCCACTGCTGCGCTGCAGATCGATCATCGATTGCGCGTAATTCGCCCACTCGGTCTGCAAGGCCTGAAGCCGGCGCAGACGATCGGTTTGCACCGGGTTGTCGGCAGTCAGTTCGAGCAAGGTATTGAGCGCCACCGTGATCCGTGGCTTGGCGGTCTCGTACGGATCGAGGAAATGTTCATCGCCACTGAGCAGGAAGCCGCGCATGCCGGTTTCCAGGTCAACGGTGAGTTTCACCGCTTCGTTGGCGTTATTGATCACCCGATCGGTGTGCTCGACCCATTGGATCACCGACAGCAGGTAGGTGATCAGCGACACGAAGAACACGGCACTGAGCACACCAACGCCCAAGGGCAGACTGATGTTGCGGCTCAGGAGTTTGCGAAACCGTTGCTCATCAACCGAAGACGGAGAGGACATGGGGCAGCCTTGTCGAACTGTTGAAAAACCCGGAGTTTGCCCCAAAACAGCGGCATGGATCCATTTTTCTCACAGATTTAGCCGCAATTTCCTACATTTGCCCGCGCTCGCGCGATGGGCAACGGTTATCCTTGTCGGCTTGTTTGCGCCTATTCTTTTTTGTATCGATCCGGGAACTTGTGGCTATGCGCCACTTACTCATGCAAGAGCCCGGTAGTTTTGATCGGCCGACGCACCTGAATTTCCATTTTTGAGAGACCCATTATGTCCACCCCAGCGTCCACCATCCTTGTAGTCGAAGACGATGACATCGTACGCATGCTGATCGTCGATGTGCTGGAGGAACTGGAGTTCAAGGTGTTGGAGGCGGATGGCGGCGAGCAGGCATTGGCAATTCTCAATGACGCGACCAAGCACATTGACTTGATGATGACCGATGTCGGCCTGCCGGGCATGGATGGCCGCGAACTCGCCACTGAAGCACGCAAACTGCGCCCTGAACTGCCGATCCTGTTCGCCAGTGGCTACGCTGAATCCATAGAAGTGCCGGCGGACATGCATGTCATCGGCAAGCCCTTCTCGATTGATCTGTTGCGCGACAAAGTCAAAGGCATTCTTGCCGAATAATCCACAAGCCGGGTCCTGCCCGGCTTGCTGTTTTCAGTGAGAATGTTTTGTCATGTCGAGCAACAAGGTGCCTTGCAGAAATTGCCCTTGCGCGGTGTTCTTCAAGGCATTGCGCAAAGCGGCAAGGTTGAAACTGAACACCGCATAGTCGGTTTCTCGTTGATGCAGCATCGCCACGGCCACCGAATAAGACTCCGCATTCAGCAGCGCGGGGTTTTTACGAACGATCGTTCGCCGCGCGTTAAAACCTTCCTCAAACTCTTCGAACCCCGGGGGGTATGCCAGTCGGTAATGCGGATTAGACAGGTTCTTGGGGTGTGCCTTTTTTGCGTCCCGCGCCAGTTCAACCAAGCCGATGACGTCATAATCGGCCGATAATTTGGCGGCCGAGGTCTCGCAGTAATACAGATCCAGCGTATCAGGCGCCCCGTGAGCCATTTCGTGAATCAGTACGTCACTGAGCCGGGCATCATCGTAGTTCGCCAAGCGGTAATGGTCATCCAGTACTTCGGGATAGATATCGATAAACTTTTGCGCGTTACCTTTCAGCGGGGCGCCCGTCTGTATCCCCGTTTTCCAACGCTTGTAAGCCGCCGGGCGCAACGCCGCCAAAGCGTTTCCCTCAGATCGGCGGAATGACATATTGGCCAGCGTCACCCGGTCAAGATCCATCCGCATCGCGCGCAAATTATCGCCAACCAGCGTCAGCGCTTCGTCGGCGTCACTGCCGAACAGGCACTTCACCATATCGCGGATCTCTTTTTCTTGAGAGTTCCTCACAAGCTGCGTGATGGCGTTATCAAGTTTGTCTTTCGCATGAGGAATCGCTTTTTTAACGTAAGCGCGGGTATAGCTGTGGGGCTTGGGTTTGCGGAACCACCGCAACGGTGAAAAATCGGCCAGTTTCAGATTCTTCAGCCTTGGGCCCCAAGCGCCACCGGTGCGCAGGTTCAATGCATACCATTGACTGTTGCGTTGCAACACCGCCAGATCGATTGCCTCGACCGCATTCTCGGCGGCCCGCCAAGTGCCGTGGTTCACATCAGTGTGGCGGACGGCCTGGATCAGATCGTAAGCATGACCGCCGCCCGTGAGCGCACGCAATTGCCCGGTTCCCGCCTGCACGGCATTGGCGCCGTACTCCCCCAGCAGCAACAAACCCCGCTGAACCTTGCGTACACCTTTCCAGGCCAGTGTCGGCAAACCATCGATTGGATTGATCAGCGAGACCACTACGCGACCTACCGATTTGGCGATGCTTAACAGCTTGGCGGTGGTCGAGCCGGTTTTCGCCAGAACATTGATCGCGGTCGCCCCCAGACCGATCAGCAAGCCCAATATCGACAACCCATCCAGAATGCAGCCACCGATACCTTCGGACACGCTGGCAGGACGCCCGGAGCGTATGTCTTCGACGCATTTCTTGAACGGCACGATCAGGTTGATGAACGCCGTTTCGGCCATCTCCCGGCCGGTGCGCAGTTGCTGCAGTTCCGTCTGAGTGTTTAACGCCGCATACAACTCCTCGCGGGTGGCCAGCGGGTGATGGGTCATCAGGAAGTCGGCCAGACTGCTCAGTTGCGGGGAGAAAAACAATGAAACCGGACGCACATCGGTCGTGTTCAAGCTCATCTGCCAAAGCTTTTCCACTACCACGCTGGAGGTCACATCGCTGCGCGCCTCACTGCCCTCCCGGTAAGCGGCAAAATCCAGTGGCCACTGACGCTGCGGATTTTTCGCCTGAAAATCGCTCTTGTTCCCGACATAGCCCAGCGTAGACAGGTCGTTGATGATGCCCGTGCTTTGCAGCATCGCCGCGACTTGCGCAGCTTCGCGACAGACACCCCGCAGCGTGAACAACTCGTAACAGCGAACGCTGCCACCGTTCTCACTGCAAATGAGCAAACCGTAACGCCCTCTCGCCTCGTCCCGGTGATCCTGGGTTTCTTCGAAAGCATTCAAATCATTGACTGATTTGCGCACGGTATAAAAGCTCAAACTGCCGTTGCACAACACTAGCCGGTCGGCTTCCGGCAGATTGCTGATGGCCATTTTTATGACCGACGACAAACTCTCTTGCGAACTTTCGTAATATTTTTCAAAAGCGTCATCGAAGACTTCATCGATCGCCGGCACTTCAGCAATGCGCTTGAAGGCATCAGCGGGGACTTCAAGATTGCTTTTGGTTGTAAATCTGCTGGTCAATTCCCCGTCCTCCAGCAGATCGCCGGACAGGTAGAGATCGAGAATAGAGAAGCGCATCCGCAGCAACCGTGACAGCGCCGCTTCGCTGAGGCCCAGTTGATCGACAGCAACGTCGTAGCTTTCGCCAATCACCCCGCCAGGGCTTGCGAAACTGAATGCTTCCAGCCAGCTTTTCTCGCGGATGGAATCCACATAGTTGAACCCGTAAGCGTTGTATTCAAGGTACTCACCTTTTGGCAAAAACCGCTGCAACGTACTCAACGCCAACTTTCGCTTGTCGGGCGGCACGGCCAGCAAACCTGTTTCGGATTTGTGCAGCGCCTCTATATAGCGCTCAAAGTAACCGCTTGCGGCCTTGAACACCTGTGGGTCGTATTGTCGTTGTGGACTGTAAGCAATCACGCCATTCATGACCGCCCAATTGATAATCGGCAAGACCGCCGCCCATGCGTGCAATACGCCTTGCTCAGCCGTCACCGGCAGCAACTGCGAGAAGGCGATGATTTGCGTGTAGGACATTGAGCGGGTTGCTCCGGGCGCGGCAATTTCGATGAGCGCTACCGCTTGCGCCAGAACAACGTGGCCGGGCTTGTCCAGGGTCATTTCGGCTGGCGTGCCGAGTACCAGCAGTTCAGGTGCCGTCGCCGCGAGACAGAGGTGGACAGCCAGCGGCGCGTTTGCGTCGTCGCAGGCGCCCTCGGCGATCAGATGCTGCTCCAGCGTTTCCCGCACCTGAGCCGCCGTGCACAACGCATTCCCCGGCTGGTACACGTCGTAACCGAGAATGTCGTGTTTGTCCCGCTCGGGCACCCATTCGAGAATCAGCGCGGCGACGACCAACTGGCGAATCTGTCGGTCGGCGACCTCAGGATTTTCTGTCTCCAGGTGCCATTGCAGCCGCTCATGCAGCACCTGCCCCAACGCCTTGGCCCTGCTCCTACCGAGCAGTGACTGGACAAACGTTGCCGCGTGTTCACGCCGCTCAATCAGCGGAAGCAGATCGAAGTTCTGCACATTCAAATAGTGCAGCAGACCGAATTTGCCATCAGTTGTTTCTGCACACACCTGCCTGATAATCCGGCGGTCCGCGTCCGACAAGTAAAAAGGCGAATCCTCGGTGGCTGCCAGCAACTCATGGTAATCACCCAACTCCGGGGCGGGCGGTAACTTGAAGTTCAGAAACGCCAGCAGATTGCTGGTCTCCGCGATATCGCTCGGCACGTGGTAATGGTTGAAGCGCAGCCACTGGTGAACACAAATCACCTCGCCGGAAAACAGATAACCGCCGGTTTGCGCCGCACACTCGGCCAGCATGCCCAGCTCTTCGCCCACCATGGCCGAATCAGCCTGACCGTAAGAAAGCGGGCTTCGATGGTAATCAATCTGCAGGAAAAACCCGGGTTGCTCATCGAAGCCGATCAAGGCGTTATCCAGCAGCGCATTGACCTGGTGGATAGCCAAGGCGTCAATCGATTTAAGCAGTGCAATGCGCGCGGGCTCATTGATTTCATCGAACGTTGAATCCGCAACTCTGGAGATAAACAAGGATTGCAGATCAATACTCGCCGTATCCAAACGGTCGGTGATGGTCTCGCTCAATATTTTGATGATGCTGTGTTTCTCTTGCTGATCAGCAAGCTGACGTTTTTCAATACGATCAACGAGAGCCGTTCGTGAATCAACATCAGATGTTTTCTCAAGCAATAACGTTGCCATCAACTTCGACCTTATTAATATTATCTTGAATAAGTTCAGCGCAAAAAGCCTGATAAGCAAAGCGCTCTGCACTGCAACTATGAGCAGCCGAAGGATATGCAGAATTTCTTTTAATCAACAGCACCACTGAGTTTCAAATTATGAGGAAACTAAAAGTTCTTCTTCGCCAACAGAAAGACAATAGTTATTAGCATTCTTTACATCGCCGCCCTCTTTAAAATGGACATTGGATAATCCGATTGACGCATGGCTGCACCTGACCACGACCACTGTGGTTTAATTGCGCGCTTTTTTGCGCCACCCTCCAAGGAACATGCTTCATGACTCAGCCCTGCGCCACCAAAGTCCTGGTCATCGGTTACGTCTGGCCCGAGCCTCGCTCTTCGGCGGCCAGCGGCCACGTCATGCAGATCCTCGAAACGTTCTTGCAGCAAGGCTGGGACATCACCTTCAGCAGCCCTGCCGGCCCCGGCGAGCACAAGGCGGATTTGGCGGCGCTGGGTATTCGTGAAGTGCCGATCGAACTCAACAACAGCAGCTTCGATGCGTTCATCAGTGAACTGGCACCGGATATCGTCCTGTTCGACCAATTCATGATGGAAGAACAATTCGGCTGGCGCGTCGAGAAACACTGCCCCGATGCCCTGCGCGTTCTGGAAACTTCAGACCTGCAAAGCCTGCGTCACGCCCGCCATCAGCGGCTCAAGGAGCGCTTGAAAGCCAATGCTGACCAGGATGACTTCAGCGAACTGTTTGCGCCGGCACTGCGCGAAGAGTTCGAACTGATGGCCGACACCGATCTGGCCAAACGTGAAGTCGCCGCGCTGTACCGCTGCGATCTGAACCTGATGATTTCCGAGGTGGAGATCGATTTGCTGGTCGAGCAGTTCGGCTTGCCGCGCCAACAATTGCATTGGTGCCCGCTGATGGTTGATCTGCCAACGGCCCCACCCAAGGCATTCGCCGAGCGCGCGCACTTTCTCAGCATCGGCAACTTTCGGCATGCGCCCAATTGGGACGCGGTGCTCTGGCTGAAATCCACGGTATGGCCGCTGATTCGCCAGCAATTGCCGCAGGCCCAACTGCACATCTATGGCGCCTACACACCGCCCAAAGCCACGGCACTGCACAATGCCGCGCAGGGTTTTCATGTGTTGAACTGGGCTGAAGATGCACTGGAGGTCATGTCCGCGACGCGGGTATGTCTGGCGCCCCTGCGGTTTGGTGCCGGCATCAAGGGCAAACTGCTCGATGCCATGCTGTGCGGCACGCCCAGTGTTACCACGCCGATTGGCGCTGAGGGCATGCACGGCGAGGCCGAATGGCCGGGTTCCGTCACGCGCAGTGCCAGCGAATTCGCCGATCATGCGGTGCAGCTTTATCAGGACGAACCCCGATGGCAGGCCGCGCAACAGGCCGCCAACACGTTGCTCGGTGAGCGCTACCAGCGTGCCAAACATGGTCCGGCGCTGATCGAAAAACTGCGACTCTGCCAACAACATCTACCCGCACTTCGAGCCGATAATTTTACCGGCAGCATGCTGCGCCACCATTTCCACAAGAGCACGCAATACATGTCTCAGTGGATTGAAGCAAAAAACCGCAACGCTTGATCCAGCGTCACACAAGCCGGGCAAGGTCCGGCCTGTCAGCGTCATGTCAGCACCAGCGATATTGGGTACTGAATGAACTGGTTATCAGCCGTCACTTCGAGTGCACGCTCGATTTCAAACATGTTCTGATAAAACTCCACAGCGTTGGTTTTACGCTGATTCAGCAGACTTGCCGCCAATGCATACGACTGCGCATTCAATAATGCAGGATGGCTGCGAATGATCGACGGTCGACCTGATAACGTCCCCTCGAATTCCCTGAATCCCTCTGCATGAGCCATCCGCAGATGCGGATTGAGCACGTTGTCCGGGTGCGCGCCGCGGGCATCGCGGGCGAGTTCAAGCAAACCGGTGATATCAAACTCGGCCGGTGATCGATCGACAAGGGCACGACTGTAATAAAGATCCAGTGCCTGCGGCGCGCCGTGAGCCATTTCATGGATCACTACATCGCTCAACAGCGCATCACCCGGATCGACATAATTGAGCACGCGATAGTAGTCATCCAGTTGTTCGGGATAGATGTCGAGAAACTTCCTGGCCTCTCCCTGCAGTTCGTTCCCGGTTTCGATCGCGCTCTTCCAGCGCTTGTAAGCGGCCGGGCGCAACGCCGCCAAAACCCCGCGGTTGCCTTGCTTGAAGGCAACGTTGGCCAAGGTCACCGAGTCGAGGTCTTTGCGCATGGCGGACAGGTTTTCGAAAATCATTTTCAGCGCAGCGGTGCTATCGCTGCCGAACAGATACCTCATCAAATCCCGGACCTCCTCGCCGGGTGAACCGATGAACTGCGAGAGGGCGTTATCGAGTTTGCGCCTGGCAAGACGTAGCGCGTTTTTGACGTAGGAGCGCGTAAAGCTAAAGTCCTTGACCTTGAAGAACCACCGCGCAGGCGGCAAACCGAGCAGCTCGTGATATTTCACCCGCCAATTCCAGCTGCCATTGACAAGTTCGCTCATCGCATACCAATGCACATCTTCTTGCAGCACCGCCAGATTGACCGCGTCAAGCCGTTTACCCGGGTTACCGGGGGACGACTCGACAAGTCGCCCAGCCTGAGTCAAATCGTCGGCCCGCCTCGCGCCAGTCAATTTGCGCAACTGCCCGGTGGCCGTGTGGGCGGCACCGACCGCACCTTCGCTGAGCAACAGCAGGCCTCGCGGAACCTTGCGTACCCCTTTCCAAACCAACGTCGGCAAGCCATCGACCGGGTTGGCCAGTGCCGTGACGACGCGCCCGCCAGCTTTGGCAATGCTCAGTATTTTTGCCGTCGTTGAACCGGTTTTGGCGATCACACTGACCACCGTGGCGCCCAGACCGATCAGCAACCCAAGCACCGCCAAGCCGTCCAGGATGCAGCCACCAATGCCCTCGACGACCCGTGGCGCATTAGCCGTTTTGATGTCTTCAACGCACCGTTTAAAGGGGACCACCAGGTCTAAAAATGCGTTCTGCAGGTGTTCCTTGCTGATGCGCCACTGTTCCAGTTCTGTGCGCGGAGTCAGCGCGTCGTACAGCGCCTGACGAGGTGCGACGGGATGATGGGTCATGATGAGATCGGCGAGATTTTGCAATTGCGCTGAAAAAAACAACGCTACAGGCCGGATATCCTCGGCCTGCATGCCGACTTGCCAGAGTTTCTCGACGACGACTCTGGACACTTCACCGCTGCGTGGTTCGCTGCCGTCACGGTACGCCGCAAAATCCAGAGGCCACACGTGCCAGCGGTTTTTCGCCTGATAGGCCGTGTTGCCACGGACAAAGGAAAGGCTCGGTACATCATGGATGATGCCGCTGCTTTGCAGCATGCCCACGAATTCCGGACGCTCGCGACAGACGCCGCGCAAAGTGAATAACTCATAGCAACGATGCTCGTTCCCGTAGGTGCTGCAGAGGATCAGTCCATAGCGCCCTTTCGTCTCATCCCGTTGCCTTTGAGTTTCTGCGCCGGGAATGAAATGACTCGTCTGCTGGCGAACCGTATACAGACTCAAATTGCCATTGTTAAGCGCCTGCCTGTCGGACTCCGGCAAACTGGCAATGGTCATTTTGATCACCGACGCCAGACTTTCCTGCACCTGCTGGTAGTACTGTTCGAAGGCTGCTTCGTACAGAGTGTCGAGTGCGGGTAGTTCAGACAACTCGGCAAATGCGCCGGCAGGTGGCATGAAATTGTCGCGCGTCTTGAACCGGCCGGAAAGTTGCCCGTTTTCGAGCAAATCACCGGATACGTACAAATCTACAAGGGAGAAGCGCAGACGGAGCAACTGCGACAGTTGAATCTCATCGATCCCCGCTTCACTGACCGCGTAGTTATAGACTTCTGCAACACTACCGAAGGGACTGCCAAGTTCGAGCGCGTCGAGCCAGGTCCTTTCGTTCATCGAGCCCTGATAGCTGAACTTGAATGCCTTTTGTTCCAGGTAATCACCCTTCGGCATGACCTTTGTCAGCTCGGCCAGAGCGAGTTTTCGGCGATCCGGGGGCGCAGCGGTCAAGCCGTGTTCGGACTGATGCAGCGCCTCTATGTACCGTGTGAAGTACGTCGTGGCGCTGAGCAAAGTGTCCTTGTCGTAGTCTTTGTCAGCGCGATAAGGGATCACCCTGTTCAACACGGCCCAATGGATGATCGGCATGACGGCCGTCAATTCGTGCAGTTGCTGTAGCTCAAGCGTTACTGGCGAGAGTTGCGAAAACGCCATGATTTGCGCATAGGTCAGCAACCGTGTTGCGCCTGGCGCCGTCAGTTCGATCAACGCCACGGCTTGTGTCAAAGCCAGCCAGAGCGGTTTGTCCAGCGACAGGCCGAGCGGCGTGTCCTTGACGACATACTCTGGTGCGCTGCCGCAAAGCAAAAGATACGCGGCCAACGGGGCGTGGTCGGCATCGACCCGGCCGTTTTCGACCAGATAACGCTCCAGATCTTCCTGGACTTGCTGCGCCGTCCACTGAGCAGCGTCCGGCCGGTAAACCTCATAACCGGCGTCGGGCAGTATTCCCTGCGCTGGGCTCAGGCTGATGATCAGTGCCGCGGCGACCATGAGTGTGCGCTGGCGCTCGATGGTTGCCCGGTCATCCGTCGCAAGGTGCCAGCCAAGACGCTCATGCAGCGCCTTGCCGAGTGCCCTCGCCCTCGGTCGATTCAGCAATGCGTGCAGTAAAGTCGCCGCGTGCCGGCGCCGATCATCGATCGCAATCAAATTGAAATTCTGCACATTGAGAAACTGCCACACGCTGGCGCTACCGGATGCCGACTCTGCGCACACCGCCCTGATCATCGAGCGGTCTGCCGCCGACAGGTGAAACGCTGCATCCACAGGTGTTCTCAGCAGTTCATGGAAGTCGCCCAGAGGCGGACTGGGCGGCAGCTTGAACTGCAGAAACGCAATCAGGTTTTTCGTGTCGGCGACCTGGCTCGGCACAATGAACTGTTCAAATCGCAGCCACTGCGCCACGCCGATCACCTCACCGGATAACACATAGCCGCCAGTGAGCGCCGCACAGGCCGCTAACGTTTCCAGTTCGTCTTCATCGGCTGCGCAACTGACAGGCGTCGTCGACAACGGCAATTGATGGCCGTCAATCACGGCAAACAATCGGGCTTTAAGGTCGACGCCGATCAAGGTCTCGGCTGCCAGGGCGTTTTTTTTGCGGATCCCATGTTCGTCGATCATCGCCAACAACGCCCTGCGCGCGGGCGCATGAATGGCATCCAGCGCAGAGCCTTTGACTCGCGCAACAAATAGCGCCTGCACATCCACATACGCCGCGTCTGTTTTTTGCGCGACGGCCTCAGTGAGTGCGCTGACGACACGGTGTTTTTCCTGCTCGCGCGCGGACGCTGCGAATGTCGCGTGAAGATCGATGCCGGGCAAATTTCCATATAACGAAGGCGTCATAAATGTTTCATCCTGAACGAGGTACGCCCTTACATCTCATCATGCCAGTGAACACTCCTTGTTCACTTCCAGCACAACGACGGGAAACGCCAGAATAGTAATATTGTTCAACACAACAAAAGCAAAGATTAATTCAAATTATTATCAACATGCATTTAATCCATTCCAGGAAAATAACAAACCGCACACTTCACCAACACCAACCCTCATCAAAATGTAATCTCCAATGACTACATTACTTGCATCAAAACAAACATTGGCGCATTCAACAATCCATCTTATAAAACCCTCCGACACTTATATTTATATCGCAAGGAGGATGTGCAAGATGAACAACTACAGTCGAGACGAACTCGCAACGCACCAATGGATGGCTGCAACGGCGGAGCTGGACAATCTCAAACTGACTGAACTGACACTGCCAGGCACGCACAATGCCGGCTGTGACCGGGAAGCTTCTTACCCATTGATCCCCGGGAAAAACTGGCTCGCCTGCCAGGACGTGTCGTTCTACTCACAACTGAATCGCGGTGCCCGGGCGCTGGACCTTCGATTGGTTTACGACGACAAGGGCCGGGGTTTCGAGAAGTTCCGTTTCCAGCACGACAACTATCGCTCCAGCCGTCACTTGGGAGATCTGGTCCGCGACATAAAGGCGTTTTTTGAAAGGAGTCCGAATGAGTTCATCATTCTCGACTTTCATGAACTCGCCTCGGGCGATAGTGCGTTTAATCATGCAGAGTTCAAACAGTTGATGTTGACGCACCTCGGCGCACGCTTGATTCCGGAAAACCATCGGCACCTGACGCTTGGCCAACTCAAGGACATCAGCCCGTTACAACGCCTCCTGCTGGCTGCGCCGTTGCCCTGGAATGTGCGTGACGATCACTTTCACAAGCAGATCAGTCATCAGTGGATCGGCGAGTCACTGGTCAGTGCATCCGACCTGCAAGCCTATATCACGGAGGTTTTAAGTGACCCGCCCGGTCAGTGGCAGCTGTGGTCGCTATCGGCCACCGCTTATCACGGGTTGTACGGCCCCCTGCGGATTCTGCAAGAACTGGACGGCTGGTTCGATCCCGCCACGTCCGACTGGGCGAAAAAGTGCAACATCATCAACTTCGACTTCATTAAAAACTCCGACATCGTGCATTTTTGTCGCTTGGCCAATCTGCAAAAAGCCGAGGCCAAGACCCCGTTAGTGCTGACCGCCCGCGCAGTGTGAGAGCGCCGACAGGGTTAGCCACGGCGAACTGGCGCATTGCACGCCAAACGAGGCATGATCGGCAGGCGATAACAAAAAAAGAACTCCGTCATGACTCGAACTGCCCGCGTGACCGACCCTTCCTATGAGTTGATGGATGACCACAACGGGTTGTCCATCATCTACCGTCAGCACGGCTTTCCTTGCCCGTTGGTGCGCTGGCACTTTCACAAGGAGTACGAACTGCACCTGATCGTTGCCAGCTCCGGCAAGGTGTTCATCGGCGATTACATCGGCAACTTCTATCCCGAAACGCTGTTTTTGACCGGTCCGAATCTGCCGCACAACTGGATCAGCCAGGTGGCGGAAGACGAAGTGGTCGAGAAGCGCGACATGCTGGTCAACTTCACCGATGAGTTGTTCGAAAGCGGGCATCAAGTGTTCGCTGAACTGAAAACACTGGCGCCGCTGCTCGAACGCGCGCAGTACGGCATCGAGTTCCGCAGCAAACACACAATCCGTCATGCCATGACGTTGATGCAACGGATTGCCGACTCCAAAGGCATCACCCGCCTCGGGCACTTTTTTATTCTGATGGAGTTGCTCGCGGCGTGTGACGACTATCACCTGTTGTCCGGCGCGACCACGCCGCAACTGGCTGACGAGCACAATATCGACCGCACCAACCGCGCGGTCGATTACATCTTCACGCATTACGCCCGGGAGATAACCCTGGAAGAAGTGGCCGAGCATCTGGGCATGAAACCAACGTACTTCAGTCGGGTGTTCAAACAAGCCACGGGGCGCAACTTCATCGAGTTCGTCAATCGACTGCGCATCAGCAAGTCGTGCGAACTGTTGGCCGATGGCGACAAACCGGTGACCGAGGTGTGTTTTGAGTCCGGGTTCAACAACATCTCCAATTTCAATCGGCGCTTTCAGCAGCTCAAGGGCATGACGCCATCGCACTATCGACGCTTGGCGGTGCAGCGCCTGACCGAACAAAACCACGGCTGACGCCCCACATTCTTGTAGGAGTGCTGTGCAATGCTCGGAAACCTGTACGTATTCAATCACTGCCCATCGCTGTAAAGCCCTTCCCTGCGTTAACCCCGCCAAACCCCAGTGCAAAAAAGTATCGATTCAAGTGCTAGGGATGATTTGTCAGTCGGCCAATTGAAGGCTGTAATCAGTGCACATTCTTCCTGCCCCGGAAGACACAAAAACAATAACTGTCCTTCTGCCTCCCACCGGACGCAGAAAAGGAGTGCACGATGCAACCCACTGCAAAAGCTCTGCTTGCCCTCACCTGCATGACCCTCAGCAGCGTCAGCCTTGGCGCCCAGACCCTGACCATCGCCACCGTCAACAACAGCGACATGATCCGCATGCAAAAGCTCTCGAAAACCTTCGAGAGCGAGCATCCGGACATCAAGCTCAATTGGGTGGTGCTGGAAGAAAACGTTCTGCGGCAACGCTTGACCACCGACATCGCCACTCAGGGTGGCCAGTTCGATGTGTTGACCATCGGCATGTACGAAGCGGCACTGTGGGGGGCCAAGGGTTGGCTGGAGCCGATGAAGGATCTGCCGGCCAGTTACGCGCTCGACGATGTGTTCCCGTCGGTGCGCGAAGGCCTGTCGGTCAAGGGTTCGCTGTACGCCCTGCCGTTCTATGCGGAAAGCTCGATCACCTACTACCGCACCGATCTGTTCAAGGATGCCGGCCTGACCATGCCCGAGCGTCCGACCTGGGAAGAGATCGCCGGGTTCGCCGAAAAGCTCACGAAAAAGGACAAGGAACAATACGGCATCTGCCTGCGCGGCAAGGCCGGCTGGGGCGAGAACATGGCGCTGATCAGCACTGTCGCCAACGCCTATGGCGCACGCTGGTTCGATGAAAAATGGCAGCCGGAATTCACCGGACCAGAGTGGAAAAACGCGCTGAATTTCTACGTCGACACCATGAAAAAATCCGGCCCGCCGGGCGCTTCCAGCAACGGTTTCAACGAGAACCTCGCGCTGTTCAACAGCGGCAAATGCGCGATCTGGGTCGATGCCAGCGTCGCCGGTTCGTTCGTCACCGACAAGACCCAGAGCAAGGTCGCCGATCACGTCGGCTTCACCTTCGCGCCGCATCAAGTCACCGACAAAGGTTCGGCCTGGCTGTACTCATGGGCGCTGGCGATTCCGACCAGTTCCAAAGCCAAAGACGCCGCCAAGGAATTCAGCGCCTGGGCGACCTCCAAAGAATACGGCGAGTTGGTGGCCAAGAATGACGGCATCGCCAACGTTCCGCCGGGCACCCGCGCTTCGACCTACAGCGACGCCTACATGAGCGCGGCGCCGTTCGCCAAGGTCACCCTGGAATCGCTGAAAGCGGCTGACCCGAGCAAACCGACGCTGAAACCGGTGCCGTACATCGGCATTCAACTGGTGACCATTCCTGAATTCCAGGCTGTGGGTACGCAGGTCGGCAAGCTGTTCTCGGCGGCGTTGATCGGTCAGACCACGGTGGATCAAGCCTTGGCCGCTGCGCAGCAAACCACTGAACGCGAGATGAAGCGCGCCGGTTATCCCAAGTAACCGCCACTCAACCTGTGGGAGCTGGCTTGCCAGCGATGAGGCCGGCACATTCAACATTACTGCCGGCTGAACTATCGCTATCGCTGGCAAGCCAGCTCCCACAGGGTCCGCGCCGATGTCAGGAATGTTGTCTTCCTGAACATGTTTCTGCACCCAATTGGTTGTGATCGCCATGAATACTTCAACTGCCAAAGCCCACCTCGACCTGTCGCAGCCTGCGCGCAAGGTCCGCGTACGCAATCCCGGCTGGTTTCTGGTCAGCCCTTCGGTGGCCCTGTTGCTACTGTGGATGATCGTGCCGCTGGGCATGACCATCTACTTCTCGATGATCCGCTACAACCTGCTCTACCCCGGCGAAAACCAGTTCGTCGGGCTGGAAAACTTCACTTACTTTCTGACCGACTCGGGCTTCATGCCCGGCGCCACCAACACGCTGTTGCTGGTCGGCAGCGTGTTGCTGATCAGTGTGGTGTTGGGCGTGTTGATCAGCGCCTTGCTGGAGGCCAGTGAATTCCTCGGGCGTGGCATCGTGCGGGTCATGCTGATTTCGCCGTTTTTCATCATGCCCACGGTCGGCGCGCTGATCTGGAAGAACCTGATTTTCCATCCGGTCTCGGGGATTCTCGCCTACGTCTGGAAGCTGTTCGGTGCCGAGCCGGTGGACTGGCTGGCGCACTACCCGCTGCTGTCGATCATCATCATTGTCTCGTGGCAATGGCTGCCCTTCGCCATCCTGATTCTGATGACGGCCATGCAGTCCCTCGACCAGGAACAGAAAGAAGCCGCGCGCCTGGACGGTGCCGGGCCGATCGCGATCTTCTGGCACCTGACCCTGCCGCATCTGGCGCGGCCGATTGCCGTGGTAGTGATGATCGAAACGATCTTCCTGCTGTCGGTGTTCGCCGAGATTTTCACCACCACCAACGGCGGCCCCGGCTACGCCTCGACCAACCTCGCCTACCTGATCTACAACCAGGCGCTGGTGCAGTTCGACGTCGGCATGGCCTCGGCAGGCGGCTTGATTGCCGTGGTCATCGCCAACATCGCCGCGATCATTCTGGTGCGGATGATCGGCAAAAACCTGACTGACAAAGCCTGAGGCCTGCCATGACTCTCCAACAATCCCGCCGGCTGCAAAGCCTGCTGCTCGGCACCCTGGCCTGGGCCATCGCGATCGTGATTTTCTTCCCGATCTTCTGGATGGTGATGACCAGTTTCAAAACCGAAATCGACGCGTTCGCCACGCCGCCGCAGTTCATCTTCACACCGACGCTGGAGAACTACCTGCACATCAACGAGCGCAGCGACTACTTCAGCTTCGCCTGGAACTCGGTGGTGATTTCCTTCAGCGCCACGGCCCTGTGCCTGTTGATCGCGGTGCCCGCTGCCTACTCGATGGCGTTCTACGAAACCCAGCGCACCAAAGGCACGCTGCTGTGGATGCTCTCGACCAAGATGCTGCCGCCGGTGGGCGTGCTGATGCCGATCTACTTGCTGGCCAAAAGTTTCGGCCTGCTCGACACGCGCATTGCGCTGATCGTGATCTACACGCTGATCAACCTGCCGATCGTGGTCTGGATGGTTTACACCTACTTCAAGGACATCCCCAAAGACATCCTCGAAGCCGCCCGCCTCGATGGCGCCACGCTGTGGCAGGAAATGGTCCGCGTGCTGTTGCCGATCGCCAAGGGCGGCCTCGCCTCGACCGTGCTGCTGTCACTGATCCTGTGCTGGAACGAAGCGTTCTGGTCGCTGAACCTGACCTCGTCGAAAGCCGCGCCACTGACCGCGTTGATCGCCTCGTACTCAAGCCCCGAAGGTTTGTTCTGGGCCAAGTTGTCGGCAGTGTCGACCCTGGCCTGCGCACCGATTCTGATCTTCGGCTGGATCAGCCAGAAACAACTGGTGCGCGGCCTGTCGTTTGGCGCCGTGAAATAACCCGTCCGGTTCATCTGAATAATAAATTGCGGAGGCCCATCATCATGGCCAACCTGAAAATCAAGAATCTGCAAAAAGGCTTCGAAGGTTTCTCGATCATCAAAGGCATCGACCTTGAGGTGAACGACAAGGAATTCGTGGTCTTCGTCGGCCCGTCGGGCTGCGGCAAATCCACCCTGCTGCGGCTGATCGCCGGTCTGGAAGAAGTCAGCGACGGCACCATCGAACTGGATGGCCGCGACATCACCGAAGTCAGCCCGGCCAAGCGCGATCTGGCGATGGTGTTCCAGACCTACGCGTTGTACCCGCACATGACCGTGAAGAAAAACATGTCGTTTGCCCTCGATCTGGCCGGTGTGCCGAAGGCCGAAGTCGAGAAGAAAGTCGGCGAAGCGGCGCGCATCCTCGAGCTCGGGCCGATGCTGGAGCGCAAGCCAAAACAACTTTCCGGTGGCCAGCGTCAGCGCGTTGCGATTGGCCGCGCCATCGTGCGTAATCCAAAAATCTTCCTGTTCGACGAACCGCTGTCCAACCTCGACGCCGCGCTGCGCGTGCAGATGCGTCTGGAACTGCTGCGCCTGCACAAGGACCTGCAAGCGACCATGATCTACGTGACCCACGATCAGGTCGAAGCGATGACCATGGCCGACAAAGTTGTGGTGCTCAACGGCGGCAAGATCGAACAGGTCGGCTCGCCACTGGACCTGTATCACCAACCGGCCAACCTGTTCGTCGCCGGGTTCCTCGGCACGCCAAAAATGGGTTTCCTCAAGGGCAAGATCGCCCGCGTCGATGGCCAGAGCTGCGAAGTGTCGCTGGACGCTGGCACGCGCATCACCCTGCCGTTCAACGCCGCCAATCTGAGTGTCGGCAGCGCCGTGACCCTGGGGATTCGCCCGGAACATCTGGAACTGGCGCAATCCGGCGACTGTACGCTGCAAGTCACCGCCGACGTCAGCGAACGCCTGGGTAGCGACACCTTCTGCCACGTCAGCACCAGCGCCGGCGAAGCCCTGACCATGCGTGTGCGCGGGGATCTGGCCAGCCGTTACGGCGAACAACTGAGCCTGCACCTGGACCCGGCGCACTGCCATTTATTCGATGCCGAAGGTGTCGCGCTGACCCGTCCGCTGCGCGCTGCGGCCTGATTTCGAGAATTCCCGATGAAACTCAACCAACAGAATCTCCATCGTCTGGCCAGCGAAGTGCAACTGCCGGCCTACAGCCTCAGCGACACCCGTCAGGGCATCGCCCACATTGGCGTCGGTGGCTTCCATCGCGCGCATCAGGCGTACTACACCGACGCCTTGATGAACACCGGCGAAGCCCTCGACTGGGCCATTTGTGGCGTCGGCCTGCGCGCCGAAGACCGCCGCGCCCGCGACGACCTCAAGGAACAGGATTACCTGTTCACCCTGTTCGAACTCGGTGACAGCGACGACACCGAAGTCCGTGTGATCGGCGCGATTCGCGACATGCTGCTGGCCGAGGACGGCGCTCAGGCGTTGATCGACAAACTCGCCGACCCGCAGATCCGCATCGTCTCGCTGACCATCACCGAGGGCGGTTATTGCATCGACGACAGCAACGGCGAATTCATGGCGCACCTGCCGCAGATTCAACACGACCTGGCCCACCCGGAAAACCCGAAAACCGTGTTCGGTTTCTTGTGTGCAGCCCTGGAAAAACGCCGGGCGGCAGGTATCCCGGCGTTTACCGTGATGTCTTGCGATAACCTGCCGCACAACGGCGCCGTGACGCGCAAGGCGTTGCTCGCATTTGCCACGCTGCGCAACAGCAACCTGTGCAGCTGGATCGACGCCAACGTCAGTTTCCCCAACGCCATGGTCGACCGCATCACACCCATGACCAGCACCGCGCATCGCTTGCAACTGGCCGATAAACACGGCGTCGACGACGCCTGGCCGGTGGTCTGCGAACCCTTTGTGCAATGGGTGCTGGAGGATAAATTCGTCAACGGTCGCCCGGCTTGGGAAAAGGTCGGCGTGCAGTTCACCGACGATGTTTCGCCCTACGAAGAGATGAAAATCAAACTGCTCAACGGCAGCCACCTGGCGCTGACTTATCTGGGCTTTTTGAAGGGCTATCGGTTTGTTCACGAGACCATGAACGATCCGCTGTTCGTGCGTTATATGCGCGCCTATATGGATCTGGACGTGACCCCACAACTGGCGCCGGTGCCGGGTATTGATCTGACCGATTACAAAAATACGCTGGTGGCGCGCTTCTCCAATCAGGCGATTGCCGATCAACTGGAGCGGGTGTGTTCGGACGGTTCGTCGAAGTTTCCCAAGTTCACCATTCCGACGATCAACCGGTTGATTGCCGATGGGCAGGAGACCAAGCGTGCGGCGTTGGTGGTGGCGGCCTGGGCGCTGTATTTGAAAGGCGTGGATGAAAATGGTGATACCTATTCGATCCCGGATCCACGGGCGACGTTTTGTCAGGCGTTGGTGGCGGACGATGCTTTAATCACCCAGCGGTTGTTGGCGGTCGAAGAGATTTTCGGCACGGCGATCCCGCGTTCGGCGGAGTTTGTGGCGGCGTTTGAGTGGTGCTGCAATAGCTTGCGCGAAGAGGGTGTGACGCGGACGCTGGAACGGATACTCGCCTGAAAAGCCCCTCACCCTAGCCCTCTCCCAAAGGGAGAGGGAACTGACCGAGTGGTTTGTGCACCTTACATCGACCTGAAAGTCCGGAGTCGAACTCAGGATTTGAACAGCTCCGGTTTGAGAGAACCGCAGTCGAACTCAGCTTTTGAACAACCCCGGTTGAGAGAACCGGAGTCGAACTCAGGTTTTGAACAGCCCCCGATCGGCTCCCTTCCCCCTCGCCCCCTTGGGGGAGAGGGCTGGGGTGAGGGGGTAAGCTCTTGATCTTCACCGCAACCCAACGGGTTCACACATGACAACACAACAACTATTCCTAGGCATCGACTGCGGCACCCAAGGCACCAAAGCCATCATCCTCGACGCCGCCAGCGGCCAAGTCCTCGGCCAAGGCGCCGCCGCGCACACAATGATCAGCGCCGCCAACGGTCGCCGCGAGCAGGACCCCCAGCAATGGCTGGAAGCCTTCGCCCTCGCCACTCGCGACGCATTGCTGGCGGCGAATGTCGACGGTCAATCGATCCTCGGCATCGGCGTCTCCGGCCAGCAACACGGTCTGGTCCTGCTCGATGATCAGGGTGAAGTCCTGCGCCCGGCCAAGCTCTGGTGCGACACCGAAACCAGCGCCGAAAACGACCGGCTACTCACTCATCTGGGCGGCGAAAAAGGCTCGCTGGAACGCCTCGGCGTGGTCATCGCCCCGGGCTACACCGTGTCGAAACTGCTCTGGACCAAAGAGCAGCACCCCGTGGTGTTTTCGCGCATCGCCCGCATCCTGCTCCCCCACGACTACCTGAACTTCTGGCTCACCGGCCGCGCCTGCAGTGAATACGGCGACGCTTCCGGCACCGGCTATTTCAACGTGCGCACCCGCCAATGGGACTTGCAACTGCTGCGCGACATCGACGCCAGTGGCCGGTTGCAAGCGGCATTGCCGGAGCTGATTGATGCGCACCAAGCGGTCGGCACAATCCTTCCGGCCATTGCTGAACAGCTCGGCATCAACCCCGACGCGCAGGTTTCCAGCGGCGGTGGCGACAACATGATGGGCGCCATCGGCACCGGCAATATTCAGCCCGGCGCGATCACCATGAGCCTTGGCTCCTCCGGCACCGTTTACGCCTATTCCGAGGTGCCGAAAGTCAGCCCGGATGCCTCGGTCGCGACGTTCTGTTCCTCCAGCGGTGGCTGGTTGCCGCTGATCTGCACCATGAACCTGACCAATGCCACCGGGGCGATTCGTGAACTGTTCGACCTCGATCTGGAGCAGTTCAACCACCTCGTCGCCCAAGCCCCCATCGGCGCCGAGGGCGTAAACATGCTGCCGTTCCTCAACGGCGAACGCGTCCCCGCCCTGCCCCATGCCACCGGCAGCCTGCACGGCTTGACGCTGGACAACCTGACTCAGGCCAATCTGTGCCGCGCCGCCGTCGAAGGCACCACCTTCGGTTTGCGCTACGGGCTGGATTTGCTGCGCCAGAATGGTTTACAAAGCCGCAGCATTTGCCTGATCGGCGGCGGCTCGAAAAGCGCGGTGTGGCGGCAGATCGTCGCCGACATCATGAACACCCCAGTGATCTGCACCGAGCAAAGCGAAGCCGCGGCCCTTGGCGCAGCGATACAAGCGGCGTGGTGCAAATCCTGGTCGAACGGTCACGAAGACAGCCTGGCCGACCTGTGCCAGCGCTGCGTAACGCTGGACCTGAGCAGTGAAACCCTGCCGAACGCCGCCAACGTCGCGGCGTTCCAGCAGGCTTATGAACGCTATCAACAGCATGTCGCAACCCTATAAAGAGCAAACAATTATGTATTTGGTGTGTGGCGAAGCGCTGTTTGATTTTTTCAGTGAAGACGACGCCAGCGGTCAGGCCTCGAAAGTGAATTTCAAGGCGATTGCCGGCGGCTCGCCGTTCAACGTCGCCGTGGGCTTGCGCCGTCTGGGCGTGGACTCGGCCTTGTTTGGCGGGCTCTCCACCGACTACCTCGGCCGGCGCTTGCAGCGAGTGCTGCAGGATGAAGGTGTGCGCCCGGACTATCTGGTGGATTTCGCCGCGCCGACCACCTTGGCCATGGTCGCCGTCGGCGCCAACGGCTCGCCGCACTACAGCTTTCGCGGTGAGGGCTGTGCGGACCGGCAGTTGAGTCTTGCCCATTTGCCAGCGTTGGGTCCCGAGGTGCGCGGTCTGCACATTGGCTCGTTCTCGCTGGTGGTGCAGCCGATCGGCGACACCTTGCTCGCCCTGGTGCAACGTGAAAGCGGCAAACGCCTGATCACCCTCGACCCGAACGTGCGCCTCAATCCCGAGCCGAACATCGACCTGTGGCGCGAGCGCATCGCGGCACTGGTGCAACTGGCGGATCTGATCAAAGTCAGTGACGAAGACTTGAGCCTGCTCTACCCCGAACAGGACCCGCAACGCGTGATCGAGGGCTGGCTCGAACAGCGCTGCCAGATCGTCTTCCTCACCCGCGGTGGCGACGGTGCCAGCGTGTTCAGCCGCCAACACGGCACATGGTCAGTCCCGGCGGCCTCGGTAAAGATCGCCGACACCGTTGGCGCGGGCGATACCTTCCAGGCCGCGCTGATCACCTGGCTGACCGAGCACGGACTGGATTCGGTCGAAGGCGTGCAGCAACTCGCTCGCCAGCAGATCGACGCCATGCTCAACTTCGCCGTGCAAGCTGCCGCGCTGACCTGCAGCAAGACCGGTCCGGATCTGCCCTATCGTCACCAATTGAGCTGAGCGCGTAGACTGTCGGCTTTTTGCGCACGACGGGATAACAGCTTTTGAATTACAGGCAAACGCTTGGACTACTGACACTGGCAACGCTACTGAGCGGGTGCGGCACCTCGCCGCCCCGCTCGCCGGAAGACATTTGCGAAATCTTCCGCGAAAAAAGCGACTGGTACGACGCGGCGCAAGTCACGCAAAAACGCTGGGGCGTGCCGATTCAGCTGCCCTTCGCGATCATGTATCAAGAATCCGGCTACCGCTACGACGCCAAGACCCCGCGCAAATACTTGCTGTGGGTGATCCCGTGGGGCCGCGTCTCGACTGCCTCAGGTTATGCGCAAGCCAAAGATGAAGTCTGGGCCGACTATCAGAAAAGTACTGGCCGCGGCGGCGCCGATCGCGAAGACTTCGACGACGCCATCGACTTCGTCGGCTGGTACATGGACAAGACCTATTCGATCAATGGCGTCTACAAGTACGACGCCTACAACCAATACCTCAACTACCACGAAGGCTGGGGCGGCTTTCGCAACAAGACCTACGCGAGCAAAGCCTGGCTGATGCCGACGGCGCGCAAAGTGCAGAACCGCTCGGACGTGTATGCGCGGCAATATGCCGGGTGCAAGGACGATTTGAATCGGGGGTTCTGGAGCCGGTTCTGGCATTGGTTGTAACAGTTACTTTTCGGTGACTTCAAAGCCGCCATCGCGGGCAAGCCCGCTCCCACAATGATCTGCAGTGAACACAAATCTCGTGAACACCCGCGAAACCTGTGGGAGCGGGCTTGCCCGCGATGACGGCCGATCAGACGCTACAGCGCCACGCCTTACAACACCGAAAAGCTGTAACTCACAATCAACCGGGTCTCATCCACATCCCGGGCAAACTTTTCATAGTTGGTGCGGTAAGTCGCATTGCGCAAACGCAGACTCACATCCTTGAACGTGCCGGTCTGAATCACGTACTTCAACTCGCTGTCGCGCTCCCACTCTTTCCCTTCCTGATCACTGCCCAACACCTTGATGTGGTCACCGTTCACATAACGCGTCAGGAAACTCAAACCATTAATGCCAATGGCCTTGAAGTCATAGTCATAACGCAATTGCCAGGAGCGTTCCTGCGCCGCGGCGAAGTCGTTGACCTGCACGTAGTTGACCAGATACGGGTTACTGCCATCCAGATACGGCATCGAGTTGTCGCCGTTCATGCGCTGCCAACCGGCGCTGAACGTATGACCGCTGTGCGCGTAAGAGAGCATGCCGCTCAACGCACGGTTATCGATGGAACCGGCCTTGGCATCACCGCTGTCGGCACTTTTCAGCACCCGCAGATCAGCTTTAAGTACACCGCCAGCCAACGCTTGATTACCCAATAATCCAATAAAGTGCTGACGATAAATGTCTTCGAGTTCGGCGTAGTGATACTGCGCGGTCAGGCGATCGTTGATCTTGTAATCGAAACCGTACATGTCGAAATGATCGGCAGTAGTGTTGCACGCGTAGCGCTTGTTCTTGCAGTGCACGCGGATGTCTTGCGAATCGGTGGAATCGCGCGCGGTGTACTTGTCCAGACGCGCCGCCATGAAGGTCAGGTCTTTCACCTCTTTAGAAGTGAGCATCGCGCCATTGAACATGGTCGGCAGCAAACGACCGTCGTTGTATTTCAGCAGCGGCAAATCCGGCAGCAGCGCGCCGTACTTCAGCACCGTGTCCGAAACCTTGACCTTGGCGGTCAAACCCATTTTCGCGTACTGGCCCTTCGAGCCGCGCGGGTCGTTGCCGCTCGATGGCAGCAAGCCGCTGTTGCTGCGGTCCGGGCTGGAATCGAGTTGAAAGCCAAGCATGCCCAGCGCATCGATACCAAAACCCACGGTGCCTTCGGTGTAGCCCGATTGCAGATTAAGAATAAAGCCCTGCGCCGACTCTTCACGCTTGGAAGCGCCCTGATCGTTCGTGGTGTGCCCATCACGGAAATCGCGGTTGAAGTACACCGTGCGCGACTCGATTTTCGCCGTGGTGTCTTGAAGAAATCCGCTGGCCTGAACCTGTGCGGTAAAACCTGCGCACAGCACAAAGGCTCCGAAGCCAAACGACTGGCGCGGGGTGATGAGGGGAAATGGGGGACGCATGAAAAACTCCAACATTGCAGCGTTTGCGCACGGGCGCAATAAGCCAGAAAAATAGCTCCCGTCCCGGGTCAGTCTGAACCGGGAAGAAGTGAACACGCAGGGGTGAACGGCGATGGTGGCAGATGGCTTTTACGCATTAAAGGCGACTTTAGTCTGAAACTGACTGCCTATTCCTCTGCACCCATACGCTCGGAGTTACCGGATTTTTGCCCGAGCGCCTCCCCGAACTGCCCGTATTCATTGGTCGAAAGGCGTTGCCTAAGGGTTTTCCCTAGGCATGGATGCACCGGTTCCTACGGCATTTGCGCCTTGAACGAGGCGGTTTAATCCTCCATCATTCGTCCCCTGCTTATTCAACGGACGGAATTCAAGGCATGCTGGACGCCAACGCAACCCACATCACCCTCACGCTTGAAGGCGCCAACGCGGACCTGCAAGTCCTCAGCTTCACCGGTCGCGAAGCCCTCAACGAACCGTTCCGTTTCGACCTCGAACTGGTCAGCGCCCGCCCCGACCTCAAACTCGAAGAGTTGCTGCACAAACCCGGCGTCCTGACCTTCGGCGCCACCGGCGAAGGCAAGATCCACGGTCTGGTCTATCGCATCGAGCAAGGCGACTCCGGCAAGACCCTGACCCGTTACAGCCTCAGCCTGGTGCCACAACTGGCCTACCTGCGGCACAACCATGATCAGCAGATCTTCCAGCAACTGACCGTGCCGAAGATCATCGCTCAAGTGCTGGAGGATCGCGGCATCCTTGCCGACGCCTACAGCTTCCAGCTCGGCGCCGAATACCCGCAGCGCGACTACTGCGTGCAGTACGACGAATCCGACCTGCATTTCATCCAGCGCCTGTGCGAGGAAGAAGGCATTCACTTCCACTTCCAGCACAGCAGCAGCGGCCACAAACTGGTGTTCGGCGACGACCAGACCGTGTTCCGCAAACTGAAACCGGTGAGCTACCAGCAAGACTCCGGCATGGCCGCCGACAAACCGGTGATCAAGCGCTTCAACCTGCGCCTGGAAACCCGCACCACCCGTGTCAGCCGCCGCGATTACGACTTCGAGAAACCGAAGATCCTCCCCGAAGGCGCGGTGAAAACCGAGTTCGCCCCGGACCTCGAGGACTACGACTACCCCGGCCGCTTCACCACCCGCGAGCGCGGCAAGTTCCTCTCCACCCGCGCCCTCGAACGCCATCGCAGCGACTACAAACTCGCCGAAGGCAAAGGTGACGAACCGACACTCACCAGCGGCCACTTCCTCACGCTGGCCGAACACCCGCGCGCCGAATGGAACGACCTGTGGCTGCTGCTGGAAGTCTTCCACGAAGGCAAACAACCGCAAGTGCTCGGCGAGAACGTCACCAGCGACGTCACCGACAACAAAAGCGATTTCCACCAGGGCTACCGCAACAGCTTCCTCGCCACCCCGTGGGACGCACACTACCGCCCTGCCCTTGAACACCCGAAACCGAAAGTCCTCGGCAGCCAGACCGCCGTCGTCACCGGCCCGGCGGGCGAAGAAATCCATTGCGACCAATACGGCCGCATCAAAGTGCAATTCCACTGGGACCGCGACGGCCAATCCAACGACAAAACCACCTGCTGGATGCGCGTCGCCAGCGGCTGGGCCGGCGCAGCGTACGGCGGCATCGCCATCCCGCGCATCGGCATGGAAGTGCTCGTCACCTTCCTCGAAGGCGATCCCGACCAGCCGCTGGTCACCGGCTGCCTGTACCACAAGGAAAACGTCGTCCCCTACGACCTGCCGGCGAACAAGACCCGCAGCACCTTCAAAACCCTGAGCTCACCGGGCGGCAAGGGCTACAACGAATTCCGCATCGAAGACAAAAAAGGCGCTGAGCAGATCTACATCCACGCTCAACGCGACTGGGACGAGAACATCGAGCACGACCAGAAGATTCGCGTCGGCAACGAACGGCATGACACCGTTGAAGCCAACACGCTGAGTGAATTCAAGGTTGAAGAGCACCGGATTACCCATCTGGATCGGATTAGCGAGATGCGTGCGGATGATCACCTGACCGTCGGTGTCACCCAGCACCTGAAAGTGGGGACTGCGCAGTTTGTCGAAGCCGGGACGGAGATTCACTACCACGCCGGCGACAAGGTGGTGGTTGAAGGTGGCATGGAGCTTACCGCCAAGGCTGGCGGGAGTTTCGTCAAGGTCGACGCCGGTGGCGTGACCATCAGCGGTGCGGAAGTGAAGGTGAATTCGGGTGGCGGGCCGGGAGCCGGCACCGGCATTCAGATCCTCGCTCCATTCATCCCGGGGCTCGCAGCCATTGATAACGCCGGACGTCTGATGCAAACCCGCGCCAACCAGATGATGCAGGCGGAGTCCCTCGCCGTGACGCCGAAACTCAAAGCACCTACCGGCATCTGCGTCGAATGCCTAAAGAAAGCCATGCGCGAAAAACTCGCCCTGCAATCGGGGGCCAATTGATGACAAAGAGTGACGCGGCGAAAGCCTGGAGCGAAGCGCAAAAGAACGCTCAGTCGATATTCGCGATCGTTGAAACCGGTCTGTTGCCGGACCCCGCTCGATTGCAGTTCGTCAGTGCGGACCCGTCGCGACGGCCGTTGATGGTGCAACCGGAATTCGCCGAACTGCGCAACTACGGCCCTTGGCTCGTCGACGTTAGCCACATGGAATTCGAGGCCTTTCTCGCTCACGAACACTTCACCGGCTGCACCGCGATGGCCAGTTGGATTCGTACCGACTGCCCGGCCGACAAGCTCGCCGCTCACCTGAGTGATGCGTTGCTGGCAAAAAATGAAGCTGGCGAAGTCCTGATGATCCGTAGCTACGCGCCAGAAGTGCTGCCGATGCTGTATGCACGCGATGATCTGTCTTGGCATGCGTGGCTGTTTGGCCCGCTGCAGGAATGGTGGGTGCCCACAGAAGAAGATCAATGGCACTCTCTGAAGGGCCTCAACCTTGAAAAGCCCGGAAGATACGAGCCTATTTTTCTCGACGCAAAACTGTGGACGGACATGGAGATCGATCCCCTGCCCTACAGCCTCACCACTGAACTGGAAAAAGAAGCGCCTGAAGTGTTTGCCAGCACCTGCCACGGCGCGCGGTTGAAGCAAGTGAAAGAAGCGCTGGACGCTGGCCGCAGTGAAGGTTTAACAGACGCGGAAGACGTCACTCTCTTTGCCAGCCTGCAATTGATGGACCGCGAATTTCCGGCGAACTGGCCGATGTGGGAAAAGGCGAAAGAACGGGCAATTGGAGAGAAGTTGCCGCTTGGTGTGGTGATGCGAGAGTTGTCGGAGTGAGTGTCGTGATGAGCATGTTGATCAGCACTTTCTGTCTGTCTCAAAGTTTTCTGGATATTCAAGATGCATTGCTGGATAAGGAATTTACGTAAATGACCGTGGCCATGAATACTAAGCGGCAAAAAATCTGGCGTCGCCGCAACCTTGTCATCGGGGTATTCGTTTTACTGCTGCCTTTCATTGGATCGTATCTTTATAACCAGTTTCGTACGCCGGGTGCGATGTTGACATCTGCGAACTATATGGATCGGCCTATTCTAAGCTTTTGGATAAACGATTTCTGGGGCGGAAATCTCGCCGCAATGGGAGGCGGCGGCACTATGTGCTGCAAAAAAATTCAAGGACCTACTGTAAAAGTAACTTGGATTCTTAGCCGAACTGGAGAGCAACTCCGTCAAGGGGTAAAAAAAGAAACTCATGAAAGAGTTCTTCCTTTACCTGAACGTCAAAGGACAGATGAGTTTCTTCACGTACGATTCCTTCCTGGAAATATCGTAGAACTGAAATGGAGTCCTGACCTCGTTAGCCCATTCGAAAAATTCCATAGATCTTCAACCAGTCCGCAGCAAGGAAGCCTGAAATGAGCGGAAACTCTAATCTAGATCGTGCTCAGACGGTCAGTACAAAAGCTTGCGCAGGTACTGACGGGCAGAAAAAATCAGTTTTGCCCTGCGAGTCCACGCTACACATCTCATTTTTTTTTGATGGGTTCGGTCGAAATTCGGTCAACGATGTTCAGGAAGGTAACCTAAGCAATGTGGCCCGCCTGTTTTTCGCACATCCGGATGACACTGGCCAAGACAGAATTCAAACAAACGTGGATCGCCGCAGATACTACATATCCGGTCTAGGGTCTGACTTCGATGCGTCACTCGGCGGCGGCGCTGCTACCAGCGGGGCTGGCATTGATGGCGCGTTGAGCCGAGCCAAAGACAGTGCTTTGAAATCCCCCGAAGACACTTTCAGTAAAAGCCCACTTGATGCAGCAAAAGATATTCTCACGGGTAAAAAATGGTGGGAATCTTTGTTAAACAACCTGAAGGTTGGCAATGTCATCTCCGGAGCTATTAAAGCCGCAGCGCCGGCGGGGCTGGATCTTTTCGGAATAACTCGAGACAACCAGTATACCGCTACCTTTTTCAAAACAGGCGTTGATACGCGACTTGAGGCAGCATTTAAAGTCGTAGAAAAGACACTCGCCGATGCAAAAGAAAAAAGTGGCGCGCCTGTAAAGCGTATTTCCATCTCTGTTTTTGGATATGACTTCGGGGCGACTCTTGCTCGAGCATTCACCCATAAACTATTCGAAGAGTGTGATCCCGCAACAACTGTTTTTAAAGGCGCCCAACTCGAAGTGAACTTCGCCGGATTGTTTGACGCGGTGGATCGAAGCGGCGACAGCTCTATTTTACTGGAATATTTCATCCCGTTTGTGAACACTGTGGATGACGGCGAGTGCCTCGCTGGGCCCGTTAAATCTGCGCTTCATCTCATTGCCGCCCATGAGTGCCAGGATTCTCGCCGCTCGAGGCTGATCGGCACTGGTCCGTCCACTCCTAAATGGGAGGAACGATTAGTACCAGGGACGAGCTATGACGTGGGAGGAGGTTTGAACAAAACCGACGTCGCTCATAGCACTGAGCTTCAACTAGCAAGTTTGCATGAAATGTATCAAGCTGCCCGAAAGGCAGGAGTTCCCTTTCCTACACTTAACGAATTGTATGAGAGCCAGCCAGATATCGCCGAGTACTTCATACTGAACGATCACATCAACGGGACAAGTGCGATCGGCGCGAGCAAAGATTACATGAGTAAAGCGGGTAATAAAAAAGTATCTGCTGAAAGCTTCCTAGCTCATCGTCGATTGTATATCCAACGTTTGCGTGGTTTATGGGAGTTGTATCGTGGGCAGCATCAAGCATATGACGACCAAGAAGAGCGCCTACAACGTCCTATTTTTAGCAAACAAGGCTCAATCGCACGAGCGCTAGGGATGAGCAGCGAAAGCGCCGCTCAAGCTGCAAAACGCGATCAGGCTCTCAAGCAAACTCAGCAAGGCAAGGCTGCCCTTCGCGCCGAGCTAAGTTGGCTTGAGGACGTAGACCGCGAAGCCTGGAGGTTGAAAACCAGCTTTCCCTCTGCCCCCGTAAAAGCGCTGTTGGACGAGTGGTTTGCTCCAGTTGCCAAAGGCCTTAGTATCGACGTTGAAGATCTACTCGAATTTTACATAAACGATCAATACATGATCCAACAGATACCTCGGGGCACAGGTATTCCGATACCTAAATACTTTCGCATTCGAGAGTTCGACATGCCGAGCCTGAATAAAACCAAAGGGATGGCCCCCGACTATCTGGAACAGATGATGCGGAAACCTTCAGCAGAGGCTCCCGGTGCATCAACCTAAACTCAGGAAGATTCATTTCAGTCTCAAAGACTGAATATTGCTTTTCTAGTTTGGATTTCATGCGCTTGATAGATATTGCTGCGGACGCACGTCGAAAACGTACATGGCGAAGAAGGCGAATAGCCGTTGCTTTACTAGCTTTGCTGATTAGCTACGCCACCCCAAAAATCATTGATCTATTTCGTACGCCCGGCGCCATGCTGACGTCAGAAAACTATACAGATCGTCCAATTTTGAGCTTTTGGATAAATGACTTTTGGGGAGGCAACCTGTTCGCAATGGGTGGCGGAGGGGTTATGTGCTGCCAACGAATTGAAGGAGAAACCGTTCGTGTTTCTTGGATTCTCAGTAGGACTGGCGAACAGTTTCGGCAAGGCGTCCAGAAGGAGAACCATGAGGTAATTTTACCGCTACCTCGCCGAAAACGTGGTGATGTGTATTTGCACGTGCGCTTTTTACCCAAAAATATTGTTGAGTTGAAATGGAGTCCAGACTTGGTCAGCCCGTTTGCTCCTGTTCCTAATTCAGAGTCTCTTCTCTAACTAGCTGTTGTAAACATCAAGCACAGGCAGAAAATGCCTCTGCCCGTGACTGCTAGACAATTCAAACAGAGATCAAACCGGCGCCTTCCAACTCAACATCTGCTGCTGCGCGACCTGCAGCAAATCATTGCCATCCTGCGTCAACAGGTAAAGCGCATGGGTGATGTGTGGAATGTCCTGCACGTCGGCGTGCTTGAAGCACAGGCAATGCAGGGTTTCGAGCAGGTCGGCGGCGGCGCGGATGCGCTGGACGGCGGCTTCGAGGATGTCTTTCGGGTTGGCTTGGGTGTCGATGAGCAGTGTCGGGGTTTCGGTGACGTTGCTGCTGAGGGGGTGATAGCGGTTTTGTAGCAGTTTAATTATTGGCATTCTGATTACTCAACTGTATTAGAAGGTAACCGCCATAGCCGTGACCAAACGGTGGGAGGCGGCCGTGTACAGGCTTGGTCAACCGAGAACAGTTCAAAACTCAGCTCGCCCGAAGGCGTCCTGCACACAGCCGCCATAGCAATGCACTCCACGGATCAAGAAATCCGAGCGGTGCGAATGATGGCACATATGCAATGAACTTTTGTCAGGTGACCAAACCCGAACCACTGATTTTGCAGCGGCAACCGACAATACCCGCCCCTCTCCAGCCGCCGAAAGCAGACAAGGCACCAGCCTTTGTAGGAATTCGCCAAACCTTCCTGAGAAAACCACCCCACTCCCTGACAGCCGGCGTTCAGCTCGGTTAACCATCCCTTAACGCCGTGGTCAAAAACTCTACTGAACCGCACGCCCTCAGCCATTCTGGCTGTTGCCCAGTGCGGCAGGTTCGGCTGAATCACGCCGAACTCTAGAACCGCCACACGGGAGTCCTTTCATGAACATTCGTCCTTTATTGCTCAGCGCCGCCCTCGCCTGCACCGCGTTTGCCGCGCTGGCCCAGGCCAATGACACCTCTGCCACGTCCAAAGCCGTGCCGTATGAGTACGGCATGCCGCTGCATGTGGCCAAAGTGGTGTCGTTGACCGAGCCGCCAACGCAACTGTGCAAGGTGGTCACGGCCGATATGAAGTACATCGACAATGCCGGTAAGCCCGAGGAGATCAGCTACCGGAAATTATCTGACGCGTGCAACTTCCAGAACTGACAGAAACGTCTGATTTGCGGGTTTGCGGTAGGCGTGGGGAGTTTCGGCGGTTATGCTCGGAGCCCTCCTCACTGCCGCAAGGATTCGCCATGCAGTTGTCGTTTCGCTCGTTGTCGGGCTTCACGTGTTCGTTGTGTTTTTTGCTGGCACTGGCCTGGGGCATTTTCCCGGAGAGGCTGCTGGCGATCTGGAGCATCGAGTACTCCGACGCTGCCGGGTTTGTCGCGCGGCGCAGTGCGGTGCTGTTTGCGGCGTTGGGGGTGATGTTTTATCTGGTGCGCAATGCACCGCCGTCGCTGGGGCGCAATGCGCTGAGCAACGGGTTTATCGTCGGTTGTTTTGGTTTGGCAGTGCTGGGTTTTGCGGAATGGCTCAACGGTCATGCCGGCCCCGGGATTTTGCTCGCGGTGCTGGTCGAGTTCGCGCTGGGCCTTGGTTTCGTGCAGGCCCGGCGCGTGACGGTCGAACTGGGTGAAACGGTGCGTTAAATGGCTCTGGAGCGTGGGCTGTAGTGATGTTGCACAGCTTGCTTGTTCAGATCCGAGCGCAACCCGGCGATCAGTTCATTGATTTCACGACAGCCATTGAGGTGGCTGGCGTCGATGCCGCTGACCAACAGATCGACCTGATCGGTCTGGTGATCGCCGAAAACCTTGACGGTCATCGACAAGTCCGGCGACAGCGTGCACTGGCAGCGTTTCGGCAGGAAACTGCTTTCAATGATATTGCGTAGTTCCAAGGCAGACAGAAACATGGCGAAACCCTCTCCTTACTGTGAGATGCCAATCAAGTATTCACGCTGACCGTTGCGGCCCCTGCACGGGTGTGTCCCCGCTGTTTCCCTGGGTGCGACAAGCGGTGGTACTGCGAAATGCCTATTGGAGTGTAGGCGCCCAAGGCCGGTGCGCCGCACTGAAAAGACGCATAAAGCGTGCCTTTCATCGATTCATTTTCACCCTCATGAAATCAAGCACTTGGCGGCGGTGCCAGTATTTGGCTACTTGCAAATTGCAAGAATGGCCTCGGCGGGGACTGCAATTTGCAACTCGACGCTGGTTTGCAATCACGGCCCATGACGGTAAGAATGCCCGTTATCCACCCTACACCCGCACGGAGGCTTCCATGGGTTCTTTCCGCGTTTACGCGACCACCGGGCTGTTCATCGCCAGCCTGTCCACCCTCGCCCACGCCGCCAAGCTTGAAGACGTCGCGCCGTATCCCAAGGCTGAAGCCGGATTCACCCGCCAGGTCATTCACTTGCCCAAGCAAGAGCAGGAAGACAACTTCCAGGTGGAAATCCTCGCCGGCAAAACTTTGGAAGTGGATTGCAATCGCCAGCGTTTGGGCGGTGTTCTCGATGAGAAGAATCTTGAAGGCTGGGGTTATCCGTTCTATCGCCTGGAAAAAGTCATCGGGCCGATGAGCACGATGATGGCCTGCCCGCCCGGCAGCCAGAAGAAGCGCGCGTTCGTGCCGGTCGTCGGTGACGGTTTCATGTTGCGTTACAACAGCAAGTTGCCGGTGGTGGTGTATGCGCCGTCGGACGTCGAGGTGCGTTATCGCATCTGGTCAGCCTCGGACAAAGTCGGCACAGCCCTGCAGGAATAACCCGAACAAGGAGTGTGTTACTTGATTACCTGCCACGTCCGATATGTTATCGATCCATACCAGCTGCCTGAGTTCGAGGCCTACGCCAACGCCTGGCTCGGCATCGTCGAACGCTTGGGCGGCACTCATCACGGCTACTTTTTACCGTCCGAAGGCGCGAGCAATATCGCTTATTGCCTGTTCAGTTTTCCGTCACTGGCGGATTACGAAAGCTATCGGCACATCGCGATGACCGACCCGGAAAGCACCGCACTGGTGGCCAGCCTGGTCGAGAAGAAGTTCATCGTCAGCTACGAGCGCAGTTTCCTGCGTCCGTTGCTGCCGTAAACCTCTTCACGCCGAGACGCTGCAAACTGCGGCGCGCTCGGCGACATGGCGCAGGCTGTCGAAGTTGATATTGGCGCCCGAGTCGATCGCCACGAGTGTCTGCTCGCGCACTCCGGTTCGCGCTACGTATTGCTTGATGCCGGCCACGGCCAGCGCGCCGGAAGGCTCGGTGATCGAGCGGGTATCGTCGTAGATGTTCTTGATCGCAGCGCAGAGGTCGTCGTTGCTGACGGTGATCACTTCGTCGACGCAGAAACGGCAAACCTCAAACCCGAACGCGCCAATCTGCGCTACCGCCACACCATCGGCGAAGGTGTCGACATTGGGCAGTACGACGCGCTGATCGGCTGCCAGCGCAGCCTTGAGGCACGCTGAATGTTCGGATTCGACGCCGATGATGCGCACTTCCGGGCGCAGGTATTTGACGTAAGCCGCGATGCCGGCGATCAGGCCGCCACCGCCCACCGGGATAAAAATCGCATCCAGCGCACCTTGATGCTGACGGAGGATTTCCATCGCCACAGTGCCCTGCCCGGCGATCACCTCAGGGTCATCGAACGGTGACACAAACGTGCGTCCGCTCTGTTCCGCCAGTTGCAGCGCATGGGTCAGCGCGAATGGAAAGCTCTCGCCATGCAGCAGCGCTTCAGCCCCGCGACTGCGCACGCCCATCACTTTCAGCTCCGGCGTCGTCTGCGGCATGACGATGGTCGCCGCAATCCCCAGTTCGCGGGCTGCCAGCGCCACACCTTGCGCGTGATTGCCGGCCGAGGCGGTGATCACGCCGCGTTTTTTCTGCTCGTCGCTTAACTGCACCAGTTTGTTGTAGGCGCCACGGATCTTGAAAGAGAACGTCGGTTGCAGGTCTTCACGTTTGAGCAGAACGCGGTTGCCCAACGCGTCGGACAAGGCTGGCGCTGCCTGCAAAGGCGTACGCACCGCAATGTCGTACACCGGCGCGGCGAGGATCTTTTTCACGTAGTGCTCAAGCAGTGTTTGCTGATCGGGGCTGTGCGGCATGGTCGTCTCCTGACATTTTTCAAAACCCCGGAGACAGAAAGTAAAAACCCGCCACTAGGGCGGGTTGGGTGCTGCAGTCGTGAGCTAGCCCGCCAAATGAGGAATGGCGGTAATAATCATTGGCTGGCAACGCGATACAGTCGAAGTCATGGGCTGGAAATTAGCCTGCAGGCTGGTGGCAAGTCAATGGCCAATTTCGCGCGGCGGCGTTAGTCTGGCGACTCTCTCATCACACCAAGGAAGGATTGCATGATGTCTATCGCCCTGCCCCTCACGGCTTTGCTCGCTTTTGCCGGTTACACGGCTTCGGTGATGCTCCAGGCTGAGCAATCGTTGATCGATTTCGGAATCAGTTTGATGTCACGCCCCGACACCGCGCAGGTGGTGATTGATCTTTATCTGCTGGCGACACTGGCCGGCGTCTGGATGGTCAAGGATGCCCGGTCGCGGGGGCAATCGGTCTGGTCGCTGGTGCCATATTTGTTGCTGACAGCGGTTTTTGTTTCGATTGGGCCGTTGTTGTATCTGGTGGTGCGTGGGGTTCGCGAGCGCCGGAAGGCGGTGGCAAAGTGCAGCCAGATCTTATGAACACCTGAAACCCTTGTAGGAGTGAGCCTGCTCGCGATAGCGGAGTGTCAGCCAAAGATGAGGTGACTGACACTCCGCTATCGCGAGCAGGCTTACTCCTACAATGGAATGTCGTGGGATTCAGGTTTTTTTATGGCGACGAACGCAGCGGTTTCGTAGGGCACCGCCACCACATCCTTGTCGCGCAGTTGCGGTTCCGAGGCAATCAACGCGCGGATCTGCTCATCAACCTTCGCCCGCTGGGCGTCCGGCAGTGCGGCGATGAAACTGGTCGAGCGCACGCGATTGAAAATCACGTCTTCCGGCGATCCGGTATGACCGTTGTGAAACTGCTGCAATTGCAGCGTACCGAACGCTGGATGCGGGAATGCGCTGCGCCAGGCGCCGGTGTAATAGCGCGGCGTGTCGCCTTCGAGTGCGTTGACGATCGCATCGAGCTTGGGCACCCAGCTGACTTGGGTGTCGCGCAGGTTCCAGATCAGGCCAAGTTTGCCCCCGGGCTTGAGCACACGAGCAATTTCCGTCAGCGCCTGGGCGCTGGCGAACCAGTGAAACGCCTGCGCACAGACCACCACATCGACAGACGCATCGGGTAACGGCAAATCGGTCGCCGTGCCGCTCACCGCCAGCACCTGAGGCCAGGCGTCGGAGAGTTTTTCCAGCATCTGCGGCACCGGTTCCACGGCGATCACCTGTGCGCCCGTCGCCACCAGACGCCCGGTGAACTTGCCGGTGCCGGCGCCCAGATCGATCACGGTTTTATGCCCATCCAGACCCAGCGTCACATTCAGCCACTCCGTCACCTGCGGCGGATAATCCGGCCGGCCTTTGACGTAAGTGTCGGCAGCGGTTTTATAGCCGGCAGCGGCTGAGTGATGGACGTGGTCGGTCATGGCAACGCTCCTTACGGCAAAACATCGGATCGACGGCAGACGCTGACGAGCATAGCGCTTGAATTTACGCTGAACTTGAACAGTCACTGATAAAGCAATGAATAAAAATTCACCCTGTGGTGTTCAAAGTGAAACATAACCCTCTGTGGAGCCTTGCCCATGACTATCCGTTCCGTTATGTTCGCCGCCCCGTTGTTGCTGGCCGCCGCAATGTCGAGCCATTTGGCCTTCGCCAACGGTGATGAAGAAGCGCCGGTGCAAAAGCCCGAATGCCCGAAAGGCCAGGTCTGGGACAGCAAAACGCAGAAGTGCGTGCTGCAAACCAGCAGCCTGCTGCCGGATGCCGATCGTACCGACTACGCCTATCGCCTCGCCAAGGTCGGTCGCTACGAAGAAGCCCTGGCGTTGCTCGACACGCTGAAACAGCCGAACACCGCCAAGGCCCTCAACTATCGCGGTTATGCCACGCGCAAACTGGGGCGCACCGACGAAGGCATCGGTTATTACCTGCAATCGGTAAAACTCGATCCGCAGTACGCGCAAGTGCGCGAATACCTCGGCGAAGCCTATGTGATCAAAGGCCGCGTCGACCTGGCGCAAGAGCAGTTGCAGCAGATCCAATCGATTTGCGGCACCTCGTGCGAGGAATACCAGGACCTGGCCGAAGCCATCAACGATTCAACGAAAACCTGAGCATTTGAAAAGGACCGCCATCATCGTCAGCGATCAGGCCTTCAGAGCAGAACTCGGACAGCACCTGGCGCGCCTGTGGCGCTACGGTTTGCTGCTGTCACGCAATCGGCATGTGGCCGAGGATCTGGTCCAGGCCACCTGTGTGCGCGCGCTGGAACGTGCGGCTCAGTACGTGGCCGGCACGCGTATGGATCGCTGGTTGCTGAGTATTTTGCATTCGATCTGGCTCAACGAAGTGCGCGCTCGTCGCGTGCGTCAGGGCGCCGGCCAGGTGGATGCCGATGGCCAACTGGCGTTCGATGGTGAATACGCGGCGCAGACTCACGTCATGGCCGCGCAAGTGATTCGCCGCGTCGATGCGCTGCCGGAGAGCCAGCGCGAAACCGTGTATCTGGCCTATGTCGAAGGCTTGTCCTACCGCGAAGTCGCGGAGATCCTGCAAGTACCAATCGGCACGGTGATGAGCCGTCTGGCCACCGCCCGCCTGAAACTCGCCGAATACCCGCCGCTGCAAGCGGTGCCGAAATCCACCGAAGGAGACCGGTCATGAACACACCTTCGGATGAACAACTGGTCGCCTACCTCGACGGCGAACTCGACGGCGAATATCGCAATCAACTCGACCACGCCATTGCCGAAGACCCGCTGCTCAGTCTGCGCGTGCAATGGCTCAGTCGCAGCTCCCTGCCGTACAAGAATGCCTATGACGAACTGGCGCAACAGGCGCCGCTGGATCGTTTGCAGGCGCGGCTGGATGCCATTGCGTCGCCACAGCGCCCAGGCTTCAATCGCCGCTGGTTTATCGGTGGCGCCGCTGCCACGCTGTTGGCTGGCGGCGTGTTGGCCGATCGCTTATTCCTTGGCTGGCACGCCGCGCAATCGAACAACTGGCGAGGACTGGTGGGCGATTACATGGCGTTGTATGTACCGCAGACGCTCGATCATCTGCCGACCGACGAAGCGTCCCAGCGCGCACAGCTGCGCACGGTGGATGCACGCCTTGGGCTGAACCTTTCACCCGCCACGTTGAAGCTGCCGGGTGCCGAATTCAAACGCGCGCAAATGCTGGAGTACGACGGCGTACCTATCGCACAGATTGTTTATCTGGATGCCAAGCATGGACCGTTGGCGCTGTGCGTGACCCGTTCCAACAGCGGCAGTCAGCCGCTGGCGCACGAGCGGCGGCATGAGATGAATGTGGTGTATTGGACCGAGCGTGAGCATGCGTGGATGTTGATTGGCCGTAACTCGCCGGCGGAGCTGGAGCAACGTGCGACACTGCTGGGCGCGCAATCACTGAAAGCGTGAGGACGCTGTAGACCTACGCTTGCTCGCGAAAGCGCTATGTAGGCGAAGTATGCGTTGACTGGCCTGACGCCTTCACGGGCAAGCCCGCTCCCACAGGGGCTTCGGGTGTTCATACATTCTATGTACAACCCGCGAACCTACATGGAGTTCTTCGCAGGCTTGACGGTGGTGGGCAACCACAGCCGAAAGCGCGCCCCGCCCAATGGCGAAGACTCTACGGTCAACGTGCCGCCCTGCGCTTCCAGCGCCCGGCGACTGATCGCCAGCCCCAGACCAAACCCGCCCGTGGCCCGATCGCGACTGCGATCCAGTCGATAGAACGGCTCGAAAATACGCTCGCGCTCATCATCGGGAATGCCGATGCCGTCATCATCGACCCAGATCTCACAGCCCTCGGCATTGACCTGCACACCAATCTGTATGCGCTTTTCGCAATAGCGCATGGCGTTACGCAGCAGATTCTGGATTGCCCGCGCGGTCAGGCGAGGATCGAGCGAGAAGCGTTCGAGCTGACCGTGCAGCAACACGTCGATGACGATTTCCGGCGACTCGAGTTCTTCATCGACGCTGCCCAGAATGCTGTCGATGAACTCATCCAGCGAGACCTCGACCTGCTCCGGCAACTGCGCCGGATTCTGCAAGCGGCTGTAAGACAGCAACTCCAGCACCAGTTCATCCAGCTCGCGAATGTGCGCGACCAGTCCCAGCAAACGCTCGCGGCTGGCGGTCGGCAAATCATCGGACAGCGCCAGGGCCAGGCCAAAGTCCAGGCGCGTCAACGGCGTGCGCAGTTCATGCGATACCGCGTTGAGCAAATCACGCTGTTGGTTAAGCAAGTTCTCGATGTCACCGGCCATGGTGTCGAAAACATGGGCGAGGCTACCGATGTTGGAGCTCTGAGCGATTTTCGTGCGTTCGCTCAAATGGCCTTTACCGAAACGTTCAGCGGTGCCTTTGAGGCGTTCCAGATCGCGCCAGTGCGGGCGTAGCCACATCAACAGACAAGCCAGCAGGCTCGCACCGATCAAGACGTTGATGCTCCAGTACAACAGATTGACGTCCAGCGGATCCGGCGGCACGACCATTTGCACGGCAGTGGTGTCATCCAGCGGCGCCACCGCCAGCGTGCGCCAGCCCCAATCACCAATGCGCACGACGTTTTCACCGCGGCGCAGGCGCGCCTGTTCGATGGCGGTGAACTCGGCGTCGTCGATGCGCGCCAGGACGATGTGCAGCGGCTGGAAATCCTTGTCCATCGACGCCGCCAGCGCCGGCCATTGATCGTGCGGCGCGGCGTGAAACTGGCGGGTGATCAGCGATTGCAGCCCACGCGAATAGTCGAGGTTGTAGGTGACGAAGCGATCCCGGAACGCCATGACCACCAGATCCGGCACCAGATAAATCGCCGCGCTGTACGAGACGATCGTCACCAGATAAAGGCGAAACAGGATGCGAAACATCAGCTCAGCATTCCCACTCGGAACGGCTGAACAAGTAGCCCTTGCCCCACACGGTCTTGATCTTGCGCGCCTCGCCGGCGTGGTCGTCAAACTTGCGGCGCAGCTTGGAAATCGCCACGTCCACCGAGCGGTCGGTGCCGTTGAATTCGATGCCGCGCAGGCGTTGCAGGATCTGGTCGCGACTCAACACTTCGCCGGCGTGTCGCGCCAATACCACGAGCAAGTTGTATTCGCCGCTGGACAACTCGACCGGTTGATCACGCCAGGTCACGGTGCGTTCGGACAGGTCGATGCACAGATTGCCCATCAGGATGCGGTCGTTCGCGGTCATGGGTTCGCCGAGGCTGCTGCGCCGCAACAAGGTGCGCACCCGTGCCAGCAGAACGCGCGGTTCGCACGGTTTGGTGACGTAATCGTCGGCGCCCATTTCCAGCCCCAGCACCTGATCGTGGCTGTCATCGCGAGCCGTCAGCATGAGGATCGGCAGCGTCGCCGAATCGGCGCGTAACAAGCGGCAGACTTGCAGGCCGTCGAGGCCCGGCAACATCAGATCGAGGATCACCAGGTCCGGCGGATTGACCCGCGCCCGTTCGCGCACGTGGTCGCCACGGCCGATCACGCTGACGGAGTAGCCGTTGCGCTCCAGGTAGCTGGAAATCAGTTCGGCGAGGGCGGTGTCGTCTTCGACCAGGAGGATGTTGGGCATGGGGTGATCCAGAAAGTGCTGTGGCGACTGTTAAGGCCCATTCGCGAGCAGGCTCGTTCCCACACTTGGAATGCGATCCCTTGTGGGAGCGAGCCTGCTCGCGAAAGCTGTCTATCTGTCGCAATAAATTTCAAGACCTGAAGGATATACGCCCTCACCCGTCCCTGAGTAAAACCCTTACACAATTTCACACAGCGCCTACAAAGCTTCACCGCTAATCTCGGCGTCTGTCCGTAGGATGCGGGCATCAATATTGGGGGTTGTACATGTCGAAACATCTGCTGGCCGGGCTCGGCCTGATCGCAATGGCGCTGACGCTGAGCGCCTGTGATTCATCCTCGAACGCCGAAGAACAGGCGCCGCCAGCGACCGTGCGCATCGAGACCATCCAGACCCATCCGCTGTCGATCAGCAGCGAACTGAGCGGGCGGATTGCCGCGCCACGCATTGCCGAAGTGCGCGCCAGGGTCCCGGGCGTGGTGCTGCAACGCACGTTCCGCGAAGGCAGCGACGTGAAAAAGGGCGATGTGTTGTTCCGCATCGATCCGGCACCGTTCAAGGCTGACCTCGACAGCGCCGAAGCCGCGCTGCGCAAGGCCGAAGCCAATGCGTTCCAGGCGAAGCTGCAGGAACAGCGCTACGCCCAGTTGATCGACGACAAAGCCATCAGCGGTCAGGACTACGACAACGCGCGCGCCAACGCACGGCAAACCGCCGCCGACGTCGCCGCCAACAAGGCCGCGGTAGAACGGGCGAAACTGAACCTGGGTTACGCCACGGTCACTGCCCCGATCTCCGGGCGCGTCGGTCGCGCGCTGGTCACCGAAGGTGCGCTGGTCGGGCAGAACGAAACCACGCCACTGGCGCTGATTCAGCAACTCAACCCGATTCATGCCGATGTGACCCAGTCGACCCGTGAGCTCAATGAGTTGCGCCGCGCGTTCCGTTCCGGGCAGTTGCAGCAGGTCGGTCAGGATCAAGTCAAGGCGACCTTGATTCAGGACGACGGCAGCCTCTATCCGTTGCCGGGCAAACTATTGTTCGCCGACATCACTGTCGATCCGGGCACCGGCCAGATCATTCTGCGCAGTGAATTCCCTAATCCGGACCTTGACTTGCTGCCGGGCAGTTTCATCCGCGTGCGTCTGGAACAGGCAACGATTCAGAACGGCATCACCGTGCCGCAACGTGCGGTGCAGCGTGACAGCGCCGGTATCGCGCAAGTGCTGACCGTTGACGAGCAAATGCGTGTGGCCCTGCAACCGGTACAACTGGGCGCGGTGCAGAACGATCGCTGGATCGTCACTGGCGGCCTCAAACCGGGCGACCGCATCGTCATCGAAGGCCTGCAACACGCCCGTCCCGGCGAGAAAGTGCAGATCGACGACACCCCTCTTCCACTTGCCCAGACCTCTGGTCAGTAAGCAGGACGCTTTTATATGCCGCAGTTCTTTATCGACCGCCCGGTGTTTGCCTGGGTGGTCGCATTGTTCATCCTGTTGGCCGGTGCGCTGGCCATCCCGCAATTGCCGGTGGCGCAGTACCCCGACGTCGCGCCGCCGCAGATTGAAATCTATGCCGTGTACCCCGGCGCCTCGGCGCAGACCGTCGATGAGAGCGTGGTCAGCCTGATCGAGGAAGAGCTCAACGGTGCCGACCACCTGCTGTATTTCGAATCGCAGAGCAGCCTCGGCAGCGCGACGATCAAAGCCACGTTCCAGCCGGGCACCAACCCGGAGCTGGCGCAGGTCGACGTGCAAAACCGCCTCAAGGTTGTTGAATCGCGCCTGCCGCAAGCGGTCACTCAGCAAGGTTTGCAGGTCGAAAAGGTTTCGTCCGGTTTCCTGTTGCTGATTACCCTGACCTCCAGCGACGGCAAACTCGATGACGTGGCGCTCAGTGATTATCTGGCGCGCAACGTGATGAACGAGATCAAGCGTCTGGACGGTGTCGGCAAGGCGCAGTTGTATGGCGCTGAACGGGCGATGCGCATCTGGATCGATCCGCAGAAACTGATCGCATTCAACCTGACGCCTGCGGACGTCAACGCCGCCATCGTCGCGCAGAACGCCCAGGTGTCCGCCGGCAGCATTGGTGATCTGCCTAATCCGTCGAGCCAGGAAATCACCGCGACCATTCTGGTGAAAGGTCAGTTGTCGACGCCGCAAGAGTTCGCCGACATTGTGCTCAAGGCCAATCGCGATGGTTCCACCGTGCGCGTTGGTGACGTCGCGCGGGTCGAGATCGGTAGCCAGGAATATCAGTTCGGCACGCGCCTCAACGGCAAACCGTCGACCGCTGTCGGCGTGCAACTGTCGCCGGGCGCCAACGCACTGAACACCGCGACCCTGGTACGGGCGAAGATGGATGAACTGTCGCGCTACTTCCCGGCGGGCGTCGAATACAAGATCCCTTACGACACTTCGCCGTTCGTCAAAGTCTCGATCACCAAAGTGGTTTACACCTTGGGCGAAGCGATGCTGCTGGTGTTCGCGGTGATGTTCCTGTTCCTGCAGAACGTGCGCTACACGCTGATCCCGACGCTGGTCGTGCCGGTGGCGTTGATGGGTACGTTCGCGACCATGCTGGCGCTGGGCTTCTCGATCAACGTTTTGACCATGTTCGGCATGGTGCTGGCCATCGGCATTCTGGTCGACGATGCCATCGTCGTGGTGGAGAACGTCGAACGGATCATGGCCACCGAAGGCCTGTCGCCCAAGGAAGCCACGCGCAAGGCCATGACGCAGATCACTGGCGCGATCATCGGCATAACCCTGGTGCTGGTCGCGGTGTTCATTCCGATGGCGTTCATGCAGGGCTCGGTCGGGGTGATTTACCAGCAGTTCTCGCTTTCGATGGCGACGTCGATCCTGTTCTCGGCATTCCTCGCCCTGACCCTCACGCCGGCACTGTGCGCGACGCTGCTCAAGCCGATTGCCAAAGGCGAGCATCACGAGAAATCCGGGTTCTTCGGCTGGTTCAACCGCCGCTTCGAACGCCTGACCGATCGTTATCAGGGCTGGGTTGGCTATGCGCTGAAGCGTACCGGGCGTTACCTGTTGATCTACGTAGTGCTGTTGGTGGGACTGGGCCTGTGCTTCGCGCGCCTGCCCTCCTCGTTCCTGCCGGTGGAAGATCAGGGCTACACCATTACGGATATTCAACTGCCACCCGGCGCCACCAAGAACCGTACCGTGGCAGTGGCCGAGCAACTGGAGGCGCATAACGCCGGCGAGCCGGGGATCAGTGACAGCGTGGTGATTCTCGGTTTCAGCTTCTCTGGCAGCGGGCAGAACGCCGCGTTGGCGTTTTCGACGCTGAAGGATTGGTCGCAGCGCAGCAGTGATGACTCCGCCAGCTCGATTGCCGATCGCGCCAACATTGCGCTGAGTCAGATCAAGGACGCGGTGGCGTTCTCGGTACTGCCACCGCCCGTGGATGGCCTTGGCACGTCGAGCGGTTTTGAGTTCCGCCTGCAGGATCGCGCTGGCCTTGGCCACGCAACACTGATGCAGGCGCGCACTGAGTTGCTGGCCGCGGCCGAGAAAAGTCCGGTATTGATGAACGTGCGCGAAAGCGCGTTGGCCGAAGCGCCGCAAGTGCAGCTGGAAGTGGATCGCCGCCAGGCCAATGCACTGGGCGTATCGTTCGCCGAGATCGGCAACGTGCTGTCGACCGCGGTGGGCTCCTCCTATGTCAACGACTTCCCCAATCAGGGCCGGATGCAACGGGTGGTGGTCCAGGCTGAAGGCGACAGCCGCAGCCAGGTCGACGACCTGTTGAAAATGCACGTGCGCAACAACGACGGCAACATGGTTCCGCTGTCGGCCTTCGTGCAAGCGAAATGGACGCAGGGCCCGGCGCAACTGACCCGTTACAACGGCTACCCGGCCATTGCGATTTCCGGCGAACCGGCTCCCGGTCACAGCACCGGTGAAGCCATGGCGGAAATCGAACGACTGGTAGCGCAAGGCCCTAAAGGCCTGGGCCAGGAATGGACGGGGCTGTCGTTGCAGGAGCGTTTGTCCGGCAGTCAGGCGCCAATTCTGTTGGGCCTGTCATTGCTGATCGTGTTCCTGTGTCTGGCGGCGCTGTACGAGAGTTGGTCGATCCCGACCTCGGTGTTGCTGGTGGTGCCGCTGGGCGTGCTCGGTGCGGTATTGGCGGTGACGTTGCGCGGGATGCCCAACGACGTGTTCTTCAAGGTCGGGCTGATCACCATCATCGGTCTGTCGGCGAAAAACGCGATCCTGATCATCGAGTTCGCCAAGAGCCTGTATGACGAAGGTCACGACCTGATCGATGCGACGTTACAGGCAGCCCGGCTGCGTCTGCGGCCTATCGTGATGACCTCGCTGGCGTTCATCCTCGGTGTGGTGCCATTGGCCATTGCCACGGGTGCCAGCTCGGCGAGTCAGCAAGCGATCGGCACAGGGGTGATCGGCGGGATGATCACCGCGACGTTGGCGGTGATCTTCGTACCTGTCTTCTTCGTCGTTGTCATGAAGCTCGTACAACGATTCACCAAACCCCACTGATCTTAATTGTGGGAGCGAGCTTGCTCGCGAAAGCGTCGTTACATTCAACGTTGATGTTGGATGACCGGACGCCTTCGCGAGCAAGCTCGCTCCCACAGGGATCTTCATAAACTCGAGCCTGTGGTCATATTCTCCATCGCTGGGCTAAGGTGTCTGAACCACCCTGGCCCATCGAGTCCCCATGCGCTTCCTTGCCCGCACCCACCCTCGCCTGTCCGCCGCCGCCCTGTTCGGCCTTGCCACCGGCCTGTTGGCCCCCGCCGATTCCATCGTCAGTAAAATCCTCATCGGCTGGAACGCCGGTGTCTGGACTTACCTGATCCTGATGTTCTGGCTGACCGTGCGCGCCAAGGCCCCAGACGTCAAACGCATCGCTGAAGTCGAAGACGAAAATGCCGGGCTGGTGCTGTTCGTGGTGTGCATCGCCGCGCTGGCCAGTCTGGCGACCATCACCTTCGAACTGGCCGGCAGCAAGGATCTGGAAACCACGCGCAAGCTTCTGCATTACGGTTTCACCGCGCTAACGGTGATCGGTTCATGGCTGCTGATCGGGGTGATTTTCTGCGTGCACTACGCAAGGTTGTATTACACCTGGGACGGCAAGGAGCCGGCGCTGCGCTTTGCCGAAGGGTTGACCACGCCCAACTATTGGGATTTTTTGTACTTCTCGTTCACCATCGGCGTGGCCGTGCAGACTGCCGATGTCGGCGTCGCCACACGGGAAATCCGCAAAATCGTATTGGCGCAATCACTGATCGGATTCGTGTTCAACACTGCGATTCTGGGCTTTTCCATCAATATTGCTGCCGGCTTGTTCGGTTGAAGAGCCCCGCCCGTCGGCAGCCAGTCAATGGCAGGCAATCATTTACTTGACGACAGATTTGTTTTTGGTGTTTCCTGAAACCGGTTTCAGCGCTGCTTGCAGGCACTGAAAACCTATAAATCCAATAACAAGGTTTCAGACCGTGAATGACTTTTCCGCCGCCCAGCGCAGCCGCGTGACCATGCTCGACGTTGCCGAACGTGCCGGTGTGTCCAAGGCCAGCGTCTCGCGCTTTATCGGCGACGACCGCGCCCTGCTCTCCGATACCATTGCCCTGCGCATCGAGCAGGCCATCAGCGAACTCGGCTACCGCCCCAACCAAATGGCTCGTGGTCTGAAACGCGGGCGCACCCGCCTGATCGGCATGCTCGTCGCCGATATCCGTAACCCTTATTCGATTGCCGTGATGCACGGGGTGGAAACCGCTTGCCGTGCGCACGGCTACAGCCTGGTGGTGTGCAACACCGACCGCGATGACGAGCAGGAACGCCAGCATTTGGCGCTGCTGCGCTCATACAACATCGAAGGGCTGATCGTGAATACGCTGGGCCATCACCGTGACGAACTGCATGAGCTGCGTCGCGAGATGCCGCTGGTGCTGGTGGATCGCAAGGTCGACGGGCTCGACAGCGACATGGTTGGGCTGAACAACCCGCAAGCGGTGCAGATGGCCCTCGCGCACCTTGAGCAGCGTGGCTATCGCGATCTGCTGTTGGTGACCGAACCCTACGACGGCACCAGTTCGCGGATCGAGCGAGTCAGCAGTTTTCAGGCACAGATTGCGCAGCGTTCAGGGTTGACCGGGGCGGTACTGGAAACCGGCGATGAGCTGAACGCGCAACTTCAAACCTTTTTAAACACTCCCGGCAATGGCCCAAAAGCGCTGTTTTGCGCCAATGGCGTGGCGGCGTTGGCGACCACGACGGCGTTGCGGGCGATGGGGTCGCGGTTGTTCGAGGATGTCGGGCTGATCGCCCTCGATGATCTGGATTGGTATCCGTTGGTGGGCAGCGGAATTACTGCGCTGGCTCAGCCGACGGCAGAGATTGGCGCGCGGGCGTTTGAGTGTCTGCTCAAGCGTTTGCGTGGGGATGATGAAATGGCGCGGGTGGTGGATTTTGCGCCGGTGCTGGTGGAGCGTGGGTCGACCCATGGGACTGGTGGTGTTTGATCTGACGCTATCGCTGGCAAGCCAGCTCCCACAGTGTTCGAGTCGTACACAAAGGCTTGGTACACCTCTAAACCTGTGGGAGCTGGCTTGCCAGCGATGAGGCCCTGAAGGACACCACCGAAACACCTGATATTTTTTTGAACAAAAATGAAACCGGTTTCAGAGGTCAATAACAATGAATAAACCCGCCGTTTCCATCAGTCTGTCCAGCTACGGTGCCGAGCTCGTGCGCCAACGCGGGCAGGATTTTTTCATCGACGTGCTCGCCGCCGCCGGTGCCGATCGCATCGAATGGCGCGAAGAATTACTCACCCGCGAAGTGCCCGCGCAACTGAGCGCCGCCACTCAAGCGCAGGGCCTGCAAAGCATTTATTCCTCACCCACTGAGCTGTGGCTCGCCGGTCAGTCGCGCCCTAACCCCGAGCTGATCAACGCGCTGCAGAACGCCGAAGCGTTCGGCTCGAAGTGGCTGAAGGTTTCTCTCGGCTACTTCACCGATAATAATGATCTGCAAGCCCTGGCCGAACGCTTGAAGCACAGCCCGGTGCAGTTGCTGGTCGAGAACGACCAGACCTTGCACGGCGGTCGCATCGAGCCGTTTCAGCGTTTCTTCGCCGCCGTCGAGCAGCACAACTTGCCGATCAAAATGACCTTCGACATCGGTAACTGGCAGTGGCAGGACCAGTCCGCCGCGAATGCTGCGCGCCTGTTGGGCCGGCACGTCGGTTACGTGCACTGCAAAGCCGTGGCCCGCCGCCCGGACGGCAAACTGGTGGCGGTGCCGCCGACGGTCAGTGACCTGCATCTGTGGGAACAACTGTTGCGGCACATGGCCCAAGGCGTTATGCGCGCCGCCGAATATCCGTTGCAGGGCGAAGATCTGGTGCAACTGACCCGCGAGCACGTCGCCGCCCTCGCCCGCCTCGGCCAATCCCGTCTGGAGCCTGCTCATGTCTGAGATCGATATTCTCTCGTTTGGCGAAACCATGGCGATGCTGGTCGCTGAGCAGACCGGTGATCTGGCGGCGGTCGAACACTTTCACAAGCGCATTGCCGGAGCCGACAGCAATGTCGCGATCGGGCTATCGCGGCTGGGCTTCAACGTCGCGTGGCTAAGCCGGGTCGGTGAGGATTCGCTCGGGCGCTTTGTGGTCGAAACCTTGATCAAGGAAGGCCTGGATTGCAGCCACGTCGACATAGATAAACAGCACCCGACCGGTTTCCAGTTCAAATCCCGCACTGACGATGGCAGCGATCCGCAAGTCGAGTACTTCCGTCGCGGTTCGGCCGCCAGTCACCTGTCGCCACAGTCGATCACCGACAGCTTGCTCAGCGCTCGCCACTTGCATGCCACCGGCATTCCTCCAGCGCTATCGGCCTCGGCGCGGGCGATGTCGTTTGAACTGATGACACGCATGCGCAAGGCCGGGCGCAGCGTGTCGTTCGACCCCAATCTGCGCCCGAGCCTGTGGACCAGCGAGCGCGAGATGATCAGCGAGATCAACCGCCTCGCCGCCCTCGCCCACTGGGTGTTGCCGGGGCTGAGTGAAGGCCGCTTGCTGACCGGTTTTGAAGACCCGGCGGACATTGCGGCGTTTTATCTCGATCAGGGTGCGGAGGCCGTGGCGATCAAGCTTGGCCCGGAAGGCGCTTATTACCGAACGCATCTGGCGTCGGGATTTGTCGCCGGGGTGCCGGTGGCGCATGTGGTCGACACGGTCGGTGCCGGTGACGGCTTTGCGGTGGGGATGATCAGTGCCCTGCTGGAGCACCAGAGTTTTGCCGAGGCGGTGCAGCGGGCGAACTGGATTGGCAGTCGCGCGGTGCAGAGTCGCGGGGATATGGAGGGCCTTCCAACCCGGGCAGAACTCTTCAGCGAATTTGAGGCCGCCATCGCTGGCAAGCCAGCTCCCACAAGGGTTGGTGGTGGCAACGCAATCTTTGACATACCCGAGATCCCTGTGGGAGCTGGCTTGCCAGCGATGAGGCCCTGACAGGCAACCGATTCATTGAACCTGCTGCGACAAAAACAACAAGCTCAGGAGCAAGACCCATGAAAACCGCAACCCTCGCCACCCGCCGCTGGTGGTACATCATGCCGATCGTGTTCATCACCTACAGCCTGGCGTATCTTGATCGCGCCAACTACGGTTTCGCCGCTGCGTCCGGCATGGCGGCCGACCTGATGATCACCCCGGGCCTGTCATCGCTGCTCGGCGCGCTGTTCTTCCTCGGTTACTTTTTCTTCCAGGTACCGGGCGCGATCTACGCGCAAAAACACAGCGTGAAGAAGCTGATTTTCGTCAGCCTGATCCTCTGGGGCGGGCTCGCGACGTTGACCGGCGTGGTCTCCAACGCCTATTGGCTGATCGTCATCCGCTTCATGCTCGGCGTGGTCGAAGCGGCAGTCATGCCGGCGATGCTGGTCTACCTGTGCCACTGGTTCACCCGTGCCGAACGCTCGCGTGCCAACACCTTTCTGATCCTCGGCAACCCGGTAACGATGCTGTGGATGTCAGTGGTCTCGGGCTATCTGGTGCAGCACTTCAGTTGGCGCTGGATGTTCATCATCGAAGGCTTGCCGGCGGTGATCTGGGCATTTATCTGGTGGCGTCTGGCCGATGATCGTCCGGCGCAGGCCACGTGGCTGAGCGATCAGGAGAAGCAGGACCTGGAAAGCGCTCTGGCCGCTGAACAGGTCGGCATCAAAGCGGTGAAGAATTACGCCGAGGCTTTCCGTTCGCCGAAGGTGATCATTCTCGCGTTGCAGTTTTTCTGCTGGAGCATCGGCGTTTACGGCTTCGTGTTGTGGCTGCCGTCAATCCTCAAGGCCGGTGCGCAAATGGACATGATCGAGGCCGGCTGGCTGTCGGCGCTGCCGTACCTGGCGGCGGTGATCGGCATGCTCGCGGTGTCGTGGGGCTCGGACAAGTTGCAAAAGCGCAAACGCTTCGTCTGGCCGCCGCTGCTGATCGCTTCAATCGCTTTTTATGGCTCGTATGCACTGGGCGCTGAGCATTTCTGGTGGTCGTACACGCTGCTGGTGATCGCCGGCGCCTGCATGTACGCGCCTTACGGGCCGTTCTTTGCCATCGTCCCGGAGATTCTCCCCGCCAACGTTGCCGGTGGCGCGATGGCGCTGATCAACAGCATGGGCGCGCTCGGCTCGTTCGGCGGCTCGTATCTGGTCGGTTACCTGAACAGCTCCACCGGTTCGCCCGGTAGTTCGTATCTGTTGATGAGCGGCGCGTTGCTGCTGTCGGTGGTGCTGACGATTTTTCTCAAGCCCGGCGCGAGTGATCGCGTCGTGGCCAAAGCCGCTGCGCCACGCCCGGTGCCGGCGCATCCCTGAATTGAAGAGAGCATTGCGATGAAAAAGCAGGTTGTGTTGTACAAGAAACTCTCGCCAGCATTAATGGCGCGTCTGCAAGAACACTGCGACGTGACGCTGATTGAAAGCCTCGACACCGACGGCCTCATGCAACTGCGTGATGCCCTGCCCCGTGCTCACGGTTTGCTCGGCGCCAGCCTGAAACTCGATGCTGCGTTGCTCGATCTGGCGCCGCAGTTGCAGGCCATCGCCAGCGTCTCGGTGGGCGTCGACAATTACGACATTGATTACCTGAGCCGGCGCAAGATCCTCCTCAGCAACACCCCGGACGTGCTCACCGAAACCACCGCTGACACCGGTTTCGCGCTGATCCTCGCGACTGCCCGGCGGGTGGTCGAACTGGCGAACATGGTGCGCAGCGGGCAATGGAACCGCAACATCGGCCCGGCGCATTTCGGCACCGATGTGCATGGCAAGACGCTGGGCATCATCGGCATGGGCCGTATCGGCGAGGCGTTGGCGCAGCGTGGGCATTTCGGTTTTGGCATGCCGGTGATCTATCACAGCCAGTCGCGCAAACCGGCGGTCGAGGCGCGGTTTGATGCGCAATATCGCAGCCTTGAAGAGCTGCTCCAGCAGGCCGATTTCATTTGCCTGACCTTGCCGCTGACCGCGCAGACCGAAGGCTTGATCGGCGCCGAGCAGTTTGCGCTGATGCGCCCGCAAAGCATCTTCATCAACATTTCGCGGGGCAAAGTGGTGGATGAGGCGGCGATGATAGAGGCGCTGCGTCATCAGCGCATTCGGGCGGCGGGGCTGGATGTGTTCGAGCGTGAACCGTTGCAGCATGACTCGCCGTTGTTGCAACTGAATAATGTGGTGGCGACGCCGCACATGGGCTCGGCAACGCATGAGACGCGCGAAGCGATGGCGCGCTGTGCGGTGGAGAATCTGTTGGCGGCGCTCGCTGGGGAAAAACCTGCGAATCTGGTGAACCCATCGGCCTGGCAGGGCTGAGATCTTTATTGCCTGATCTGGCCTCATCGCTGGCAAGCCAGCTCCCACAGGGTTTTGTGTCGTTCTAAAATGTAACCAACACCGAGAAACCTGTGGGAGCTGGCTTGCCAGCGATGAAGCCAGCGAGAGCACTGCAAAACCATCAGGCACTGCGCGCCTGTAACAGCTGCGCCGCACACAGTGCAATCCGCGAGCAGGCGTCCGCCAGTTTGACCCGATCGACCACCAGTCCAATCCGGATATGCCCCGCCGCACTCGGCCCGAACGCCTCACCGGCCAGCACCGAAACGCCATACCCCTCCAGCAACCGTTCGGCAAACGCCTGGGCGCCGAGCCCGGTCTGGCGCACATCGACCATCACGAACATGCCGCCGTCCGGGCGGATCGGATGCAGCCCCGGGCAACCGCGCAACCGTTCGCACACCAGATCGCGACGCAAGCGATATTCCTCACGCATGTGCGTCACTTCCGGCAGATCGGTTTCCAGCGCGACCTGCGCGGCTTTCTGCACAAAGTCCGGCAAGCCAAACAGCATGCTCAACGACAGATTGACCAGATGCTCGGCCAACGGCCGCGGCCCGATCATCCAGCCGATGCGCCACCCAGTCATGGCGTGGGATTTCGACAGGCTGTTGATCGTCGCCGTGCGCTCGGCCATGCCCGGCAAACTCGCCGGGCTGACATGCTCGCCTTCGTACAGCAATTCGCTGTAGACCTCATCGCTGATCAGCCACAGGTCATGGCGAATGCACAGCGCCGCCAGTTCCTGCCAGATCAGCAGCGACAGACTGGCGCCAGAGGGGTTATTCGGGCTGTTGAGCAACAGCGCGCGGGTTTTGCCGGTGATCCGCGCCGCGACATCGGCAGGATCCACGCGAAAGCCGTTTTCCGGACGGACCGGCACCGGCACCACCGTCGCGCCGCACGCGCCGAACACACCTTCATAAGTGACGTACATCGGTTCGGCGACGATCACCTCGTCGCCCGGATCGAGTAAACACTGTGCCACCGAATACACCGCGCACTGCGCGCCGGGCATGACGATCACATCATCGGCATCGACGGCCTGACCACTGTGTCGCCGATGACGCTCGGCAATCAACTTGCGCAGCGCCAGGCGACCGCGCACTTCGGAGTAATGCGTATCGCCCGCCAGCAAACTGTCGATCGCGCCGTGAATGATCGGCAATGGCGTATCGAAATCCGGATCGCCGACACTCAGCAGCAAGACATCGACACCCTCGGCGCGCAACTCCAGCGCTCGGTCATGAATCTGCCAGGCTGACGCCCCCTCTCCGGCGATTCGTTGGGTCAAGGCTGAATAGCGCATGTACGTCTCCTGATTGCGCGGTCTCCAGCCTTCACCGTATCTCAAATCACGAAACGCGCCACCATGGCGTTCAAATCGACTGCCAGACGCGACAGTTCGTGGGTCGCGGCGCTGGTCTGGTTGGCCCCGGCGGCCGATTGTGTAGCCAGATCGCGGATGTTAACCAGGTTGCGGTCGACTTCGCGCGAGACCTGCGCCTGCTCTTCCGAAGCGCTGGCGATGACCAGGTTGCGCTCGTTGATCTGATGAATCGACTGGGTGATCTGCTCCAGCGCGACGCCAGCGGCGCGGGCCATTTCCAGGGTCGACTGGGTGCGCTGGTTGCTTTGCTGCATCGACGAAACCGCCTCACCGGTGCCGTTCTGGATGCCGGCGACCATTTTTTCGATTTCCTGGGTCGACTGCGCGGTGCGGTGGGCCAAGGCGCGCACCTCGTCCGCGACCACGGCGAAGCCGCGTCCAGCTTCACCCGCACGTGCCGCTTCGATGGCGGCGTTAAGCGCCAGCAGGTTGGTCTGTTCGGCGATGGCGCGGATCACGTCGAGGACTTTGCCGATGTCGCGGCCCTGCGCGGCGAGGCCTTCGATCATTTGCGCGGTGTTCTGCACGTCGTGGGTCATGGTCTGGATCGCGTCGACGGTTTTCACCACTTGATCGCGACCTTCGCGGGCGGCGTGGGTCGACTGGTTCGAGGCTTCGGAGGTCGACACGGCATTGCGCGCGACTTCTTCCACGGCGGCAGTCATCTCGTTGACGGCGGTGGCGGCTTGTTCGATTTCGTTGTTCTGCTGCTGCAAGCCACGGGACGCCTCTTCGGTGACCGCGCTGAGTTCTTCGGCAGCGGCGCCCAGTTGCGTGGCGGAACCGGCGATCTGTTCGATGGTTTTGCGCAGGTTGGTCTGCATCGCGGCCAGTGCTTCGAGCAGGCGCGCCGGTTCGTCCTTGCCGTCGACCTCGATGTTTTTGGTGAGGTTGCCACTGGCGATGGTTTGCGCGGCCTGCACGGCGCGGTTCAACGGTGTGACAATGCTGCGGGTCAACAGCAAGGCGAGCAACACCGTGGCCAGTGCGGCAAACACCGAAACGATGATGATGCCGGTAATGGCGCTGTCGTAATGTTCGCCGGCCTGACTGGAAGCGACTTTCGCGTCAGCGGCGTTGATCGCGATGAGTTTGTTGAGCTGTTCGCCCATCTGGTCGGTGCCGTCCTTGATCCGCGTGTTGATCAAGGTACGCATCTCATCGACTTTGTCCTGGCGCGACAGCTCCATCATCTGGTTTTGCGCTTGCAGGTAGTTATCGAGCGTTGCTGCGAAAGCCCGATATTGTGCGGTCTCTTCGTCGCCAGCCGGCAGCGCGGCGTAGCTGGCCTGGGCACTGCGGACCTTGTCCACCAGCACGCCGATGCGCGTCTGGGCTTCTTGCAAACCTGCCGGATCACGGTTGACCAGAATACGGAACGACAGAATGCGCAGGCGCAGGACGTTTTCTGTCACGACACCGAGATAGCCGACGCTGGGCAGTTGATTCGTCGCCATGTCAACGGACGCCTGGCGGATGGTGGTCATGCGGTTGACGGCGAACACGCCGAGCACGATCACCAACAAGGCGATAAAGGCAAAACCGAGGAAGGCACGCGGCGCGATATTCAGGTTACGCAAGGACATAGTTGGACTCTCGGAAGATAGAAACTACGAGCGTCCATGCCGTGATCACTGGCCCGGAGGGCGGGCTTCAGTCCGGCGTCACTGTTTTAGGAGATTTTGTGCGCGCCTGATCCTTGTATCGGCCAGGCTTTAGGAAGATTGCGGGTCAAGAGCAATTATTTTTCAGGGTGTTACAAGATTGAAACACCCTGTGAGTCAGATTCAAACGTTGTGTTTGGCCATTTGCCAGACGCGGGCGATGTCGGTGGCGCGTTCACGCAACAGGCGCGGTGCTTCGGCGCAGGCCTGCGCCAGCGTCATCGGGCCGCTGGTGACGGCAAAAGCCGCGTCGATGCCGTGCTCGTAAAGTGCCTGATAACCCTCGCCCAATGTCCCGGCGATAACGATTACGGGCACTGCGTGCCGTTTGGCAATCCGCGCGACACCGAACGGCGTCTTGCCGCGCAGGGTTTGCGCATCGAATCGCCCTTCTCCGGTAATCACCAGATCGGCACCGTGGACGGCTTCAGCGAGGCCGACCAGTTCGGCGACCACTTCGACGCCGGCCTGAAACTGCGCGCCGAGAAACGCCTTGGCGGCAAACCCCAGACCACCCGCCGCGCCGCTGCCCGGCTCATCACGCACGTCCTTGCCCAACGCTTGCGCGCACAGTTGGGCGAAATGCCCCAAGGCCTGATCGAGCTGTTGCACCTGCGCCGGCGACGCACCTTTCTGCGGGCCGAAAATCGCTGAAGCGCCGTGCGGACCGCAGAGTGGATTGTTGACGTCCGCCGCGATGTCGAAACGCACGTGCGCCAGTCGCGGATCGAGATCACTCAGATCCACCCGCGCCAGTTGCGCCAATGCCAAGCCGCCGGGCACTAACGCCTGCCCTTGTGCATCCAGCAACTTCACGCCCAAGGCTTGCATCGCTCCGGCGCCGCCGTCGTTGGTCGCGCTGCCGCCAATGGCCAGAATCACCCGCTGCGCGCCGGCGTCCAGCGCGGCACGAATCAGTTCGCCGGTGCCGAAGGTGCTGCTGATGCAGGCATCGCGTTGGCCAAGCGGCACCAATTGCAAACCGCTGGCCTCGGCCATTTCGATGATCGCAGTGTGGTTGTGCGGCAGCCAGCCCCACGCGGCGTCGACCGGCGCACCCAACGGGCCACGTACGCGGGTGCGGCGCAGTTCGCCATCGCACGCGGCGAGTATCGACTCCACCGTGCCTTCGCCGCCGTCAGCCATCGGGCATTTGACCAGTGTCGCGTGCGGCCAGACCTGCGCCAGGCCCAGTGCAATGGCCTCGGCCACGCCTTGGGCACTCAGGCTGTCCTTGAACGAATCGGGGGCGATGACGATCTTCATGCGAATTCTCCAGTTGCAATGCCCTCATGCTGCCAGTCCGTCTGCGCAATGACGCCTGTCCGCTGCACAAGCGGCGTGGGCGTTTATTGTTCATTTTCACAAAAAAGATTTTTGTTGAAGGCGTCCTTGAGGGCGACCAATCAATTGGGTTCGGTCTGCGGCAGCAACTGCACCCCAAGATAAAGCGCCAACATCCCATCCAGCCGCAGCGGATCCACCCCGCTCAACTCGGCAATGCGCTCCATCCGATAACGCAGACTGTTGCGATGAATGCCCAAGGCATCGGCACATGCCTGACTCTGACCATCGTGCTCACACCAACTGCGCAATGTCGCCAGCAACTGGCCGTTGGCGTCCTTGGCGATAACCTTGCGCAAAGGCTTGAGCAATTCATCCAGCGCATCGTCGTTGCGATGTCGCCACAACATGACCGGCAAGCGATAACGATGCAGCGTCAGCAGTCGCGAATGCGGCAACACCTCACGGCCATAGGCGAGCAAATCGCCAACGCGTCGATAACAGCGGCGCAACCCGGCCAATCCATCCGCCTGCCCACCGACGGCAATACGCAAAATGTTCCAGCCCAGCCCATCGAGTTTTTCCAGCAAGCGCTCATGCTCGACGTTTTGACTCGCCGGACGACACCACAACAGTGACGATTTGGCCGAACTCACGCACCAGCTGTCGGGATAACGCGACATCAGCCAGGCACTCAGCGCCTCAACGGTTTGCCCCGGCCCGTGTTCCAGCCCCAGTTCGAACAGATACGGCACCCGCGTCAATTGCGGTTTGAGGCCAAGTTGCTGGGCCTCATCGACCAGGCGCGGCGAGTCCCCCGCCTCGCTCAACAGCAACGCCAGCAAATCATCACAACGCTGGCGCCGCCATTGCTGCTCGGCCTGCTGATTGCGCTGACCGACGAGCATTTCGGCGGTCATGCGCACCAACTCGGCGTAGGTGCGCAATTGCTCCGGTTCACCGGTGATGCCGAGCACACCGATCAAGCGCTGATCGAGCAACAGCGGCAAATTGATGCCCGGCTGCACGCCTTTCAAATGCACGGCGGTATGCGCGTCGATCTCCACCACCCGACCATTGGCCAGCACCAGTTGCGCACCTTCGTGACGGGTGTTGATGCGCTCCGGCTCGCCACTGCCGAGGATCAGTCCCTGGCTGTCCATGACGTTGACGTTGTAGGGCAAAATGGCCATGGCCCGGTCGACGATGTCCTGGGCGAGGTCGTGATCGAGTTCGAACATAAGCGCTGGAATCCTTGAAAACAGGCACGGACAAGTTGTTCACCCGCACAGGGTCTGACGGCAAACCCTGTGCTCAGGCACAAAGACAATCCGGCCAAAGGTGACCGAGACTCTCAGGGCGATCAACGTTACCCTTTGCATCGCAAAAAATCATAATAAAGAGAGAGCCGCTATGTCGCACAGCGCCGCAGCTACCCAGACCATCGAAGACGATAAAAACGCCGTCTACAAACGCATTACCCTGCGTTTGATCCCCTTCATTTTCATCTGCTACTTGTTCAACTACCTCGACCGGGTCAACGTTGGATTTGCCAAACTGCAGATGCTCGACGCCTTGAAATTCAGCGAAACCGTGTACGGCCTGGGGGCCGGGATTTTCTTCATTGGCTACGTGCTGTGCGGCGTACCGAGCAACCTGGCGTTGAGCAAATTCGGTCCGCGACGCTGGATTGCAGTGATGATGATTACCTGGGGCACGCTGTCGACCTGCCTGTTGTTCGTCACCACACCCACCGAGTTCTATACCCTGCGCCTGTTCACCGGTGCGGCCGAAGCCGGGTTCTTCCCGGGCGTTGTTTTGTACCTCTCGCAGTGGTTCCCGACTTTCCGCCGTGGGCGGATCATGGCGCTGTTCATGTCGGCGATCCCGGTGTCCGGTCTGCTCGGCAGCCCGTTCTCTGGCTGGATCCTCAATCACTTTGCCGCCGGCCAGGGTGGTCTGGCCGGTTGGCAGTGGATGTTTCTGCTGCAAGGCATTCCGACGGTGATCCTTGGTGCTCTCGCCTACTTCCTGTTGAGCGACAGCTTCGCCAACGCCAAGTGGCTGACGCCGCACGAACGCGCAGTGCTTGAAGCAGATCAGGCCGAAGATTTGGCGAACAAACCGAAAACCACCTCCGACTCGCTGCTGGCGGTGTTCAAGAACCCGGCGATCTGGGCGTTCGGCCTGATCTATTTCTGCATTCAGAGCGGCGTCTACGCGATCAACTTCTGGCTACCGTCGATCATCAAGAACCTCGGCTTCAGCGATAACCTGGTGATCGGCTGGTTGAGTGCGATTCCATATCTGCTGGCGGCGGTGTTCATGCTGGTGGTCGGACGTTCGGCGGACTTGCGTAAAGAACGCCGCTGGCACTTGGTGGTGCCGATGCTGATGGGCGCGATCGGCCTGGTGATTGCGGTGAATTTCGCCGCCAATCCGGCGATTGCGATTCTCGGTCTGACCATTGCCACCATGGGCGCGCTGACCGGCCTGCCGATGTTCTGGCCGGTGCCGACGGCCATGTTGAGCGCGGGCGCTGCGGCCGGTGGTCTGGCGTTGATCAACTCGATGGGGCAAATGGCCGGTTTCCTCAGTCCGTATCTGGTGGGTTGGGTCAAGGACAGCACCGGTTCGACCGATGCGGCGTTGTATCTGCTGGCGGGTGTGATTGTGGGCGGCAGCCTGTTGGCCTTGCGCATGACCCGGACGTTGCGCGCTTGAGGCGTTGATGCAAGGCAGAACGGCCCTTTTCAGGGCCGTTTTTTTATGGGGGTGTTCGGCTTGGGATTTGTGGTGTTATGTGGATCTGTTCCCCCTCACCCCAACCCTCTCCCCCAAGGGGGCGAGGGGGAAAGGGAGCCGATTGCCGCGCTTTTCAAGATTTGAGTTCGACTCGGCAGAAGCGAGCCGATTTTGGTGCTTTTCAAGGCCTGAGTTCGACTCGGTATCGCACGTCGGCGTAACTCGCTCAAACACCTCGGTCGGTCCCCTCTCCCTCGGGGAGAGAGTTAGGGTGAGGGGCTTCTGAAGCATCCAGTTCAATCACCAGGCCACCCGGCATCTGCACGAAAATCTGTGCGATCCCCTCGCCCGGCACCTGCGCCAGTTGATACGGCAAACCACTCTCACGCACCCGCTGCAACACCCTTTCGGCCGGCTCATCGGTGCGAAAAGCAATATGGCTCAATTCAGTCGCGGCGAACGTCGGCTGCTCGATCACATGCACCACCGCGTGCTCATCCTGATACAGCCAGCGCCCGGGAAACGGAAACGGCGGCCGCCGCCCCGGTGCCAGTCCGAGCAATTTGGCGAAATTGTCCTGCAAGGTCTGACCGTCGGCGGTATTGAAGGCCAGATGATCGAATGTCCAAGTCATACGTATCCCCTGCGATTGTTGATTGATTGCAGTATCTACTCTTGCCAGTCAGCAAAAAATCCCGCAAAAACGCAAAGATCTTTAAAGGATTTTTAGCAATGAGCTCGATTCTCGATCTGGAGATCTTCGTCCGTGTCGCCGATTCAGGCAGCATTTCCGCTGCGGCGCGGGGGCTCGAGCTGACGCCGGCACTGACTGAAGTTCCGCGAAACCGTCGACGTTGCGCTGCGCTTCGGCGTGCCGAGCGATTCAACGCTGGTGGCGTTGCCGATTCTGCCGCAGCACCGGCGCGTCGCCTGCGCCAGCCCTGACTATCTGGCAAGGCATGGCACCCCGCAACATCCCGGCGAATTGAGCGAGCACAGCGTCCTGCTCTACCTGCGCAATGGCCGGCCCTACAACACCTGGCGTTTCACGCGCGACGACGAAAGCCTGGAAGTCGAAGTTCACGGTGACTACCTCAGCGATGACGGTTAAGTCGCCCGACGCTGGGCACTGGCAGGGCATGGCATCGTCTACAAAGCCTGGCTCGACGTCGCCCAAGACTTGCAGGCCGGACGCTTGCTGACGCTGTTCGATGCCTGGCAAGGCGAAAGTGTGCCGTTCAATCTGCTTTGTCCGCACCGGGTGCAGGTGTCTGAACGGGTCAAGGTGTTGCAGGTGTTTTTGCGCGAGCGTTGTGCGGTATTGCGCCGATAAATGACTTTGCCGCTTCACCTGCTTCTGGTATTTGATTAAGGCTTTCCCCGCGACAAAAAGGAAATCGGCATGAGCTATCGCACACTGGGGCATTCGGGGTTGCAGGTGTCCACCCTCACCCTCGGCACGATGATGTTTGGCGAGCAGACCAGCGCAGACGACTCCGCGCGCATCATCAATAAGGCCTGGGATCAGGGCATCAATTTCATCGACACCGCCGACGTCTACACCAACGGCCGCTCGGAAGAGATCGTCGGTGAAGCGATCGCCCGGCATCGGCATGAATGGGTGCTGGCGACCAAGGTCGGTTTCGGACCGGTGGACGGCCTGCCGAACCGCAGCGGCTTGAGCCGCAAACATATCTTCAATGGCATCGAGGCCAGCCTGACCCGGCTCGGCACCGACTATCTCGACATCTATTACCTGCACCGCGAAGACCACAACACGCCGCTCGAAGTCACGGTATCGGCGATTGGCGATCTGATTCGTCAGGGCAAGATTCGCTATTGGGGCCTGTCGAACTATCGCGGCTGGCGGATTGCCGAGGTGATCCGCATCGCCGACAACCTTGGCGTTGATCGCCCGGTGATCAGCCAACCGCTGTACAACATCGTCAACCGCCAGGCCGAAACCGAGCAAATCACCGCCGCGCAAACCTATGGCCTCGGCGTGGTGCCTTACAGCCCGCTGGCGCGGGGTGTGCTCAGTGGCAAATACGCACCGGACATCAAACCGGACGCCAACAGCCGCGCCGGGCGCCAGGACAAACGTATTCTGGAAACCGAATGGCGGGTGGAATCCTTGCGCATCGCCCAGCAGATTCAGCAGTACACCGAACAGCGTGGTGTCGGCATGGTTGAATTCGCGATCGCCTGGGTGCTGAACAACCGCGCGGTCACCTCGGCGATTGTCGGGCCGCGCACTGAAGAGCAATGGGACGCCTACACCAAGGCGCAGGCCGTGAAAATCAGCGCCGAGGACGAAGCGTTTATTGACTCGCTGGTGACACCGGGACATGCGTCGACACCGGGGTTCAACGATGTGAGTCATTTTGTGTCGGGGCGTAAACCCAGTTCGGCTTGATATCCCTGCCCTCTCCCTAGCCCTCCGAAACGTCGGACCGCCCTGAGGGAGAGGGAACCGATTGGGGGATATTGAGGCTACGCTTTGGCCTGAAGCTTTCGTGGTGAATCCATAATCGACTCGATATTTCACGTCGCTGAATATCGTGAAGCATCCCAGGTCAGTCCCCTCTCCCTCAGGGCGGTCCGACGTTTCGGGAGAGTTAGGGTGAGGGGCTTGTGTGGGGAATATTGATCACTTGGCCAATATTCAGCACAAAAACCACGTATCCTTCGCGCCCCGTTTGACCATCAACCCCGCGAGGACAGTTTGTCTAAAGGTATCGCTCTATCGGTTTCAGCCTCGGTGCTGTTTGCCGTCATGTATTACTACACCTCGCTGCTCACCCCATTGAGTGGCGTGGAGATTTTCGGCTGGCGGATGCTGCTGACCGTGCCGTGCATGACCGTGTTCATGCTGGTGTCGGGCGAATGGCGGCGGGTGGTGGAGCTGGTTCGACTGATGACCGCGAAGCCGAAACTGATCGGCGGGCTGATCGTCTCGGCTGCCCTGCTCGGCGTGCAACTGTGGCTGTTCATGTGGGCGCCGCTCAACGGCTACAGCCTTGACGTTTCGCTGGGTTACTTCCTGCTGCCGCTGACGATGGTGCTGACCGGACGGATCGCCTATGGCGAAAGCCTCTCGTACTTGCAGAAAATCGCCGTGTTCTTCGCCAGCCTGGGCGTACTCAATGAGCTGTATCAGGTCGGCGGCTTTTCCTGGGCAACGCTGGTGGTCGTGGTCGGCTATCCGCTGTACTTCGTGCTACGCAAACACTTGAAGACCGACAACCTCGGCGGCTTGTGGGTCGACATGACCCTGATGCTGCCAGTGGCTTACTGGTTCGTGCAGGGCGGCGAGCAAGGTTTTGGCGTGTTCGATCAATACCCGGGGCTGATGTGGCTGATCCCGCTGCTCGGGTTGATCAGTGCGTCGGCACTGGTGGTGTATATCATCGCCAGCCGCTTGCTGCCGTTCAGTCTGTTTGGCTTGTTGAGTTATGTTGAGCCGGTGCTGCTGCTTGGTGTGGCGCTGCTGCTCGGTGAGAGCATCAAGTCCGGTGAATGGCTGACGTACATTCCGATCTGGCTGGCGGTTGTGGTGCTGATCTTCGAAGGCTTCAAACACCTGATGCGTCAGCGCCGCCCTTGAGCCCAACGCCCACAGGGTTTGCATGAAGCAAAAAAAATCCCGGCCCTGCATCTCTGCAGGCCGGGATTTTTCATTTCAGTGGCGGTTACTCGGTGGCCAGCACACCACGGCGCACCTGATCACGCTCAATCGATTCGAACAGGGCCTTGAAGTTGCCCTCACCGAAACCGTCATCGCCTTTACGCTGGATGAATTCGAAGAACACCGGGCCCATCAGGGTTTCCGAGAAGATCTGCAGCAACAGGCGCTTGTCGCCCTGCTCCGAAGCGCCGTCCAGCAGGATGCCGCGCGATTGCAGTTGATCGACCGGCTCGCCGTGATTCGGCAGACGACCTTCGAGCATTTCGTAATAGGTGTCCGGCGGTGCGGTCATGAAGCGCATGCCGATCTTCTTCAACTGATCCCAGGTCTTGATCAGGTCGTCGGTGAGGAACGCAACGTGCTGGATGCCCTCGCCGTTGAACTGCATCAGGAACTCTTCGATCTGGCCGGCGCCCTTGGACGACTCTTCGTTCAACGGGATGCGGATCATGCCGTCCGGTGCGGTCATCGCTTTCGAGGTCAGGCCGGTATATTCGCCCTTGATGTCGAAGTAGCGGATTTCGCGGAAGTTGAACAGCTTCTCGTAGAAGTTCGCCCAGTAAGCCATGCGACCGCGATAGACGTTGTGGGTCAGGTGGTCGATGATTTTCAAACCGGCGCCCACCGGGTTGCGATCAACGCCTTCGATAAACACGAAGTCGATGTCGTAGATCGAGCTGCCTTCGCCGAAGCGGTCGATCAAGTACAGCGGTGCGCCGCCAATGCCTTTGATCGCCGGCAGGTTCAGCTCCATCGGGCCTGTTTCGATGTGGATCGGCTGAGCGCCGAGTTCCAGTGCACGGTTGTAGGCTTTTTGCGAATCCTTGACGCGGAACGCCATGCCGCAAACGGACGGACCGTGTTCGGCCGCGAAGTACGAAGCGACGCTGTTGGGTTCGTTGTTGAGGATCAGGTTGATCGCGCCCTGGCGGTACAGGTGCACGTTCTTGGAACGGTGGGTGGCGACTTTGGTGAAGCCCATGATCTCGAAGATCGGCTCCAGAGTGCCCGGCACCGGCGATGCGAGCTCGATGAATTCAAAGCCCATCAGGCCCATTGGGTTTTCGTATAAATCTGTCATGGTGACGCCTCATCATTCTTATCAAATTAACCAGAGTTATTTGTCAGTCTGCGAGGTCGGTGGGTGGCGCACAGGAGATGCCACGCACACTGCGGGCGAGGAAGTCACCGTAGATCAGTTGAAACCCGAATATCTTCATTGTCGACCCAAGGCTCTTGCGGGCGAGGCTTCTGCTGCCAGAAGACGATTATTATTGTATGCGTAAACCGATTCTACACAGCGTAAATAGGCTTGTCTGCTCTCTCTATAAAATCCGCTTTTTTGCGCCGGGCGCAAGGGGTTTGTTGCACAGGTAAATGCCCGCGAGGATCAGCGCCATCAGCGGATTGTGTGTGGCAAATACGCCAGGCGTCGCCGGCCACCTTGGCATTTATTAAATTGACTGGCGCAATGCATCAACGATGAGCGGCATAAGCGCTGTGCGCCATCTATCATCCGTTCTGGCTGATCTGCTTTTCGGCGGCGTGCCCTTGCCCGGCCTGCATTCGGGCGCCCCACTTTCTCGCGACAGGATGCGCCCATGCCGTTAACCGTCAGACCCCGCCGTAAACGCAGCGCCCGCCTTATCATCACGCTGCTCAGCGGCCTGCTCCCTGTCATATTGGGCAGTGTGATTCTGTACATGCAGGCGGAACGCACCCTGGAGCAAAGTTCGCAGCAGACGGCTGAAGAGGCGTTGCGCCAATTTGACCTGATGCTCGACAACACAGCCCAGGCTGCCCGGGAATTACTGCCGCTGGCCGGGCAGACGTGCGAAATCGTCAAACTGGCCCTGCGCGAGCAAGTCACTCGCCGCCCGTTCGTGCGTTCGACCAATCTGGTGTGGGACGACAATCTGTATTGCAGTTCGTTATTCGGCGACTACAAGGAAGCCGTCAACGCCGGTGATTACGCTCAAGGCAAGCTGTGGTTGATGAACGGCAACCCGGTGACGCCCGACACGGCACTGCTGGTGTATCGGCTGAGTGAAGGGCGCGGCGGCGCACTGACCACTCTCGACGGCTATCACTTGAGCAATATTCTGCGCCTGATCGGCCGGCACACCCTGCTGTTACTGCAAGTCGGCAACCATTGGCTGTCGGCCGACGGTAAAGTGCATCAGGGCCACTTGCCGACGCTGCCGGTGGCTCAGAGCATGCTCAATTCTTCGCACTATGCGTTCAGTGTTGCCGCCGGTTTCCCCGAAGGCGAAACCTGGCGTTACATGGCCGATGAATATCCGCCACTGTTCAGCCTGCTGATCTTTTTTGGCGTGGTGGCGGGCGCGATCGGGCATGTTTTGCAGAAACGCTCGACGTCGCCCAGCCATGAAATGCTGCGTGCCCTGGAGGCTGGCGAGTTCATTCCATACTTCCAGCCCGTCGTGCATGGCGACAGCAAGCAATGGTCGGGAGCCGAAGTGCTGATGCGCTGGAACCACCCGAAAGAGGGGCTGGTGCGCCCGGATCTGTTTATCCCGTTCGCCGAGCACTCCGGCTTGATCGTGCCGATGACCCGCGCCTTGATGCAGCAAACCGCCGCCCTGCTTGGGCCACAATCTGCCTCGTTCGCCACGCCCTTCCACCTCGGCATCAACATAACGGCCAGCCATTGCCAGGACCTTGAACTGGTCGATGATTGCCGCGAACTGCTGGCGGCCTTCGCAGCGGGCAGTATCAATCTGGTGCTGGAGTTGACCGAGCGCGAGCTGATCGAACCCACCGACATCACTCGGCAGTTGTTTGAGCAACTCCATCAACTGGGGGTGATGATCGCCATCGATGACTTCGGTACCGGGCATTCCAGCCTCGGCTACCTGCGCAAGTTCAACGTCGACTTCCTGAAAATCGATCAGAGTTTCGTCGCGATGATCGGCATCGACGCACTGTCGCGGCACATTCTCGACACCATTATCGAACTCTCGGCCAAACTGGATCTGGGTATTGTTGCCGAAGGTGTCGAAACCCAGGCGCAGGCCGATTATCTGACCGCACATAACGTCAACTTCCTGCAGGGCTATCTATTCGGCAAACCGATGGCGGCTGCGGATTTCATCAGTGCATTAAGTCATCATTAACTAAATGCGCTGTGGCTGAGCCCTGCGACAAGGCGCACCAATTTGATACAAAAGACTGTGTTTGTTACATGGAGAAAAAGTCAGGATTTACTCTTGGCTCATTAACTACTACAATTTTTCATGCCTGTTGCAAGATTGGCAGGTGAGCCATTATCACCGAGTCGCTTCAAGGCTCTTGGCTTATAGCTTTGTTTGCGGTTGGTATCAGCCAAACACACTATTGGAGTAAAGATATTGTCCAGACTCGCTGAATTTCGTGCAGCTGAAAAGGCCCTTCAGGAACAGCTCAAGCAGCTGGAATCGCTGAAGAACGATGCCGGGCTCAAGAAAGAAATCGAATTCGAAGAAAAGCTCCAGGGGCTGATGAAACACTACGGCAAAGGCCTGAAAGAAATCATCGCCATCCTCGATCCGAACCCGGCCAAATCCGGTCTGCAAGTGTCTGCAGCACCTAAAACCCGCCGCGCTCGCGTGGTCAAGGTTTACCAGAACCCGCACACTGGGGAACTGATTGAAACCAAAGGCGGCAACCACCGTGGCCTGAAAGCCTGGAAGGAACAGTACGGTGCAGCCACCGTTGATTCCTGGTTGCGCGGTTAATTCCACGCCAACACCAAAGCCCTGCATCATGCGGGGCTTTTTTATTGACAATATCTAACAAATGAAATGAATTTCATCAAAAAGTTAGGTTTTCACCTGTAACGTTGGTGAGCCACGGCGCTAAACAATTTGATGCTTGGTGTTGCCGTCCGGGCCGTGCTTAAACTTTGTGCTTAATCCCTTCGGGTATCTAACCATCCTTCAAATAGATCAGAAGATTAAAGTTTCAGGCTATTTCGTACCGCCACTATTTCGTCTGCGCTCGCCTTATAAACCTCAGCCTGACCGGCATACGAAAGAACATAAGCATTATCCGCATCGACTGCTGCAACCAACGTTTGCGACAACACATGCCGACCGTTTTCGGTCACCGTGCAAGTCGTTTCCAGTGCCGACAAAGACCCCAGCGCAGCGGGATGCACCTTGTTGCAGACACTTTGATAGCCGCCCTGGAAAAAGTCCTTTTGAATCGACTTGCGCATCTCCAGCAACACACCCTGTAAATTGACCTGATGGCCCGCCTCCACCTGTGTCATCGTCAACTCCATGACCATAACCTGATTGCCATCGGCATCGTTTTTGACCGCCCGCTGACGAAAAACCTGAGGCGCTGTATCCGGGAGCACCTCGACCTCCCAGCCCGCCGGCCACGTAATACTCGGCTCGTTCGCTGAAACGCAAACGGCTACCAGAGAAAAACCAATAAAACCAAAGAGCCTTTTCAACAGTCGGATCATTGCCGGACACACTCGCAGATTGAACGGCAAAGTCTGAGCCCCGCCCGCGCGCAGGGCAAGCCTGCCCTTTCATTTGGCGATGCCGGCGGGCATGCGTATCATTGCGCCCATTCACTCGCCCATAGTTATTGGAGGGCCCATGAGCCTGCACGAACTGAACACTTTTCCCGGCGTCACCGCCACGCCAGACAGCGCAACCCGCAACTTCGTCTTCAACCACACCATGCTGCGTGTGAAGGACATCACCAAGTCCCTGGACTTCTACACCCGCGTGCTGGGTTTCTCGCTGGTCGAGAAGCGTGACTTCGCGGAAGCCGAATTCAGCCTGTACTTCCTCGCCCTGGTCGACAAAGCGCAGATTCCGGCCGACGCCGCTGCCCGCACCGAGTGGATGAAATCGATTCCGGGCATTCTCGAACTGACCCATAACCACGGCACCGAAAACGATGCCGACTTCGCCTATCACAACGGCAACACTGACCCGCGTGGGTTTGGCCATATCTGCATTTCGGTGCCGGACATCGTTGCCGCGTGCGCACGCTTTGAAGAACTGGGCTGCGACTTCCAGAAGCGCCTGACTGATGGCCGCATGAAGAGCCTGGCGTTTATCAAGGATCCGGACGGTTACTGGGTCGAGATCATTCAGCCAGCGCCGCTGTAAAAGCTGAAAAGCCACTCGATTGGCGTTGAATCCATAATCGACTGGCGCTTTCGATTGGCACGGAATCCATAATCGACTGGATCTTTCAGGTCGATGGAAAACGCCAGACACCTCGATCGGCTCCCTCTCCTTCGGGAGAGGGCTGGGGTGAGGGGCCGCTTTTAACGCGCAATAAAAAACCCGTGATCGCTCACGGGTTTTTCATTTCTGGTTTAACGCTTACGCCGGGGCCGAAGTGCGGATCAGGTGATCAAAAGCACTCAACGAAGCCTTGGCGCCCTCGCCCACCGCAATCACGATCTGCTTGTACGGCACAGTGGTCACGTCGCCGGCCGCAAAGATCCCCGGGATAGAAGTCTCGCCGCGGTTATCGACAATAATCTCGCCACGCGGCGACAGCTCGATTGTGCCCTTGAGCCAGTCAGTGTTCGGCAGCAAACCGATCTGCACGAAGATGCCTTCCAGCTCGACAGTGCGCAGTTCGTCAGTGTTGCGATCCTTGTAGCGCAGGCCGTTGACCTTCTCGCCATTACCAGTGACTTCAGTGGTTTGCGCACTGGTGATCACGGTGACGTTCTTAAGGCTGTGCAGTTTGCGTTGCAATACGGCATCGGCACGCAGTTGCACGTCGAACTCCAGCAGCGTTACATGCGACACGATACCGGCCAGGTCGATGGCCGCTTCAACGCCGGAGTTACCGCCGCCGATCACCGCCACACGCTTGCCTTTGAACAGTGGGCCGTCGCAGTGCGGGCAGTACGCCACGCCTTTGTTGCGGTATTGCTGCTCGCCCGGCACGTTCATCTCGCGCCAGCGCGCACCGGTCGCCAGAATCACGCTTTTGGCTTTCAGGGACGCGCCGCTGGCGAAACGGACTTCGTGCAGCTCGCCATTCTTGCCCGGGATCAGTTTGTCGGCGCGTTGCAGGTTCATGATGTCGACGTCGTACTGTTTGACGTGTTCTTCCAGCGCCGTGGCCAGTTTCGGCCCTTCGGTTTCCTGTACGGAAATGAAGTTCTCGATGGCCATGGTGTCGAGCACCTGTCCGCCGAAGCGTTCGGCTGCAACACCGGTGCGGATGCCTTTGCGCGCAGCGTAGATGGCTGCCGAAGCACCGGCCGGGCCACCGCCGACGACCAATACGTCAAAGGCTTCTTTGGCGCTGATTTTCTCGGCTTGACGCTCGATGGCGCCGGTGTCGAGTTTGGCGAGTATCTCTTCCAGGCCCATGCGGCCCTGACCGAAGTTTTCACCATTGAGGTAGATGCTCGGCACGGCCATGATCTTGCGATCGTTGACTTCGTCCTGGAACAACGCACCATCAATGGCAACGTGGCGGATGTTCGGGTTGAGCACAGCCATCAGGTTCAGCGCCTGGACCACGTCCGGGCAGTTCTGGCAAGACAGCGAGAAGTAGGTCTCGAAGCTGAACTGGCCTTTCAGCGCGCGGATCTGCTCGATCACTTCAACACTGGCTTTAGATGGGTGGCCGCCGACTTGCAGCAAGGCCAGCACCAGCGAAGTGAACTCGTGGCCCATCGGGATACCGGCGAAACGCAGACTGATGTCAGCCCCCGGGCGGTTGATCGAGAACGATGGCTTGCGCGCGTCGTCACCGCTGTCGATCAGAGTAATTTGGCTCGAAAGACTGGCAACGTCTTTCAGCAGTTCCAGCATCTCACGGGATTTCGCACCGTCGTCGAGGGAGGCAACGATCTCGATCGGCTGGGTGACCCGTTCCAGGTACGATTTCAACTGGGCTTTAAGATTGGCGTCCAACATACGGGCGATTTCCTTTATTTGAGGCGAAAAAAAGCCCGAGCGAATCTCGCCCGGGCATTTTTATTGGGCGGTGCAGCGTACTTAAGAAGGTGCGGCGTACCGCCCTGAGTTGCGTGTCACAGACTTAGATCTTGCCGACCAGGTCCAGGGACGGTGCCAGAGTGGCCTCGCCTTCTTTCCACTTGGCTGGGCAAACTTCGCCTGGGTGAGCAGCAACGTACTGAGCAGCCTTGATCTTGCGCAGCAGCTCGGAAGCGTCACGGCCAACGCCGCCATCGTTCAGTTCAACGATTTTGATCTGGCCTTCAGGGTTGATCACGAAGGTGCCACGGTCAGCCAGGCCAACTTCTTCGATCAGCACGTCGAAGTTGCGGGAGATGGCGTGGGTCGGGTCGCCGATCATGGTGTATTCGATTTTGCCGATGGCTGGCGAAGTGTTGTGCCAGGCAGCGTGAGCAAAGTGGGTGTCGGTGGAAACGCTGTAGATCTCTACGCCGAGTTTCTGGAAGGCAGCGTAGTTGTCAGCCAGGTCTTCCAGTTCGGTTGGGCAAACGAAGGTGAAGTCGGCTGGGTAGAAAAACACGACCGACCACTTGCCTTTCAGGTCAGCGTCCGAGACTTGAACGAAGTCGCCGTTTTTGAACGCGGTAGCTTTGAACGGTTTTACTTGGCTGTTGATGATAGGCATTGATGACTCTCCGTCAGGGTTGTGAATTCGATGGGTGAATCCTACCCACTCACTTGACGGATGGCTCATTGGCAAACCTGATGCTGCTGATTTGTTTTCGCTATTAGCTGACTGTATTAATAGAAGAAAACGATATCTACGACGAAGCCGGCTTATCCGTAATCCGAGCCATCCCCTGGAATGGGCTGGCTTCAACATAGCGCATCGCGGACTTCATATCCTTCCAGCCGACGTAACTCATCAACGATTTCAGATCCCAGCCGCTTTGATGGGCCCACGTGGCGAAGCCTCGGCGCAGAGAGTGGCTGGTGTAGTTTTCGGCGGCAATGCCAGCGCGCTGCAAGGCTTGGCGCAGCAGAGGAATGATGCTGTTGGCGTGCAAGCCCTCCTCGTTCAGATTGCCCCAACGGTCGATGCTGCGGAACACCGGGCCACGCACCAGCGCTGCTTCGGTGATCCAGTCGATGTAGGCCTGCACCGGGCAGAGTTTGAGCAGCGCCGGGGCTTGATAAGTCTGGCCGAGGTTTTCCCGGTCGCCCTTGCTGCGTGGCAGATACAGGGTGATGCCGCTGCCGGCGTGCGCTTGCACATGTTCGATTTGCAGGCGGCACAGTTCATCGCTGCGGAAGCCGCGCCAGAATCCCAGCAGAATCAATGCGCGATCACGGTAAGCCTTGAGCAGTGACGGACGATCCTGCTGCTCTCTCGCGGTTTTCGCTTCATGCTCAAGCCAGTCGATCACGCGCTGCAAATCCTGCAACTGCAACGGCTCGGCCTGTTTCTCCTGCGCCGGGTGCAACGCGCGAATCCCTTTGAAGACTTTGCGCACCACTGGCGCCTTTGTCGGATCGGCAAAGCCTTGGCTGTTGTGCCATTGCGCCAGCGCCGACAGACGCAGCTTCAACGTGTTGATCGACAGCTCTTCAGCGTGTGCCACCAAATACCGCGCGACGCTGTCGGACGTGGCCGGCAAGAACCCGCCCCACTTCACTTCGAAATGCTCGATGGCCGCGCGATAGCTGCGGCGGGTGTTGTCACGGGTGGCGGCTTGCAGATAGCGATCCAGATCGCTCATGGGCTGTTCTTCTCGCTGGCGTACTGATTGAAGGGTGCTGATCGGCATTTTGCCGTCTGACACTGGGTAATACCAGTATATCCCGCGTCTTTAATATCAACGGTTTATCTTTATTTTTGAGATGGTACACTGCGTACTTTAGTGGCATGTACCACAGTACGTAACCGTAGGAGTTCTCATGGCCCGTGGCGGCATTACCAAAGCACTGGTGCAGATCGCGCGCACAGCGATCCTCGCCCGTGGCGAACACCCGAGCATCGATGCAGTACGCATTGAAATGGGTAACACCGGCTCGAAAACCACGATCCATCGCTACCTGAAAGAGCTGGACGACGGCGCGCAGCCGGTTGAAGCCTCGGCAGAACCCATCGATGACGAGCTGACCGCCCTCGTCTCGCGCCTCGCCCAACGCCTCAAAGAACAGGCGCAAGAGCCTATCGAACTGGCTCGCGAGCAGTTTGAGGAACAGCGCGAAGCCCTGGAGTCGGAGCTGAAACAAACGCGCCAGGCACTGGAAAAGCTTGAGCAAGAGCACGATATTCAAGGCGCGGCACTGGCGCGCGAATCCGAAGCGCTGGGCAACACCCGTTCGATGCTGCAAACCGAACAAACCCGCAATGCCGGGCTCAATCAGGCGCTGGCCGATTTTGAGTTGCGCTTGCAGGACAAGGACGAGCAGATCCGCTCGCTGGAAGAGAAACACCTGCACGCTCGCGATGCGCTCGAGCACTATCGCAACGCCAGCAAAGAGCAGCGCGAACAGGAACAGAGCCGTCACGAAGCACAAGTGCAGCAGATTCAGGCCGAATTGCGTCAGGCACAGCAAAGCGCAATGGTGCGCCAAGACGAAATCACCCAGTTGCACCGTGACAACGAACGCCTGCTTACCGAGAACCGTGGCACACAGCGCGAATTGAACCTGATGCAGGATCAGCTCAAGCAGAGCAATCAGCGTCAGGATCAATTGCTCGAGCAAGCAACCCGCGTCGACAGCGAGCGCACCCTCCTCCAGGAACGCTTGCGCGTGGCCACACTGGAAAGCCAGACACTCAAACAGAACGTCGAGGAGCAGACACTGCTCAACCAGTCATTGGAAAAGGAATTGAGTAAAACCCAGGCAAGCCTGGAAGAAAGCCAGCGTCTGGCGGCTACCGTTGCGGCAGCGCCAGACTCAGCCAAACCGAAAGACGCTTAAGCGCCGACCGGCGTACGCATAGTCACAAACTCTTCGGCGGCCGTCGGATGAACCCCGATCGTGTCGTCGAAGTCACGCTTGGTCGCGCCAGCCTTCAGCGCAATTGCCAGACCCTGGACGATCTCGCCCGCGTCCGGTCCAACCATGTGGCAGCCGAGGACTTTGTCAGTCTTGCCGTCGACCACCAGTTTCATCAGCGTCTTTTCCTGGCACTCGGTCAGGGTCAGCTTCATCGGCCGGAAACGGCTTTCGAAGATCACCACGTCGTGGCCAGCCTCGCGCGCTTCTTCTTCGGTCAAACCGACCGTGCCGATGTTCGGCAGGCTGAATACCGCTGTCGGGATCATCTTGTAATCCACCGGACGGTATTGCTCAGGCTTGAACAGACGCCGCGCCACCGCCATGCCTTCAGCCAATGCCACCGGCGTCAGTTGCACACGACCGATGACATCGCCCAGCGCCAGAATCGATGGCTCGCTGGTCTGGTACTGTTCGTCGACTTTGATGAAGCCTTTGTCGGTGAGCTGCACATCGGCGTTTTCCAGGCCCAGATTGTCGAGCATCGGGCGCCGGCCAGTGGCGTAGAAAATGCAATCCGCCTCCAGCTCACGACCATCTTTAAGCGTGGCTTTCAAGCTGCCGTCGGCCTGCTTGTCGATACGCGCGATGTCGGCATTGAATTGCAGATCCAGACCGCGCTTGGTCAGTTCTTCCTGCAAATGCTTGCGCACCGAACCGTCGAAACCGCGCAGGAACAGATCGCCGCGATACAGCAGCGTAGTGTTCGCGCCGAGGCCATGGAAAATCCCGGCAAACTCGACCGCGATGTAACCGCCGCCAACCACCAGCACACGCTTTGGCAGCTCTTTGAGGAAAAACGCCTCGTTCGAACCAATGGCGTGTTCGTGCCCCGGAATCTCCGGAATCTGCGGCCAGCCACCGGTGGCGATCAGAATGTTCTTCGCGGTAAAGCGCTCACCATTCACTTCGACTTCATGCGGACCAACGATCTTCGCGTGCGCTTCATGCAAGGTCACGCCACTGTTGACCAGCAGATTGCGGTAAATGCCGTTGAGGCGATTGATCTCGCGATCCTTGTTGGCGATCAGCGTCGCCCAATCGAAATTTGCCTCACCCAGGCTCCAGCCAAAACCGGACGCCTGCTCGAAGTCTTCGGCGAAATGCGCGCCGTACACCAGCAGCTTTTTCGGCACGCAGCCGACGTTGACGCAGGTCCCGCCCAGATAGCGGCTCTCCGCCACCGCCACTTTCGCGCCGAACCCGGCCGCAAAACGCGCAGCACGCACACCTCCGGAACCGGCACCAATCACATAAAGGTCAAAATCGTAGGCCATTTCTATCTCCTCGGCAGGGGATCAGCATACCTGCAGATGCTCATTGAGCAAGCCTCTGCCGTTATGCCGATGACCAATGCCAAGGGTTCGAGCAGCAAGCTTTTGATCAGTGACATTCTGCCGACTGAGCCTTTGGTAACCGCAGCGTACGCCAGGCGATCAAAACCGCTATGAATGCCAAACCGAAAGCGACCCATGATACCAATGCAATTCCGCCTTCAAATGCACTTCCCGCCCGCTGCATTAACTGTTGTGCTTGATCCCCCGCCAACCCCGTCGCCACATGATGGGCGCCAGCCAGCGTTTCACTTGCCAGCATCGTCTGGGCATCGTTCAAAAACGCTGGAAGCTGCAAGTCTGCACGATAGTGAGCCGTAACCAGGCCGCCAAGCAGGGTCGTCCCCAAGACGACGCCTACCTCATAGGCTGTTTCACTGATAGCGGAAGCTGCACCGGCCTTAGCTGGGGGCGCCGCCGACAAAATCACGTCATTGGAAACCGTAGCGATCGCGCCTACTCCGATATTCAGCAACGCGAACGCCGCAACCAATACCGCAAGACTACTTCCCACGCTGGCCACGAGTAAAAACGCCACAGCGGCGAAGGCCACCAGAATCGGTATCAACACATGCACAGGCATACGCTGAGCGACGGGGACGACCGCCATTCCAACAACAATCGCCATGATTTGGCCCGGCACCAACGCTAGGCTCGCACTCAAAGGCGACATCTGCAGGACAATCTGCAAAAACTGAGTGGTAAAGAAAACAAAACCAACGAGGAACGCAAGACTCATCAAATTGATCAGAACAGACCCGCTGAAAGTCCCGTTGCGGAACAGAGTCATATCCATCAGCGGCACAGGAAGACGTAACTGGCGCCGGACAAACATCCAGCCTGCCAATACGCCGACCAGAAACGCCCCCAGTACGACCCCGTCAACACCTTCACTGGCGGCATGCTTGATGCCGTAAACTATGCCACCCAAGGCGGCCATCGACTGAAGAATGCTGATCGGATCCAACGGCCCAGATGCATCACGCTCCGACTCAGGAAGCAATAGCGGACCCAACACCAACAGCGGAATCAGAACGGGTACCGCCAACAGAAAAATCGCGCCCCAATCAAAGAACTGCAGCAACACTCCGCCCACCAAAGGCCCCAGCGCCGAACCGACGGTCAATGTCGTGGCCCAGATCGCGACAGCCAGCCTGCGCTCCTCTCGATCCTCAAACACCGAACGTATCAATGCCAATGTGGAAGGCATCAGCATCGCCCCGAAAATCCCCATGCAGGCACGCCCGATAATCAACTGCAAGGCCGTCTCGGAATAAGCGGTCAGCACCGATACCAGAGCAAATCCGAGCGAGCCGATAAGCAGCAACTTGCGGTGCCCGACCCGATCTCCCAGACTTCCCATGGACACCAGCAGTCCGGCGAGCACCAACGAGTAGGCGTCGATCATCCACAGTTGCTGACTGGCACTTGGGCGCAAAGCTTCGGCGATTTTGGGTAATGCGAAACCCAGTACGGTGTTATCAACGGTTACCAGTAGCACTGGCAACATCAACACGCCCAAACCAAACCAACGCCTGGATTTTGCTTGGATCTGCGTAATCTCATGGGTGAGCGGCACTGGCAAATTCCTTATGCTGCAATCTTGATTCCGCAGACCTGAACGAGTAGTCGCGAAAGAATTACCTGCGCACATCCGTGGCGAGGATCGATGAGTTCAACATCGAACAAACACGCTGACAATTACTCATTTGTTTCATATTACAACTCGGAAATCTCCTTCGACTTTCGTCCCTTTTCACTTGAAGCGAACTTTTTCCAGCGCAAAAAAAACGCCCCGAACGAGTCGGGGCGTTTTTTTGACCTTTGCACAAATGACGCAGTGCAAAGTCACTACTGACGAATCAAGCGCTCTTAATAAGCCTTGCCAGTCTTGTAGAAGTTCTCGAAGCAGAAGTTGGTCGCTTCGATGTAGCCTTCAGCGCCACCGCAGTCGAAACGCTTGCCTTTGAACTTGTAGGCCATCACGCAGCCATTCTGGGCTTGTTTCATCAGGGCGTCGGTGATCTGGATCTCGCCGCCCTTGCCTGGCTCGGTCTGTTCGATCAGGTCGAAGATGTCCGGGGTCAGGATGTAACGACCAATGATCGCCAGGTTCGACGGCGCGTCTTCCGGCTTTGGCTTCTCGACCATGCTGTGAACGCGGTAGATGTCGTCGCGGATCATCTCGCCGGCGATCACGCCGTATTTGCTGGTTTCCTGCGGGTCGACTTCCTGGATGGCGATGATCGAGCAGCGGAACTGCTTGTACAGTTTGACCATCTGGGTCAGGACGCCGTCGCCTTCGAGGTTGACGCACAGGTCGTCCGCCAGGACCACGGCGAACGGTTCGTCACCGATCAGCGGGCGACCGGTAAGGATCGCGTGGCCCAGACCTTTCATTTCGGTCTGGCGGGTGTAGGAGAACGAGCACTCGTCGAGCAGTTTGCGGATACCGACCAGGTATTTCTCTTTGTCGGTGCCTTTGATCTGGTTTTCCAGCTCGTAGCTGATGTCGAAGTGGTCTTCCAGAGCACGCTTGCCACGACCGGTCACGATGGAGATTTGCGTCAGGCCAGCGTCCAGAGCTTCTTCAACGCCGTACTGGATCAGTGGCTTGTTTACCACCGGCAGCATTTCTTTAGGCATGGCTTTAGTCGCTGGCAGGAAGCGAGTACCGTAACCGGCTGCTGGGAACAAGCATTTCTTGATCATATAAGTCCTTGAAAGGGCTGTGTGTACGAGTTTCGGCGCAGTCTAATCAGGCGGCGTGCACCTTACAATGCCCCGCACTGGCTAACCGATGCCAACATAGAGAAATATTCTCGCCGATAGTTCCATCGACATCCTGACGCAGCCAGATCAGCGTAGCTCAAAGCTGCCGATAAACTGAATCACCATACGCTCATCGCCCCCCAATGCGAGCATTTGCCGGTATCATGGCGCCTTTGAACCAGCGAACGAGACAGATAGATGGCCGCGGTAAAAATCGTCAACGGGTATGTGATCGACAAGAAAGACGGCAAGTGGACGCTGACCACCACCAATGGTGAGCACATTGCCGGGCCTTTCGACAGCGAGCAAATGGCGACCGATGTAGCGGCAGTGTTCACCGACACTCCGGCATCGGCGAAGCGTCGCGGCAAAGATCAGGACTGATCAGCGGCGACACGCCCCAAGCCCTGCCAGTGTGCAGGGCTTTTTTGTGGCCAGGTGCAATCAAGTGGCCAATCGCTATAACCTTTTCATCGCGGCGCTGTCACAGCGTCTAGTCCCCTCCCTCGCTGAAGACCACCACTATGAACACGAACAAATTGCTCGCCCTGATTGCGGTATTGGCCTTGAGCGGCTGCGCCACCTCTCAGCCCACTTACTTGAACAACGGTGAGCAGGGTTTGAGCATCGACTGCTCCGGCGAAGCCAATTCCTGGGCCACGTGCTACGAAAAAGCCGATGCATCGTGCGCTGGCACCGGTTATCGCATCGTCGGCACGGACGGTACGCCGCAGCCCAAAGAAAGCGACAAAACCCTGGGCGTCGATGTCGGCAACTACAAGAACCGCAGCGTCGTTGTGGTCTGCAAATAGACCTTACATATGAATTTCGGCAAATTTGATGCCGAGGCCGCGCACCACTTCGATCAGATCGTCGAGTCGATTGAACGACTCGACCTCATCGTTATCGTCGACGAGGAAATAGCTGCGTCCTGCGCTTTTCTTGAAAAACACGATCCACTCCCCCGGATTCGCCGGGTTCTGAATCACATGGGTGGCAGAGATCAGGCCCTCTACGTGGCGCTCACGTACTTGCTCTCGCTTCATCGCGACTCCAGAAATAAAAATGCCGTCACAGCATGACTGTGACGGCATCGATGCTGATGACTCATAGTCTATCAGCCGGAAATACACGCATTGGCAGCGTCGCGAACATCGCGCGGGCGTACAGGCACATTCGACATGCGCTCATGCAGCTTGATGCTGCTGCCGCCGGAGCGATCCTCGATATCAAACACGGCAGCCGGCCCCGAGGACAGCTTCCCCGGAACGATCACTCGCACCCCATCCTTGTGCGGCTGGACTTGCAGCGCGCCACGGCTGTCAGCCAGTTTATCGGCGAGGCACTGCGCATATTCATGGGGTTTCTTGCCAGAGATCACGCTCATGGTCGGCAGCGTTTCATTGATTTCAGAAACACTCGCGCAACCACCCAAAGCCAAAACCAACGGCAGACACACCACACCCCACTTCATACAAAACCTCCGTTAAAGACCGTCCGACAGCACAAATGCCGTTTTTCTCCGGGGTCTTCTGCATTTAACCCGCATCCAATCGCGAATATCTGTTCAAAATTGTCAAAGCAACGCCCGACGGCCAGATAATAACCCGTTCAGGCTGATAAACTGCGCTCATTGATAAGCTATCGTTTTGATTTTGTAGAAAAAGCCCTTCTGGAGGCGCCCATGAAATTTATTCACCAGCGCGAGCACCTCAACGAGGACGACATCGTCGTCATCCAATGCTCGCAAATGTGCAACATCCGTCTGATGAACGACGCCAACTTCCGCAGCTTTAAAAATGGCGGCCGTCACACCTATCACGGCGGCGCTTTCGACACGTTTCCGGCCCGCATCACTGCGCCGAGCACCGGTTTCTGGAACATCACCATCGACACCGTCAACCGTCGCCCGATCAGCGTGACTCGCAAGCCGACCCTGACGCATTCGATCAAGATCATCCGCCGCTCCAGCACCAAACTCAGCTGAGCCGTTCCGCCCATTCAGAGAGGTAAGCATGACCGTGGCCCAAACGACCAAATACGTCATCAAGTACAAACTCAACGGTGAGCGTCGCTTCGAGTTCGCTCAGTTGGTGAACGGGACTGAAGAGGAAGCCAAGGCTGAGCTCGACAAACTCCATGAGCCGCAAGAAGTGATCAGCGATATTGCCGTCAGCAAAGCCCTGTAGGTACCGACAGGAATTCGACCGCAAGCGGCGGAGTGTTCTGCCGCCAGGCCACGCCTAGTCTGACTGCCTCGACCATGAGTCAAGGAGTCCGCATGTCGATGTCCCCCTCTCGGCTGGAAACGCTCGACTGGGCAAGCCTGGAGCAGCAACTGGATGACGACGGTTGCGCGATCATCCGCTCGCTGCTGTCGCCAGAAAGCTGTGTGCGCTTGAGTGCGCTCTATCCGCAGGCCGAACCGTTTCGCTCGCAGGTCATCATGGCGCGTCACGGTTTTGGTCGCGGCGAGTACAAGTATTTTCGCTATCCGCTTCCCGCAACCGTCGAACGCCTGCGCACAGCGCTTTACCCACGCCTGGTGCCACTGGCAAACCGCTGGTACCAGCGCATGAACCTGGCGGAGCGCTTTCCCGAGACGCACAGCGAATTCCTTCAGCGCTGCCATGCGGTCGGTCAGTCGCGCCCTACTCCACTGTTATTGCAGTACGGTGCGCAGGACTACAACTGTTTGCATCAGGATTTGTACGGCGAATCGGTTTTTCCCCTGCAAGTCGCGATTCTTCTGTCAGAGCCGGGGAAGGATTTTACCGGCGGCGAATTCGTGCTCACCGAGCAACGCCCGCGCATGCAATCGCGGCCGCTGGTGCAGGACCTGAAACAAGGTGACGCGTTGATCTTTGCGGTGAATCAACGCCCGGTCAAAGGCGTGCGCGGCGACTATCGGGTAACAATGCGTCACGGCGTCAGTCGCCTGCACAGCGGAAAAAGGCATACCCTAGGCATCATCTTTCACGACGCAACCTGATGGCCATGTCCTCGACAACACTCGACCTGTTCGCTGACCACGAACCCGAACAACGCGCCCGAGCCGAGCAGATTGGCGAGCAATCATGGCTGTTGCGCGGCTTCGCCCTGCCGATAGTCGATCAGCTACTGCCGGCGCTGGACGCCGTTCTCGCTGCGGCCCCGTTGCGTCACATGATGACCCCGGGAGGTTTCAGCATGTCGGTCGGCACCAGCAGTTGCGGTGAGTGGGGCTGGATCACTGATCGCAGCGGCTATCGTTATTCCGGGGTCGATCCACTCAGTGGCCTGCCTTGGCCGCGAATGCCGCAGTCATTCGCCGCGCTGGCACACTCGGCAGCCGAGCGAGCCGGGTTCACTGATTTCAATGCCGATTCCTGCCTGATCAATCGCTATGTCCCCGGCGCAAAGATGTCATTGCATCAGGATAAAGACGAAAAGGACTACGGCGCGCCGATCGTTTCCCTGTCCCTCGGATTACCGGCCATGTTCCTGTTCGGTGGTTTTACCCGCAGCGACAAGACCCAACGGATCCCGCTGCTGCACGGTGACATGGTGGTCTGGGGCGGCGTCGATCGCTTGCGCTTCCACGGCGTCCTGCCGATCAAGCAAGGTCAGCATTCACGCCTGGGTGAACAGCGGATCAATCTGACGTTTCGTGTCGCCCGGTAAATTCGCAAAATTTGACCGCAAGGCCCGGAGTGTTGTGCCAAGCGACGCTGGTTAACCTGAATCAAACAGGTCAACGGATTACCCATCATGAAAACACTTTCGGCCACGCTCACTATCGAAAATGATCCGCGCTGGGCCGCTGTGCTTGCACGGGATCCTAAGGCGGACGGGCAATTTGTCTACGCAGTCAAAACCACTGGCATCTATTGCCGCCCGAGCAGCCTCGCCCGGTTGCCAAAACCACAAAACGTCGAGTTCTTCGATACCGCCGAACAGGCTGAGGCGGCGGGCTATCGGCCGAGTAAACGCGCCAGCAAGGATCAAAGTGCTGTCGCGGCGCAGCATGCGGCGACCGTCGCGACAGCGTGCCGGCAAATCGAAACCGCCGAGAACCCGCCGCCGCTGAACGAGCTCGCTGATACGGCCGGTTTGAGCCCGTTTCATTTCCATCGGGTATTCAAAGCCGCGACCGGCCTCACACCGAGAGCCTACGCCGCCGCCCATCGTTCGCGCAGAGTCCGTGAACGCCTGGCCGGCGGGGGCTCGGTGACCGATGCGTTGTACGACGCAGGCTTCAACTCCAACAGCCGCTTTTATGAATCAGCCAACCAACTGCTGGGCATGAAACCCGGCGACTACCGCGCTGCCGGTCAGAACAACGACATCCACTTTGCTGTCGGCCAATGTTCGCTCGGCGCGATTCTGGTGGCGCAAAGCGAGCGTGGGGTGTGCGCGATTCTGCTGGGTGATGACCCGCATCAACTGGTGTGCGACCTGCAGGATCAGTTCCGCAAAGCCAACCTGATCGGCGCGGACAGCGGCTTCGAACAGTTGATCGCCAAAGTCGTGGGCTTTATCGAGGCGCCGGCCATTGGCCTCGACCTGCCGCTGGACGTACGCGGGACGGCGTTTCAGGAGCGCGTCTGGCAAGCATTGCGTGAAATCCCGCTCGGCAGCACCGCCAGCTACGCCGAAATCGCCCAGCGCATCGGCGCGCCGACCTCCATGCGTGCGGTGGCTCAGGCGTGCGGGGCGAATCGCCTGGCGGTGGCGATCCCTTGCCATCGCGTGGTGCGCAGCGATGGCAATTTGTCGGGCTATCGCTGGGGCGTCGAGCGCAAACGGCAGTTGCTTGAGCGCGAGACGCAGCCTTAGCCGATACCGATGTAGCAAGCGCCGTGATGGCGCTTGCTTTGTCAGCGATTGACGTCGACCACAACCCGTCCGCGCAACTGTCCGGCGAGCAATTTCGGCGCCGCGTCGATCGCTTCGCTCAAGGCGATTTCGTGGCTGATCAACCCCAGCAAAGCGAAATCCAGGTCCTTGGCCAGACGGTCCCAGGCTTCCAGGCGACGAGCCTTGGGCTGGGTCACGCTGTTGATGCCGGCCAGGGTCACGCCACGCAGAATGAAAGGCGCGACCGAGGCCGGAAAGTCCATGCCCTGCGCCAGACCACAGGCAGCGACAGTCCCTTCCGCGCGAGTACTGGCGCAGGCGTTGGCCAACGTATGACTGCCCACCGAATCGATCACCGCTGCCCAACGCTCCTTCGCCAATGGCTTGCCCGGCTCGGACAAGGTTGCGCGATCAATGATTTCGCTGGCGCCCAGTTGCTTCAGATATTCATGCTCGGAGAGCCGGCCAGTAGACGCCACCACTCGATAACCCAGTTTGTTGAGCAGCGCGATAGCGAAACTGCCGACGCCGCCATTGGCTCCCGTCACCAGCACTTCGCCCTGCTCCGGGGTCACGCCATTGCGCTCCAGCGCAAGGATGCACAGCATCGCCGTGTAACCGGCCGTACCGATGGCCATCGCTTGTGCGGCAGTAAATGCCTTCGGTAACGGGATCAGCCAATCGCCTTTGAGCCGGGCCTTTTGCGCCAGTCCGCCCCAGTGACTTTCACCGACACCCCAGCCATTGAGCAGCACCTGATCACCCGTTTTATAATCGGGGTGAGAACTGCTTTCTACAGTGCCCGCGAGATCGATCCCCGGCACCATCGGAAACTTGCGCACCACCGGACTGCTGCCGGTAATCGCCAGGCCATCCTTGAAATTCAGCGTGCTGTAGGCGACTCGTACAGTTACATCGCCTTCGGGTAATTGATCGTCGTTGATCTGCTGCACGCTGGCGCGATAACCGCTGTCGTCTTTATCGATCAGGATGGCGTTGAACATGGCGACCTCTCGTGGAATGGATGTGAAGATTGCGTCCATTGAAATACCACATCGCAACACATTGCCACACTCGACTTTCAGCCAGTCGGCGAATCCGCCGGGTATTTCCACGGCCGGCGACTATGCTTTTGCGACGGTTGTGCTTTCGCGATTATTCCTTCAAAAATCGGCCTGTCGATGGAGTTGACAATGTCTTACCCGCGCTGGTTTTTTGTGCTGTCGATCCTGTGTTTTCTGAGCGTGGACAATGCCTGGGCAGCCCCCGCCGCACCGGCCGCCGAGGCAGCGCCGAGCGCGCCGACATGGCCGCAGGTGATCACCAGCGGCAAGGCGAAACTGACGGTGTATCAGCCGCAACTCGACAGTTGGGATGGCTACACCCTGAATGCCCGCGCGGCTGTCGAAGCCACCGCTGCCGACGGTAAATCGACTTACGGCATCGTCCAGTTCAGCGCGCACACCCTGGTCGACAAAGCCACGCGCTGGGTCGCGCTCGATCAATACAAAATCCTCAAAGCCGACTTCCCGGCAGATGCCAGTCAGGCCGACACCTGGGTCGCCGCACTGCAAAAAGACGCCGCAAACCGCAAAAAAACCATCTCGCTGGATCAACTGGAAGCTGCCGTTGGCGTGCTGTCGGCAGAACAGCAGGCTGATAACGCGCCACTGGAGAACACCCCGCCGGCCATCATCACCTCCGACGTTCCCGCCCTGCTCGTCTATATCGATGGCGATGCAGCGTATCGGCCGGTAGACGGCACGGCGCTGCAACGAGTGATCAACACGCGGCCGCTGTTATTGAAAGATGCGCAGGGCAAACATTATCTGCATGTGTTCGATGGCTGGATGGTCGCCGACCAGTTGAACGGCGAGTACACGCAACTGGCCGCGCCACCTGCCGATCTGGAGAAAGCCAAGCAGGCCGCCATCAAAAGCCGGCAAGTCGATCTGCTGACCGGCCAAAGTGATCCGAAAGACAAAGTGCCGAGCCTGGCCAAACCGCCGCAACCGAAGATTTTTATCGCCACCGCGCCCACCGAACTGCTGGTCACCGACGGTGCCCCTCAATGGCTGCCGATTCAAGGCACCAGCCTGTTGTATGTGAGCAATACCACCGGACATATCTTCAAGGAAATTGGCGATCAGAACAGTTACGTGCTGATCTCCGGGCGCTGGTTCCGTGCCAGCGATATGCAGGGGCCGTGGACATTTACCCCGGCAGACAAACTGCCCGCAGACTTCGCCAACATCCCCGACGACAGCCCGAAGGAAAACGTCAAGGCTTCGGTCGCCGGCACCCCGCAGGCCAAGGAAGCGGCGATTGCCGCGACCATTCCACAAACCTCGGCGATCAAGAAAAGCGCGGTGAAGATGAGCGCTCCGCAGTTCGATGGAGAGCCACAACTCAAAGTCATCAACACCACGCCGCTGCAATACGTGATCAACAGCGCCACTCCGATCATTCGTGTCGACAACGACAGCTGGTATGCGGTGGAAAACGGCATCTGGTTCACCTCAACCACGGTGAATGGCCCATGGGCCGTGGCCACCGCCGTACCGGCAGTGATCTATTCGATCCCGCCGAGCTCGCCCATGCATTACCTCACTTACGTCAAAGTCTATGAGTCCAGCGGCGACACCGTGGTGGTTGGCTACACGCCGGGCTATCAGGGTTCCAATCTCGATCCGGCGACCGGCGTCGTGGTCTACGGCACCGGTTATCCGTATACACCGTGGGTCGGCAGTGTCTGGTACGGGCCGCCCGTGACCTATGGCTTCGGCGTCGCCATTCGCTATACGCCCTGGACCGGCTGGACCTTCGGTTTCGGATTCGGCTGGAGTTGGGGCGGCAGCACGGTGGCAATGGGCTGGGGCTGGGGCGCTTATCCGTGGTGGGGCAATTATGGCTGGGGCTATGCGTGGGGCCCGCACCTGTATCCGGCGCCGCTGGCGTGGGGTGGCGCCGCTTATGGTTATCGCGGCGGCGCTGTCGCCTGGGGGCCGGGCGGCTGGGCCGGCACCACCGGCAATATTTACCATCAGTGGGGGGATCGGGCCACGGTCAGTCGCTACGGCGCAGGTTACAACGCCTGGACCGGTAATCGCTGGGCGGGTCAGGTCGGTGCTTCTTATAACTCACGCACCGGTGTCGCGGCTGCCGGGCAAAGGGGCGCGGTGCACAACGTCTACACCGGCAACTACGCAGCCGGGCGCAGTGGCGTGGCGGTCGGCCCGAACGGAGGCGCGATTGCCGGCGAACGCGTCACCGCCGGCAATGCGCGCAATGGCACACAAGTCACCGCCAATCGCGGGGCCGTGTACAACCCCAACACCGGCAACACCACCCAATATGGCGGTGTCCGTGGACGCAACAGTGGCGCGGCACACGTCGGCGACAACGTCTATGCCGGGCACGACGGCAACGTCTACAAAAAAACCGATAATGGCTGGCAATCAGTGGTCGGCCGTGGTGGTGCGACACGGACCGCGCCGGTGCACAACAATGCGCAATTGCAAAACCTCAACCGCGAATCCGCCGCGCGTAACTTCGGCAATCAGCGCACCAACAACTTTCACAACTCTTCGCAGTTCATGAACCATTCGTTTGGCGGTGGCGGTGGCGGTGGACTTCATCGGCGCTGAAAAACTGCACGCGTTATTCTGAATTTCGAACTGGCTCCAAAACCGGTTTTGCTGCTAAAAACCGCTTCTGCCGCCCCTGCCCGTTTTGTCGTCCGGAGAACCGCTGTCATGAACCAATGGCCAGATACCCGCATTCTTGACCTTCTCGGCATTGAGCTGCCGATCATTCAAGGCCCGATGGCCGGCGCGACAAATTCATCGATGGTGATCGCTGTGTGCAATGCCGGCGGCCTCGGTTCAATGCCGGCAGCGATGCTGAGCATCGAGCAGCTTCGCGAAGAGCTGAAAACGATTGGTGCGCACACCGACAAACCTTTCAACGTGAACTTCTTTTGTCATCAGCCACCGCAGCCCGATGAACAGCGGGCGCGCGACTGGAAGAATCTGCTGCAACCGTACTACCGCGAACTCGGCGTCGACTTCGATGCACCGACACCGGTGTCCAACCGCGCGCCCTTCGATGCGGCCGCGTGCGAAGTGCTGGAGGAGTTTCGCCCGCAAGTGGTGAGTTTTCACTTCGGCCTGCCGGAGAAATCCTTGCTCGATCGGGTCAAGGCCACCGGAGCAAAAATTCTTTCCTCGGCCACCACCGTCGATGAAGCCATGTGGCTGGAGCACAACGGTTGCGACGCGATCATCGCCATGGGCTACGAAGCCGGCGGCCATCGAGGGATGTTTCTCAGTGAAGACCTGAGCAGTCAGGTCGGCACCTTCGCCTTGGTGCCGCAGGTGGTCGATGCGGTGAAGATTCCAGTGATCGCCGCAGGCGCCATTGCCGATGCGCGTGGCGTTGCCGCGGCGTTGATGCTCGGTGCATCGGCGGTGCAGGTCGGTACTGCGTACCTGTTCACGCCGGAGGCGAAAGTCAGTGCCGCGCATCACCAGGCACTGCGCACGGCCAAGGAAAGTGAAACCGCCATTACCAATATTTTTACCGGACGCCCGGCCCGAGGTATTCTCAACCGCGTCATGCGCGAGCTGGGGCCGATGTCGCCCAAGGCGCCCGCATTCCCATTGTCCGGCGGTGCGCTGATGCCGCTTAGGGCCAAAAATGAAGCGGAGTTCGCCAACCTCTGGGCGGGCCAGGCGTTCACCCTGGGGACAGACGTCAGCAGCGCCGACCTGACCCGGCAATTGGCGCACGGGGCCTTGGCGAAACTGCTTCGTCGTTGAGCCTCAACAGCGTGAGGAATTCAGCGTCTTCACGCTGGTTTCAACCAACACTTTCCGTTTAGCGGCATTTCGCTATATATTCAGCTATATAGCGATTTCACCCCTCGCATCGGCGCAGCCACCCCTAACAATAACTGCCCTCTGCACACGCCAACCACGGAGCTGTTACATGACCATTCGTGCCTCACGTTTTGCCCCAACCTGCCTGGCCTCCCTGCTCGCCGTCTTCGCCATGGGCGCTGCGCAGGCTGATGAAGTGCAGGTCGCTGTTGCCGCCAACTTCACCGCACCGATCCAGGCAATCGCCGCCGATTTCGAAAAAGACACCGGGCACAAACTGGTCGCAGCCTACGGCGCCACTGGCCAGTTCTACACCCAGATCAAAAACGGCGCGCCGTTCGAAGTGTTCCTCTCGGCTGACGACACCACCCCGGAAAAACTTGAAAAAGAAGGCGACACTGTCAAGGGCTCGCGCTTCACCTACGCCATCGGCACCCTGGCGCTGTGGTCGGCAAAAGAAGGTTATGTCGATGCCAAAGGCGAAGTGCTGAAAAAGAACGAATTCCAGCATTTATCCATCGCCAACCCGAAAGCCGCGCCGTACGGCCTGGCCGCCACCCAAGTGCTGGAGAAGCTGAAACTGACCGAGGCGACCAAAGCCAAGATCGTTGAAGGCCAGAACATCACCCAGGCTTATCAATTCGTTTCCACCGGCAACGCTGAGTTGGGCTTCGTGGCCCTGTCGCAGATCTACAAGGATGGCAAAGTCAGCAGCGGCTCGGCGTGGATCGTGCCGGCCAACCTGCACGACCCGATCAAACAGGACGCCGTGATCCTCAACAAAGGCAAAGACAACGCTGCCGCCAAAGCGCTGGTTGAATACCTCAAAGGCCCGAAAGCCGCTGCGGTGATCAAGTCTTACGGCTACCAACTCTAAATGTCGCTGACGAGTGCCGATTTCGCGGCGATCTGGCTGACCCTGAAACTGGCTTCCCTGACCACCGTGATCCTGTTGGTCGTCGGCACTCCGATTGCCCTGTGGTTGTCGCGCACCCGTTCCTGGCTGCGCGGCCCCATCGGGGCGATTGTCGCTCTGCCCCTCGTGCTGCCACCCACCGTGATCGGTTTCTATCTGCTGCTGATGATGGGGCCGCACGGTTTTCTCGGCCAATTCACCCAATGGCTGGGCCTCGGGACCTTGACGTTCAGTTTTACCGGGCTGGTGATCGGCTCGGTGATCTATTCCATGCCGTTCGTGGTGCAACCGTTGCAAAACGCGTTCTCGGCGATCGGCACCCGCCCACTGGAAGTCGCCGCGACCTTGCGCGCCAACCCATGGGACACTTTTTTCAATGTGATTCTGCCGCTGGCGCGCCCCGGCTTCGTGACGGCGGCGATCCTCGGTTTCGCCCACACCGTCGGTGAGTTCGGCGTCGTGCTGATGATCGGCGGCAACATCCCCGACAAGACCCGCGTGGTCTCGGTGCAAATCTACGACCACGTCGAAGCCATGGAATACGCGCAGGCGCATTGGCTGGCCGGGGCCATGTTGGTGTTTTCGTTTCTGGTGTTGCTGGCGCTCTACTCCAGCCGCAAGACCCGCGCGGGCTGGAGCTGATCAATGATTGATGCACGTCTGAAAATCGCTTATTCAGGCTTCAGCCTCGACGTCGACCTGCACTTGCCGGGGCGTGGCGTCACCGCGTTGTACGGTCATTCCGGCTCTGGCAAAACCACCTGCCTGCGCTGTATCGCCGGGCTCGAGCGCGCTGAACAGGGCTTTATCCGGATCAACGACGAAATCTGGCAGGACAGCGATAACGGCATTTTCGTGCCGCCGCACAAACGCGCACTCGGCTATGTGTTTCAAGAAGCCAGCCTGTTTCCACACCTGTCGGTGCTGGCCAATTTGCAGTTCGGCCTCAAGCGCATCGCCAAATCACAACGCCGGGTCGATATGGCCCAAGCCACCGAACTTCTCGGCATCGGGCATTTACTCGAACGTCATCCACAGCATTTGTCCGGTGGCGAACGCCAGCGTGTCGGCATCGCCCGCGCATTGCTGACCAGCCCGAAACTGCTGTTGATGGACGAGCCATTGGCCGCCCTCGACAGCCAGCGCAAAAGCGAAATCCTGCCGTACCTGCAACGCCTGCATGACGAACTGGATATTCCGGTGCTTTACGTCAGCCATGCGCAGGATGAAGTCGCGCGGCTGGCCGATCATCTGGTGTTGCTCAGCGACGGCAAAGCCTTGGCCAGTGGCCCGATCGGCGAGACCCTCGCACGTCTGGACCTGCCCATGGCGATGGGCGACGACGCCGGGGTGATCATCGAAGGCCAGGTCTGTGCCTACGACGCGGATTATCAATTGCTGAGCCTGCAATTGCCGGCGACCGAGATGAGTATTCGCGTCACGCACGCACCGATGGCACTGGGTCAGGCCCTGCGCTGCAAAGTGCATGCGCGGGACATCAGCCTCACCCTGCAAAACACCGAATTCAGCAGCATCCTCAATCGGCTGCCGGTCACCGTGGTCAGCGAGCAAGCGGCGGATAACGCCGCGCATGTGCTGATTCGCCTCGACGCCGGCGGCACGCCGCTGGTGGCGCGCATCACGCGGTTCTCTCGGGATCAACTCGGCGTGCATCCGGGCCAGCAGCTCTGGGCGCAGATCAAGGCAGTTGCAGTGCTGGCGTAAATCATTCGGCACGACGGCCACGGCGTGCGGTCAATCGTTTTACAGACCGCCACCACCCCAAGGACGCTGCCATGCCCGACACCGAGCTGATCGACACACTGCCATCCGACCTGCACTATGTCGATGACATCCAGCCCGGCATCACCCGCAAGAAACTGCGCGGCAAGTTCAGCTATTTCGAGCCGTCGGGGCAGCGGATTACCGATCCCGACGAAATCCAACGCATCAACGCCCTCGCCGTGCCGCCGGCCTACACCGACGTGTGGATCTGCCCTGACCCGCGTGGCCATTTGCAAGCCACCGGCCGCGACGCCCGTGGCCGCAAGCAATATCGCTATCACCCACGCTGGCGCGAAGTGCGGGACGCCGACAAATATTCGCGTCTGCGTGAGTTCGGCCTGGCCTTGCCGAAATTGCGCAAACAACTCGAAGCGCTGCTGGCCGCACCCGGCTTCAGTCGGGACAAGGTCATGGCGACCGTGATCACCCTGCTCGATGCCACGCTGATCCGCGTCGGCAACACGCAATACGCGCGGGACAATCGCTCTTACGGCCTGACCACGCTGCGCAGCCGCCATGTTGAAGTCAACGGCAGTGCGATCCTGTTCCAGTTTCGCGGCAAGAGCGGCATCGAACATCAGATCACCGTCAAGGATCGGCGTCTGGCGCGAATCATCAAACGCTGCCTGGAAATTCCCGGACAGAACCTGTTCCAGTACCTGGACGAAAATGGTGAACGACACACCGTCAGCTCTTCCGACGTCAACGCTTACCTGCAAACCCTGACCGGCGCCGACTTCACCGCCAAGGACTATCGAACCTGGGCCGGCAGTGCCCTGGCATTGGCGGTGTTGCGCGAGCTGACCCACGAGTCGGAGACCGAAGCCAAACGCCACGTCGTCGAGATGGTCAAGGGTGTGGCCAAACAACTGGGCAACACGCCGGCGGTGTGTCGCAAGTGCTATATCCATCCCGCCGTGGTGGAAAAATTCATGCTCGGAGCGCTGGCCGAATTGCCCCGCCCTCGCGTGCGTAAAGGCTTGCGTGCCGAAGAGGTGGCGCTGGCAATGTTTCTCGAACGCATGAGTGAGATGACCGTTGCGCCTTGATCGACCGGGCAGCGTCGTCTAGGCTAGACACCTTTCCCTCCTCAGGACGATCGCAGAAGTGAACAACCAGGCCTTCTAAAAATGTAATCGCGACATGCCGCCCACGGCGCGTGTCAGTGTTCACGACATTTTCTGGAGGTGCCGATGACTCACGTCTCGCGTACGCCTGCTCTCGTCTCCCTGAATCAATTGGGTTTTCAGTTCGCCAATGGCGAGACGCTGTTCAACGCACTGAATTTGACCTTCGATCATCAACCGACCGCCATTGTCGGACGCAATGGCGTCGGTAAAAGCGTACTCGCGCGATTGATCGCCGGGCACTTGCAACCCACTGCTGGCCGTGTGCTGCGCTCGGTTTCCGTGCATTACGTCGCGCAAACCTTCAGTGCCAGACCCGGACAAACCGTGGCCGATGCGACCGGTACAACTGCGGTGCTGGCGGCACTGGATCGGCTCGATCTGGGTCTCGCCGCTGCTGAAGACTTCGACACCATCGGCGCGCGCTGGGACCTGCGCGAACGCCTGCGGCACATTCTCGATGAGGCCGGACTCAGCGACATTGCGCCAACCGATCCGGCGAAAAATCTCAGTGGCGGCCAGCAAGCCCGCATCGCGCTGATCGCTGCGCTGCTGAGCGAGGCGCAACTGCTGGTGCTCGATGAGCCGAGCAATCATCTCGACGCGGCGGGTCGACAGTGGCTGATGAGCAAGCTGGAAACGTGGCGTGGCGGTCTGATTGTCGTCAGCCACGACCGGCAATTGCTGGAGCAGATGCAGCGCATCATCGAGCTCACGCCGTTGGGTGCCACAGTCTTCAGTGGCAACTATTCGGACTTCGCCGAGCAACGTCGAATCCATCAGGCAGCGGCGCAGGCGCAACTCGATCAGGCCCGAATCGAACGGCAACGTGAGCGAACGCGATTGCAGCGCGAGCACGACACGATCCAGCGCCACGCTGCCGGCAGCCGCCGCAACGCAGAAACCGCGAACGTAGCCGGCTTTGAGCGGGCGGCCATGAAAGCGGCTGCGAAGGACATCATGGGCCATGTAAAAGTCGCTCACCAGGCACGCAAAAGCGACCTGGATGAGCGGGTGCGCCAGGCTTACGCGAATGTCCCGCCGGAGGATGGTGTGCTGATTAACATGCCGGGAAGCAGGGTTCCAAATGCACGTCACGTATGTACGCTGGTCGACGTCCGTTTACCTTGGCTACCGATTACCGCGCCCGCCAGTCGACTGAATATTTCCCTGCATGGGCCGATGCGCGTGGCTGTCACGGGTCCCAACGGGTGCGGAAAATCAACTTTGTTGAAGCTGCTGGCCGGCGAACAGTTACCCGTGAGCGGCGCCTGTAGCACCCATGTGCCTTTCGCCTTTCTCGATCAGCAATTGGCCCTGCTGGATGAAAAAACCTCGATCGTTGAACAATTGAAGGCTCAGGGCACGCCTTTGAGCGAAGGCACCTTGCGCAGCTACCTCGCCCACCTGCAACTCGATGCGCAGCGCGCGACGCAGCCCTGTGCTGCGCTCAGCGGCGGCGAACGCTTGAAAGCTGCGCTCGCGCTGGCGTTGTGGCGGCAGACACCGGCGCAATTGCTCCTGCTCGATGAACCGACCAATCATCTGGACCTCGCCTCTGTGCAAGCTTTCGAACTGGCCTTGAAGACTTTTCCCGGGGCCATTGTCGCGGTTTCCCACGATCAAGCGTTTATACGCGCGTTGAACCCTGATTACTGTCTGAGCTGGGATTGCACTGGCTGGCAGTGGCAACCGACGAGCTGAACTGACTATTTTTTGCACGATTGCCGAGGAGTTCTATAGTTGATCTGACACGAATCAGCTGCGGTGACGCCATGGAAGACATTTTCGTCGTGAAGCGTTGCAACAAGGTCATTATTCACGGTCGACGCGCCGAAGACAGCCAGCATGATCCTGCTGAAACCATTAGCTGGTTTCGCATCTGCGACACGCGCACGGGCGGTTTCATCGGCGATGGCTACGACGCGGAGCAAGATGCAACGCGAGAATGCACGCGTCTCAACGCAGTCAGTTCCCCACTACCGGCCCGTGAATCGTCAGGCTGATGCCGATCAGAAGCGGGTCTATACTGAAACCAGCTGAAGGAGCAGCACCCCACGGCAGAAGGCTCGCAACACGCGAGCTTTTTGCTGCAGCTCAGGTTTCATAGAACGGAGGTGTTCCATGTCCGAAAAAGAGTCCATCACCACCCTCCTCACCTTGCTCGACGCCCGGCAGGCGCGCCTCGCAGCCGCTTGCAAAGAGATCGCCGACTGGGTCGACCATCAAGGTGGTCACCCGACAGCCCTGCGTATTCGTGATCGGCTGAACGACATCGAAAAGGATGCGCCGCTGATTCGCAACACGCTGTCGGCACTCAAACCTGTCGATCGGCCGCTGCCTCGGTTCAGATAACGACACACGAGTCATCGCCCTGACGAAAATCAAGCGGGATATTGCAGCGGCGGCATAACGTTACCGGGCCTCGGGTCGCCCGCCATTTATCTTCGCGCGCGCAGGTCTGTTTCTTTTCACAAAACCATCACCTCTGTTCACTTACTGTGAAATCACTCCTTTAGTGACACATTCAACGCCCGCCCGCATGCGGGTGTTTTTTTGCCTGCGTTTTGACTCGGCGAACACCTTTGGCTGTCAGATGTCATAACCAGTACACGTCACAAAGGAGACGGTTCATGGTTATCCATTTCAACGTCGACGGGCATTTGGCTTGCGGTCACAAAGGTCAACACCTGACCGCCAGCCGCGAACTCAACCGCGTGAAATGCCGCAGTTGCCGTAACACCGATGCCTACAAACAAGCGAGAAAAGATCAACGCAACGCCGCCAGACGCGCAGTCAGGCACGCCAAAACGCCTCACGGCGCAGCCAACTGGCGTGCAGAGTGGGTTGAACGGCTGACAGCGATGTCCGGCCGCCAGCGGTTGCCACGGGGTTTTGCCCATCAGGCATTTGTTTAAGGCCATAAAAAAGCCCAGCTCGATGGCTGGGCTTTCGCTTCAGGTGTTCTGCTCGGAATTTGTCGTCGTCGAAACATCGCCCCGGAAACAAACAAGGGCTTGCATCAGCTTTCGCCCGCAAACCCTTGATTCAAGATGGTGCCCGAAGCCGGAATCGAACCGGCACGCCCTTACGAGCGGGGGATTTTAAGTCCCATGCGTCTACCAGTTTCGCCATTCGGGCGGTAGCGCGGTGTTGCTCTGTCCGGCAGCCGAGCGGCGATCCTGGCAGGATCGAGGCTTCAGCAGCCGAGCGGGAAATATATACATCAGTTCCCGGTGAAGCAAGTTCGCAATGGCCGTTTTCAAGACTAAATCTTGCAGCGCACTGCAAATAAAAAAGCTCCGTAAATCATGGATCTACGGAGCTTGTTTATAGTGGAGGCCGAGGTCGGAATCGAACCGGCGTAGGTGGATTTGCAATCCACTGCATAACCATTTTGCTACTCGGCCTCAAGACGTTTGCTATCAGTAGCACGACAACAAACGCGTTTTAAACTTGGAGCGGGAAACGAGACTCGAACTCGCGACCCCGACCTTGGCAAGGTCGTGCTCTACCAACTGAGCTATTCCCGCTTGGTGATGCGCATTCTATAGAATTAAGAAGCTCCGTCAACCCCTTGATTCAAAAAACTTTTATTTCTTTTCAACATCGGTCTTCAGATGTGGCCAGGCGGCGCGAAGGTACTGAACCATCGACCAGAGTGTCAGGCCTGCGGAGACCATCAGCAAGGCGTAACCCAACACGACCCAGAAGCTGAAGTCCTTTGGATTGGCCAGCAGGATCACCAGTGCAAGCATCTGCGCAGCGGTTTTCCATTTGCCCAGATTCGATACGGCAACATGGGCGCGAGCACCGAGCTCGGCCATCCATTCACGCAATGCCGACACCACGATCTCGCGACCGATGATGACCGCAGCGGGCAGTGTGAGCCAGAGATTGCCGTGCTCTTGCACCAGCAGCACCAGCGCCACGGCAACCATGAGCTTGTCGGCTACCGGATCGAGAAACGCTCCGAACGGAGTGCTCTGCTCCAGACGACGGGCCAGATAACCATCCAGCCAGTCCGTGGCTGCCGCAAAGGCAAACACCGAGGCGGAGGCCATGTAACTCCACTGGTAAGGCAGATAGAACAGCAAAATGAAAATCGGAATGAGCAGGACGCGTAGAACGGTAATCAGATTAGGGATATTCATCGGCACAACTGGCTACGAGGTGAAGGGGCATTCTACTCGCTATGCAGGTTTGCATAAATCGACTCTGCGAGCTTTTTACTGATCCCCGGGGCTTTGGCGATCTCTTCGATGCTTGCACGAGACAGCTCCTGCAATCCACCAAAATGTTTCAACAAGTCGCGTCGTCGCGTCGGCCCTACCCCGGCAACGCCTTCCAGCGTTGACGTACGGCGGGTTTTGCCACGGCGCGCGCGGTGTCCGGTAATCGCGAAGCGGTGGGCCTCATCGCGGATCTGCTGAATCAGGTGCAGCGCCGGTGAGTCGCCACGCAAAGTGAACTCATGCGCTGCATCATTCAGATACAACGTTTCGAAACCAGCCTTGCGCGTTGCGCCCTTGGCAACGCCCAGCAGGATCAGATCGGGAACGGCCAGTTCGTTGAGCACATCACGGGCCATCGACAACTGGCCCTTGCCACCGTCGACCAACAAGATGTCCGGCAACTTGCCCTCGCCTTCCTTCAGCTTGCTGAAACGTCGGGTCAGCGCCTGATGCATGGCCGCATAGTCGTCGCCCGCCGTGACACCTTCGATGTTGTAGCGGCGGTAATCCGATTTGATCGCGCCTTCCGGCCCAAAGACCACGCAGGACGCAACGGTCGCCTCACCACTGGAATGGCTGATGTCGTAGCATTCCAGGCGCTGTGGCGGCTCATCCAGATTCAACACTTCAGCCAGGGCCTCGAAGCGCGCAGCGGTGTGTTGACGGTTGGCCAGACGTGCGCCCAGCGCCTGCTCGGCGTTGGTGACTGCCAATTGCTGCCAACGCGCACGTGTACCGCGAACCCGGTGGCTGATGGCCAACTCACGGCCGCGCAATTCATGAATGGCCTCGATCAAGGTCGGAAAGTCTTCGTGCACGACGTTGACGATCAATTCGCTCGGCAAATCGCGCTCTGGACTACTGATGAAGTACTGCCCGAGGAATGCTGCCATGACTTCAGACACATCTTCTTCGATCCCGACCTGGGGGAAGAAATTCTTGCTGCCCAACACCCGGCCGCCGCGGACGCTGATCAGGTGCACGCAGGCGCCACCCGGATTGACGAATGCGGCGATGACATCAATATCGCCGGTGCCGCCCTCCATGCTCTGCTGATCCTGAACGCGGCGCAGCAGTGCGATCTGATCACGCAACTCGGCAGCTCGCTCGAACTCAAGATTGATCGCCGCCTCTTCCATCGCCGTTGACAGCTCATTGGTCAGCGCGTGACTCCGGCCTTCGAGGAACATCACCGAGTGACGTACATCCTCGGCATAGACTTCAGGCTCGACCAGCCCTACACACGGTGCCTTGCAGCGCTTGATCTGATATTGCAGACAAGGCCGGGTGCGGTTCTTGTAGTAACTGTCTTCACACTGGCGAACGAAAAAAGTCTTCTGCAGCAGACTGAGGCTTTCGCGAATGGCCCCGGCGCTCGGATAGGGCCCGAAGTATTTGCCCTTGGCTTTCTTTGCGCCGCGATGAATGCTCAAGCGCGGGAACTGCCCATCGGACAAAAATACATAGGGATAGGATTTGTCGTCGCGCAACAGAATGTTGTAGGGCGGCCGCCATTCCTTGATCAGCGTCTGCTCAAGCAGCAGCGCCTCGGTTTCGTTGGCCGTGATGGTTGTTTCGACCTGAGCGATACGCCCGACCAAGGCTGCGGTTTTCGGCGCCAGACCGGTCTTGCGGAAATAACTGGCCAAACGCTTTTTGAGGTTCTTGGCCTTGCCGACGTAGAGCAGGCGCGCATCGCTGTCGAACATGCGATACACACCGGGACGCCCACTGACCGTCGACAGAAAGGCGCCGGAATCGAATGCTTCAGTCATGATCAGGCGCTGGCATCAACCATGCCGTGACGCACCGCCAGCAGTGTCAGTTCGACGTCGCTGCTGATCGAGAGCTTCTCGAAAATACGGTAGCGGTAGGTATTCACGGTTTTCGGCGACAAACACAGTTTGTCAGAAATGATCTGGACCTTTTGGCAGCCAACGATCATCAAGGCGATCTGAATCTCGCGTTCGGACAAGGCATCGAACGGCGAATCGTTGGTAGGCTGAAAGGATTTGATCGCCAACTGCTGAGCGATCTGCGGGCTGATATAGCGCTGGCCGGCAAAGACCAGGCGAATCGCCTGGACCATTTCCGGCAACCCTGCCCCTTTGGTCAGGTATCCGGCGGCACCCGCTTGCAGCAAGCGAGTCGGAAACGGATCCTCTTCACACACCGTGACAGCCACTACCTTGATATCCGGATGACTGCGCAAAAGCTTGCGCGTGGCTTCCAGGCCACCGATACCAGGCATCTTTACGTCCATCAAAACCACATCGGGCTTCAATTCACGGGCCTTGATCAGGGATTCCTCCCCTGACTCGGCCTGACCAACCACCTGCAAGCCATCGATATCGGCCAGCATACGGGTAATGCCTGTACGAACGAGATCATGGTCGTCGACCACTAGCACCCTAATCAAGCAGACACCTCGCGATATGGTCTTATTGGGATGCCGGACACCTTAGCAAAAAGTGCCGGACAGACCTAGCGGAAAGCCGCATTTAAAAAGTTTCATTTCATCTTTCAGGGCTTGCAGGCCGTGGGTTTCAGAGCACAGGTGTACTGATATCAAGCTGCATTCGCAGGAAACACTCATCCTCACCCTGGACGTGTAGTCCTTTTCTTTCATACAAATGTTTTGCCGGATTATTTTCGAACACCGTCAAGCGCAATGCCGGACGCCTCTCCTTGCGGGCCATCGCGATAACCTGATCGATTGCCCAGGAACCTGCGCCCTGCCCCTGAAACGCTTCAGCCATCTGCAATTCACGAATATACAGAGCCCGCGCATCCCGACTGAGGCTGAGAAACCCTGCCACCTCATCGCCGTTAGATATCAGCCAATTGTCGCGCCCCATCCACGCCACGTCGAAAGCCTCGTCCTGCCACAACAGGTCATGCTGGATGTAGTAACGCAGCATGTTCTGGCAGGTGAGATTTCGCGAAAATGCCAGATCAGCTGCTGTAGCGCGACGTAACTGGTAGGTCATGGCGCGTCCGTCAACGCAACGACCTGCCCCTGCCATGCGCCGGATTCGCGCCGAGCAACAACCAGAACGTCACCGGGCCCGGGCGCGGCGACAATCAGCAAGCCCTGCGCAGACCAGATTGCACTGCGCCCCGCCGACACCCACCCACCGGTAGGCCCGCCGTGATTGGCCATCAAAACCAGCATCGAATGTTCACGGGCATAGCCCTGAAGCAGGGCCGTATCGGGCGCGTAGCCTTTTTCGCTGATCAATACGCCAGCCGCATAAATGTTGGCACCTTGCTCGGCAGCAGCGGCCGCATGACTGGCGTGAGAAAAGTCGGCGCAGACGGCCAACGCAACGGTGTCAGCGCCAAAGACCAGGGACGGACCACCGACACCAGCCGCGAAGAATACTTCCTCACCCGCATGCAAATGCTGCTTGCTGTAGACCCCAAGAGAACCGTCAGCCGCCAGTATCAGCGCACCGATCAACACGGCAGGGCTCGCTTGCTGGCGAATCGGCATGCCAACGACAGTGGTGATACCCAGTTCACAGGCGAGGTCTCGCAGGGGCGCCAACACCGCATCCAGCGGATCAATCGCTAATGCTGAGGCCATCTCGCCCTCATAGCCGGTCAAGGACAACTCTGGAAAAACCAGCAACTGGACACCCTGTTCCGCAGCCGCCGTCATGAACCGCATATGACTGGCAATGTTGGCGTTGAGATCACCGGCGATGGAGACAGCCTGGGCGGCGGCGAGGGTCAGTGTCGACATGATTCTTCCTTGATGCTCGGGTAAAGCGCAGAGTGTGTCACAACTCTTGAAGCACTTGATCAATAGGTATTTTGTTGGCCACGCAATAGCAATTTCTGATTGCTGAGGCGTATCCGCCTCTAGTAAGCTCGGCGCATTCATCGGAGACAGACCATGTTCAACGCCCTTCCACAGCTACGTACCGCCAGCGCCCTGCGCTCGGTTTCGGCTGCCCGGGCGACTGACGCATGTGCTCCGGTCAGCTTTTATTTTGGGTATTGGTTTAGCCACTGGCGCGCCTGATACCCACTCGGCGCCCATGTAAACGGGTCGCCACCAGAGAATTTCTCAACCCCCGGTCGGCTTCCCGACCGGGGGTTTTGTTTTTTTCAGGCCCTGACTTTTTAGCAACACACCAGACACTTTGAGGATTCAACCCATGACCTACGCCACTTATTACCGTTACGACAGCTTTAGCGCCTGGCGATTTACCAGCTTCCGCTCGGGACAGCCTGCCGCCTCCGATCGGTCACCTACAGGTGGCAAGCACCCACACATAGCCAATACGGCCAACTGTCGAACACCCCAGTAGGGCCGAGCGAGCGGGAAGCACCCGCCGCCTGCCCAGGAAGACCGAATATGAATTCGTCCGTTTCTGCTCTGCCACTGTCCAGTCTCGATTCTGCCAACGAAGCGCTGACCCTGCGTCTGCCCAGTTCGTTGCAACTCAAACAGCAATTGCCACTGAGCACTGCCTTGAGTCAGCAGGTCGCCACCCACCGCCAAGCGGTTCGCGCCATCCTTAATGGTGAAGACCAGCGCCTGCTGGTCATTGTTGGCCCCTGCTCCATCCACGATCCACAGTCCGCGCTTGAGTACGCCGGCAAACTCGCACGCCTTGCTGACGAGGTCCGCGACGAAATGCTCCTGGTCATGCGCGCCTACGTCGAGAAACCGCGCACCACCGTCGGCTGGAAAGGCCTGGCCTACGACCCGCATCTGGACGGCAGCGATGACATGGCCGGCGGACTTAGACTCTCCCGTGAATTGATGCTGGAAATGATTCGACTCGGCTTGCCGGTGGCTACCGAGCTACTGCAACCCATGGCTGCCGGTTACTTCGACGACCTGCTCAGTTGGGTTGCAATTGGTGCCCGCACCACCGAATCACAGATTCACCGGGAAATGGCCAGTGGCTTGAGCATGCCTGTCGGCTTCAAGAACGGCACCGACGGCGGCGCGGCCATTGCAGTAGACGCGATGCGCTCGGCAGCCCACCCACATCGGCACTTCGGCGTCGACAGCCAAGGCCATCCAGCAATCATTCAGACCCCAGGCAACCCCGACACCCATCTGGTGTTGCGTGGCGGCCATCAGGGCCCGAACCATGATCGCGACAGCGTGGCGAAAATCCAGGCTGATTTGAATCGACTGAAAATCCCGAGCCGGATCATGGTCGATTGCAGCCACGCCAACAGTGGCAAGGATCCACTGCGTCAGCCCGCCGTTTTCAACGATGTGCTTGAGCAGCGCCTTCAAGGCGACGGTTCTTTGATCGGCATGATGCTCGAATCGCATCTGTTCGAAGGCTGCCAGCCCCTAAGCGCGAATCTGCGCTATGGGGTATCCGTCACCGATGGCTGCCTGGGTTTCAATGCAACCGAACATCTGTTGCTGGATGCGGCGCAGCGTTTGCGCACACAAGCCCAAGACTGATGAGGTGGCTTGCCCTCTGGTTTCGTTGAATCCGGAGGGCGAGCGCCACTACAGCTAGGCCTCTACCTGCACTCGCGTCACCGCGGACTCCTGACTGGTGTCGTCCAATCGCTCAACCGTATAAGCGACTCGGACAGTGCCACCAGCATGCTCGCGCCAGAATCGCTGTGGCACGATAAAGATCAGTGGTTTGCCGGCGGTTTCCCGCGTGATCTCGCGGTCATCCCGATGATTGAACAAGTCACCGTCACACTTGAGATAGACCAACTCGCCTTCTTGCGTCTGGACGTTGCCAATGACAACGGTTACGCCATCAATCGTATCTTCAGTCACCAGCAAGCCATCCTCGGCTTCCAGCACATCGGGCGCGGCCAGCTCACCTAGCAGGAAGGGGATCATGCGAATGCTTGCAGGAGTGGATTCGCGTACCGCCCCACACGCCTGCTCGACGCGATACTGCAGCGTCAACTCGTCACCAGGCTGCACAGCGAAATGCTCCGGGGCGACCCAGAATGACAGAGCCTGCGCAACCGCAAACGCTTCGACCTTCAAGGTGTCGGTGAACGGCGTCGGCGATATGCCGTTGTTGCAGATGAGCGACACCCGGTCGCCTGCGGCCATTCGGGCGTACGGCTGCAACGTGACAAGCACCCCCTCCCTCACCCGCGCGGGGTCAAGCGTGCCGCCGACGACACCTTCGACATGCGCAGCCAACAGTTGCGGCGGTGTATCGCCTACCGATAACGCCAGGCGCGCAGACGCTAGCGGCTCGGGCAATCCCGCGCTGACAAGCGTCCAGTAGATGTCTAGCGAACCACCATCCAGAGCCGCGATGTGCATGCCCTTGATGACAAAAATCACATCATTGCCAAGCTGCGACTCGCTGATAAAGCGAACCATCTCATGCTGATAAGTGAAGCCCTCTATATCCAGACCTTCCCAACTCAACAGCAACTGGTCTCCGCACACCATATTGGCATAAGGCGCGACACGAACGACGACCCTGTTCAGAGCCGGATCGAGCACCGCGCCCTCCAGAGAGTCAAGCGATGGTGCGGGCAACGGTTCTGTCGACATGCTGGCGCTGACAGGGTGGCGCATCCGGTAGCAAAACTCGATTTCATGGGTGTTCATTCGCCGCTCCATTCCTTGGATAAACGCCAATCTCATCGATGGCGTGACAACGAATATTGAACGCCATTCCCACTGGCTTCGATGTCAGCAGAGTTCGCCGCAACCATCGGGCAAAAGCTACGGACCAAGTAGGCCAGTAACCGGAAAAATCGCTTAGTTCGGCAGTAGACGTCCACAACTTCCGATTCGAGCCTCACGAGAAACAGAAACGCCCTACGCCCCCTGATCCAGATTCGTCGGACAACCTAGGCTTCTTCGTACTTCGCCAGCGGCATGAGTGTTTTAGAGTGGCTCACAGGTTTCCCGATGAACTTCTGTGAAAAAGGTAAGAACATGCAACGGAATGCTACAACTCGCTTTCCCATACTGTTGATACACGGCCTCTTCGGATTTGAGCGAATCGGTCATTTCGAACTTTTCCACGAGGTAAAAGAGGCACTTAAGGCAACTGGCAACCGGGTGTTGGTTCCGCACCTGTCAGCCACACACAACAACGAAACAAGAGGTGAACAGTTACTGCAACAAATCGATCGCGTCCTCACCAGTACCGGCGCTGAAAAAGTCAACCTCATCGGTCACAGTCAAGGCGCACTGAGCGCACGTTACGCGGCTGCGCATGCGCCACACGCCGTCGCCTCGGTTACCTCCGTCAGCGGCCCGAATCACGGTTCGGAACTGGCCGACTTCCTGCGCAAGGCGCTGGTCCCGGATCGCCTGCCGGAGGCCGTTGCCCTGAATGTAGTGACGCTGTTTTCCGAGTTCCTGACTTTACTGAGTGGCAGCCTGACGCTGCCGCAAAATGCCCTGGCGGCTCTCAACGCCCTGACCACGGAAGGTGTGGGCGATTTCAATGACAAATACCCGCAAGGACTGCCAACCACCTGGGGTGGGCACGGCGCAGAGCTGGTTGATGGTGTCCGCTACTATTCCTGGAGCGGTACCCTGCCAGCGACAGGAGCGCCCACGCTCGATCCGCTGCATGAAGTCTGTCGTGGGCTGTCGGAGTACTTCATCACCGAGGCAGGACAAAATGACGGCATCGTCGGCCGCTACAGTTCGCACTTGGGCACGGTCATCCGCTCCGACTACCCGCTGGACCATCTGGGCAGTCTGCGCCGCACGATTGCCAGCGCAGCCTCCGGCCCCGACCCGATCGCCCTGTACCTCGAGCATGCAGCGCGCCTGCAAGCCGCGAACCTCTGAGGCACGCTGCAGGACCACCGAACGGAACTTTGCCGAGAATTCGCCCACTGAATCCGGTAGGCTCCACACTTTACTGAAATAGATTGGAGATTTTCCCCATGGCTAAAGCCACTGCCCGCCACATCCTGGTTTCCAGCGAAGACAAGTGCAACGAACTCAAGGCCCAGATCGAAGGCGGCGCTGATTTCGCCGAAGTCGCCAAGGCCAACTCCACTTGCCCATCCAGCCGTCAGGGCGGCGACCTGGGCTCTTTCGGTCCTGGCCAGATGGTCAAGGAATTCGACACTGTGGTTTTCAGCGCGCCCATCAACGTCGTGCAAGGCCCGGTGAAGACTCAGTTCGGTTATCACCTGCTGGAAGTCACCAGCCGTCAGGACTGATTGATCGCCTGATTGCTCCCCAACGGCCCGCCATTTGGTGGGCCGTTGTGTTTCAGTTACACATACGGCTGGCGACAGACGCGCCTCTCGCGTACAAATTGCGCTTATCGATTTCTCGCTCCAAGGCTGACAATGCGACTGCTTTTCCCCACATTGATGCTTACCGCCCTCACCCTGTTGTCGGGCGTCACCGGCGTGAACGCGGCACCGCAACACGCGTTGACCGTTTATGGCGAGCCGGCCAAATACGCTCCCGGCTTCAGCCACTTCGACTACACCAACCCGCAAGCGCCCAAGGGCGGAACAATGCGTCGTTCGGCGATCGAGATTGGTCACTTCGATCATGTCCTGCCCTACATCGACAAAGGCATTGGCGTCACCCAGATCGATGGTCTGTTGTACTCACCGCTGGCGCAACGTTCGATGGACGAGCCCTACACCGTTTATGGTCTGGTGGCGGAAAAAATGGAGCGTTCGGATGACGGGCTGTCTCTGCGTTTCTTCATCAATCCAAAGGCGCGCTTCGCTGATGGCAAACCGATCACCGCGCAAGACGTGCGTTACACCTATGATCTATTAATGACCCAAGGCAGCCTGCGTTATCGCACGCAGTTCGCCGATGTCAAAGACGTCGAAGTGGAAGCACCGCTAATCGTGCGTTTCGACTTCAAGAACAACGAAAACCGCACCCTGCCGCTGGACATCGCGACCCTGCCAGTGTTTCCCGAACATTGGTGGAAGAGTCGCGATTTCGCTGGCGGCGGTGGCTATGAGCCGCCGCTTGGCAGTGGTCCCTATCGCGTCGGCAAGGTCGACTCGGGGCGCAGCATTACGTTCGAACGCAATGCAGACTGGTGGGGCAAGGACCTGCCGGTCAGTCGCGGCCTCTACAACTTCGACCATTTCAGCATCGAATACTTCGGCGACACCGACGTCGCTCGACAGGTGCTGCGCGGCGGCGCTTATGACTACAACCGTGAGTTCTCGGCCACCGGCTATTCAATCGGCTACGACAGCCCGGCCCTGAGCGATGGTCGTTTGCAAAAGGCTCACCTGGCCACGCAAGCGCCGCAATCGGCCCAGGGCTTCGTGTTCAATCTGCAAAAACCGATGTTCAAGGATCGCCGTGTGCGTCAGGCGCTGGCCATGCTCTGGGACTTCGAGTGGAGCAACCGGCAGATGATGCGCAACCTGTACATCCGCCAGCAAAGCTACTTTTCCAACACCGATCTGGCGGCTCGTGCACTACCGGATGCGGCGGAACTGAAGATCCTCGAACCGCTGCGCGGGCAGATTCCCGATGAAGTTTTCACCAGTGTCTTCGAAGCGCCGAAAACCGATGGCAGCGGGCTGATCCGCGACAAGCAGTTACAAGCCCTCGAACTGCTTGAGCAAGCCGGCTGGAAACCCGATGGCGATCAACTGGTGAATGCCGAGGGCGAGCCATTGAGCTTCACCTTCCTGGTCAGCCAGAACGGCATGGATCGCCTGTTGTTACCGTACAAACGCACGCTGAAACAGATCGGCATCAACCTGGATATCCGCCGCATCGACTCTTCGCAGTACGTCAATCGGCTGATGAGCCGGGACTATGACATGATCGTCACCGGCTATCCCGTGACCACCTCTCCGGGTGGCGAATTACTCAATTACTTTGGCTCCGCCTCGGCCAACGACCCCGGTGCCAACAACTACATGGTGCTGAAAAACCCGGCGGTGGATACGCTGATCAATGGCCTGATCCGCGCCTCCACACAATCCGACATGCTGCATTACGCCCACGCGCTGGATCGGGTGCTGCAATGGAACTACTACTGGATTCCCAACTATTACCCGCCGGGCACCTCGACCGTGTGGTGGAACCGTTTTGGTATCCCGACGGTTCAGGCGAGCAATGACGAAGCGATCGAGAGCTGGTGGGAAATCAGCAGTACCGCGCTGACCAACCAACAGATGACCGCCGAGAAAATCCGCCGTGGCAGACCCGGAGGGCCGCACTGATGTGGGCTTATATACTGCGGCGTCTGCTGCTGATCATCCCGACGCTGGTGATCATCCTGCTGGTCAATTTCGTCATTATTCAGGCCGCGCCCGGCGGCCCGGTGGAACAGGCGATCGCCCATCTGCAAGGCATCGGCGGCGGCAATGTCGGCGGTGGCACGGGCGAAACCATGAGCGGCACCTCGCGCGCCAGCCGTGGCCTCGATCCGCAATTGATCAAGGACATTGAAAAACAATACGGTTTCGACAAACCCGCCCATGAACGCCTGTGGCTGATGCTCAAGAACTACGCCCAACTGGACTTCGGCAAGAGCTTCTTTCGCGGCGCAACCGTCACCGACCTGATTCTGGAAAAAATGCCGGTGACCATTTCCCTCGGATTATGGGCAACGCTGATCACCTATCTGGTATCGATCCCGCTGGGCATCCGCAAGGCCGTGCACCACGGCAGCCATTTCGATATCTGGAGCAGCACGGCGATCATCATCGGCTACGCGATGCCGGCGTTCCTGTTTGCGATGTTCCTGATCGTGGTGTTTGCCGGCGGCACGTCGTTGAACTGGTTCCCGGTTCGCGGTCTGGTCTCGGATAATTTCGAGTCGCTGTCGACCCTCGGCAAGATCACCGATTACTTCTGGCACCTGGTGCTGCCGGTGACGGCGCTGGTGATCGGTGGATTCGCCACACTGACGATCCTCACCAAGAACTCGTTCCTCAATGAGATCACCCGCCAGTACGTGGTGACTGCCCGGGCCAAAGGCCTGAGCGAGCGCCGTGTGCTCTACGGGCACGTATTCCGCAATGCGATGCTGCTGGTGGTCTCGGGGATTCCCCAAGCCTTCATCAGCGTGTTCTTCGCCGGCTCGTTGCTGATCGAGGTGATCTTCTCCCTCGACGGTCTCGGCCGCATGAGTTACGAAGCGGCCGTGTCCCGGGATTACCCGGTGGTGTTCGGGTCGCTGTTCATCTTCACGCTGTTCGGCCTTTTGATAAAACTGATCGGCGACCTCTGCTACACCTTCGTCGATCCGCGCATCGACTTCGCCGCGAGGAATGCCTGATGTTCAAGCTCTCGCCGTTAGGCCGTCGCCGTTTCGAGCGCTTCAAGAAAAACCGACGCGGCTGGTGGTCGCTGTGGTTGTTCATCGGTCTGTTCCTGCTGACCCTCGGCGGTGAACTGATCGCCAACGACAGGCCGTTGATGGTCAGCTATCAAGACCAGTGGTACTTCCCGGTGCTCAAGCGCCACACCGAGCAGGAGTTCGGCGGGCAACTGCCGTTTCAGGCCGACTATCGCAGCGAATATGTACAGAACCTGATCCGCAAGGACGGCGGCTGGTTGCTGTTCCCGCCGATCCCGTTCAGTGATGACACGCCAAATTATGACCTCAACAAACCGGCGCCAAGCCCACCCACCTCGGTCAACTGGCTCGGTACCGACGATCAGGCGCGGGATGTGTTGGCACGGGTGATTTTCGGTGCGCGGGTGTCGATCCTGTTTGCGTTGATGCTGACCGTTGTCAGCGCTCTGATCGGCATCGCAGCCGGCGCCTTGCAGGGCTACTACGGCGGTTGGGTCGACCTGCTCGGCCAGCGTTTGCTGGAGGTGTGGTCGGGGCTGCCGGTGTTGTACCTGCTGATCATCCTGTCCGGTTTTGTCGAACCGAATTTCTGGTGGCTGCTGGGCATCATGGCGCTGTTTTCATGGCTGGCGCTGGTCGATGTGGTGCGTGCGGAGTTCCTGCGCGGGCGTAACCTGGAATACGTCAAAGCAGCGCGCGCGTTGGGCTTGACCGATCGCAAGGTGATCGTCCGGCACATCCTGCCTAACGCCATGAACGCGACGTTAAGTTATCTGCCGTTCATCCTCACCGGGGCGATTTCGACCCTTACGGCACTGGATTTTCTCGGTTTTGGCATGCCTGCCGGCAGTGCCTCGCTGGGCGAACTGATCGGTCAGGGCAAGCAGAACCTGCAAGCGCCGTGGCTCGGCTTGACGGCGTTCTTTACGCTGGCGCTGATCCTTTCTTTATTGGTGTTCATCGGCGAAGCGTTGCGCGACGCCTTCGACCCTCGATCCTGAAGCGTGACCATGACTGATAACCTGATAGAAATCCGCAACCTCAACGTCGCCTTCCACGGCCAGAACGTGGTGCGTGACCTGTGCCTGGACATTCGCCCCGGCGAGTGCCTGGCGCTGGTTGGCGAGTCGGGCTCGGGCAAGTCGGTGACCGCCCACTCGATCCTGCAATTGCTGCCTGACAGCGAAGCGCAAACTACCGGCAGCATTCGCTATCGTGGCGAGGAACTGGTCGGCGCCGATCCCAAGGTTTTGCGTGAACTGCGCGGCAACCGTATTGCGATGATTTTTCAGGAGCCGATGACCTCGCTCAATCCGTTGCACACGATCGAAAAGCAGATCGGCGAAACCCTTCTGCTGCACCGTGGCCTAGGCGGTAAAGCGGCGCAACAGCGCATTCTCGAACTGCTCGAACTGGTCGGCATCCAGAAACCCAAAGAGCGGCTCAAGGCCTATCCCCATCAGCTGTCCGGCGGGCAACGACAACGGGTCATGATCGCCATGGCCCTGGCCTGCGAACCCGAATTGCTGATCGCCGACGAGCCGACCACAGCGCTCGATGTCACCGTGCAGCGCAAGATCCTGCTGCTGCTCAAATCCCTGCAACAGCGGCTCGGCATGTCGCTGCTGCTGATCAGCCACGACCTCAATCTGGTGCGCAGCATCGCCCAGCGCGTGTGTGTCATGAAGGCCGGACAGATCGTTGAGCAGGCACCCTGCGAAACGTTGTTCACGGCACCGCAGCACCCGTACAGCTGCGTGTTGCTTAACGCCGAGCCGGAAGGCGAAGCGTTACCACGCGATAACCGTGAAAACGTCCTGGAGGTGGAAAACCTCAAGGTTGAATTCCTCATCGGCGGCGGTCTGTTTCAGCGCAAGCAACACCTGCGCGCCGTGGACGGCATCAGTCTGAACATCCAGCGCGGCAAGACCTTGGGCATCGTTGGCGAGTCCGGCTCTGGCAAGTCGACATTGGGTCAGGCGATCCTGCGCTTGCTCGACTCCGAGGGCAGCATCCGCTTTCAGGGTGAAGCGCTCGACGGTCTCAACCAGAAGCAGTTGCGGCCATGGCGGCGGCAGATGCAGGTGGTGTTCCAGGATCCGTTCGGCAGCCTCAGCCCGCGCATGTCAGTGGCGCAGATCATCAGCGAAGGCCTGGAAGTGCACTGCGAATCGAGCGCCGATGAATGCGATGAACAAGTGATCCGCGTGCTCAAGGAGGTCGGCCTCGACCCGCAAAGCCGTCATCGCTACCCCCACGAATTCTCCGGTGGCCAGCGCCAGCGCATCGCGATCGCTCGGGCACTGGTGCTGAAACCGGCGCTGATCCTGCTCGATGAACCGACCTCGGCACTCGACCGCACGGTACAGAAACAAGTCGTCGCCCTGCTCCGCGACCTGCAGGAAAAACACGGCCTGACGTATCTGTTCATCAGCCACGATCTGGCGGTGGTGCGTGCCCTCGCCCACGACATGATCGTGATCAAGGACGGCAAGGTGGTCGAGCGTGGCGCCAGTCATGAGGTGTTCGATGCGCCGCAGCATCCGTACACCAAAGAGCTGTTGGCGGCGGCGCATCCGGGCTAGGCATACTCGCCGTTCGACTTGCAACCGAGTCGCGGCCTTCGCTGGCAAGCCAGCTCCCACAGGGGCCTGCGGCGTACACAACATTTGTGAACGAGCGAAATTCCTGTGGGAGCTGGCTTGCCAGCGAAGGGGCCCGAATTAACAACCCAAATCCCGGATCAGCCGTCAGATGAACACCACCGAAAGCCTCAAGGACTACCAACGGGTTCGCACCCTGGCAATTCGCTCGCTGTTCGAGATCATCGAGCAGTCCAGCGAAGGCACGGTGATCGTTGACCGCGACGCCAATATCGTCTGGATGAACGAGCGTTACGCGCGCCGTTTCGGTCTGGAGTCGGCCGCTGGCGCAATTGGCAAACCCTGCGAAAGCGTGATCCCCGGCAGCCTGCTGCGCGAAGTGGTGCGCAGCGGGCGGCCGATTCTGCTGGACATGCAAGACACGCCGAAAGAACCACTGGTGGTGATGCGCCTGCCGATCCACGACGACGCCGGCACGGTGATCGGCGCGATCGGTTTTGCCCTGTTCGATGAATTGCGCACGCTGTCGCCGATGCTCAAACGCTACCTGAGCATGCAGGAAGAACTGGCCTCGACCCGCTCATTGCTGCGCGCCCGGCAGACCAAATACAACTTCGCGCATTTCATTGGTACCAGCGCCGCCAGCCTTGAAGTCAAACGCCGCGCCCGCCGCAGCGCCAGCGCCGAGTCGCCGGTGTTGCTGCTCGGCGAGACCGGCACCGGCAAAGAACTGCTGGCCCAGGCTATTCATAGTGCCTCGCCGCGAGCGCACAAAGCGTTCGTCAGCATCAACAGCGCGGCGATTCCCGAAGCATTGCTCGAGGCTGAATTTTTCGGCACCGCGCCCGGCGCATTCACTGGCGCCGACCGTAAGGGTCGCACCGGCAAGTTGCAGATTGCGCAGGGCGGCACGCTGTTCCTCGATGAAATCGGCGACATGCCGTTGCCCCTGCAAAGCAAACTGCTGCGGGTGTTGCAGGAAAAGGAATTCGAGCCTGTAGGCTCCAACGAAGTGATCCAGAGTGACGTGCGAGTGATCGCCGCCACCTCGACGGACTTGCAAGCCGCGATCAAACGCGGTGAGTTCCGCGCCGATTTGTATTACCGCCTCAACGTGCTGCCGATTCAGGTGCCACCACTGCGTGAACGTCTGGATGATCTGCCGGCGCTCAGTGAAGCGATCCTCGAAGAATTGCGCAGTCAGCACGAACTGCACCGTGATGCCCTGGAATTGCTCGGGCAGCATGCATGGCCGGGGAACATCCGCGAGTTGCGTAATGTGCTTGAGCGGGCGGCGCTGCTCAGTGATGACTTGATGCTGACGCAAAACGATATTCGCGCGGCTATCGGCACGTTCACCCCGGTCGAGCACGCAACGGCACCGGCGTTAAATCCGTTGAAGCAGGAAACATTCGCACAGGCGCGAGAGCGTTTTGATCGGCAATTAATCGCGTCCACGCTAGCGCAGTGTGCGGGAAACGTTCCGCAAGCCGCAGCTCGGTTAGGGCTGGGAAGATCAACGCTCTACAAAAAAATGCTGGCGCTGGGGATTGCCGGATCTCATTAATGAGACTGACGTCTCCAATTCAGGACGAGATCAAAGGCTTCGCGAGCAGGCTCGCGTCTACTGGAAAACGCACTCAAAAGTAGGCGCGAGCCTGCTCGCGAAAGCGTCATCCCTGCCGTCGAAAGTCTCTAAAAGGAGACAACTGTGATTACCCCATCCAAAACAAAATAAATAACTATTAGATATCAATGACTTAAAGATCTGGCACAAATCTCGCTAACAGCTCTCCCACACCTGTTTCACCCACAAAAATAACAATTCTGGAGAGACACACCATGAGTGTGATCATTGCCTTGGCGGCCCTCGCGCTGCTGATGCTGGCCGCCTACCGTGGCTACAGCGTTATCCTCTTCGCCCCGATTGCCGCCCTCGGCGCCGTCCTGCTCACCGACCCTTCTGCTGTCGCCCCCGCGTTCACCGGGGTGTTCATGGAGAAAATGGTCGGTTTCATCAAACTCTACTTTCCAGTGTTTCTGCTCGGCGCCGTGTTCGGCAAGTTGATCGAACTCTCGGGGTTCTCCCGTTCGATTGTCGCGGCGGCGATTCGCTTGCTCGGTACCCGACAAGCGATGCTGGTGATCGTGCTGGTCTGCGCCCTGCTCACCTACGGCGGCGTGTCGCTGTTTGTGGTGGTGTTTGCGGTGTATCCGTTTGCGGCCGAGATGTTCCGGCAGAGCAACATCCCTAAACGTCTGATCCCGGCGACCATCGCCCTCGGCGCGTTTTCTTTCACCATGGACGCCCTGCCCGGCACACCGCAGATCCAGAACATCATCCCCAGCACCTTTTTCAACACCACGGCATGGGCCGCGCCGTGGCTGGGAGTGATCGGTACGATTTTCGTGTTCTGCACCGGCATGCTGTTTCTGCAGCGTCAACGCAACAAGGCCCAGCGTGCAGGTGAAGGCTATGGCACCGAGTTGCGCAATGAACCGGAAACCGCTGAAGATCTCAAGCTGCCGAACCCGTGGATCGCGCTGTCGCCGTTATTGGCGGTGGGCATCATGAACCTGCTGTTCACGCAATGGATTCCACAGTGGTACGGCAAGACGCACAGCCTCGCGCTGCCGGGCATGGCCACGCCCGTGACCACCGAGATCGCCAAGCTGACGGCGATCTGGGCCGTGCAGGCGGCGCTGCTGATCGGCATCCTCATGGTGCTGGTGTTTGGCTTCAAGGCGATTCGCAGCAAGCTCGCTGAAGGCAGCAAAAGTGCTGTCAGCGGTGCGTTGCTGGCGGCAATGAACACCGCCTCTGAATATGGTTTCGGCGCGGTGATCGCCTCGCTGCCGGGCTTTCTGGTGCTGGCCGACTGGCTCAAGCAAATCCCCAATCCACTGGTCAACGAAGCCATTACCGTTACCCTGCTGGCCGGGATCACGGGTTCGGCATCGGGCGGCATGAGCATTGCGCTGGCGGCGATGTCCGAGCAGTTCATCGCGGCCGCCCACGCGGCGAACATCCCGCTGGAAGTGCTGCACCGTGTGGCCGCGATGGCCAGCGGCGGCATGGACACCCTGCCGCACAACGGCGCCGTCATCACCCTGCTCGCGGTCACCGGCCTGACCCACCGTGAAGCCTATAAAGACATTTTCTGTATTACGCTGATCAAGACCCTCGCGGTTTTCGTAGTGATCGGCACTTTCTACGCCACTGGCATTGTGTGAGGTATTCATGACGACTCTTTCGGGCAAAACCGCACTGGTCACCGGCTCCACCAGCGGCATCGGTCTGGGCATCGCACTGAGCCTGGCCAAGGCAGGGGCGAACCTGATTCTCAATGGTTTCGGCGATGCGTCCACCGTCATCGCCGAGGTCGGACAATACGGCGGCAAGGTCGGCCATCATCCGGCCGATGTCAGTGATCCGGCACAGATTGCCGAGATGATCGCCTACGCCGAGCGCGAGTTTGGCGGGGTCGATATTCTGGTCAACAACGCCGGCATTCAACATGTGGCGGCGGTCGAGGAATTCCCGGTGGAGCGCTGGGATTCGATCATTGCGATCAACTTGTCGTCGGTGTTTCACAGCACCCGGTTGAGCCTGCCGGGCATGCGCGCCAAAGGTTGGGGGCGGATCATCAACATCGCTTCCGTGCACGGTCAGGTCGGTTCGACCGGTAAAGCGGCTTACGTTGCCGCCAAGCATGGCGTGATCGGCCTGACCAAAGTGGTCGGGCTGGAAACCGCGACCAGCCAAGTCACCTGCAATGCGATCTGCCCGGGCTGGGTGTTGACGCCGCTGGTACAAAAGCAGATCGATGATCGTGCGGCCAAGGGTGTCGATCCGCAGCAGGCGCAGCATGATTTGCTCGCCGAAAAACAGCCGTCGCTGGAGTTCGTCACGCCGCAGCATCTGGGGGAACTGGTGTTGTTTCTGTGCAGTGAGGCCGGCAGTCAGGTACGTGGCGCGGCGTGGAATATTGATGGCGGGTGGTTGGCGCAGTAAGCCCCCCCTTTCTGTGGGAGCGCGCCTGCTGGTGAAAGCGCTGTAACAGTCGACACCGCTGTTGAATGTCAGTCCGCTATCGCGAGCCGGCTCACTCCCACAGGTTCAGCGTGATAACAAGAGGCAAACCAATGTCCGAAATTCTCTGGCAACCCGAGCCCCAGCGCATCGCCAAATCGCGTATGGACACCTTTCGGCGTGCGATCAATCAGCGTCATTCGCTGCACCTTGACGACTACCCTGCCCTGCACCAATGGAGCATCGAGCAGCGCAGTGAATTCTGGCAGGACATCGTCGACTTCTTCGATATTCGCTTCCATACCCAGCCCGACGCCGTACTGCGTGAGGGCTCACAGATGCCCAGCGCGACATGGTTTCCCGGTGCCACCCTGAACTTTGCCGAACACCTGTTGCGGCGTCGCGACGATGCCGTGGCAGTCGTGGCCGTGGCGGAAAACGGCCAGCGTGAACAGTTGACCTGGGCTGAGCTGGCCGAACAGGTCGCTGGCTTTCAGGCCAGTTTGCAAGCCGGCGGCGTCGGCCTCGGTGATCGGGTGGCAGCATGCATGCCCAACACCTGGCAAACCCTCGTGGCAATGTTGGCGACCACCAGTCTCGGCGCAATCTGGTCGTGCTCGTCGCCGGACTTCGGCACCCACGGGGTGATCGACCGTTTCGGCCAGATCGATCCGAAAGTGCTGATCACCTGCGCCGGCTACCGGTACGCCGGCAAAGCAATCGACCAGACCGACAAGCTCAACGAAATCCTGCAACAACTGCCCTCGCTGCAACAGTTGATCATCGTGCCGTACGCGCGCCCGCAAGCTCGCGCCGAGGATTACCGGACCGACGCCGAAGTCAGCCTGTGGGATGACTTCTACCAAGCCGCCGGCGAGCCGGATTTTGTCCCGGTGCCGTTCAATCATCCGCTTTACGTGCTCTATTCGAGCGGCACTACGGGCGTGCCGAAATGCATCGTTCACAGCACCGGCGGCGTGCTGTTGCAACACGTCAAGGAGCACGGTCTGCATTGCGATCTCGGCCCCGGTGACCGGCTGTTCTACTACACCACCTGTGGCTGGATGATGTGGAACTGGCTGGTCTCGGCCCTCGCCGTCGGCAGCGCCGTGGTGTTGTACGACGGCTCACCGTTTTATCCCGAAACCGAGCGCTTACTGGGCTTGATCGACGATGAGCGCATCACTGTATTCGGCACCAGCCCCAAGTTCCTTGCGACACTCGAAAGCAGCGGCTGCAAACCGCGCGAAAGTCATGACCTGGGCACTCTGAAAACCCTGCTCTGTACCGGTTCTGCCCTGTCGCCGCAAAGTTACGACTATGTCTACCGTGACGTCAAAGCCGACGTGTGCCTGGCCTCGATGTCCGGCGGCACGGACATCGTCTCGTGCTTCGTCAACGGCAACCCGCTGTCACCGGTCAGGCGTGGCGAAATCATGGGCAAAAGTCTGGGCATGGCCGTGGCAGTGTGGAATGACGCCGGTCAACCCGTGATCGGCGAAAAGGGTGAGCTGGTGTGTACCCGGCACTTTCCGGCGATACCGATCGGGCTGTGGAATGACCCCGATGGCAGCAAGTTGCGGCAATCGTATTTCAGCCTCTTCCCAGGCGTCTGGGCGCAAGGTGACTACGCCGAACAACTGCCCCACGGCGCCATGCTGATCCACGGCCGCTCTGACGCGGTGCTCAACCCCGGTGGTGTGCGCATCGGCACGGCGGAAATCTATCGGCAGGTGGAGAAACTCCCGCAAGTACTCGACAGCGTCGCCATCGGCCAGCAATGGCAGGATGACGTGCGGGTGGTGCTATTTGTACGCTTGCAGGACGGCGTCGAACTGGATGAACCACTGCAGGCGCAGATCCGTCAGGTGATTCGCGCCAACACCACGCCGCGGCATGTGCCGGCGAAGATCGTTGCCGTCACTGATATACCGCGCACCATCAGCGGCAAGATCGTTGAACTTGCCGTAAGAAACGTGGTGCACGGGCAACCGGTGAAAAACACTGACGCTCTGGCCAACCCCGAAGCGTTGGAACAGTTTCGGGATCGGCCGGAACTGGGCGCGATCGAGGTCATTCAAAGATGAAATTCGCGTTGCACAGTTTTAGTTCAGGCTGACCACAATTTCACCCGTAATCGGCTGATTCGCACTGGCATTAATTGCTGCACGCATGACGCCGACGGTCACCGAAAACAGGGCTTCGTCCGTTTTCAACAGACTGAGCAATGCCACCGTAAGCGCTAGCGAGTCCGCATTGGCGAGCGCTTGATCACTGTTGTAGAAATCGTCAGCGCCGCTCATCTCCGTTCGCCGGTGGCGTCCCTTCGCCAGGTTTAGCAGCGGTGCGACATCCAGGCCTATCTTGCCGTCGATAGTCGCGCTTTCTGCTGTGACCAGACTGGTCTTGGCAGGGGTAACCCGTGTCATTTCATGAATGAGGTCATCCGCGATTTCGCCATAACCCGACAAGCTGAATCGCTGATTGAAGTTGATCGTATTGACCGTCATGTAACGCAAATGCTTCCTCTCCTGCGCACCCGCATTTTTCCACTTACCATAATCGAAAGGGTTTACCTGGATGATGCTGTCATCGACTTTAAAAACGTCCAGGTAAAGGTTACTCGCGGAAATGCCGCCAAAATCCAGCCTGATTGCACCTAATAAATTCGATAAGCCATCACGCGCAGCCGGGGTACTGCCCAAAAACAGTCCGATCGCGAGGTCAGTTTTGAAGTTCAAGTTGGGAGACCGCAGCACATCAATTGCGTTGTCAATTTTCAAGCGGGCTGCTGTCAAGCTGCGCTCTATAATATGACTCGTAAAAATATCCGGTATCGGCTTTTGTAGCAGCGGCAAACTGAATTTCTGTTGATGATCGAAATTAACAAGTCGCTTTCCCCATGGCTTACCCAGACGGTTGACTGCAAACCACTGACTACTTTTATTGATCGCGCAAACATTCAAAGCTGCCGCCGTACTTCCCACGGGACGCCACTTACCAAGCCCCAGACCTGCCGCACTCGACAGTTTGTGAAAATCCTGCGCAGTACCGGTCAACCTGCCCATCTGGACAACAGCAGCCTCCACCACCTTCACTCCTGACACACCTAAATGCATGACACTCTTAAACAATGCTTTGGACGCTTGGTAACCCGCGGTCGGTAATCCATCAATCGGGTTGAAGGTAGAAACCGTAAGCGACATGCCAAACCTGACCAGGCTGCCGATTTTTGCGGTCAGTGATACTGTCTTGGCTGCGATGTGCAAAATTTTCGCCGGCGCACCCAATACAGTAAAAAATATACCGATGGCATCCATCGTACATGCATAAACCCCATCAACAACCTGATTTTTATTTCCAGACGCCAAATCCTCGATGCATTTTTTGAATGGAACGCACAAATTAATAATATAGGTCAACAGCTCTTTATATGTATTGGCTGTACGCTCTTTATCTGTGTACTCGGTAAATACATCCCTGAAATCCTGAAGACTGCCCAACGGTCTGTTTTCCATTACAAAGCGGGCAATATTCTCGATGTGCTCATTGACAAAAAACTGATAAGAATTACGAGCCGTTTTCGTTGTGGATGTTGGCGCCGGGACTGAACCGAGCTTTTCTATGACCATGATCCCTGAAGCATTCTGCACAGGTTTTGTCCCGACGATGTAGCTATCGAAATCAGTCGGCACATTATGCGTTGCGGGCAATGGAAAAGATGCATCATTTAGCTTCCCTTTGTACTCTACCCTGCCAAGCATATTCATTTTTTTAGTGTAGACAATCAGTTTGCCTAACTCGTCATTCCTTCTGCACTCACCCAGCAAGGTGAACATTTCATAACATAACGTCTGATTATTGCCGTAGGACGCTATCATGATCACGCCAAACCGCCCTACCGCTTGATCCTTCTTTAACTGAACCTCGATATTTTCAGTTGGTTTATTACCCACACCCACCAGATTGTAATTGCTCGATGAGGGATAGTGCAGCTCGGCGACCGAGGGCCGAACAGTAAAAAAAGTGATCTTGCTGGAAGCAAATATTTCCCGATCGACACGAGGCATTCCGGCTATAGCCAATTTTATATTCGAACCCATAGCCTTATGAATATCTTTGTGATAACTGGCCAATTCCGCTTCGAACATCGGCTTGATCGGAGGCAACAGCAACAGCTCGGGATAGGCATTAAATATATTGGGCTCTTTATTCCAATCCCATTTCGCGGATGTCAATAAACCTTCGATATGCAGATCAAGCATCGATACCCTCATCGCAGAGAAGGCTTCCGGGCGTAACAGCGGTTGTTCGATAAAATCACAGTTGGGTACTGCCTGCTTCAAGGCGGTCATCGCCAATCGTTTTCGATTAGGAGGGGGCGCCGCAAACGCCTTGACTCCAAAGACCATTGCATCGACATGAGCTTTATAGGCATCCAGTGCACTTTGGGCTGCAGCAGTAGCAGAGGTGTTGAGGTTTTCATGAGTGATGACCTCGTTGATCAATGCCCAGTCAATGATCGGGTCGATAGCAGCAATACCCTGAAGTTGCCCCAGTACAGGACTAACCGTCTCCATATTTGCGAACTTCATGATCTGCTCATAAGACATGAAGCGCGAGGATCCTCTTCGATTGACCTCGACAAAATTTAGCGCTTGGCAAAAAGTCACCCAGCCTATCGAGCCGACATGAAGCGCCGCCGGCAGGTTTTTCACCAGCAGTCCGGGTGCCAAGTGAGCCAACAGCAAATGAGAAATCAAGGGGACGATCGAGTGCCAGTGACCCTCTGCAACGAGATAAGCCTCAAAATTTTCACGAAGCGTATACAAAGGCTTGTCAGCCATTGAACCAGGATCGTAAATATCAAACCGCCCAATGCAATTACGCTTTCTGCTTATCCCGATAGAGGGATCCGATTGCAAAATAATAGCGGTCAGTAAGACTTGCGCAAGGTCGTCTTCATCAACTTGTTGGGATGCCGTTGCCCCCCACCAGCCCAATGCCTCGATATATTCCCTGGCAAGTTTCTGCGAGGTGGAATGGCGAAGCAAAATCGCTATGACCTCATTCGCACTATTCCAATCGACAGTAACAGTATTATATGGCTTGACCCGTTTAAAAATACTGCCAAGCAAGCTCTCACCCGCTGGAACCTTTTTTTCAGTCAACGCACGGATCTCGGCACACTGAAGCGGCGTCAAGGCGATCGATCCATCATTGAAACCTGTTATCTGCTCCCAATAGTTGGCAAAGTTATCCGCCTCAGGCCACTTCCATTCAAGAAAACCAATTAAATTATCAAGTTTTGTGCTGTCATCCGGTACGTTGAACCCGTGAAAGCTTAACCATTGTGAGAGCAGCACTGTGTTATCACTGTAAACAAAGCCGCCGAGATCCTTGGCAATTGCAACTATCCGCTCAAGTTCAACAATGGCCTCGGCATTATGTTTAACGTTGTGCGTCACATCCACCCAGCCTTCTTCAAACAGATATACCTGAAGCTCCCCCGATGACGTCACCCTGCTGTACAGCGTTGAACTCATCAGTTTTATCAGTGCCCCAAGCATTTCACTCGCGGGTTTCTGCAAGCGCCCGAAAGAGGACTCTGGCCACAGCCTCATACCCCAGTCGCTAGTTTTCGATAAATCAAGCGCTTCATTTTCTTGCATTGCGCTCCTGAACTTCTTCAACTGATCGATCAATACCCTCCGCTCCGCTTCGTCTGCAGCAGAACTACGCACATTATCGACAGCAATCAATCCGGACATCTTGTTCAAATCACATCGATTCTTCATATCACGACTCTGTTTATTAATTATGACTTCTAGAACAGCAAGCCAAACTTAATAAAAACAGAAAAACTTTCAACTAATTAAATATAAGCCCACGTTTCACCCCCCCAACCCAACGATATTTTTCGGCATTCAACTTACTCCACCAACCCCCAATCACCTGTAGACATATCAGCCCCCCCTACAGACTCAACTTTCAGCTTTATACCAAGCCTTAAATTATTGACCGAGTCCGCATGTTTCAATGCCTCATCCACTGTAATCGCGCGCTCTTCGACCAACCGCAGCAGTGCTGTATCGAAGGTCTGCATGCCCGACTCTGCGGATTTTTCCATGAGACTTTTCAATTCGCCCAACTCATTGCGGCGGATCGAATCAGCAATTGTCGGAGTGCCCAATAACACCTCGACAGCCGCCCTTCGCTGCCCATCAACAGTGCGCACTAACCGCTGCGAGATAAATGCTTTCAGATTATTGCCCAGCGTGTGCAACAACTGTGGCCGTTGCTCTTCCGGGAACATGTTGATGATCCGCTCCAGTGCCTGATTGGCGTTGTGCGCGTGTAACGTCGACAGCACCAGATGCCCGGTATCGGCAAATGCCAAGGCATGCTCCATGGTTTCACGGTCACGTATTTCGCCGATCAGCACCACGTCCGGGGCCTGACGCAGGGTGTTTTTCAAAGCGGCGTGGAAGCTGCGCGTATCGACCCCGACTTCCCGTTGATTGATGATCGAACGCTGATGGCGATGGATGTACTCGATCGGATCCTCGATGGTGATGATGTGCCCGGTGCTGTGGCGATTGCGGTGATCGATCAGCGCCGCCAGAGACGTCGACTTGCCGGAATCGGTGGCACCGACGAATAGGATCAGTCCTTGCTTGAGCATGACGGTTTCGAGCAATACCGCTGGCAGTTTCAAATCAGCGAAACGCGGTATGTCGAGTTTGACGTTGCGAATGACGATCGATACATCGTTACGTTGTTTGAAAATGTTCACACGAAAACGCCCAATGCCCGTTCGCGAAATCGCCAGGTTCATTTCCAGATCCCGGTCGAACTCCCGGCGCTGCTCGGCGTCCATCAGGGAGGCGGCTATAGCGGCAGTGTCGCCGAGTTTGAAGGGCTGTTCGCTCAGCGCTGTCAGCACACCGTCGACACGCGCACTCGGCGGCGCGCCCGTGGAGAGGAACAGATCCGAACCGTTTTTATTGGACAAAACTGACAACAGTGCATCGATTTCCATGGCAAAAAGCACCCGCGAAGCATTCAATGAACAGAAATGGCCTGCGACACGCGCAGCTCAACTGCAACAATGATAGACGTCGCCTCACCGAACCACGCTCAGGACTGATGCAATGAATGCTGTACCGAACACCGACGACGCTCAGGCGCTGATTGCCCGCACCGACTGGAGCCGCAGCCCGCTGGGCGCTGCCAGCGGCTGGCCGCAAAGCCTGCGCACGGCGGTGGACATCGTGCTGCACTCGCCGATGCCGATGCTGCTGCTGTGGGGGCCGCAGCTCACGCAGATCTACAACAACGGCTTCGCCCTGCTCGCCGGCCACAAGCATCCGCACGCTTTCGGACAGCCGGCGCACCTTATATGGCCGGAACTTCGCGACTTTACCGACCCGATTTACAGCGCCGTCCTACAAGGCCAGGTGCGCACCTACAGCGAACGCCGCTTTACCCTGCAACGGGATGGCAAGGATTCCGACTTCTGGCTGGATTTGACCTACAGCCCGATCCGCGATGAAACCGCGCAAGTGGCCGGTATTCTCGTCACGGCCATCGAAACCAACGAGCGCCGGCGCATCGCCCTGGAATTGCAGCAACGCTCCGAAGACAGCCTCAAGGCGCAACGGCAAACCGAAGAACGCCTGCAACTGGCGTTGGCCGCAACCGATGCCGTGGGCACCTGGGATTGGGACATCGGCGAAGACCGCTTCATCGCCGACGCGCATTTCGCCCAATTGCATGGCGTTGATCCGGCGCAGGCCAGTCGGTTACCCATCACGGATTACTTGCAGGGCGTGCACCCGGAAGACCGCGCGTTGATCGCCCGCAGCATCAAACACTGCATCACCCACGGCACCGAATACGCCGAGGAGTATCGGCTGCTGCAGCCCGACGGCGTGCTGCGCTGGGTGTTTGCCCGTGGCCGTTGCTACAAGGATCACCATGGTCGGCCCGTGCGCTTCCTCGGTGCGGCGCTGGACCTGACCGAGCGCAAACACACCGAACAGGCCTTGCGCCAGAGCCAGACGGAACTGCAGTTGATCATCAACGCCATGCCGATCCTGATCAGCTACGTCGACCACGAAGAACGCTTTCGCCTGAACAACGCCGCCTATCTGGACTGGTATGGGCTGACGCCGCAGGAACTCTACGGCCGCACCATTCGCGAAGTGATCGGCGAAGAAGCCTACTTCTTGCGCGCGCCATACATCGCCGAAGCGCTGGCCGGCAGGCCGTGTTCGTTCAGTCTGTACACCACGCACCGGGATGGCAGCAGCCGCCATGCGTTGATGAACTACCTGCCGCGCCACGGTGCCGATGGCGCGGTCAACGGTTTCTACATCTTTGTCATCGATGAAACCGAGCGCAAGAAAACCGAAGAAGCGTTGCGTAATCTCAACGAGACGCTGGAGGAGCGCGTCAGCGCCCGCACCGAGCAACTGGCCCAGGCCAATCAGCGTCTGCAGAACGAGATGTTCGAGCGCGAGCGCGCCGAAGATGCGTTGCGCCATGCGCAGAAGATGGAAGCGGTCGGCCAGCTCACCGGCGGCATCGCCCACGATTTCAACAATATGCTCACCGGCATCATCGGCAGCCTCGACCTGATGCAGCGCTACATAGCCGACGGACGGGCCAACGAGATCGGGCGCTTCACCGAGGCAGCCGTGTCGTCGGCCAATCGCGCGGCGGCCCTGACCCATCGCTTGCTGGCGTTTTCCCGACGCCAGTCGCTGGACCGCAAACAGCTCAACGTCAACGAGCTGATCGCGTCGCTGGAAGATCTGATACTGCGGACCAAAGGCGATCCGATCGAACTGAAACTGAAGCTGGCGGAAAATCTGTGGCCGGTCAGCACTGACGTCAGCCAATTGGAAAATGCCCTGCTCAATCTGGTGATCAACGCCCGCGACGCGATGCCCGACGGCGGTGAACTGCTGATCGAAACCGCCAACGTCTACCTCGACGGCAGTGACATCACCACACTGGAACCGGTGAAGGCTGGTGACTACCTGATGCTGGCGGTCAGCGACAACGGCACCGGCATGACGCCCTCCGTGCGCTCCAAGGCATTCGATCCGTTCTTCACCACCAAACCGATCGGCCAGGGCACAGGGTTGGGGCTGTCGATGATTTATGGTTTTGCCCAGCAGTCCGGTGGCCATGTCAGCCTCGACAGCCTGCCGGGCCAGGGCACTTGCGTGCGGTTGTACTTGCCGCGCTGGTACGGCGCCGAGGCGGAACAGCCGGCAATCACGCCCTCTGAACAAGCGCCGGCGACGGCGACGGGCGAGACCGTGGTGGTCGTTGAAGATGACCCGGCCGTGCGCATGCTGGTGCTCGACCTGCTCAAAGAGCTCGGTTATCGGGCGTTCGAAGCCGAAGACGCGAAGACGGCGCTGCCCCTGCTGGAATCCGATCTGCGCGTCGACCTGCTGGTCACCGATGTTGGCCTGCCGGGCATGAACGGCCGGCAACTGGCGGAGATCGCCCGTCAGCATCGACCGGGGCTCAAGGTGCTGTTCATGACCGGCTACGCGCAGAAAGCTGCCGAGCGTCAGGGCTTTCTCGAAGACGGCATGGACATGGTCGCCAAACCTTTTGCCATTGAGTTACTCGCCAGCAAGATCCGCACGATGATCAGTCAAACCCCGTGACTTGAGGCATAATCCGCGCCCCGCCGTCACCCCGTTATCAGGTATCGCACGATGAAAGCCCAAGCCCGCCACATTCTGGTGAAAACCGCCGAAGAAGCCGAACAGCTCAAACAACGCATCGCCAAGGGTGAAGCGTTTGATGTGCTGGCAAAGAAATTTTCGACCTGCCCGTCCGGCAAGCGTGGTGGTGATCTGGGTGAAGTGCGGCCGGGGCAGATGGTCGGCGCGATTGATGCGGTGATCTTCAAAAAGCCGCTGCGCACAGTGCATGGGCCGATCAAGAGCAAATTCGGTTATCACCTGGTGCAGGTGTTTTACCGCGACTGAAGACTTGGCTTCAGGGCCCTTTCGCGAGCAAGCTCGCTCCCACATTTGGAATGCACTTTCCGGTGGGAGCGAGCCTGCTCGCGAACCGATTGCGCAGCAAGCGGCCATTCAAGCCTGTTTCGGAATCAATGCCCCCGGCACCTGAATCACCCGGCTCGCCAATTGATGCCCGGCCTCGGCAGCCTCCGTCGGACTGCCGCCCAGCAATCGACTGGCCAAATACGCCGCACTGAACGAATCCCCCGCCGCCGTGGTGTCCACCACCTTCTCGACCTTCTGCGCCGGCACTTCGAACGCCTCACCCTCACACTGAATCAGACACGCCTCGGCACCGCGCTTGAGCACCACTTCCGCCGTGCCGAACTGTGCGTATGCGGCAAACACCGCAGCGCAATCGGCAAAACCGAACAGCGCCTGCTCGTCATCCACCGTCAGCAATGCCAGGTCAACGTAGGGCAAAACGCTGCGATAGGCGGCCCGCGCGTCTTCCACCGAGGCCCACAAGCGCGGGCGGTAGTTGTTGTCGAAGACAATTCGCGCATCGCGTTGACGCGCATCGATCAGGGTCTGGATCAAGCGCTCCCGGCCCTTCGCGCCGAGCACAGCCAGGGTGATGCCGCTGAAATACACCACGTCGTAATCCGGCAACGCAGCCAGAATCGGTTCGGCAGCCGGGGTGGTGAAGCAGTCGCGAACCGCCGCCTCGTTACGCCAATAGAGGAAACGCCGCTCGCCCTTGGCGTCGGTCTGAATGCAGTACAGGCCCGGCAGACGCCCGGGCAGGCGCTGGACCAGATCGAGACCAATGCCTTCGTCGGACCAGATCTGGCACATGGCGTCGCTGAAACTGTCATCGCCCAGCGCGGTGACGTAGTCGACCTCGGCCTTGTCGCCCAAAGCGCGGGACAGGTAGACCGCTGTGTTGAGGGTGTCACCGCCGAAGCTTTGCTGGAGGCTGCCGTCGGCGCGCTGCTGCAGTTCGATCATGCATTCGCCGATCAGGGCGATGCGCGGGATGTTCGGGCCCAGGGGGCTCAGGGTGTTCATCTTGTGCTGTCTCTGTTGATTCGCGGGTGTCTGGGCGGGCTTCATCGCTGGCAAGCCAGCTCCCAAGGATTCATGTCGTACACAGATCTTTTCATCACACTTAACCCTGTGGGAGCTGGCTTGCCAGCGATTGGCCGCCACTCGGTCTCGGGCCTTAGAAACAGGTTTCCATGCTCTCGATCACCGACAACTCTTCATCCACCAGCAAACCCACGCGCCACTTGTCAAACGTCAGGCACGGGTGCGATGTGCCAAAGGAAATGATGTCACCCACGCGCAACTCAACGCCCGGCGCCACCGTCATGAACGCGTGCTGATCCATCACCGCCGTGACCTTGCACGCACCGACATCTTCGCCCAACGCCGGCACCACACCGGCCTTGTAACGCAACAACGGCACCGGCAAACCGGCATCGAACGCGACATCACGCTTGCCCAGCGCGATCACCGCAAAGCCCGGCTCGGGCAGCGACTGCACGTGCGCCCAGACTTCCAGTGCCGGACGCAAACCTTCGTGCAGATCGCTGCGGCGATCGAGCACGCAGCACTGCGCCTCTTTGTAGATGCCATGGTCGTGGGCCACGTAACTGCCCGGACGCAACACGCTGAGGAAACGCCCGGCGGCGTTCTGCGCTTCGAACGATTCGGCAATCAGGTCGTACCAGGCCGAGCCCGAGGCAGTGATGATCGGTTTGCCGATGGCAAATGCGCCGCTGTCCTGCAACTGCACGGCCAGGCGCACCAAGGACGCCGCAAACTCACGAATCCCGCTGACCGCGTGATCGCCGTGAATCACGCCTTCGTAACCTTCGATGCCGGTGAGGGCCAGCGCCGGTTGCGCGTTGATGGCCTTGGCCAGCGCGATGACTTCCTGCTCGCTGCGGCAACCGCAGCGCCCGCCGACCACGCCGTATTCGATCATCACGTTCAGCTTGACCCCGCGCGAGGCGAAGTAGGCGCCGAGATCGGCGACGTTGTCCGGATGGTCGACCATGCAATAGAAATCGAACGACGGATCGGCGAGCAGATCGGCAATCAACGCCATGTTCGGCGTGCCGACCAACTGGTTGGCCATGAGCACGCGGCGTACACCGTGAGCATAGGCCGCGCGCGTCTGAGTAGCGCTGGCCAGCGTGATGCCCCATGCGCCGGCGTCGAGCTGACGCTTGAACAGTGCCGGGGTCATGCTGGTTTTGCCGTGAGGCGCAAGTTGCGCGCCGCTGTCGCTGACAAACTTCTGCATCCAGCGGATGTTGTGCTCGAGCGCCTCGCGGTGCAGCACCAGGGCCGGCAGGCTGACGTCGCGAACCAGTTGCGCGCCGACGGCGGCGTCGCCCTTTTCCACAGCAGAATTGATGGCAGTCGTCATGGTCGAACTCCTCGTATTCACGGCGGCAGGCAGCCGTGGTTATTCGTTGATGCGCCGGGCGAGGCTGTTGGCGCTCTCGATCAGAACCCGGCGATAGTCGTTGTAATTGTTCTTCGCATCGGCCCGGGGGGCGACGATGCACAAGGTGCAAATCGCTACGCCTTGGGGGTCTTTGACCGGGGCGGCGAAGCAATGGGTAAAGGTGTCGGCGACGCTGTCGAAAGAGAAGAATCCATCGATGCCGGCCTGGCGGATTTGCGCCAGGAACAGCTCCAGCGGCAAGCGTTCGCCGTCCGGCAGGATGTAATCGTCTTCGTCGATCAAATCGATGATCTGCTGATCGCTCAAATGCGCGAGCAACAAGCGCCCGGAGGCTGTCCACGGGATCGGGGCGTTTTCACCGATGTCGGAAGAAATGCGAAAGTGCCGCTCGCCCTCCTTCATCAGTGCCACCGTGTATTTGCGCCCGTTGAGCAGGCACATCTGCGCGGTTTCATGGGTCTGGCTGACGATCTCCTGCAAGGCGTGATCGGCTTCGCGACTGAGGTCGAAATGACGCAAATGCGCCTGACCGAGAAAGTACAACTGCCGGCCGAGATAGACGTGACCGTCCTTGCCCACCGGTTCCAGAATCCGCCGCTCCAGCAGCGAAGCGACCAGTTCGTAGACCGTGGATTTCGGGCTGCCGATGCCGTTGGCGATGTCGTTCGGGCGCAGCGGCTGGCCGATCTCCTTGAGGAAATCGAGGATATCGAACGCCCGGTCCAGACCGCGGGCCCGGCGCTTGATGGTGTCTTCGGTCATTTCAGTGGTTCCCATTCAAAGTCGCCGGATGGTAACTGGCCCTAGGGGTTGTGTCAGTTGGATTGCTGCCCTCACCCCCCGCCCTCTCCCCGAGGGAGAGGGAGCCTGACCGTGTCGATGCATAAATCACTGATAAACGCTGACTCTGCATCGATACAGATCAGTTCCCTCTCCCTCCGGGAGAGGGCTAGGGTGAGGGGGAAGCTTCACTCAGATTTTCTTCTTGTAGGCAATGCAGTCGATCTCAACCTTGCAATCAACCATCATGCTCGCCTGCACACAAGCCCGCGCCGGTGCGTGTTCAGGTTTGAAGTATTCGCCGAAAACCTTGTTGAAACTGCTGAAATCCCGCGGATCATCCAGCCACACCCCGGCACGCACGACATCTTCCAGGCCATAACCGGCTTCTTCGAGAATCGCGATCAGGTTCTTCATGGTCTGGTGGGTCTGCTCGACGATGCCGCCAACAATGATTTCGCCATCCACCGCCGGCACCTGGCCGGACACATGCAGCCAGCCATCCGCTTCAACGGCGCGAGCGAATGGACGGGGCTGGCCGCCCGCGGCGGTGCTGCCGGTGCCGTAACGGGTAATGCTCATGGGAACTTCTCCTGATTCAAAACGAAAGTTAAAACCGCGTGCTCTTGAGAAACTCAGCCAGACGCGGTGATTGCGGGCGTTCGAACAGCTCCTTGGGAGGCCCCTGCTCTTCGATCCGCCCCTGATTCATGAAAACGATCTTGTCCGAGACCTCGAAGGCAAAACGCATTTCGTGGGTCACCAGCAGCATGGTCATGCCGTCCTCGGCCAGGCCCTTGATCACGTTGAGCACTTCGCCGACCAGTTCCGGGTCGAGGGCCGAGGTGACCTCATCAAAGAGCATCAAACTCGGGTTCATCGCAATCGCCCGGGCGATCGCCACGCGCTGTTGCTGACCACCCGACAACTGGCCGGGAAAGTGATTGCGCCGTTCCAGCAGGCCAACGCGCTCCAGCCATTTTTCGGCGAGCACCACGGCTTCGTCCTTGTGCATCTTCTTGACCTTGAGCAGGCCCAGGGTGACGTTTTGCAACGCGGTCAGATGCGGGAACAGGTTGAACTGCTGGAACGCCATGCCGGTCATCGCGCGATGGCGGGCGATGACTTTTTCCGCATGCCGAACGCGCTTGCCGTTGACCTCGTCGTAACCGATGGATTCACCGTCGAGCAGAATCTGTCCGCCCTGAAATTCTTCGAGCATGTTCACGCAACGCAGCAGCGTGGTCTTGCCCGATCCGCTGGAGCCGATCAGCGTCACTACGTTGCCGCGCTGCATGCTCAGATCGACACCCTTGAGCACTTCGACTGCGCCGTACTGTTTGTGCAGGCCACGGATGTCCAGCAACGCCTGATTCTGTGGGGAAACTTGAGCTTGAGTCATGGCAGGGCCACCCGCTTTTCAATGTGCCGGCCGAGTAATTCGATGCCGTAGTTGATGACGAAGAACAGAAAACCGGCGAACAGGTAGAACTGCAGAGTCATGAAGTTCCGGGCGATGATCTGTTGCGTGCTGAGCAGCAATTCGGCGACGCCGATCACCGAGAGCAAGGTCGAGGCCTTGACGATTTCGGTGGACGAGTTGACCCAGGTCGGCAGGATCTGCCGCAATGCCTGAGGCAACAGTACGTAGCCGAGGGATTGATAGAACGTCAGGCCGATGGCCTGGCTCGCTTCCATCTGCCCGCGCGGCAAGGCTTGCAGCGCACCACGGACAATCTCGGCGACGTGGGAGCCGCAGAACAGCGTCAGCCCCAAGGCCCCAGCCTGAAATGCACTGATCTGCCAACCGAGTGCCGGCGCCATATAGAAGCAGGCCAGCACCAATACAAACACCGGTGTACCGCGAATCAGGTCGACGTAAAAACGGAACGGCGCGCGCATCCAGAACTTGCCGTAGGTCAGCACCAGACCGGTGACCACGCCGAGCACAGTGCCGAGCAGGATCGCCAGCGCCGACACTTGCACACTGGTCAAAAAGCCCTGCCACAGCGGTTCACGCGCGACCCACAATTCATGTAACCAACTGGGAGATTCGTACATCGCAGCCTCCTATCGGCGGATTGCCAGACGCTGCTCGAGGTAACGCAGCAGCATGGCAATGAGGTAACAGGCCGCGACATACAACGCCGTGGTCACCAGCCAGGTTTCAATCACCCGGTAGCTTTCGACGTTGATCTTGCGCGCGTAATAGGTCAGCTCCGGCACCGCAATCGCGGCGGCCAGCGAGGTGTCCTTGAACAGCGAAATGAAGTTGTTCGACAGTGCCGGCAAGACATTGCGCAACATCACCGGCACCGTGACGTAGGCCTTGACCTGCCACTCGCCGAGACCGATGGCCAACCCGGCTTCGCGCTGGCCCTTGGGGATGCTCAGCAAACCACCGCGGAACACTTCGGTCAGGTACGCACCGGCATACAACGACAGGGTGATGATGAACGACGGGATTTTGTCCAGACGAATCCCCAGGCTCGGCAAGGCAAAGTAGATCAACAGAATCAACACCAGAATCGGCGTGTTCCGCACCACCGTGACGTACACCGAAGCCAGCACCCGCAAGGCGCGATGCTTTGACAGCAAGGCAAACGCCATCAGCAGGCCGATCACGCAGCCGATGGCGATCGACACCAGTGCCAGTTCAAGGCCCAGACCGAGCCCCGCCAGCAAGGTGTCGAAATCGCGCCACACGGCGGCAAAGTTCAACTGATAGTTCATGGTCAGCAGTACCTTGAGCGGGGCGAAGTAAATCGCCCCACTCTCACGGGATCATTTGAATTCGACTGGGAAACCAATGGCTGGGGAAGGCAGATCAACACCGAACCACTGCTTGAACGAGGCGGCGTAAGTCGGGAATTCAACGCCGGTCATGGCTTCATGCAACGCCGTGTTGACGAAGTTCAGCCAGTCCTGATCGCCGCGTTTGACTGCGCAGGCGTAGGTTTGCGGGCTCCACGCATAGCTTGGGCTGCGATAGCGGCCAGGGTTCTGCACCATCAGGTACTTGACCGAGGACTGGTCGGTGGCAGCGGCATCGGCGCGACCGGAGTTCACCGCCTGGTACATCAGGTCGACGCTGTCGTACTGATCGACCTTGGCTTTGGGCAGGGCCTGATGCACCAATTCTTCGGCATAGACGTTTTGCAGCACCGCCACGGTGACGCTGTCGCCGCCGGCTTGCAGGTCTTCGATTTCCTTGTACTTGCTGTTGTTCGGCAGCAGCAGACCAACACCTTCGCGGTAGTACGGCAGCGTGAACGCCACTTGCTGCGCACGGCTGGCTGTAACGGTAATGAACTGGCAGCTCATGTCGACCTTGTCGGTGAGCAGATTGGGGATCCGCGCATCAGACGACTGCACGACGAACTCGACTTTGCTCGGGTCGTTGAACAGACCTTTGGCGACGATCCGCGCGATGTCGATATCAAACCCCTGCAACTTGCCGTCCGCGCCCTGAAAGTGCCACGGCGCATTGGTGCTGCCAGTACCGACAATCAATTTGCCACGGGCCAGAACACTGTCGAGCTTGCTGTCGGCCGCCTGGGCCGTGCCCATGACAGCGGACGAAGCCGCAAGAACAAAAACACACGCTTTGAACAAGGAAGGTCGGCGATGCATGGCAAGCACTCCAGAGGTTGTTTATTCCGCTATACCGGAACTCGTTTTGTTACTACGGAATAGACAGCAGAAAGTGTGCCACAGGATTGGACGAGAATCTGCGACGAAGCGAAATGTTTTCGAAATCAAAGAGATGCAAAAAGGCAGGGAGGCGCTGTTACGTAAGGCCTCCTGAAGACACGCTACCGTAGGCTACACACGGCGGGTATTCGCGCCACATTTCAGGGCACCTGACACAAAACCGCGCGGGTTACACCTGTCAACTCTGACAGTAGGCGCAGTGTCCGGGCAGGTTTACCGTCACCTGATTCAACGACGCCCGAAAAGGACAGGCTCATGAGCGCGAATATCCCCCTCTTCACGTTGCCCCCCACCTACCGCAAAGCCCTGAAAACCTGGCGTCCGGTGATCCTGTATTTCGCCAACGAGCACTGCCCCGCCTGCGAGTGGGCCGGCCCGATCTTTCGCCAGACAGCCGAGCCATATCGGCATCGCGCCAATATCTACATGCTCAATACCCGCGAGTCGCCGCGCCATCCGCTGGTAACGGGGACGCCCACGGTGCTGTTTTACAAGAACGGCAAACTGGTGAAGAAGCTCAAAGGCATCGGCACTGAAGAAACGCTCGCACGGGATTTCGCCGAGCACATCGGCAAGATCAAAGCTCCATCGACTCCGCATAGGCACCGGCATGATATGGCGTGGTTGCGCCGAACACTTCGTACTCTGCGCACTGTCCCTCGGGCACGCCTGCGGAGCCTGTGTTGAACATGCAGACTGAATAGTCCCCAGTGACATCTACATAGGCGGACAGATTGTCATCGCTGGCAAACCAGCCACAGGTTCGATGGCGCTCAAAAATTCCGAGTCCGACACCAAATCCTGTGGGAGCTGGCCTGCCAGCGATGGGGCCTTACGGTCGACAATACTTTTAAGCGCTGGCGCGCACCAAAAGCACCCGCGTCACCCGCCGCTCTTCCACTGCTTTGACCGTCATGTGCCAACCATCGAGTTCCAGACGATCACCAATAACCGGCAGACGATCCAGCAAACTCATGACCAGCCCCGCCATGGTCTGATAGTCCTCAGTCGCTTCGGCGCCAAACCCGGTACGTTGTCGCACTCGCGCCAGGTTCAACGCGCCGCTGACGATAAACCCGCCCTGCGCCTCGACCACGTCCGGGCCTTCGATTTCGCTGGCGTCCGGCAACTCACCGGCAATCGATTCAAGAATGTCGGTCATCGTCAGCACGCCGACGAAATCACCGAATTCGTTGACCACGAAGGCAATGTGCGTCGATGCCGCGCGCATCTGCTCCAGCGCATTGAGGATCGAATAGCTGTCGAGCAGGTTGATCGTCTTGCGCGCCAGATGCTCAAGATTCGGTTCAACGCCGGCGAGGTATTCCTTGAGCAATTCTTTCTTGTGCACAAAACCCAGTGGCTCATCCACCGCACCGTGGCGAATCAGCGGCAGACGCGAGTAAGAGGAATGCATCAGCTTGGTGCGAATCGCTTCGGCGTCGTCAGCCAGATCAATGCTGTCGACATCGGCGCGTACCGTCATCAAGCGACGGATCGGGCGCTCGGCCAGTTGCAATACGCCGCTGATCATCACCCGCTCGCGACGGTCGAACAGTTCCGCGCTTGGCGCGTCACCGTCGTCAAGCAGGTCAGAGATCTCCTCGCCAACCTCTTCCGCCGCCAGTTTGCGTCCGCCCAGCAGGCGCATCACCGCGTGAGCGGTGCGCTCGCGCATCGGCCGCAGGCCCTGCATCGAGCGCTTGCGACGGGCCCGGGCGATCTGGTTGAACACCTCGATCAGAATCGAGAAACCGATGGCGGCGTACAGATAACCTTTCGGGATGTGGAAACCCAGGCCTTCAGCGGTCAGGGCAAAACCGATCATCATCAAGAAGCCCAGACACAGCATGATCACCGTCGGGTGCGCGTTGACGAAGCGCGTCAGCGGCTTGCTCGCGACGATCATCAGACCGATCGAGATGATTACCGCGATCATCATCACCGCCAGCTCATCGACCATGCCCACGGCGGTAATCACCGCGTCGAGCGAGAACACCGCGTCGAGCACCACGATCTGCGCCACGATCGGCCAGAACAGCGCATAGGCTGTGTTGCTCGATCGCTCGCCAACGTGGCCTTCCAGTCGTTCGTGCAACTCCATCGTTGCCTTGAACAACAGGAACACACCACCGAACAGCATGATCAGGTCTCGGCCGGAGAAGCTCTTGTCGAACACCTCGAACAACGGCTGCGTGAGGGTCACCAGCCAGGAAATACTCGCCAACAGGCCCAGACGCATGATCAGCGCCAACGACAGGCCGATGATCCGCGCACGGTCACGCTGATGCGGCGGCAGCTTGTCCGCGAGGATGGCGATGAACACCAGGTTGTCGATACCCAGCACCAGTTCCAGCACGATCAATGTCAACAAGCCCAACCAGGCCGTGGGATCCGCTAACCATTCCATAAAACGTCTCTATCTCTCTCAGTGAATTCAGGCAGCCGGACACGGCAAAGTGCAACGCGAAGGCGCTAAAGCCGCGTTATCAACGATGGTCGGGAGTCGAAAAACTGGATGCTGCGAGTGCGTCAAGACCGCGCCATGGCGCGAGGGGAAGCTGAAACTGGGAGGCTCCGAGAGGGTGTTCATGCAAATCCTGAATGAAAAATGGCCTTGGAGCGTACAGGCTTTGGGAACATTTCCTACAGCGGCAAATCATTTCAAAATCTGTAAAACACATCGAATAGCCGCTGAAGGAGTTGTTCCAGCGCGCTATCAGCGCCCGGCAAAGCGCAACCGCGACAGCTGCCGCAAATCGCCTTCGAGGTAGTAATCGTTGGTCCAGCTGTCATCCACAGCCAACGGACTCACCTGCTTCAACGCCAGTTTCTTCGCGAAATAGCGAAAGCGGTAATGCTCGTAAAACCGCAGCAGTTCGAGGCCGTAACGATCCGCCAGGTCGGTGTCGCCGCGAATGATCAGATAGTTTTCGTCGTTGCCATTGCTCGCTGAAGCGCTGAGGTTGTGGCTGCCGCTGATGATCGTCGGCGCATCCGTGGTGAAGTCGGTGACCACCGCTTTGGTGTGCACCAGCAAGTTGCCCTTCTGGCCCTTCATGTTTTCGCGCAGCCAGCCTTCCAGACCGGTATTGAGCAATGCGGTGGCGGCGAATTCCGCCGTGCGGTCGGCGTGAAAACCGGTGATGCGGCTGGCGGTGTTCTGCAGGCCGTACCGCAGGATGTCGTCGTGGGGTTTGCCTAACAGAGCGTTGAGAATGCTGTCGGGCAAGGTAAACGCGGTGACGAACAACACGTCCTTGTGCGCCGCCTCGATGATCTCGACGAACTCACGCAGATCGGCACCGCCGGTGCGCGGCGAGAACCCGGCGGACAGCGGCTGTGTGGCGTCCATCGGGTTGTGCGCGGTGATCCAGTCACGCGTGGCACCGACGTCGGCAGGCGTGGCCCAGACCTCTTCGAAGGTGCGCAGATAACTCGCACTCACCGCCGCGTCTTCAAGAACATGCACCACGTTGGCCTGGCGATACACGCCGTTGGCGGTGAAATTGGTGCTGCCGCACAGGACCGCTTGCGGCGTGCGCTGACCGCCCTCGCCGACACGACTGAGAACAATGAATTTGTTGTGGAAAATGTTGTGGGTGATGCGCCCCCGTTTGCTGGTTGCCGGCAGTTTCGCCAGGCTCGCTTGGTTGATCGTGGTGTCTTCGTCATCCGGCCGGGCGTGATACAGCACGCGTACCTGCACGCCCCGCGCAAACGCGGCATCGACCGCGTCGACGATGACCTGCAACTGATATTCGTAGATCGCGATGTCCAGCGCCCACTGTGCGTCGACCGCGCGCTCGATAAACCCCAGCAGACGCCCGAGCAAACCATTTTCCAACCACTGTCGCGCGGCATCGGGCCAGGCTTCGATGGGCATGTTTTTGTTGGTGCTGATCTGTGCGTCGAGGTCGGGAAACTTGCGCTGAAACGCTTGGCTGGCGGCGACCGCGCGGTTGAAGATCACGCTTTGCGCGCTGGGCTGGCCATCGTCGCAAGTGATCGTCAGCTCCAGCGCTTCGCCCAGTAGCGGCGCATCCGGCGTGCCGTACGCCAAGTGCACCCGGTAATGGATCGTCATCCCCGGATTGGCCGCGTAATCGGCCCAGCGAAACTTCTGCAGCGGGGCTTTATCGCTTGGCGTGGCATGAAATTGCGCAAATGTGTGGGTTTTACCGGGGAAGGTCAGGCTGTTGAACAGGAACAACCAGGGTTTGGCGCCCTGCTGCTTTTCGATGGCGAAGCCGAGTAAACCCTGGCGGCGGGACTCGGCGAGGTCCATCGCCAGCAGTACACCGTTGGTGCCGGCGTAGGCCTTGACGCGGAAATCGTCCTGAGGGTTTTTGACCAAAACGCGCATCGCTCACTCCTTGTGATTGGGCTGGGTGCAGCATAGAGCATGGGATGCGGGTTTTGGTTGTTGGCTTCTAGACCGAGTCGATGCAATCGCGAGCAGACACAGAAAGTATCAGAAGCAAATCAGCTCATCGATATGTCGATACTCTGACCCCAACGCCTCAGCCAGATCCCTCGCCCGACCAAGCCGAATCGGCCCACGCTCGATATCAATCAACAATCCGCGACACGCCAGCGCCGGCAGTGCGCCGCAGTCTTTCAAGCGGCCATCCGTCACCACCAGCAAACGCTGCTGCTCGGCGGGAAAGCGTTTGCGTCGCAACGTCAGCCATTGCTGCGCCTCGGTTAATGCCGCCAGCAACGGAGTGCCGCCGCCCGCACCCAGTGTATCCAGCCACACGCGCAAACCGCTGGAGGCCTTCAAACCCTGCACCTGCCACTTCGGCGCCGAACCACTGGCAGTCAACAACGCCAACCGCGCACGCTGGCGGTAGGCGTCATCGAACAGTTGCGCGAGCAGACCTTTGGCATCGCTCAAGGCCTGATGGCGACGGGTAGAAGCCGAGGCATCGACGATCACCAGCCACAATTCATGTGGCGTGCGCGTGCGTTGCGCAAACAGCAGATCATCGCGGGTTTGCGGGCGGCCATTGAGCAGCGTTCCCGGCCAGTTCACCGTACCGCCAAGGGCAGCATGGCGCTTGCCCTGACGTCCGTGGTCCAGCTGTCCGGCGCGGGGTCTGGCATTCGCCCCCACTTCGGATCGGGGGCGAATGCCTAGGGCTTTTTTGGCCAGCTCGGCACTTCACGGCGCGCGCCGGTGGCGAGTGCCGGGGCCGGCATGTCGCCCCATTGGCCCTGCCCTTCGCTCGGCTCGGTCTGCGCGTTGCCTGGCGCTTGCGCCGGCGGTTGTTGTGGGCTGGATGCAGGCTGTTCGCGACGACGATGGCGCAAGGCGAATTCTGCGACGGCGTCGATATCCTCTTTCTCAATGGCGTCAGCACCACGCCACGCGGCATGTGCCCGCGCCGCGCGCAACCACACCAGATCGGCGCGCAAGCCATCGACGCCAGCAGCGAAGCAACGCTCGGTGATCTGCGCCAGTGCAGCGTCGTCCAGCGGAATGCTGGCCAAGGCATCGCGGGCGTTTTCGCAACGTTCGCGCAACGCTTGTTGCTGTGTTTCCCAATGCGCGCAAAACGCTTGCGGGTCGTGGTCGAAATCCAGTCGGCGGCGAATGATCTGCCCGCGCTCGGTCGGCACTGTGTGACCACTGAGGGCGACGTTCAAACCAAAACGGTCGAGCAATTGCGGACGCAACTCACCCTCTTCCGGGTTCATCGTGCCGATCAACACGAACCGCGCGGAATGCCGATGGGAGATACCGTCGCGCTCGATCAGGTTGGTGCCGCTGGCGGCGACGTCGAGCAACAGATCGACGAGGTGATCCGGCAACAGGTTGACCTCATCGACATAGAGCACGCCGCCGTCAGCCTTGGCCAACACACCGGGGGAAAATTGCGCGCGCCCGGCACTGAGCGCAGCGTCGAGGTCGAGGGTGCCGACCAGACGTTCTTCGGTGGCGCCCAGCGGCAAGGTGACGAACTGACCGCTGGCGAGCAGATCGGCCAAACCGCGAGCCAGGGTGGATTTGGCCATGCCGCGCGGGCCTTCGATGAGTACGCCGCCGATTTTCGGGTCGATGGCGGTGAGGCACAGGGCGAGCTTGAGGTCATCGGCGCCGACCACGGCGGAGAGCGGGAAATGCGGGGTGTCGGTCATTTGGGTTTTCTCTGTCGTGGTCTTTGGTGTGCTTGAGTGTTGTGGGGTGTCAGTTGGGTGGCCCTCACCCTAGCCCTCTCCCGGGGGGAGAGGGAACTGACCGAGGTGTTCTGGCGAATTACGCCGACTTGATATATCGAGTTGAACTTAAGTTTTGAACACCCCACAGATCGGCCCCCTCTCCCTCCGGGAGAGGGCTGGGGTGAGGGTAGCTTTTGACCGGCTACATATCTTCCTCGATATCCAGCAACAGATTCTCCAACGCCTCTTTATAAGCCCCCGGTTCCTGCCACATCCCGCGCTGCTGCGCCTCAATCATCCGTTCAGTCATATCGCGCAGCGCATGCGGATTATGCTCGCGAACAAACTCCCGCGTCGCCGGATCGAGCAAATATGCATCCGCCAACAACGCGTACTGGTGATCATCGATCAACTGCGTCGTCGCATCAAATGCGAACAGGTTGTCGACCGTCGCCGCCAGTTCGAACGCGCCTTTATAGCCGTGGCGCTTGACCCCGTCGATCCATTTCGGATTGGCCGCGCGCGAACGGATCACCCGGTTCAGCTCTTCTTTCAAGGTGCGGATCTTCGGCAGATCCGGTTGGCTGTGGTCGCCGTGATAACTGGCTGCAGCTTCACCGCGCAGGCTTTCCACGGCGGCGAGCATGCCGCCCTGGAACTGGTAATAGTCGTTGGAATCGAGCAAGTCGTGCTCGCGGTTATCCTGATTCTGCAGCACCGCTTGCACTTGGCTGAGGCGCTGGACGAACTGTTCGCGCGCGGCGGTGCCCTCGTCGGAGCCGCCATAGGCGTAGGCGCCCCAGTTGAGATAGACCTCGGCGAGGTCCTCGCGGGTCTGCCACAAACGCCCATCGATCGCGCCCTGCACACCGGCGCCATAGGCACCGGGCTTGGCGCCGAAGATTCGCCAACCGGCCTGACGCCGCGCGGTGTCTTCGTCGAGACCCGATTGCAGCAGCGCCTCGCGCTCGGCACGGACTTTGGCGGCCAATGGATTGAGATCGTCCGGTTCATCCAGCGCAGCCACTGCTTGCACGGCCGCGTCGAACAGGCGGATCAGGTTGGCAAACGCATCGCGGAAAAACCCGGACACGCGCAACGTGACATCCACACGCGGACGATCGAGCAGACTCAGCGGCAGGATCTCGAAATCATCGACGCGTTGACTGCCGGTGGCCCACACCGGACGCACGCCCATCAACGCCATGGCCTGGGCGATGTCATCGCCGCCGGTGCGCATGGTCGCCGTGCCCCACACGGATAAGCCGAGCTGGCGCAGGTGATCGCCGTGGTCCTGCAAATGGCGCTCAAGAATCAACGTCGCTGACTGGAAACCGATGCGCCAGGCGGTGGTGGTCGGCAGGTTGCGCACGTCGACCGAATAGAAATTGCGCCCGGTCGGCAGCACGTCGAGGCGCCCACGGCTTGGCGCACCGCTTGGGCCGGCAGGGACAAAGCGGCCGCTGAGGGCGTCGAGCAGACCGCGCATTTCGGCGGGGCCGCAGGCGTCCAGGCGTGGGGCGACGACTTCACGCAGGGATTGGATGATCGCATTTACATCAGACCACCCCGATCCCTGTGGGAGCGAGCTTGCTCGCGAAAGCTGCGTGTCAGTGAATGAAGTGTTGGCTGACACGACGCCTTCGCGAGCAAGCTCGCTCCCACAGGGATTGTGCAGGGCTTGGGAAATCAGCTGTGTGGCGAACAGTTCGAGGCGTTCGCGGGTGTCGCCAGCAGTGCGCCAAATCTCGTCGCTTTGAGATTGCAGCTCTGCGGGACGTGGGCCTGTCCATGGATCAGCCAGCGCGCAATCGAGCGGATCGAAACCCAGTTCGAATGCCTTGGCCAGCGCGCGCAGCAGACTCGATTGCGCACCCTTGCCGTCTCCGCGTGGAATCCGCAGCAACGCCAACAACGTATCAATGCGCAGTCGCCCGCTCGGCGACTCACCGAAAATATGCAAGCCATCGCGGATCTGCGATTCCTTCAGATCACACAGATACGTGTCCAGTCGCGGCAACCAGATTGCCGCGTCGGCATCACTGTCCAGCGCCGCGTCGAGTTGCAGTTCACGGTCGATCTGGGTATCGCGCACCAGTTGCAGAATGTCGCGCTGCAACTCCCGCGCGCGGCGTGGGTCGAGCAGTTGTGCTTCGTAATACTCGTCGGCGAGCAATTCCAGATTGCGCAACGGGCCGTAGGTTTCGGCGCGGGTCAGCGGTGGCATCAAGTGGTCGATGATCACCGCTTGCGTACGCCGCTTGGCCTGAGCGCCCTCACCCGGGTCGTTGACGATAAACGGATAGATGTTCGGCAGTGGCCCGAGCAATGCGTCCGGCCAGCAATTCTCCGACAACCCGACGCCTTTGCCCGGCAGCCATTCGAGGTTGCCGTGCTTACCGACGTGAATCACGCCGTGCGCGCCGTAAGTGTTGCGTAGCCAGAAATAGAACGCGAGATAGCCGTGCGGCGGCACCAGATCCGGGTCGTGATACACCGCGCTCGGGTCAACCTGATAGCCGCGCGCCGGCTGGATGCCGACAAAGGTCAGACCGAAACGAATGCCGGCGATCATCATCCGCCCGTCGCGGTACATCGGATCGTTTTCTGGCGTGCCCCAACGCGCAACCACAGCGGCACGATTGGCGTCGGGCAGTGCGTTGAACATCGTCAGGTAAGCGTCCATCGCCAGGCTTTGCTGGCAGGGGCGCAGATCAATCGTGTCGAGATCGTTGCTGACGCCGCCGAGCAATTGCTGAATCAACTCGGTGCCGCTATTCGGCAACTCTGCCGTAACCGGATAGCCGTCCGCCTGCAACGCGCGCAGAATATTCAGCGCCGCTGCCGGCGTGTCGAGACCGACGCCGTTGCCGATGCGTCCGTCGCGAGTCGGGTAGTTGGCGAGGATCAGCGCGATGCGTTTTTCGCCGTTCGGCACCCGTGCCAGAGCGCTCCAGCGCCGCGCCAGTTCGGCGACGAAATCCATGCGCTCGGGCTGCGCGCGATAGCAGACCACATCGGACTGACTGCGCTCGCTGCGCCAGGCCAGATCCTTGAAGCTGATCGGCCGGCTGATGATGCGCCCATCGAGTTCCGGCAAGGCAATGTGCATGGCCAGATCGCGTGGGCCAAGGCCCTGCTCGCTGGCGCGCCAGCCGGGCTCGTTGTCTTGCGCGCAGATCGCCTGAATCACCGGGATGTTGCGGCGAAACGGCCGCAAGTGCGGCGCCTCCGGGCTGGACTGGGCGAAACCGGTAGTGTTGAGAATCACCCCCGCCGCGACTTCGTCCAGCCAATCCTCGACCACCGTCAGGCAGCCGGGTTCTTTCAGACTGGCCACTGCGATCGGCAGCGGATTAAGCCCTGCCATCTGCAAGCGCTGGCAGAACACATCGATGAACGCGGTGTTCGCCGCTTGCAAGTGCGAGCGGTAAAACAACACCGCCGCCACCGGGTTCTCGGGCAGCCATTCGGCTTGCCAGTCACTCAGTGCGGCGGTGTTTTTTTGTGGATGGTAAATCGCCGTGCGCGGCAGGGTTTGCGGTTCGTCCCAAGCGTAATCGCGGGCGAGCCAACGGTTGGCCAGGCAGCGGAAGAAATCCAGCGCATTGCCCAGCCCGCCCTGACGCAAAAACTGCCAGAGGCGGTCGCGATCCTCGGCATTGACGGTGCTCAAGTCGCTGAGTTCCGGGTCCGGCCGATCATCGCCCGGCACCAGAATCACCTGCACGCCGCGCTCGGACAACTCGATCAGACGCTCGACGCCGTAACGCCAATAGGCGATGCCGCCGTGCAGCGAAATCAGGATCACCTTGGCGTGGCGCAGCACTTCATCGACGTACAGATCGACCGAAGCGTGATTCTGCACCTGCATCGGATTGGCCAGACGCAGGCTCGGATAATCTTCCGGCAACTGCTGCGCCGCTTCGGCGAGCAGCGCGAGGCTGGAGTCGCCGCTGCACAGGATCACCAGCTCGGCGGGGGTTTGTCCAAGGTCGGCAATGTTGTCATCCGAGACGAATCCGCCGGGCTGGGTCCTGAGCAGGTGCATGGCTTAAACGCTAAGCGCAGCGCGCAGTTGCGCTTCGAGTTGCGCGGCGTCGAGTTCCTGACCGATCAACACCAGACGCGTCACGCGCGCTTCATCGGCGCCCCACTGACGGTCGAAATGCTTGTCGAAACGCGTGCCCACACCCTGGATCAGCAAGCGCATTGGTTTGTTCGGGATGGCGGCGAAACCTTTGACGCGGAGGATGCCGTGCTTGACCACCAGTTGCGTCAGGGCGTCGAGGAGCAGGCTTTCGTCGGCTTGCGGCAGTTCGATGGAGATCGAATCGAAAGCGTCGTGATCGTGGTCATCGTGATCGTCATCGCCTTCACCGTGATGATGGTCGTGATGGCTGTGGCGGCTGTCGATGTGTTCTTCGGAACCGGCGCCGAGGCCGATCAACACGTCCAGTGGCAGGCGACCGTTGCTGGCTTCGATGATTTTCACCGCCGGTGGCAGCTCTTCGGCGACTTCAGCGCGCACGCGAGCGAGGTCTTCCGGGCTGGTCTGGTCGGCCTTGTTCAGGATGACGAGGTCGGCGCTGGCCAGTTGGTCGGCGAACAACTCGTGCAGTGGCGATTCGTGATCAAGGTTCGGGTCTAGTTTGCGCTGGGCATCGACCTGATCCGGGAACGCGGCGAAGGTACCGGCGGCCACAGCCGGGCTGTCGACCACGGTGATCACCGCGTCAACGGTGCAGGCGCTGCGGATTTCCGGCCACTGGAAGGCTTGCACCAACGGTTTTGGCAGGGCCAGGCCCGAGGTTTCGATGAGGATGTGGTCGAGATCGCCGCGACGCGCGACCAGTTCGCGCATCACCGGGAAGAACTCTTCCTGAACGGTGCAGCACAGGCAGCCGTTGGCCAATTCGTAAACGCGGCCGGTGGCTTCTTCTTCGGTGCAGCCGATGGTGCATTGTTTGAGGATTTCACCGTCGATGCCCAACTCGCCAAACTCGTTGACGATCACCGCGATGCGACGGCCCTGAGCGTTGTCGAGCATGTGGCGCAGCAATGTAGTTTTGCCCGAGCCGAGGAAGCCGGTGACGATGGTGACGGGGAGTTTGGCCAGTGTTTTCATCGGTATGCCCTTTGGCAAGCGGCGGGCATACGGGACGAGAACCGGCCACGCGCGTGCGCGCCGGAAGCGTTCGCCACCGGATCACCCCGCCCGGTTGTAGTGAGAATCTGTGTCGAGGCAGGTCTCCTGGCTGACGGTGTTCAGGCGTTGGGCCTGGCGTTTGCTGCGCCTTCCCGCTGGCTCATCGATTGAGCTGGCAGTGGCGTGGCAGCGAACAGCACCGTTCACAGTTGCGGGGGCAGCCGCGGCATTGACCGCGTTCCCTTCTTAGCTTCGGCGTGGGCCGAAGAACCTCGAAAGCGCAAGGCTACGCATCGGGTGGTTATGGGTCAATGGGTTGGGGTTTGGTTTTGGGGGCATATCCGTTGCTGCGGGTGCCGCCGCTGGCGGTTTCGCTCTTACAGCGAGTCACCTTTTCCAAACGCCGAAAAGGTAACCCAAAAGGCTTGGCCCCGGCGTACGGCACTTCGCTGAGGCTCAGTGTTCCCTCGCTACGGTGTCCATCCGGGGACATCGCCTACGGTTTGCTTCGCTGCACCTCCTCTCGATGTGTGCGGCTGCGCCGCACGGCGCTGCGCGCCTGATCCCCGGATGAACACCTTCGCTCGGCCTGCCGAAGGGGCTTAAGATCAAAAGCCAAAGCTAAAGCCAAAGCTAAAGCCAAAGCCAAAGCCAGATCAAGAGCCCCTCACCCTAGCCCTCTCCCGGAGGGAAAGGGGATTGAACGCAGTGTTTGGGAGAGCTACGCCGACTTGCGATACCGAGTTGAACGCAAATTTTGAGAGGCACACCATCAGCTCCCTCTCCCTCGGGAGAGGCCTGGGGTGAGGGAAAAATCCACCACCAATCCAAAGCCGACCACGCTGTGCTCCTCACCACTCAATAGGCCGAGTGTCAGCTCGCCTGCTCTTGATCTTGATCTCGGAGCCCGTCGGCAGGCTGAGCGGAGGGATTGATCCGGGGTGGGAGCGCAGCGACCGTTTGGCGCAGCCAAACACATCGAGAGGAGGTGCAGCGAAGCAAACCGTAGGCGATGAACCCCGGATCAATCCCGCAGCGAAGGAACCCGAGCCACAGCGAGGGCCGAACGTCAGGGCAAAGCCTTTTTGGTTACTTTTTCGGCGTCTGGAAAAAGTGACCCGCCGTAAGGGCGGAACCCTAATCAGCAACACCCGCAGCAACGGATATACACCCAAAAATTGACCAAAACCCCACCCCCATGCTCTCCTACACAACTTGTTACGGGTGCCCTTCACGGGGTGAAACGGGAAACCGGTGAATCATGTGCTTTACTCAAGCCCATGTCAGTCCGGTGCTGCCCCCGCAACGGTAAGCGAGCGAAGCGTCAAAACCACTGTGCCGGCAAGGCATGGGAAGGTGACGCTTGCAGGTCGGCCTGACGCCAACCCCTCGTGAGCCCGGAGACCGGCCCGCAACACACAGCGCGCATTTGTGCGTCGCTGAACATAACAAACCCGCGGTGGGCGGGCGCTGTTCGAACCTCTGCGCGCCTGACCCGCAGGGGTTTTCATGCGCTCGATTCACCCGCTGACACTCCAGAGGGAAGCGCCATGTCGATCATCAGCAGCACCGGCAGCAACACCGACAAAATCTCCAGCACCGCCACACTGAGCCAACGCCTGAGCGCCGCGATCTTCGCGTCGATCCTCGGCGCCAGCCTGGTCTACTTCGCCGGCTTCTCGCACATCGAAGCGGTGCACAACGCCGCCCACGATACCCGCCACAGCGCCGCGTTCCCGTGCCACTGAGACCTGCCGACATGATCAAGCGTATTGTGCAAACCGCAGGTTTCACCGGTCTGCTGGCCGCCCTGCTCCTCACCCTGCTGCAAAGCTTCTGGGTCTCGCCGCTGATTCTACAAGCGGAAACCTTCGAGAAAGCCGAGCCCGTCGCCGTGCATGAACACGCCGAAGGCGCCATGGCCGGTCACAGCCACGACGCCGAAGCCTGGGAGCCGGAAGACGGCTGGCAGCGCGTGGTCTCGACCACCGGCGGTAATCTGGTGGTGGCTGTCGGTTTCGCCCTGATGCTCGCCGGCCTCTACACCCTGCGCGCCCCGACCAAAACCTCGCAAGGCCTGCTCTGGGGCCTGGCCGGTTACGCCACCTTCGTCCTCGCTCCCACCCTGGGCCTGCCGCCTGAATTGCCGGGCACCGCAGCGGCTGATCTGGCCTCGCGCCAAATGTGGTGGATCGGTACGGCGGCGTCGACCGCAGTCGGCCTGGCACTGATCGTGTTCAGCCGCCACTGGCTGATGAAAGTCCTTGGGGTGGCGATCCTCGCTGTGCCGCACGTGATCGGCGCACCGCAGCCGCAAGTGCATTCGATGCTCGCACCCGAGGCATTGGAAGCGCAGTTCAAAATCGCTTCGCAGCTGACCAACGTCGCGTTCTGGCTGGCCCTCGGCCTGATCAGCGCCTGGTTGTTCCGCCGCAAAAGCGCGGGCCAATACCACGCATGACCAATGACAGCGCAGCGCCGACCTTCGTGGTCGGCCTGGGCTGCCAGCGCGGCTGCCCGGCCAGCACGCTGCGCGCGTTACTTGATCAGGCGTTACAGGCGCATCGGATTGAGCTGCAAACGGTCAAGGCCTTGGCCAGTATCGACCTGAAGCGCGATGAACCCGGTCTACAGGAACTCGCCGCACAACTGGCGCTGCCGCTGCTGTATTTCAGCAGCGAGGAATTGGCCAGTTATCAGGAACGACTCAGCCACCGTTCCGAGATCGCCTACGAACGCACCGGTTGCTACGGCGTTGCCGAAAGTGCCGCACTGGCCCTCGCCGAACAGTTGATTCAAGCCCCGGCAAAACTGCTGATTTCCCGGCAAAAATACGCTCAGGCAACACTGGCATTGGCCGGCGCTGCGTAAAATCCCGATAATCCCCGCCATTGATCATGAGCGTTGTTCATCTGCAACGCGGTCGTGCCCTCTTTTACTCAGGATTCAACGATGACCGTCTACTTCATCGGCGCCGGCCCCGGCGACCCGGAACTGATCACTGTCAAAGGCCAGCGTCTGATCCGCAGTTGCCCGGTGATTATCTACGCAGGTTCACTGGTGCCGGCGGCGGTACTCGACGGCCATTCGGCTGAAACGGTGGTCAACAGCGCTGAATTGCACCTGGAACAGATCATCGATTTGATCAAAACCGCGCACGCCCAGGGCCAGGATGTGGCGCGGGTGCACTCCGGCGATCCGAGTCTTTATGGCGCTATCGGTGAGCAGATCCGTTATCTGCGCGAGCTGAATGTCCCGTTCGAGATCATTCCCGGTGTGACGGCAACGGCAGCGTGTGCCGCGCTACTGGGCGCAGAACTGACCCTGCCAGACGTGTCGCAAAGCGTGATTCTGACCCGCTACGCCGACAAGACCGCGATGCCGGCAGGCGAAGAACTCGGCAGTCTGGCGCAGCACGGCGCGACCATGGCCATTCATCTGGGCGTTAATCATCTGGATAAGATTCTGGCCGAACTGTTGCCGCACTACGGCGCGGATTGCCCGATTGCGGTGATTCACCGAGCAACATGGCCGGATCAGGATTGGGTAGTCGGGACGCTGGCGGATATCGCCGGAAAGGTCGAGGCCAAAGGGTTTCGGCGTACGGCGTTGATTCTGGTGGGTCGGGTGTTGGGCAGTGAGGTGTTCAGCGAGTCATCGTTGTATCGCGCCGGGCATGCGCATCTCTATCGCCCATGAAGCCGCCTTCGCGAGCAAGCTCGCTCCCACATTTGGAATGCGATCAAATGTGGGAGTGAGCTTGCTCGCGAAGGCGTCGGTACATTTCACCCATAAAAAAACGGCGCTCACGGGGCGCCGTTTTTCATGTCCGCAGCGAACACCTTAGTAGTAGGCGTTTTCTTTCTGCGTGTGGTCGGTCACGTCGCGAACGCCTTTCAGTTCAGGGATGCGCTCGAGCAGTGTGCGCTCGATGCCTTCCTTCAAGGTCACGTCCGCCTGGCCGCAGCCCTGGCAACCGCCACCGAACTGCAGCACGGCGATGCCGTCTTCAACCACATCGATCAGGCTGACCTGACCGCCGTGGCTGGCCAGCCCCGGGTTGATTTCGGTTTGCAGGTAATAGTTGATGCGCTCGTTGACCGGGCTGTCGGCGTTGACCATCGGTACTTTGGCGTTTGGCGCCTTGATGGTCAGTTGACCGCCCATACGGTCGGTGGCGTAGTCGACAACGGCGTCATCGAGAAACGCTTCGCTGAAGTGATCGATATACGCGGTGAAGCTTTTCAGCCCCAGCGCGGTGTCTTCAGGTTTTTCTTCGCCCGGCTTGCAGTAGGCAATGCAGGTTTCGGCGTACTGGGTGCCAGGCTGGGTGATGAAGACGCGGATGCCGATGCCCGGGGTGTTCTGCTTGGAAAGCAGATCGGCCAGGTAATCGTGGGCGGCGTCGGTAATGGTAATAGCGGTCATGGAAACTCCTCGCAGGCTTGGGCGCAGTTTACGCCAATCATTGCGCCGGACAAAGTCCTAGTATTTTTGTCGGGAAAGATTCTCGTCGGGCTTCTCGTCGACCTGCGACTTGAGCCAATGGTAACTGCGCTTTTCCACCCATTCGTAGCTCAACCACGAGCCGATGCCGATCGTCAGCGCACACACGGCGAACATCAAATACGGGTTGATCGCGTAGCGCTGCGCGACAAATCCACCCGCCGACAGCACCAGAACGTGCATCAGATACACCGAATACGAGCAATCGCCGAGCAGTTTGAGCACCCGGCTGCGCTCGACATAACGCTCAAGTGAGATACACGCCATCACCAGCACTGCGCTCGGCACGCCCCAGTTCAGCAGCCGTGGCGCCGGTGCCAAGTGGTAGATCGTCAACAATGCCGCGCCGATCGCCAGCAGCGGCAACCACAGGCCGGCGCCGATCCAGCCCCGGCGATAAAGCATGCCGATGCCAATCCCCAGCAGAAACTCGTAGACGATGTCCGAGCGATAGAACTGACTGATCCAGCCAAACCCGGTCCAGGTCTGACACACGGCAAACAACAGCGCCGCGACCACCAGCAAGCGCACCTGCAAGCGAAACAACAGCGCCCAGGCAAACAGCAGATAGAAGAGCATTTCGTAATTGAGCGTCCAGCCGACATTCAGCGTCGGATAGATACCGTAACCGCCGGGGTTCTCAGTCGGGATGAACAATAACGACAGCAGCAAATGCGGCCAGTCCACCGTTTGATCCGGCAGCAACGGCTGGGCAAACACCACCAGCAGCGCCATCAGCAGCGTGTACAGCCAATACGCCGGGACGATGCGAAACAGCCGGTACAGCAGAAACCGCGCCGGCGGCAACGGTTTGCTCTCGGTAGACAGGAAGATCACCAGCCCGCTGATGACAAAGAAGATATCGACGCCCACCGCGCCTTTGTCGATGAACAGTTGCCCGATCGGCCCGCGTGCCTGGAAGTCGAAGAAAATCTGCATGAAGTGGTGGCAGACCACCGTCCACGCTGCAAGCGCACGCAAGGCTTGCACTGAAATCAACATCGGCCGCTCCCGCTAACATTTGCAAAAACACCACTTCACCCTGTGGGAGCGAGCCTGCTCGCGAAAGCGACGGCACATTCAGTATATCGGTGCCTGACACTCCGCCTTCGCGAGCAAGCTCGCTCCCACAGGGGATTTGTGTGTTACCTGAAGCTATGACAGTCGGCCTGTTTCAAACGATCAAAGATTCTCGTAGCGGTTCATGTCCAGCACGCCCTCTTCCACCGGATCGGTTTCGTGGATGTACTGACTCAGGTCGTGGAAATACAACCAGAATTGCGGATGACTGCGACGAATCCCCCAACGTTCGACGATTTTCTCGAAGCGGTTGGCATCCTTGGCGTTCTCCATCGCATCGACAAACGCCGGCACCTGATCGGCCGGAATGTTGAAGATGAAATTCGGATAACTGCTGAGCACGCCCGGGTAAATCGTGAGGGTGTCCAGCCCCGGCTGGTAGCGCAGGGATTCACCGAGCAAGAATGCCACGTTGCTGTGCGCGCGGTTGCGCAACAGGCTGTAGACCTCGCGTTTGCCGCTGGCAGTTTCAATGCGCAGCATGGTCGCTTCCGGCAGTTGGTCGATGACCTTCAAACCGGCGGCCGGGCGCGAGGTCAGGCGACTCAGCGCCTGTTCGGCATTTTGCAGCGCCGGCTCGATGTTCGGCCGCGAGCAGTAAGCGCCATCGCAACGGTTGATCGGATCGGGCCGTGCATTGAGATCGCCGTAACGCGCGAGTAATTGCATGGCGAAGTCGTATTTCGGGTCTTTTTCGTCGAGCTTCAGCGCGGTCGGCTTATCGTCGTCAATCGCCTCATAATCGAGCCACATCTTGAACTGGCCGCTGCTCTGATACCAATCGTCGAGGTAATCCTCACGGGAATCGGCCGGCATCAGGCGCAGGAAGTTTTGCTCGGCGCCATTGCGGATCAGGTCGAAATACAGGCGGGTTTGCGCCTGATGCGAGACGTTGCCGAACACATCAAAGTTGACCGCCAACTGGTAATAGGTGCGCTCGAGCAAGGGATAGTCAAACAGCCACATCGTTTGCGGCACCTCGCCGATCAGGCCTTTGCTCACCGAGGCGCTGTCGAAGTGGCGGAAAATACTCAGCAACGCGTTGTCGTTGCCCGCCCACAGCGTCGACCAGCTCGGCGCCGGTTGATCGGCATAACTGTCGCGGCGCAAAGCCTCGTACTCGTTACGCTTGTCGCGGTAGTTGTGCCACAGGCTGAGGACGCTGCCGACATCGTCGTTCTGCCCCGGCATCGCCAACAACGGCGTAGTTTGGCCACGATATTTCGGGTCGGTGATATACAGGTCGTGTTCCGGTGCCTGGAACAGTGCCCAGAAGTTATCGCGGATCACGTCCGTGGCGATCTGCCCCCGGCACACCGGGCCGCGAATAAAGGTGCGGACGAAGTATTCAGCGTTGTCGAGCATGAACTGATAACGCGCCTGCGCCGGAATCGCTTCGAACGTCGCGAATGGATTGGCGCGGCTCTGCGGGCCGTAACCGGGCAGCGCATTGACCTGCCAATTGCCGCTGTAAAACAGGCTTTTGACCCGCGCCATCTTCGCCGCGCTCAGCGGATAGGTGATGTGGGTTTTATGCACAATCACGCCCTGCACCGGCCACAAGCGGTAATACACCTGAGTGCCCGGATCATCGTTGGGGCGACGGGTGGCGATCAGGTCGATCGGCTGACCGCTCGGTGTACGCGAACGCACCCACTGAAAATAATGCCCCGGCTCGCCATCCTTGAAATAGAGGTGTGCGAGATACCAGTGCTCGTACAACCAGCGGCCGACCAGACTTTGCCGTGCGCCGGGGGCGTTGAGCAGGTTTTCCCACTGGACGATCTGCAGCGCCTCTTTGGCGCTCGGTGCCAAGCCTTGTTCATCAATCGGCGCACCAGAGGCCAGCCAGCGCTGCAGCGTCTGATATTGCTGATCGGTCAGCCCGGTGACCGCCAGCGGCATGCCTTCTTTCGGATGAGCGCCGGCGTAGCCTTCGAACTCGGCGGGCAGCGCGCACATGTTCTCGCGATTCAGGCCCAGCACGATGTCTTGCGGGAGTTTGGCGTTCGGTGTCAGCGGCGTCTTGTGCCCGAGTTCGAGCATGCGCGCCATCAGCGCCGCCTGACTGCCCTGCGCATCGAGCACTGAATAGAAGTCTTTCTGCTGCCAGGCACGTTTGCCAAAGGCGTCGTAGAACAGCCGAGTAGTCGGTGCCGCTTGGGTGCGCTCGCCATCGTAGACCGGCATCTTGCTCGCGCCCCGGGCCGCGCCCTCGCCACTGCCCAGATTGAGCTGACAGGCCGAGTCGTAGCACGCATGGCAGGCCACGCACTTCTCGGTGAAGATCGGTTGAATATCACGGCTGTACGAGATCGTGGGCTCTTGCGCCACGGCGCCCCAGCTGAGAAACAGCAACACAAAACCAATGAAGCAGTAAGACATGCTGCTGATCCCGATTGTAAAAAAACGCCGCGATTCTACAGTATGACGCTCGTACCAACATGAGCGATATTCATGCAAAAGCCCCGCATGCTCCAAAAGCGCACAGGTTTGCTATGATCCCGCTCCTTCGTAATGGTCTTTCCGAGTAGTCCAAATGTCCGATCGCAGCGTCCGCCTTCAAGCTCTCAAGCAAGCTCTCAAAGAGCGCATCCTGATACTCGACGGCGGCATGGGCACGATGATCCAGAGCTACAAGCTCGAAGAACAGGATTATCGCGGCAAACGCTTCGCGGACTGGCCGAGTGACGTCAAGGGCAACAACGACCTGCTGGTCATCACCCGTCCCGACGTGATCGGCGGCATCGAGAAAGCCTATCTGGATGCCGGCGCCGACATTCTCGAAACCAACACCTTCAACGCCACACGCATTTCCATGGCCGACTACGGCATGGAAGAGCTGGCCTACGAGTTAAACGTAGAAGGCGCACGCCTGGCGCGCAAGGTCGCCGACGCCAAGACCGCCGAGAACCCGGCCAAGCCGCGTTTCGTCGCCGGCGTGCTGGGCCCGACCAGCCGCACCTGTTCGCTGTCGCCAGACGTCAACAACCCGGGCTACCGCAACGTCACTTTTGATGAGCTGGTGGAGAACTACACCGAAGCCACCAAAGGCCTGATCGAGGGCGGCGCCGACCTGATCCTGATCGAAACCATTTTCGACACCCTCAACGCCAAAGCGGCAATCTTCGCCGTGCAAGGCGTGTTCGAAGAGCTGCACATCGAACTGCCGATCATGATTTCCGGGACCATCACCGATGCCTCTGGCCGTACCCTGTCGGGGCAGACCACCGAAGCGTTCTGGAACTCGGTGGCGCACGCCAAGCCAATCTCGGTCGGCCTCAACTGCGCGCTCGGCGCCAGTGAACTGCGTCCTTATCTGGAAGAGCTGTCGAACAAGGCCAGCACCCACGTGTCTGCGCACCCAAACGCCGGTTTGCCGAACGAATTCGGCGAGTACGACGAACTGCCGTCGGAAACCGCCAAGGTCATCGAAGAGTTTGCCCAGAGCGGCTTCCTCAACATCGTCGGCGGTTGCTGTGGCACCACGCCGGGGCACATCGAAGCCATCGCCAAAGCCGTCGCCGGTTACGCGCCGCGCCAGATCCCGGATATCCCGAAGGCCTGCCGCCTCTCGGGTCTGGAGCCGTTCACCATCGATCGCAGTTCGCTGTTCGTTAACGTCGGCGAGCGTACCAACATCACCGGTTCGGCCAAATTCGCCCGCCTGATCCGCGAAGACAACTACACCGAAGCGCTGGAAGTCGCCCTGCAGCAGGTCGAGGCCGGCGCGCAGGTGATCGACATCAACATGGACGAAGGGATGCTCGATTCGAAGAAGGCCATGGTGACCTTCCTCAATCTGATCGCCGGTGAGCCGGACATCTCGCGCGTACCGATCATGATCGACTCCTCCAAATGGGAAGTCATCGAAGCCGGCCTGAAGTGCATTCAGGGCAAGGGCATCGTCAACTCGATCAGCATGAAAGAAGGCGTCGAGCAGTTCATCCATCACGCCAAACTGTGCAAGCGCTACGGCGCGGCGGTGGTGGTGATGGCGTTCGACGAAGCCGGCCAGGCCGACACCGAAGCGCGCAAGAAAGAAATCTGCAAACGCTCTTACGACATTCTGGTCAACGAAGTCGGCTTCCCGCCGGAAGACATCATCTTCGACCCGAACATCTTCGCCGTCGCCACCGGTATCGAAGAACACAACAACTACGCTGTGGACTTCATCAATGCCTGCGCCTACATCCGCGACGAACTGCCGTACGCGCTGACCTCAGGCGGCGTGTCCAACGTGTCGTTCTCGTTCCGCGGCAACAACCCGGTGCGCGAGGCGATTCACTCGGTGTTCCTGCTGTACGCGATCCGCGCCGGTCTGACCATGGGCATCGTCAACGCCGGGCAACTGGAGATCTACGACCAGATCCCGCAAGAACTGCGCGACGCCGTCGAAGACGTGGTACTCAACCGCACGCCAAACGGCACCGACGCCCTCCTCGCCATTGCCGACAAGTACAAGGGCGACGGCAGCGTCAAGGAAGCCGAGACCGAAGAGTGGCGCAGCTGGGAGGTCAACAAGCGTCTGGAACATGCGTTGGTCAAGGGCATCACCACACACATCGTTGAAGACACCGAAGAATCGCGTCAGTCGTTCGCCCGTCCGATCGAAGTGATCGAAGGCCCGCTGATGTCCGGCATGAACATCGTCGGTGACCTGTTCGGCGCCGGCAAAATGTTCCTGCCGCAGGTGGTGAAATCCGCCCGTGTGATGAAGCAGGCCGTGGCCCACTTGATCCCGTTCATCGAACTGGAAAAAGGCGACAAGCCAGAAGCCAAGGGCAAGATCCTCATGGCTACGGTGAAAGGCGACGTGCACGACATCGGCAAGAACATCGTTGGCGTGGTGCTCGGTTGCAACGGCTATGACATCGTTGACCTTGGCGTGATGGTGCCGGCGGAGAAGATTCTGCAGGTGGCCAAAGAGCAGAAGTGCGACATCATTGGCCTCTCCGGCCTGATCACGCCGTCGCTGGATGAAATGGTTCACGTCGCGCGCGAGATGCAGCGTCAGGACTTCCACCTGCCGTTGATGATCGGTGGCGCGACCACCTCTAAAGCGCACACGGCGGTGAAGATCGAGCCGAAGTACAGCAACGATGCCGTGGTTTACGTGACCGACGCCTCCCGCGCGGTCGGCGTGGCCACGCAGCTGCTGTCGAAAGAATTGAAGGCCGGTTTCGTTGAGAGAACCCGTGCCGAATACGTTGAAGTGCGCGAACGTACTGCCAACCGCAGCGCCCGTACCGAACGCTTGAGCTACGCCGCCGCGATTGCCAAGAAGCCGCAGTTCGACTGGGCGACTTATGAGCCGGTCAAACCGACGTTTACCGGCAGTAAGGTGCTGGACAATATCGATCTCAAGGTGCTGGCCGAATACATCGACTGGACGCCGTTCTTCATCTCTTGGGATCTGGCCGGCAAATTCCCGCGCATCCTCGAAGACGAAGTGGTCGGTGAAGCCGCCACCGCGTTGTACAAAGACGCGCAAGAGATGCTCGCCAAGCTGATCGACGAGAAGCTGATCAGCGCCCGTGCGGTGTTCGGTTTCTGGCCGGCCAATCAGGTGCATGACGACGACATCGAACTGTACGGCGATGACGGCCAGCCAATGGCCAAACTGCATCACCTGCGCCAGCAGATCATCAAGACCGACGGCAAGCCGAACTTCTCGCTGGCCGACTTCGTGGCGCCAAAAGACAGCGAAGTGACCGACTACGTCGGAGGTTTCATCACCACCGCCGGCATCGGCGCCGAAGAAGTCGCCAAGGCCTATCAGGACGCCGGCGACGACTACAACTCGATCATGGTCAAAGCGCTGGCCGACCGTTTGGCCGAAGCTTGCGCCGAATGGCTGCACCAGCAAGTGCGCAAAGAGCACTGGGGTTATGCCAAGGACGAAGCCCTCGACAACGACGCGCTGATCAAAGAGCAATACAGCGGCATCCGCCCTGCACCGGGTTATCCGGCGTGCCCGGACCACACCGAGAAAGCGGCGCTGTTCGCGTTGCTCGACCCGGAGGCCGAAGAGATGCGTGCCGGCCGCAGCGGCGTGTTCCTCACCGAGCACTACGCGATGTTCCCGGCGGCAGCGGTCAGCGGTTGGTACTTCGCCCACCCGCAGGCGCAGTACTTTGCCGTGGGCAAGATCGACAAGGATCAGGTCGCCAGCTACACCTCGCGCAAAGGTCAGGAATTGAGCGTGACCGAGCGTTGGCTGGCGCCAAACCTGGGCTACGACAACTAAGCAGCCTTCGCCAGCGCCTACAGGTGCCCGCGCCGTTCACAAATCCTGTGAACCAACGCTAAACCTGTGGGAGCTGGCTTGCCAGCGATGGCGTCGGGTCAGCCAACATTGATGTCGCGTGTGCCGGCCTCATCGCTGGCAAGCCAGCTCCCACAGGGTTTCGGGGATGCTCGCTCAACCCTCTCTCCTGCCCATTTCCCACATTTGCTTTTGCGGTGTTCTGCAAAGGGTTGGCTATGCTTGTCTGACACACACGGCAGACGAGGGATTTATGGACGATCCAGTCGACAACAAACCGCCGACCTTCTGGCAAATGCTGCACAGCGTAATGGCCGCAGCGTTCGGGGTGCAGAGCGGCAAGAACCGCGCAAGGGACTTTACCCATGGCAAGCCCAGCCATTTCGTGCTGCTGGGGATTCTGTTCACGGCGGTGTTCGCGCTGACGCTGTTTGCCATCGTCAAACTGGTGCTGCTGTTCGCCGGGGTCTGACGCGGTCAGCGCATCAGGGTCTGCAAGGTGAACGGGTAGCGATACGACGCCGGTTGCCCCTTGGCCGAGAGCTTGCGGAAATTCACGCCATAGTTCGGCGATTCGCCCATGGCCAGCATTTGCCGGGCGTGCGCTTTGTCGATCAACTGCAACAAGGGAATCTGCCGGTCGCGGCCGCCGTAGTGATTCAAATCGACGCCTTGCTCGACATCATGCAACTCGACCAACGCCCAGCCGCCCAAGGTGAAATGCCCGCCGACCAGCGCGCTCAGGCGCCCCTCAACCAACGCCTGCAAGGCCGCTGGTGAGGTATTGACCGCGCTGAACAAGGCGTCTTTGCCGGGGACTTTGCCGGTCTCGGCGTACGCGCGCATCGCGCCGAAGGCCATTTCATCATTGGCCGACCACACCAGCGACACCTTCGGGTAGCGGGCGAACAGCTGCTTTGCCTGCTCATAGGCGCGTTCTTGCGTCCAACCGCTGTACACCAATTGTCGCAGGCGCATCTGTGGGTGTTCGGCCAGCGCCCGCTGCATGCCGCGCTCGCGCAGTTGCGCCGAAGGCGTGACCTTCAGCCCGGAGAACGCCAACACTTCAATCGGCTCAGCGGCGGGCGTCGGCGGATGCAGGCGGATCAGTTCCTTCATCATCAGGTAACCGCCCTCCTCGTCGTTCGGCACCAGGCTGCCGATACGATCGTCACGCCGGCCAAGCAGCGTCAACTGGTCAGGAGTCAGTGCGGCATTGACCATAAACAGCTTCACGCCGCTGTTCTCGGCCAGGCGCAGGATTTGCGGGGCGACATATTGTTCGTTGACGAACACCAGGTACTCGGGACGATTCGGCCCCTGCAACGCGACGCGCGCCTGAGCCAGGGTCAGTTCGGGCTGGCGTTGCGAGTAGAGAATCTGCAGATCAATGCCCAGATCATGCGCAGCCGCCTGCATGAATTGCGAATAGCTGACCCAAAAGGCTTCCTGTGTCGAGCCCGGGTTCAAAAACAGCACAGACTCCGCCCGCGCGCCGGTCTGAAACAGCGCGCCGAACAACAGAAGACTGAGGTGGAAAAACTTGAACATGAAGCATCCGGGCCCTGGGAAAAATGGCCGCGCATTATAGCCCTCGTTCCACCGGCTATTGATGCCTGATCCCGTTTTTTGTCCGACAATCTGTCGGAAGCGGGCCCGGATGGGTCGTTTACTGATGGCTGACCCAGAATACCGCTGTCCCTACTACCAGAATGATCAGGAACAAAATGGCCCACGCATCGACGCTACTGTCGCTTTTTCTTGCCTTGGTCGGATTGCTCATTGCATCGCCTCTTGTCGGTTTTATCGGTGATTGCAGAAAGACTCGACCACAGTTAAGACGATGATTGTCCGCACGACAAATGTGGGTTAGTTGACAGCCATTCTCGTTAGGCGATTTGGTTCTTTCCATATACTCAAACATCACTTTTGCGCATAACTGCAAACAGGTATATTGCCCCGGCTCCCTTAGGGAGCGCGCGGCCGTGCGCGCAGAATTGCAGAGGCACCATCGGACTTCAGCAAGCGAAAACGCAGCGTTTTCCGAGTAGCCCAAAGCCTGAGAACAGGACTTATATGTACGTATACGACGAGTACGATCAGCGGATCATCGAGGACCGCGTCAAGCAGTTCCGTGATCAGACCCGACGCTATCTGGCAGGTGAGCTGAGCGAAGAAGAATTCCGCCCTCTGCGCCTGCAAAATGGCCTGTACATCCAGCGCTTCGCGCCGATGTTGCGTGTGGCGGTGCCTTACGGCCAACTGACTTCGCGTCAGACGCGCATGATGGCCAAGATTGCCCGCGACTATGACAAGGGCTACGCCCACATCAGTACGCGGCAGAACGTGCAGTTCAACTGGCCGGCGGTGGAAGACATCCCGGACATCCTCGCGGAACTGGCCACCGTGCAGATGCACGCGATCCAGACCAGCGGCAACTGCCTGCGCAACGTCACCACCGACCAGTTCGCCGGTGTCGCTGCCGACGAAGTGATTGATCCGCGCCCATGGTGCGAAATCGTCCGTCAGTGGACCACGTTCCACCCGGAATTCGCCTACCTGCCGCGTAAATTCAAGATCGCCGTCAACGGTTCCACCGCTGACCGCGCCGCCATTGAAGTCCACGACATTGGCCTTGAGCCGGTGCACAACGCCGCGGGCGAACTGGGTTTCCGCGTGCTTGTCGGCGGTGGCCTCGGTCGTACGCCGGTGGTGGGTGCATTCATCAACGAGTTCCTGCCATGGCAGGACCTGTTGAGCTACCTCGACGCCATCCTGCGTGTGTACAACCGCTACGGCCGTCGCGACAACAAATACAAGGCGCGGATCAAGATCCTCGTCAAAGCCCTCACGCCGGAAGTGTTCGCACAGAAAGTCGATGCGGAAATGGAACACCTGCGCGGTGGCCAGACCACATTGACCGACGCCGAACTGCAGCGTGTGGCCAAACACTTCGTCGATCCGGACTACAAGGCGCTGGACAACCAGACCGCGCAATTGGCCGATCTCGACAAGGAACATCCGGGTTTCGCCCGCTGGCGCACCCGCAACACCCTGGCGCACAAGAAGCCGGGGTACGTCGCCGTGACCCTGTCCCTGAAGCCGACCGGCGTTGCCCCGGGCGACATCACCGACAAGCAGCTCGACGCCGTCGCTGATCTGGCCGACCGCTACAGCTTCGGTCAACTGCGCACCTCGCACGAGCAGAACATCATTCTCGCCGACGTCGAGCAAAGCCAGTTGTTCACCCTCTGGGGCGAGCTGCGTGAAGGCGGTTTCGCCACGCCGAACATCGGCCTGCTGACCGACATCATCTGCTGCCCGGGCGGTGATTTCTGCTCGCTGGCCAACGCCAAGTCGATCCCGATCGCCGAATCGATCCAGCGTCGTTTCGACGACCTCGATTACCTGTTCGACATCGGCGAGCTGGACCTGAACATCTCCGGTTGCATGAACGCCTGTGGTCACCACCACGTCGGCCACATCGGCATCCTCGGCGTGGACAAGAAAGGCGAAGAGTTCTATCAGGTCTCCCTCGGCGGCAGCGCCAGCCGTGACGCGAGCCTGGGCAAGATCCTCGGCCCGTCCTTCGCCCAGGAAGCCATGCCTGACGTGATCTCGAAGCTGATCGACGTGTACGTTGAACAACGTACCGAAGACGAGCGCTTCATCGACACCTACCAGCGTATTGGCATCGACCTCTTCAAGGAACGCGTCTATGCAGCGAATCATTAAAAACAACGAGGTCGTCGACGAAACCTGGCACTTGCTGCCCAAGGATTTCAACATCGACGAGATCAGCAACTGCGACGATCTGATCGTGCCATTGCAGCTGTGGCGCGAACACAGCCGCATGCTCAAGGCCCGCGACGGCGGTCTGGGTGTCTGGCTGGACGCTGACGAGGAAGCCGAGGAAATCGGTGAAGACGTCGCCGCGTTCCAAGTGATCGCGCTGAACTTCCCGGCGTTCACCGACGGCCGCAACTACTCCAACGCCCGTCTGCTACGCGACCGTTACGGTTTCAAAGGCGAACTGCGGGCGATTGGCGACGTGCTGCGCGACCAGCTGTTCTACATGCACCGCTGCGGCTTCGATGCCTTTGCCGTGCGTGCCGATAAAGACCCCTACGAAGCCCTTGAAGGTCTCAAGGACTTCTCGGTGACCTATCAGGCCGCCACCGACGAACCGCTGCCGCTGTTCCGTCGCCGCTAAGCCTTCAGGTTTAGCGCGGACAAAAAAACGCCGGTCATGTGACCGGCGTTTTTTTATGCCTGCTCGAGTTACCAGAAGCGCTGTTGGGTCAGGCGACTCCACCAGCTCAGCAGTACGCGGTCAACCGAGCCGCTGGCGGCCATGCCGATACGCTCCTGCAGGCTTTTACGCTCGGCGTAGTGCAGGTGGTAAACCTCGGCCTGTTTGGCCTTCTGCGCCAGGTATTCATCGCTGGTCTTGAGCTCATCGACCAATTGCTTATCCAGCGCCGCGACGCCGAGCCAGACTTCACCGGTTGCCACTTCATCAATCGCCAGCTGCGGGCGATAACGGGCGACGAAGTTCTTGAACAGCTGGTGGGTGATGTCCAGGTCTTCCTGGAACTTCTCGCGGCCCTTCTCGGTGTTTTCGCCAAACACGGTCAGGGTGCGTTTGTATTCGCCGGCGGTCAGTACTTCAAAGTCGATGTCGTGCTTTTTCAGCAGGCGGTTGACGTTGGGCAACTGCGCGACCACACCAATCGAGCCGAGAATCGCGAAGGGCGCACTGATGATTTTCTCGCCAATGCACGCCATCATGTAGCCGCCGCTGGCCGCGACCTTGTCGATGCACACGGTCAGCGGCACGCCGGCCTCGCGGATCCGCGCCAGTTGCGACGATGCCAGGCCGTAGCTGTGGACCATGCCGCCACCACTTTCCAGGCGCAGAACCACTTCGTCCTTTGGCGTGGCGAGGGTCAGCAGCGCGGTGATTTCATGGCGCAGGCTCTCGGTGGCCGAGGCTTTGATATCGCCGTCGAAATCCAGCACGAACACCCGCGGTTTGGCCTCGGGCTTGTGCTTTTGCTTCTTCTCGCCCTTCTCGGATTTGGCCTGGCTCTTGCGCAGTGCCTTGAGCTGATCCTTGTCGAGCAGGGTCTGTTCGAGCCGCTCACGCAGGCCTTTGTAGAAATCATTGAGCTTGCTGACCTGCAACTGGCCGGCCGACTTGCGCCGACCCTTGCTGCGCAGCGCGGCAAAACTGGCGAGCACCACCAGAATGGCGATCACCAGGGTGACGGTCTTGGCCAGGAAGCTGGCGTATTCGGTGAAAAACTCCACAGAGACTCCTTAGAACAGTGCGTGGATGTGAAACACACGCGGGATGGCTCCAGCATACCCATGCGCCGGCTCATCGGCCAGCCGTGAAACCTCTGGCAACACCCCTGCAACGGGCATTTCAAACAAGCGTATGTTTTTTCATTGACAGCTCTCCGCCATCCTCATAACCTCGCCGAAACTTCAACGTAACGGGATGATGCGGACGTGGGCAGCATCTACTTGATTCGACATGGCCAGGCCTCCTTTGGTGCAGACGACTATGACGTCCTGTCGCCCATCGGTGTGCGCCAGGCTGAAGTCCTCGGTCAGCACCTTGCTGAACTGGGCCTCAGCTTTGATCGCTGCCTTGCCGGAGACCTGCGACGTCAGCAGCACACGGCCACCAGCGCGCTGGAACAATACGCCACCAAAGGCCTGTCGGTGCCGACGCTGGAAACCGATGCGGCGTTCAACGAATTCGATGCCGACGCGGTGATCCGCGCCCTGCTTCCGGCAATGCTGGCGGACGAGCCCGAAGCCCTCGACATCCTGCGCAACGCCGCGCAGAACCGTGGCGAGTTCCAGCGTATTTTTGCCTTGATCATCGAACGCTGGCTGGCCGGCACCTACGACACGCCGGGGCTGGAAAGCTGGCTGGGCTTCGTCGAACGGGTTCAGGCGGGTTTGCACCGAATCCTCGAACAGGCGCAAAAGCACCAGAAGATCGCCGTGTTCACCTCCGGCGGCACCATCACCGCCCTGCTCCACCTCATTACGCAAATGCCTGCAAAACAGGCTTTTGAGTTGAACTGGCAAATCGTCAACACCTCGCTCAACCAGCTGAAGTTCCGCGGTCGCGAGGTGGCTTTGGCCTCCTTCAACAGTCACGCACATTTGCAACTGTTGAAGGCTCCGGAACTCATCACTTTCCGCTGAGTCCGGTTAGCTGTGAACCTTGCTGTAATCAACCAGCTCCTATTACCAAGAAAGGATCGAACCATGACCTCCGTAGCTGATGCCGTAAAAGCAATGCAAGCCAAGTTCAACCCAGCCGCCGCTGCCGGTCTGGATCTGGTCTTCGGTTTCAACATCACCGACGAAGACAAGCAATACTCGCTGATCGTCAAAGACGGCACTTGCGACATCCAGGAAGGCGAAAACCCGGACGCCAACTGCACGCTGGTACTGGATAGCGAAACCCTGAAAGGTATCGTCAGCGGCGAAACCGACGGCATGCAGGCGTTCATGGGCGGCAAGCTGCGCGTTGAAGGCGACATGATGTTGTCGATGAAACTGTCCGAGCTGTTCCCTTCGTAAGATGGCTGTGCAGTGACAGCAAAATCCCGCCCCTGTGGCGGGATTTTGCGTTTCAGGCGAACGACGCTGCCAGCAACTCGCGGGTATACGGATGCTGCGCCGAATCAAACAGCGCCTGTGTTTCCCCGCGTTCCACCACCTTACCGTCCTGCATCACGATCAAATCGTGGGCCAGCGCCCGCACCACCGCCAGATCATGACTGATGAACAAATACGTCAGGCCATGTTCCGCCTGCAATCGCCGCAACAACGCCACGATCTGCTTTTGCACCGTGCGATCCAGCGCCGAAGTCGGCTCATCAAGCAATATCAGATCCGGTTTGAGCACCAACGCCCGGGCAATGGCGATGCGTTGTCGCTGGCCACCGGAAAACTCGTGGGGATAGCGATGGCGAGTAGCCGGGTCGAGACCGACTTCGCGCAACACATCAATCACCGCCCTCTCGCGCTCACCGGCATTCAAATCGCTGTGCACCTGTAGACCTTCGGCGATGATCTGCTCCACGCACAGGCGCGGACTGAGACTGCCGAACGGATCCTGAAACACCACTTGCAGGCGTTTGCGCAGCGGCCGGAGCTGTCTACCGCTCAAGTGCTCCAGCGCCTCGCCTTGAAAGCGAATACTGCCTTGGGCATCGAGCAAACGCAGAATCGCCTGGCCCAGCGTCGACTTGCCGGAACCGGATTCGCCGACGATCCCCAAGGTTTTACCGCGCTGGAGATTCAGATCAATGCCGTTGACCGCGTGCAAGTACGAATTCGCACGCAGCCAACCACCGCCCAAACGGAAGCGCACATTGAGATCGCGCACCTGCAGCAAATCTTCCGCAGGCTCCCGGCACAACGCTTCGCCACCCGGTTCGGCATTGAGCAACTCGACGCTATAAGGATGCTGCGGCGCGCTGAACAGCTGTTCACAAGACGCCTGTTCGACAATCACCCCGCCGCGCATCACCGCCACCCGCTGAGCGATATTGCGCACCAGATTCAGGTCATGGCTGATGATCAGCAACGCCATGCCCAGCCGCTCCTGCAGTTCTTTGAGCAGCAACAGAATCTTGCGTTGCACGGTCACATCCAGCGCGGTGGTCGGCTCGTCGGCGATCAGCAATTGCGGCTCGCAGGCCAGCGCCATGGCAATCATCACCCGTTGCCGCTGGCCGCCCGACAGCTGATGCGGATAGGCCTTGAGCCGTTCGCGCGGGCGTTGAATGCCGACCAGTTCGAGCAACTGCAGAATCCGTTGGCGCGCCGCCGCGCCGGCCAGCCCCTTGTGCAGCGCAAGGCTTTCACCCAGTTGTCGCTCAATCGTGTGCAAAGGGTTCAGCGAGCTCATCGGTTCCTGAAAAATCATCGCGATGCGGTGACCGCGCAGTTGCCGCAGATAGCGTTCATGCACGCCGAGCAGCTCCGTGCCGTCATAGCGGATGCTGCCGCCGATCCGGGTGATGGCCGGGTCTAGCAATTGCAGAATACTGTGCGCCGTCACCGATTTACCCGAGCCGGATTCGCCGACCAGCGCCAGGCACTCGCCGGGGCGGATATCGAGGTCGATGCCATGCACCACAGGCTGGCCATTGAAGGCGACACGCAGGTCGCGTATTTCGATCAGATGTTCAGGCATCTCAAGTCCTCGGATCAAACGCATCGCGGCAGGCTTCGCCGATGAATACCAGCAGCGAAAGAATCAGCGCCAACGCAAAAAACGCGGTCAACCCGAGCCATGGCGCTTGCAGGTTGCTCTTGCCTTGGCCGATCAATTCACCCAGCGAAGCGCTGCCGGCCGGCATGCCAAAACCGAGAAAATCCAGGGCCGACAGGGTCGCGATGGCTCCGGTGAGAATGAACGGCAGATAGGTCAGCGTTGCGCTCATGGCGTTGGGCAAGATGTGCCGCACGATCACCTGCGTATCCCCCACGCCCAGCGCCCGCGCCGCTTTTACATACTCAAGACCACGGCTGCGCAAGAACTCGGCGCGCACCACATCGACCAGGCTCAGCCACGCGAACAACGCCATGATCCCCAGCAACCACCAGAAATTCGGCTCGACGAACCCGGATAGAATGATCAGCAGGTACAACACCGGCAGCCCCGACCAGACCTCCAGCAAGCGCTGACCGATCAGGTCGACCCAACCGCCGTAGTAACCCTGCAATGCGCCGGCGGCGATGCCGATCAGCGCACTCGCCGCCGTCAGCGCCAAGGCAAATAGAAGCGACACGCGCGTTCCGAAAATCACCCGCGCCAGCACATCCCGCGCCTGATCATCAGTGCCCAGCCAGTTGTCGCCACTGGGCGGACTCGGTGCCGGTTCCGTCAGTTCGTAATTGACCGTGTCGAACGCGAACGGAATCGGCGCAAACCACAGCCGCCCGCCCTGGCCCTCGATGAACTGCCGCACCTGCGCGCTGCGATAGTCCGGCTGAAATGGCAGCTCGCCGCCGAAATCCTGCTCGGTATAACGCTTGAACGCCGGGAAATACCAGTCGCCCTGATACGTCACCAGCAGCGGCTTGTCATTGGCTACCAGCTCACCGCCGAGGCTCAGGCCGAACAGCGCAAGAAACAGCCACAACGACCACCAGCCGCGCCGATGCGCCTTGAACCGCGCCCAGCGGCGCCGCCCGATTGGAGACAATCTCAGCATCAGGCAGCCCTCGCGGTGAAGTCGATGCGCGGATCGACCAGCGTGTAACAGAGATCGCCGAGCAGTTTTATCAGCAGGCCGAACAGGGTGAAGATGAACAGCGAGCCGAACACTACTGGGTAATCGCGTGCCACCGCTGCTTCGTAACTGAGGCGGCCGAGGCCATCGAGGGAAAAGATCACTTCAATCAGTAGCGAGCCGCCGAAGAACACTGTCACCAATGCTTGCGGCAATCCGGCGACGACCAGCAGCATCGCATTGCGAAACACATGGCCGTACAACACCTGTTTTTCACTCAGGCCCTTGGCGCGCGCAGTGACCACATATAAGCGCGAGATCTCGTTGAGAAAGCTGTTCTTGGTCAGGATCGTCAACGTGGCAAAACCACCAATGACCAAGGCGATCACCGGCAACACCAAGTGCCAGAAATAGTCGGCCACCTTGGCCCACGGCGACAGTTCGGCGAAGTTGTCCGAAACCAGTCCGCGAACTGGAAACCAGTCCAGCGCGGTGCCACCGGCAAACACCACGATCAGCAACAGCGCGAAGAGAAACCCCGGCAGCGCATAACCGATGATGATCGCCACGCTGCTCCAGACATCGAACACCGAGCCGTTGTGCACGGCTTTGCGAATGCCCAGCGGAATCGACACCAGATAGGTGATCAGTGTCGCCCACAGGCCCAGCGACAAGGTCACCGGCAGTTTCTGCCAGATCAGTTCGGTGACGCTGGCGCCGCGAAAAAAGCTCTGACCGAAATCCAGTTGCGCATAGCTTTTGAGCATCAGCCACAAACGCTCGCTGGCGGGTTTGTCGAAGCCGTACTGACGCTCGATATCGGCCAGCAGTTTCGGGTCCAGCCCTCGGGTCGCGCGGGATTCACCTCCAACGGTTTCGACATGGCTGGAACCCACCGCCGCGCCCACGCCGATTCCCTGCAAGCGCGCGATGGCCTGCTCCACCGGGCCACCGGGCGCGGCTTGCACGATGACGAAATTGACCAACAGGATCGCCAGCAACGTCGGCACGATCAGCAGCAGACGCCGCAGGCTATAACCCCACATGGCTGTACTCCTTGGGCATCTGAGTAGTGGTCAGTGCGGTGGGGCTGATTTCCCACCAGGTGTCGAGACCGGCGTCGTACAGCGGCGCAATCGCTGGTCGGCCGAAGCGGTTCCACCACACCGTGGAAATCCCCGGCGGGTAATAGTTGGGCACCCAGTAATAGCCCCACTGCAACACCCGATCCAGCGCATGAGCATGGCGCAGCAGGCTCTGGCGATTGTCGGCCTGCACCAGCCCTTCGAGCAGCGCATCGACGGCCGGATCGCGCAGCACCATGTAGTTGTTCGACCCCGGGTCATCGGCACCGTCAGAGCCGAAATAGTTGAACATCTCGCGCCCCGGCGCCTGACTCACCGGGTAGCCGGCAACAATCATGTCGTAGTCACGATTACGCACGCGGTTGGTGTATTGCGCGGTGTCGACCTGGCGGATATCGAAGCCGATGCCGATCTGCGCGAGGTTACGTTTGAACGGTAACAACAGTCGTTCGAAACCTTTCTGGCCATTGAGAAAAGTGAAGTGCAACGGCTCGCCACTGGCATTCACCAACTGATCGCCCTGAGGTTTCCAGCCAGCGGCTTCAAGCAGTTTCAGTGCCTGCAATTGTTCGGCGCGGATATTGCCACTGCCGTCGGTTTTCGGTGCTTCAAACACCGTGGTGAACACTTCATCGGGAATCTGCCCGCGCAACGGCTCAAGAATCTTCAGCTCTTCGGCATCCGGTAACGCAGTGGCCGCCAATGCGCTGTGGGAGAAGTAGCTGCGCTGACGCAGGTACATGCTGCGCATCATCTGCCGGTTGCTCCATTCGAAATCCCAGAGCATGGCGATCGCCTGACGCACGCGACGATCCTGAAACAGTGGTTTTTGCAGGTTGAACACAAAGCCCTGCGCACCTTGCGCAGCACCGGGCGCGAGGTGCTCACGGAGCAATTTGCCTTGCTCGAGTGCAGCGCCCGCGTAGCCGATGGTGAAACTGGTGGCCGAGAACTCGCGGTTGTAATCGAAGCCGCCGGCCTTGAGCACCTGCCGCGACACGTCGGTGTCGGCGAAAAACTCCACGCTCAATTGATCGAAGTTGTAGAGGCCCCGCGTGATCGGCAGGTCCTTGGCCCACCAGTCCTGCACCCGTTGAAATTTCACGCTGCGCCCGGCATCCACCGCGCTGATGCGGTACGGGCCGCTGCCCGGCGGAATCTCGAAACCGCCGCCCTCGGCGAAATCCCGCGAGCGCCACCAATGTTCGGGCAGCACTGGCAGTGTCGCCAGGTCCAGCGGCAAGGTGCGGCTGTCGTTGTTCCTGAAGAGGAAGCGCACCTGCGTCGGCGACTCGACGACGACCTCGGCGACATCGCGAAACTGCTGGCGGTATTTGAGGCTGCCCTGAGTGGTGAACAGGTTGAAGGTGTAGCGCACGTCTTCGGCGGTGATCGGCGTGCCATCCTCGAAACGCGCCTTCGGGTTCAGGTAGAAGCGTATCCAGCGGCGATCCGGATCCAGCTCCATCTGCTGCGCCACCAGACCGTAGACGCTGTAGGGTTCGTCCTTACTGCGATAGGCCAGTGGCGCGTAGAGCCAGCCATCGATATCGGCCACGCCGGTGCCTTTGTCCGTGTAGGGAATCAGGTGGTCGAACGGGCCGCTTTCCAGCGAAGAACGGCGCAGGCTGCCGCCCTTCGGCGCGTCGGGGTTGGCGTAGGCCAGGTGCTGGAAGTCGGGGGCGTATTTGGCGGGTTCGCCGTAGACCGTTAACGCTGGTTGCGGGGCGGCCAAACCGAGCGGGGTTAAAAGCGCAAAAGCGCTGAATAATATGAGTCTGGAGAACATCGGCAGATCCTTTTACAAGGTGCTGCTAATGGCCTCATCGCTGGCAAGCCAGCTCCCACAGGGTCTGTGGTGTTCACAAATTCCATGTGGGAGCTGGCTTGCCAGCGATGAGGCCAGAGCAGTCAACACACCTTCTGCCTACCTGTGATGTGCAACAGGCCGGCGATTTTTATAGGGCAGGCTTTAGATCGATAAGTGACTAAAACCAGCCATTACTGATCATTTTCAAAACTTGTAACTGATCCGCGTGTACAGCGTCCGCCCGAACGGATCGCCATATTTCGGGTCGTAGCCGCTCTGGAATGTGTAAGTCTGGTTGCTGAACGGTGGTTCGCGGTCGAACAGGTTTTTCGCGCCGAGGGTCACGCTCAAGGTCTTGCGCCAGGAGTAGGTGCCGGCCAGATCCCAGACGTTGTAAGAGCCGACATAGTCGTGGGTGTCGCGATCAGAGTCGTGATAGCCGCTGGTGTAACGATTGGTCAGGGCCGCGCCGAACGGGCCGTAATTCCAGCTGCCGGTCAGGCTGTGGCGCCAGCGCGCCACGGCACCCGCCGACGCAAAATCACCGCCTCGGAAATCGCCGAGCTTGTCGATGTAGTCGCCCTTGAGTTGTTGCTGGTAGTCATAACGAGTGACGTAAGTACCTTGCAGGCCGATGCCGAAGTTGCCGTACGGTGTGCTTGGCAGACGGTAATCGAAGCTGACGTCGACGCCGTTGGTCTTGATCTTGCCGAGGTTGGCCAGCCCGGTGACGATGTGATCGATGGAGCCGTCCGGCTTGCGCACCAAACGATCCGGGTACAACTCAGGATTCTCGAATACCGCCGATTCGGGGAACTCGGCAATCTGGTTGGCGATGTCGATCCACCAGAAATCCAGCCCGGCCGTCAGGCGCTCGAATGGTTGATAGACAAACCCGAGGGTGACGTTGCGTGCGGTTTCCGGACTCAGGTCGGTGTTGCCGCCGCTGGTGCGGTTGAACTGTTGCGCACAGTCACGGTTGGCGATCCCGCCGTTGCTCGGATTCCCTCCGGGGCAAAGACGCGGATCGTTGTAGTTGGCGTTGGTGAAACTGGTGAAGGTCGGGTTGTACAACTCATACAACGATGGCGCGCGGAAGCCTTCACTGTAGGCGCCGCGCACCACCAGTTCCTTGAATGGCTGGAAGCGGAACGAGTATTTCGGATTGGTGGTGCTGCCGAAGTCGCTGTACTTGTCGTGGCGTACGGCGGCGGACAGTTCGAGGCTGTCGAGCACCGGCACGTTGACCTCGGCGTACTCGGCGGAGACGCTGCGATCCCCGGCAACACTACCGTTCGGATCAACACCGAGGCTTTGCACGTCGCCGGCAAATGCGGCGAAATCCTGATGAAAATCTTCCTTGCGATACTCGCCACCTAACGCCAATGCCGAAGGACCGGCACCGAACCAGTCGCCGATCTCGCGGCTGATGCGCCCGTCGATGGCCTTGACCCGCCCAACCGCCGTGGCGTAATCACCGTCCACCGCATTGGCCGCCAACAGCGCCGAACCGGCAGCCGTCTGCGGGCCGAACGGGTTGATCACGCCGTTGGCAATGCCGGCGCTGACCGCACGATCGTTGACGTAGCCGTCCTGAATGCTGTTGACCACTTTGTTCTGGTTGTACGAAGCACCGAGGTTGTAATCCCATCCGGCGAGCGTGCCATCGAAACTCAAGAGCAAGCGCTGACTGGTGTTGTCGTCCTCATGCTGGCGCGCGCCAACGGCGGTTTCACGCCAGTTGACGTCCACCGCTTGCGTAGGATCGAGGGCGAAACCGTTCGGTCCCGGCGTGATGCCGTTACCCGGATAGAACGCCGTGCCGGGATTGACCTGATTGCCCATCAACGTGCCGGGACCGATTTGCGTGCGGTTTTCGTTGCGTGCCCAGAAATATTCGAGACTGACGTTGTGATCGTCCGACAGCTTGCCGGTGGCTTTGGCGAAGGCCGACGTCTTCTCGGTTTCCGGGACCAGATCGAGGTAGTTCCACAGGCTTTGCCGGCAGATGCCATTGCGCGCGAGCAACCCCGGCGCGTTGCAGCCGGAGCCTGCCAATGGGTTGGTGGCGTTGCTGCCCTGACTCCAGTTGGCCGGCGATGCGGTGCCGGAGGTGTAATCGAGCCCGCGGTTGGGCTGATAGTTGTAGGTGTAACCGCGATCTTCGGCGGCCAGCCGTTGCTGCTTGTCGTAACTGACCACGCCGAACACGTTGAAGCGATCATCCTGCAAATCACCGAAGCCCCAACTGCCGCTGAAGTTACGGCTCTCACCGCCACCGGCATGCGTCGGTGTGTCGTAGTTGGTACTGATCTGGCCTTCAGTCAGGCTGGTTTTGGTGATGAAGTTGATCACCCCGCCAATCGCATCGGTGCCATACAGCGCCGACGCGCCATCGCGCAGCACTTCCACACGATCGATGGCCGCGAACGGAATGGTGTTGAGGTCGACACCCGAGCCATTGATTGCGTTAGTGGCGTTATTGCTCAAACGCCGTCCGTTGAGCAGTACCAAGGTTTTGTTAGCGCCGATGCCGCGCAAGTCGGCATACGACGCCCCGCCACTGCTCGACCCCACCGAACGCCCGGAGCCAACCGAAGACTGGTTGGCGGAAATGCGACTGACCAGCTCCTCCGTGGTAGTAACCCCCTGCTCGCGCAGCTCTTCGACGCGCAGGATGGTCACCGGCACTGCGGTTTCCGCATCGACCCGCCGGATTGCCGTGCCGGTGACTTCGACCCGTTGCAGTTGCGTGGTTGGTTCGGTTGCGGTGCTGTCGGCAGCGATCGCCGGCAGGGTGTTGATTGCCAGCAGCAAGGCCAGGCTCAAAGGTGATTTGACGGGTGAAAACTGAATCATGAACAGCCATCCCTGCGTTTTGGTTTATGCAGGGATGTGCGATGACGAATCAGGATTTATAGAGGGCGATTTAGACTGTTGGGTGCTGAGGTTATGCAAAAAGAGCCATGCCTCGATATCAATCCGATGCCATTTCCCTCAGCAACCGTGTATCCAGGCCAAAACGCTCTTGAGAGATCATCTTGAACTGCCCCTCTGCCAGATCGCAGCTCACCAACAGATTCCACGAGTGGCGGGTTGCCGCCGAGGGGATCAGGACAAACGGATGTTCATCCAGTAAAGCGTCGGCAAACCGCTGTTGATTGGGCGACGGCCACGCGGGACTCAACCAGTAAGGATTCGGTACCTCTTCGGGCTGAACGACTTTAACCCGTGCATCGCCGATGACCTCAAAGCAAGTCAGCACATAAGGCTCTCTGTCCAGTACATCGAAACTATTATTGGCTGCCACCTCCAGAATGGCCGAGGACGGGTCGACAGATGCATAGACGACTCGCCGGCCAGGCGCATTCCATCGACCGCCCTTCAGTTTTGGACCCATCCCGCTGTCCCACGTATCTCCGTAGGCCTCCTGATCCAGGCGCCAGCCATACCAGTGCCCTTCCCAGGGCAAGGGATTCATGGATAACCCCCGTACAGGAGCCGACACAAGTATTGCTCGACCATCTGGAAGCCCAGTGGATGACGGGTCAGTTCCAACGGTACGTAGCCGTTCAGGTAAGGGGTGGACTTCTGCATCCATATTTCCGCCTGCGGCAGCCCCCCGAACGCCCGAGTGGCCATCTCCAGCACCAGCGCATATTGGTAGGCGACGACACTCTGCTGCGAGTCAAGCCGTACCGATTTGCCTTCCTTCAACAGCCGCTGCACGGTTCTGACAGATTTGCCGGTGATGCGTTTGACCATGTCTTCGCGCAGGTACATTTCGGAAGTTGAAAGCATGTTGACGACGTCGCTCAGCTCAAAGCCCTCGTCGGTAAGGCGGACAATCAGCATGGCATCGTCACCGAGGTCCTGGCCGTGCACGAGCAAATCGACCGGTTTTCCCTCGGCCTTCTTCTGCACCGTCAGCCGGGGTGCTTTTGATCTGGGCATCGCGACATCCTCCATGGGGCATCTGGCGCGATCGTCGATCCAGAAGTTGCGCAGGGAATAAACAGGGGTTTCATGTTCGATGTGTGGGGTACGCATAATAGATCCTTGATCTGGGAGCCTGAGCGTTCAAACCGCTCAGCGACTTCAATGTCAGGTCCGATGCTATAGATCGCGCTTCCGACGACCAACCTGAAAATGTCGTCGGAAATATCCCCTGCTTGCCGCAAAACCCGCCATTTTCCGTAGGACGTCAACGCCAGATTGCTGCCATCAGCCGCCGAAGTGATAACTCACATCCAGCCACCACTGCCGTCCGTACGGGTCATAGTTGCCGGTCGGGTAATACGGCCACCCCGCCGAATCATCGTGTTTGACCTGATTGAGCACGTTGTTCACGGTCAACCCGACACTCGCCCGGTCATTGAGCTTGTAACGCGCACTGGCGTTGAACACCGTCCACGGCGACAGGCGCCCGTCTCCTGCGCCGTTGGTGACTGAACCGTAACGAATGCCCATCAGTGTCGCCGTGGCTTTCTGGTAATCCCAGGTCAGGCTGGCGTTGACCTTGCTACGCCAGTCGTAATTGGTGCGCGAAGTACGCAAGTCTTGCGTCGGCGCTTCGTCCGATTCCTTGTAGTAATGCGACAACACCAGGGTGTAGCCCAGCGCCGAACTGAACGCGCCGTATTGCCCGGCGCCCCAGCGGATATTGCTCTTGAAGTCCAGACCACTGACCCGTTCGCTGGCGGCGTTGATCGCATTGACCCGCACACGATTCAGCTGGTTCGGATCGACTGCGGCATTGCCGGCGTTACGATCGATGCGCGCCAGGGTCGATTGGCAATTGGCCGAGTTGATGTCCTGGGTGCCGTTGCGGCACTCGTTCTCTTGTTGCAGCAAGCGGTTTTCATCGACGGTGGTCAGCAGATCGTCGATCTCGACGCGCCAGAAATCGGTGGAGAAATCGAAGTTGCGCGACGGCGACCAGACAAACCCGTACGTCCACGATTTGCCGCGTTCGGACTCCAGATCCGCCGTGCCGCTCTGGGTGTAATCGACCCGTCCACGATCACACGCGCCCTCGACGCCCTGGCTGCAACCGTAATAGTCGATCTGCGCCGGGTAGTAGCCGTTGCTGTCGGATTGATAGATGTAGTTCAGGTCCGGCGCGCGGAAACTGGTACCGTAACTGCCGCGCAACAACAGGCTGGTCACCGGCCGCCATTCCAGGCCGAGGTTGTAGGTTTTTTGCTGCTCGGTGCGGCCACTGAATTTGTATTGATCCCAACGCCCCGCCGCCGTCGCCAGCACGGTGTCGGTGACCGGAATGCTGAACTCGCCACCGGCCGCATAACGCTTGCGCGAACCACCAGAGCTCTGCGCCGGGCTGACGCCATAGAAGGTGCCATCGTTGAGGCCGTCATCGGGGTCGACGCGGTATTCCTGCTTACCGGCCTCCAGCACCCCGGCGAAGCCCACCGGGCCGGCCGGCAGGTCAAACAGATCACCGTTGACCGAGGCGTTGTAACTGGTCGACACCGATTTGCTGCTCTGGGTCAGGTTGCCACGAAACTGCTGCCACTCCTGCGGTGTCAGCGGCCGATCGAGACGCGAGGCATCCGGGGCGAATACCGGATAGCCGCCGCTGACGCCCAGTTGCGGGCCCAGGTAGAAGTCCTGGATCGACGACAGTGGCGTATAGCGCGTGGTCCTGACACTGCGATATTCCGAGCGATTGGCCGCCAGATCATAACTCCAGCCGGTGTCGGCAATCTTGTCCGAGAGACCGAGGGTGCCGGTCCACGAGGTATCGCGCCACTTGCTGTTGTTGCTGGTGCGCCCGCCAATTTCTTCCTCACCGAAACGGCGATACCAGCGCTCCAGATTGCCGCTGTTCTGATTGATGAAATCCGGCGAAGTGAAGGTCGGCCCGCGCGTGTTGTTCTGGATGTGGTCGAGGCCGTACATCAAATCGGCAAAGACCTGGCCGCTGTCGCTGAAATGCCAGGTGCCACGGGTATAGCCGTCGTAGTTTTCCTTCTGGGTTTGCACGGTCCAGTAATCGTTGTACATCTGGTCGGTGCGGCAGCGCCCGCCGCTGTTGAACAGCTTGTTGTCGAAGGTGCCCTGATAAGCGCCGCAGCCCGGTCCCAGATAACGACTGTTGCTCAGGTCTCGGCGGTAACCGACATCCGCCAGCGGACCGCTTTGCATGAAACCACGGTCATCGGCCCAGATCGGATCGCGGTTGGTCAGCTCCAGGCCGAACAGGCCGTCGAAGTCGCCCCAACTGCCGCCACCGCTGAGCTGCAAGCGCTGATTGTCACCGCCGCCGCGCTCAGACGTGCCGCCCTTCAAGTTAACGTCGATGCCATTGATTTGCTTCTTGAGAATGATGTTGACCACCCCGGCAATCGCGTCCGAACCGTAAATCGCCGAAGCGCCGCTGCTGAGAATTTCGATACGTTCGATGACTGCCGACGGAATGTTCGCCAGGTTGGTGAAATTGACTTTGCCGTCGTACGGTGTCGGGTAATCGGCGACGCGCCGGCCGTTGATCAACACCAGCGTGTGGTTGGGGCCGAGGCCGCGCAAGTTGAGCGCACTGGCCGCCGGCTGCCAGGTGTTGCCGTAGTCTTCGCCCTGGGTCATGCCGGTGTTTTGTGTCTGCGTGGCCAAGGCGTCATAGACGTTTTTGTAGCCGCGCGCTTCCATCTCCTCATGGGTGATGACGTTGACCGGCGTGGCGCCATCGCTCTGTGCGCGAGCAATGCGCGAGCCGGTGACGGTGACTTTTTCCATGCGGTAATCGGCGCTGGTGGCGGGTGCCACGGCGCTGACTGTGGCGGGCGTCGGCACCACCGCATCAGCCTCGCGAACGCTCAAGCCCTGCGCACTTTGCTCGACTTGCAGCCCACTGCCGAGCAGCGCTTTCTCCACCGCCTGACGTCCGCCCAACGCGCCGCGCACGGCCGCACTGCGCTTACCTTGCACCAGTTGCTGACTGAACGAAATCGGCACACCGGTCTGCCGCGAGATGTCCAGCAGCACCTCGTCGAGCGCGCCACTGGCGATATCGAACGTAAACACCGCCGCCGCAGGTTCCTGGGCAAAAACGGTCGCGGGGGCAATGCCCATCACCAAGGCAGCGGCGAGGGTCAATCGAGGCAATTGTTGTTTGAGTAAGAACATCGGGGGGCTTCCCTGTTGAAGGCGTCTGCAGGGAATGAGCAGCGGGCCGGCGCTTTTTATAGGGCGACGATTAGTCCAAGAAGTCATATCGCTATAACCAACACACCCGCCGTTACAGGACTGGCCGTGGTTCGACGCTGACCCAGTAGGGGTTGTGCCAGATGACGCGGATTGGCAGTGAGCGTTCCAGCAACTGCAACGTGCGGTCACTGTCGTCGAGTGGATAGAGGCCGCTGAGGCGCAGGCCGGCGACCTCCGGGCTCAGGTGCAAGACGCCACGGCGGTAAGTGCGCAGGCTGTCGATGACCTCGCTGAGCGGCCGGTCGCGCACCTCTAGCCGCCCTTGCAGCCAGGCACTTTCGTGGCCCTTGCTGCGTTCCACCGAGAGCATGCCCGCGCCGTTGAACAGCGCGCTCTGCCCCGCCGTCACCACTTGCCGCGCACCGCTCGCGGTGACCACTTCGACCTGCGAATGAAGCATGACCAGGCGTGTAGCCTGCGCGCCCTGCTGCACCAGAAACCGCGTGCCGAGCGCACGCATGCGCCCGTGCTCGGTCTCGACCACAAACGGCCGCGACGGATCCTTGGCCACGTCCACCAGCAACTCGCCGCTGCGCAATGCCAGCAGCCGCTGATCGCTGTCGAAAAAAGGCACCACGCGACTGCGCGCATTCAGCGTCAGCGCACTGCCATCGGCCAGCACAAAATCACGCCGCTCGCCGGTGCCGGTGGCCAACTCACCCGCCTCGGGCAACCAGCCAAAACGCCGTCCGAGCAGTCCCGCCAGCAGCGCGATACCGAGCACACTCAAACTGCCGCTGATAAACCGCCGGCGGCTCGAAGGCGCATTCAAACTGTGCAGCAGACTGTTGCGCGGCAGCCCGCGCAACGTCGGATTGCGCAGCAGATTCAGACCACCGCCCATTTGCTCGATGATCTGTTGGTGGCGTGGATCCGCCACGCGCCAGGCCTCGAACGCCGCTCGTTCAGCCAGGCTGACTTCGCCCGATTGCAGCAACGCCAGCCATTGCGCCGCTTCGTCGATCACTGCCTCATCCGCCCTCATGCCTGCATCGCCTGATAGCAGCGCTTGAACGCCTCGACCATGTATTGCTGCACGCGACTGGTGGAGACGCCGAGGCGCTCACCAATCTCGCTGTAAGTCAGACCGTCGAGTTGGTGATAGAGAAATGCTGCCTTGGCTTTCGCCGACAAGCCGTTGAGCAAGCGATCTACCGCCAGCAAGGCCTCAATCACCAACGCACGCTCTTCCGGCGACGGATGCACCGGCTCCGGCGCCAGCGCCAGGCTTTCCAGATAAGCGCGTTCCAGGTCCTGGCGACGCCAGCCTTCGTAAACCAGCCGCCGGGCGATGGTGGTCAACAACGCGCGTGGCTCACGAATGGCCGTCGGGTCCGGCAAGGCCAATACCCGCAGAAATGTTTCCGAAGCGATGTCCTGCGCACTGTGCGGGCACCCCAGCGTGCGGCCGACGGCGGCGCACAGCCAGCGATAGTCCTTTTGGAACATTTGCCCAATGATCTGGTAATGCGGGTTATGCCCACCCATGACTTGCTCCCTGAAACGGGTCCCACCCGCTGCGAAAAACCGTCGTTCTGCCGGGATCGTCCGGCTCTGATCAGGCGCGACTGTGCAATAGCCTCGAAGACATTTGAAGTAATAAAAAATCAGCACAAGCAAACCATTGAGCATAAGCCGCTTCGTCGCCGCAGAAACACTGGCTGACAGAACCTTGACCTCGATCACTGGCGCGTGGACGGCCACTGATTAATCTCGCGGCTCCATCGAAAGCCAGGGACGGCTCACCGAGAGCCGTGGCTAAACCCACTCAAGGAAGAGAAGCATGCGACCTCTCAACATCATTCTGCTGTCGTCGGCGTTCAACGGCCTGACCCAACGTGCGTGGCTAGAACTGCGCGAGGCCGGGCACTCGCCCAGCGTCGTACTGTTTACCGATGAAAACGCCGTGTGCGAACAGATCGAACACAGCGGCGCCGATCTGGTGATCTGCCCGTTCCTCAAGGATCGCGTACCGCAGGCGCTGTGGAGCAACGCCGAACGTCCGGTGGTGATCATTCATCCGGGCATCGTCGGCGATCGTGGCGCCAGCGCCCTGGATTGGGCGATTACCAACGAACTGCCGAGCTGGGGCGTGACCGCGCTGCAAGCCGTCGAAGAAATGGACGCCGGACCGGTTTGGGCCACTTGCGAATTCAACCTGCCTGCGGGCCTGCGCAAGTCCGAGCTGTACAACGGGCGCGTCAGCGATGCGGCGATTCAGTGCATTCGCGAAGTGGTGGAAAAATTCATCGAAGGCTTCGTGCCGGCTGCCCTCGATTACACCGACCCCGCCGTGCGTGGGCGCTTGCAGCCAAACATGAAACAGGTCGACCGCAGCTTTACCTGGCACGATTGCGCGCGGTTCATCAAACGCTGCATCGACGCTGCGGATGGTCAGCCCGGCGTGTTGGCGAGCCTGGCCGGTGGTCAGTATTACGTGTACGACGCGCATCTGGATTCGCGCAGCGGCGTGCCCGGCGAGATTCTCGCGGTGCATGACGATGCGGTGCTGGTCGCGGCCGGCGATCAAAGCCTGTGGATCGGCGCACTACGGCGCAAACCGCAACCCGACGAAGAAACCTTCAAGCAACCGGCACGGCACGTGCTCGCCGGGCAACTGGCCGACCTGCCGGTGCTGGATTGGTCAGTCGCCACGCAGCCGTTCAGCGACGAGGCCTATCAACCGCTCCGCTATCGCGAGTCGGGCCAGGTTGGTGAGTTGACGTTCGAGTTCTACAACGGCGCGATGAGCACCGAACAATGCCAGCGAATGGTCGCCGCGCTGCGCTGGGCCAAGTCCCGTGATACTCAAGTGCTGTTGATCAAGGGCGGGCGCGGCAGCTTTTCCAATGGCGTACATTTGAACGTGATTCAAGCCGCGCAGGATCCGGGCGCCGAAGCCTGGGCGAATATTCAGGCGATCGACGACGTCTGCGCAGAACTGCTGACGGCCCGGCAACTGGTGGTCAGCGGCGTCACCGGCAATGCTGGCGCCGGCGGTGTGATGCTCGCGCTGGCCGCCGATATTGTGTTTGCCCGCGCCGATATCGTACTCAACCCGCATTACAAGAGCATGGGTTTGTATGGTTCCGAATACTGGACCTATAGCCTGCCCCGCGCCGTCGGCCCGGCGATGGCCGAACAACTGACTCAGGCCTGTCTGCCGGTGAGCGCGGTACAGGCGTGGCAACTGGGTATGGTTCAGGAAATCGGTCCGCGCTGCCCGGATGAGTTTTCGCTGTGGTTGCTGCAACGGGCCAATGGAGTTTTGAGCGATCCGACCTATGCAGCGGTGCGCGAGCGCAAGGCGCGGGTTGATCAGGTGTTGATCCAGCAGTGCCGCGAAAACGAGTTGCAAGAGATGCAGGAAGACATGCTCTACAACCGCAGTCAGTTTGCCGAGAAATGCCGCCATTTTGTATACAAGCGCAAGGTGTGTGGCACACCGGCGCGGTTGGTTGAAGCGTGGGCGCGGGTGCGTTCGGTTGAGTTGGCCGGTTGATTTTGTGGTGACTGGTTTCCCCTCACCCTAGCCCTCTCCCCAAGGAGAGGGGACCGAGCCGGGTATATTGGCGATCTACACCGACCTGAGGGTCTTGCTGTGAATCCATAATCGACTGGATCTTTCAGGTCGATGTATGACGAAAGACACCTCGGTCAGTCCCCTCTCCCTCGGGGAGAGGGTTAGGGTGAGGGGCTTTTGCCTTTACAATGCCCGACACCTCTAACACCGGCCCACCCATGGACATCGACCTCGCTCGCACCTTTCTCGAAATCGTCCGTCACGGCAGTCTCGCCGCGGCCGCGCAGAAGCTGTTCGTCACGCAAACGGCGATCACCGCCCGCGTGCAGAAACTCGAAAGTCAGCTGGGCAGCACGCTGTTCGTGCGCAACCGCGCCGGGGCGAAACTGACGGCCAATGGCGAAGCGTTTGTGGTCTACGCCAATCAACTGGTACAGACCTGGGAAGCCGCGCGCCGCGACCTGCCGTTGCCCGAGGGTTACCACAACGTGCTGCACATCGGCGGCGAAGTCAGCCTGTGCAATCCGCTGATGCTCAGTTGGGCCGCCGAGCTGCGCGAGAAGATTCCCGGGCATGCCCTGCGCATGGAAATCCGCGACGGCGAAAATCTGCTGCGGCAACTCGAACTCGGCGTGCTCGACGCCGCATTGGTCTATCAGCCGGAATACTGGCCAGGCTTGCAGGTCGAGCAAGTGCTGGAAGAAAAACTGATTCTGGTGCGCGCCCCCGATCGCCCGGATCCCTATGTCTACATCGACTGGGGCCCGGATTTCCGTCGCCAGCATGACGCCGCCCTGCCGGAAAAAGCCAAAGCCGCACTGAGCTTCAACCTTGGTCCGTTGGCCCTGCAATACATGCTCGAGCACGGCGGCAGCGGCTATTTCCGCACGCGCGTGGTGCGCTCTTATCTGGAAAGCGGCGCGCTGGAAGCGGTGACCAAAGCCCCGGAGTTCAGCTACCCGACCTATCTGGTGTACTCGCGGGACCGCGACTCGGCGACCCTGCAACACGCCTTCGATCTGCTGCGCGAGGTGATCCAGGCCGATGATGACTGGTCACAGCGCTGGAATCCGTTGAGCTGATGCGGCGCCTTTACACCGGAGCATGGCGCAAGTGACATAGAGGTCTGGTCTGCACTACTGGCCGGATCGACTACTCTGCCGGGTATAACAACAAATACCCGCAGGTGAACGCAGTGAGGCAAACCACCGAGGCATTCCGCAGCCGCTATCGTGCGGCCATCCATCCGCGTTACAACCCGTGGCTGCACGGCATCTTTGTGCTGTTGTTCGGCGTGCTGGCCATCGGCGCGTTCTGCAGCGGCGTTCAACACGTCACCTGGCTGGAATGGCTGACCGTGCCGCTGACCCTGTTGTTCTTCAACTTCGCCGTGTACATGGTTCATCGCCATCTCGGCCACCACAAAAAGACCTTCGCCACGCTGTTTTACGCCCGGCATGCCGGCGATCATCACAGCTTCTTCACGCCCGGCCACATGACTTACGACGGCCCCCGCGACTGGCGGGTGATTCTGTTCCCGGCCTGGCTGATCGTACTGCACACGCTGGTGATTTCCCTGCCGCTGTGGTGGCTGGTCGCGCAGTTCAACGGCAACGTCGCCGGCCTGTTCGGCGGCTGCATGGTCCTCGGATATCTGACTTACGAAGTGTTCCATGCCTGCGAACACCTGCCGCCCGACAACCCGCTGACACGCCTGCCGTGGATCCGCCAGATGCGCCGTCTGCACGAACTGCATCACCGTCGCGAACGCATGCAAGAGCGCAATTTCAACATCGTCTTGCCGCTGATGGATTACCTGTTCGGCACCCTCTACTGGGAACCGGACGTCGCCCCTTTGAGCTATTCGAGAATGCCCATGACCCGCCTGCAGCACCACATCGATATCGCCGGCGAGCCGGTGGCCGTGCTCGCCTACGCCGCCAGCGTCAACCGTTGGCCGGAGTGGCACCCCTCGTCGCTGAAGATCGACGGCCCGCAAGGTCCGCTGCATGCCGGCGCGCATTTCGAAGAGGACATTCATGCCGGTGGCCGTGAAGGTCATCTGAGCTGGGAAGTCACTGAGTACCTGCCCGGTCGGCGCTGGTGCGCGCGGGCGCAGGGTGATCACGGCCTGTCGCTGCGGCTGACTTATGAGTGCTCGGCTGAGGGCGCTGCAACACGATTTGTGCGCACGCTGGATTATCGATTTGACGGATTGGGCATGCGCATTGCCAATCAGTTGCTGCTCAAACGGCGTATTGATCGCGAATCCGCCGCGTCGCTGCTGGCGTTGCGCGACAAGGCGGCGCAGTACCTCGCCTCGGCAAGGGCCAGCGCATGAAGTGGCGGCATGTTGTGCTGCTGCTGAGCATCCTCGTCATCGGTTTTTTGTTGCTGATGCCCACCCGGGTTGAACCGCTGGCCTGGACACCGCCGCCAGCGCCGTCGCTGACAGACGGGATCTATGCCGAGAACCAGAAACTCAAAGCTACGGCCCAGGTCGGACCGAGCGATATCGAGGGCCCCGAAGCCTTGTTGCTGGAGCAGGATTACCTGATCACCGGCTTGCATGACGGGCGCCTGATCCGCACCAGCCTCGACGGCAAGGAACGCAAAGTGCTCGCCGACACCGGCGGCCGGCCACTGGGCCTGGCGCGGCATCCGAATGGCTTGCTGGTGATTGCCGATGGCGTCAAAGGCTTGCTGTCGCTCGATGCACAAGGACGCCTGATTCCGCTGACCACCGCCGCCAACGGTCTGGACTTTGGTTTCACTGATGATGTGGCGATCGACAAATCCGGGCATTACGCCTACTTCAGCGATGCCTCCAGCCGTTGGGGTTACGGCCATGACGGCGAGGCGATCATCGAGCACGGCGGTGATGGGCGTTTGCTGCGCTATGACTTCCAGAGCGGTAAAACCAGCGTGCTGCTGGACAAACTGGAGTTCGCCAACGGCGTAACCCTCGGCCCGGACGACGCCTATGTGCTGGTCAACGAAACCGGCGCGTATCGCATCAGCCGTTACTGGCTGACCGGGCCGAAAGCCGGCACTCACGACCTGTTCATCGATAACTTGCCGGGGCTGCCGGACAACCTCGCGTTCAATGGCAGCAACCGGTTCTGGGTGGCGTTGTATGCGCCGCGCAATGCTTTGCTCGACGGCACTGCGGGGCATCCGTTCGTGCGCAAGATGATCGTGCGGGCGCTGAGGGTTTTACCGAAACCGGTGGAGAAACGCGGGTTTGTTTTGGGGCTGGATCTGGACGGCAAGGTGATTGCCAATCTGCAGGATGCGAGCAGTGGCAATTACTCGCCGATCACTACCGTGCGCGAGTATGGGCCGTGGTTGTATTTCGGCTCGTTGAAGGCGATGCATATGGCGCGGATGCCGTTGGATGCGGCGCTGAAGTGAATCCTCAGGCTTGGCGTTGAATGGACGGACGCCATCGCTGGCAAGCCAGCTCCCACAGGTATCGCGTTGGCCATGAACTTTGTGAACGACGGAGAACCCTGTGGGAGCTGGCTTGCCAGCGATGGCGGTCTGTCAGTTGCTGGATTTGTCGAACTTGTCCGGATCTTCGTCTTCCGGCAGATCCTCATCCGGCTCCTCGGGATTAGCCGTGGTATGCGCCGGGCTGTTCGGTTCGGGATGGGTGGGAACCGGGTCGAATGCGCCCAGCTCTTCACTGGGAAATTTGGGATCGTTCATAAGGCACCTCGCAAAGAGTCGGTAAAGGAAGACTCTGAACATTCGAGGTGCCGGTCGTGGCTGTCGTTCCAGTCAATTCACCACCGAGGGGCGGTGGCGCGACTGGCGGTCAAGATTGTGCCTGCAATTGCGCGACGATCTTGTCTTTGACCTGCAAGCGTTTCTCTTTGAGCTTTTTCAGCGTGTCATCGCTGGGAGCATCCGAGGTCGCCGTCTCGGCCTTGACGACGTCGGCGTCCGCCTGGGAATACTTGTTGATCAGTGCGTCCAGATGTGGATCCGCGGTGCGTTTTTGCTGGATCTCTTCCTTCGTAAGCTTCAAGTCCTGTAACAGATCATGGGTCACCGGCATGGAACACCTCCGTCAGTTGATCGGCAGCCAACGCGACCGCTGCGCTGGCCAGTTATCAGAATGGCCTCGGTTGCAGGGTTCTGTCGACCACCTGTCAGACCAGCGGTGCCCGTTCGTCGCCCTGTCGCAAATGCGATAAAACCTTTATTCGCAACGTTGCCTCCATTGGTTAACCCCAACAAAAACTGCGTGGAGATACACCAATGGACGGATTCAACCTGCGTCATCTGTTTCTGGCTGTCGCTTTGAGCACTGGCATGGGCAGCGCCTTCGCGGCCACCGACAACAACTTCGTCGATAACGCCGCCGCCGGTGGTATTGCCGAAATCGAAACCAGCCGTCTGGCCCTGGAAAAAAGCCAATCGGCCGACATCAAAGCCTTCGCCAACATGATGATCACCGACCATGGCAAGGCCAACGATGAACTGGCGAGCATTGCTCAGGCCCACGACATCAAGGTGCCGGACACCACCACACTGGTGAAACAGGCCAAGGAAAAAATCCTCGACCTGCGCGATGAGTCCTTTGATGCCGCTTACGCCAACAATCAGGTGAAGGCGCACGAGGAGACCATCGAGTTGTTCAAGAAAGAAGCCAATACCGTGACGGATGACAAGGTTAAAGGTGCCCCTGAATTGAAGGCATTTGCGCAGAAAATGCTGCCGGCGCTGGAGAAACATCTGGCGGCGGCAAAAGAGCTGCAGGCAAAACATCCGAGCAAGTAAAAAGCCTTACCCTCACCCCAGCCCTCTCCCGGAGGGAGAGGGAGCCGACCTTGTTGGATGTTCGGGTTACATCGACCTGAAATCTCGAGTTGAATTCAGGTTGTGAAAGGCACCGAGATCGGCTTGCTTCCTTTGGCGAGGGAGCCGACCGGGATGGATGTTCGAGTTACATCGACCTGAAATCTTGAGTTGAGCTCAGGTTCTGAAAGGCATCGAGATCGGCTCCCTTTCCCCCTCGCCCCCTTGGGGGAGAGGGTTGGGGTGAGGGGGATCGATCTCAGCCACACCACCAAACCCAAGCGAAAAAAAGGCCGCACCCACTGGATGCGGCCTTGTCATATCCGCCGAAATCAACCGCCATCCGTATCGATATCAGCATCCGTCTCCTCCCCCGGCTTCGCCCGATCCGGCTGCGGTTTGAAGCCCGGGCTGAACTCATTGTCGTTGTCGGTATGTTTTTGCTTCTGATCCACCGCCGGGTCCGCACTCTGCGCCTGCTCTTTATCGCCCTGCTGTTGCGTCGGCGCCGGCTGCCCCGGCACCTGCGGGTCGATGGCCGGATCGTTGCGGTTGATCGGTTCGGCGGATGGGTTCTGCTGATGTTGCGTTTGCTCGTTCATGGCCACCTCGTTCGTCAAAGCCAACCCGACACACACCCGTCGGGCCTTGAAGTTTCGAAACCTGTGCCCCGACAACGTTCAAAACATCGCCTTTCGTGGCTACGGCGGCTAGAGTTACCGGGACGTTCCTTGCGCCAGATCAAAAATATACGTGCAAGAACGAACAACTATTTCGAACGGCAAATGTCGATCATTCCGCGGCGATCACTTTCCACGATCGCCCCCCTATTCGCGACGGAGCAACAGGCACATGGCAGCACTGCAGAACAGCACACTCGATGCGATGAAAAACAAACAAGCACAACTGCTGGGCGAATGGATCAACGGCCTGCAAGCCAGCGGCGCCACCCGTAACCTGAAAGAGCACGATCTGCAGCAACAGACCAGCGAATTCCTGCAATTGGTTGTCAGTGGCATCGAGAACGACAACGGCTCCAATATCGCCGCGCCGGGCTGGGACGCCATCCGCCAGTTCCTCGAAAAGCTCTCCCACAGCCGTGCCCTGCTCGGCCAGGATTCGCAACAGACTGCCAGTTTCATCTTCGCCCTCAAGGGCCCGCTGTTTAACCTGCTCCAGGCCCATTACAAAGACCAGCCGGCGCTGCTCGCCGAACAGCTGTGGGAAATCTCCGAACTGCTCGATGCGCTCGGCATGCACACCATCCGCACCTTCCAGAAATCCCGCGAGGCGGTGATCAAGCGCCAGCAGGAAGAACTGCTGGAGCTGTCGACCCCGGTGGTCAAGCTGTGGGACGGCGTGCTCGCCCTGCCAATGATCGGCACGCTCGACTCGCAACGCACGCAAGTGGTGATGGAATCGCTGCTGCAACGCATCGTCGACACCGGCTCGGAAATCGCCATCATCGACATCACCGGCGTACCTACCGTCGACACCCTGGTCGCCCAGCACCTGCTGAAAACCGTCACCGCGATCCGCCTGATGGGCGCCGACTGCATCATCAGTGGCGTACGTCCGCAAATCGCGCAGACCATCGTCCACCTCGGCCTCGACCTGCAAGGCGTTGTCACCAAAGCCAATCTGGCGGATGCCTTGAAACTGGCCCTGACCCGCCTGGGCATCAGCATCGGCAAAGCGGTCTGAACCCATGGAAAGAATTCCGATTCTTCAGATGGGCAAGTTCCTGCTGGTGACCATTCAGGTCGACATGCATGACCAGCTCGCCCTCACCTTGCAGGACGACTTGTCCGAGCGCATCAGCACGACCTCGGCGCGTGGCGTGCTGATCGATATCTCGGCGCTGGACATGGTCGATTCGTTCATTGGCCGAATGATCAGCACGATCTCCGGCCTGTCGAAAATCATGGACGCCGAAACCATGCTGGTCGGCATGCAGCCGGCGGTGGCGATCACCCTGGTCGAACTCGGCCTGACCCTGCCCGGTGTCAGCACGGCATTGAACGTCGAGCGCGGGATGAAGCTGCTGCAGGAACGAGTAGACCGGCAATGACCGTACGCAGCAGCGGTACTCAACCCATCCACATCGAGCAAGATGTCGTGCTCGCGCGCCAGACCGCACGCAAACTGGCCAGTGAATGCGGAATGCGCCTGATCGACCTGACGAAAATGGTCACGGCCGTCAGCGAACTGGCGCGCAACACCATGGTTTACGGTGGCGGCGGCGACATGGACTGGCAAATTCTCGATGAGGATCACAAGGTCGGCCTGCGCCTGACCTTCCGCGACGAGGGCCCGGGCATTCCCGACCTGAAACTGGCGATGACTGACGGCTGGACGTCCGGCAGCGGCATGGGCCTGGGCCTGACCGGCGCCAAACGCCTGGTCGAAGAGTTCGAACTGGAAACAGAGCCCGGCAAAGGCACACGCATAACGATCACACGATGGACATGAATATCGGCGCAAGCCTGACGCAAGTGCTGCCCATAGAAGACAGCAGCCAGATCGGCCACGCACGGCGTACTGCGCAGCAACTGGCCGAGCAACACGGGTTCGATGAGCGCGATGCCGGGCGAGTGGCGCTGGTGGCGACGGAGCTGGCAAGTAACGTGCTCAAACACGCCAACCACGGCGAAATGCACCTGCGGGTGTTGCCGCGCGCCGATGGTTTCGGCCTGGAAATGCTCGCCATCGATCGTGCCCAGGGCTTTGATCTGGAGGCCTGCCTGGCCGACGGTTTTTCTACCGGTGGCACGCAAGGCATCGGCCTCGGCGCGGTATCGCGCCAGACCGAGGTGTTCGATGTGTATGCCGATGCCCGCGGCGCGGTGTTATTGGCCCGCCTGTATCCGCGCACCGATCGCGCACCCGACATGCGCTTCGGTGTCAGTCAGCATTCACTGCACAACGATCCCGCGTGCGGCGATGTCTGGCACCTGGCCTATGAAGACGGCAACCTCAGCGCGCTGATCGTCGACGGCCTGGGTCACGGTGAAGAAGCCGAACGCGCCGGCCGCGCCGGCGCCGAAACCTTTGCCCTGTCGCCGTTCGCCGAACCGGTGATGCTGATGGAAGACATGCACCGCGACATGATTGGCACCCGTGGCGGCGCCGTCGCGTTTGCCCAGTTCGATGCCCGGTGGGACCGCCTGACGTTTGCCGGTGTCGGCAACATCGGCGGCAGTCTGATCAACGCCGAAAAAACCCGCGGACTGGCCTCGCATCCGGGTATTGTCGGCGTGCAATACCGGAAAGCCCGGCCTTTTGACTATGCTCACGTGAATGGACATCTTTTGATCATGTACAGCGACGGCTTGCAGTCCCGTTGGAACCTTCAAGACTACCCCGGTCTGGTGCACCGCCATCCCGCCGTGATAGCCAGCGTCCTGCACCGCGATTTCTGTCGCGGGCGCGACGATGTAACGGTGCTGGTCGTTGCCCTGGAGGCCGCCCATGGCTGAATCGCCCATTCTGAGCAGCGCCGAACAGACTGCGCTGATTGCACAGTTGCAGAGCGAGACCGCGGCCCTGCGCGAAGAACTCGATGAAACCAATCAGGGCGTGCTGGCCCTGTACGCAGAACTCGACACACAGGCAGAGGAATTGCGCCAGGCTTCGGACCTGAAAAGCCGCTTTCTCTCGTACATGAGTCATGAGTTTCGCACGCCACTGGGTTCGATCCTGAGCATCAACAGCCTGCTCGCCGACGAACTTGACGGCCCGCTCAGCCCGGAGCAGCACAAGCAAGTGGCATTCGTCAGCACCGCCGCCCGCGAGCTCAGCGACATGGTCGACGACTTGCTCGATCTGGCGAAGATCGAGGCCGGGCGCATCAGCATTTCCCCGGCGTGGTTCGACATGTTCGACCTGTTCTCGGCGCTGCGCGGGATGTTCCGGCCGATTGTCGATGCGTCGGCGGTGGATTTGATCTTTGAAGAACCGATCGGCTTGCCCCGGCTGTACACCGATGACAAGAAACTCGGGCAAATCCTGCGTAACTTCATTTCCAATTCGCTGAAATTCACCACCCGTGGCGAAGTGCGGGTTTCCGCGCGGCTCGAAGGTGCGGACAAGATCCGTTTCGCCGTCAGCGACACCGGAATCGGTATCGCTGCCGAGCTGCATGGCGCATTGTTCGAAGACTTTTCCCAGGTCGACTCGCCGTTGCAGAAACGCCTGCGTGGCACCGGGCTGGGCCTGTCCCTGTGTAAACGCTTCGCCGCCCTGCTCGGCGGTGAAGTCGGGCTGGAAAGCACGCCGGGGGTCGGTTCGACCTTCTTCGTGATCATTCCACTGGCGATCGCTCTGGAGAACGTCGATGAAACGTGACATCCGCCTGTTGATCGTCGACGACAACGTCGCCACCCGCTACGCCCTGCGTCGGCGGCTGGAGCGTCACGGCTATGAAGTGCTGGAGGCCGGCACGGGTGGCGAGGGGCTGGCGCTGATCGACAGCGAAGCACTCGATGCGTTGATTCTCGACGTCAATCTGCCGGACATGAGCGGCTTCGACATCGTGCGCATTTTGCGCGCCGACAGCCGCACCGCGCTGCTGCCGGTGATCCATGTCTCGGCGGCGTCGATTCAGACTGGCGATATCATCACCGGCCTCGATGCCGGCGCCGATGCCTACCTGATTCACCCGGTCGACCCCGACGTGTTGCTGGCCACCCTGCGTACGCTGCTGCGGGTGCGCGACACGGAAAATGCCCTGCGCGAAAGTGAAGCGCGGTTTCGCGAGATTTTCGCCAACGTTTCCGCACCGATTGCAGTGCTCGATGCCAGCCTCAAGGTGCATGAGTGCAACCATGCCTTCGCGCAACTGATTCTCGACAATCAGGACCCGCAAATCCTGCGTGAATGCTTCGCCGAGGAGCAGAGCGCCATCCTCAATGAACTGCGCCTGCGGCTGGTCGATGGCGAGCGCTGGAAGGGCACGCTGAACATGCGTGTGCAGGGCCAGATCCGCGAAACCGAGTGGCAGATTTCGCCGTACCGCACCCCCGAATCAAGCCTGGTATTCGTCGAGGATGTCACCGAGCACCGGCATCGCGAGCGCTCGCATCTGGCGCGTCTGGACGACACCACCACGCAACTGGCCAAGGAAGTCGCCGAACGTGCGCGCGCCGAGGCGCAGTTGCTGCAAGTGCAGAAAATGGACGCGCTGGGCAAACTCACCGGCGGTATCGCCCACGACTTCAACAACCTGCTGACCGGCATCATTACCAGCCTTGAGTTGATTCAAAAACGCGTGGCCGATGCGCGTCCGGACAAGGTGCAGTTTTACGCCGAGGCGGCGCTGAATTCAGCGATGAGCGCAGCATCCCTGACCCATCGCCTGTTGGCGTTTGCCCGTCAGCAACCGCTCGACACCCGCCCGGTGGACATCAACGAGCAGGTGCGCTCGCTGGAAGAATTGCTGATGCGCACCATCGGTGAACGCATCACCCTCAAACTTGAGCTGACCAATAAACCGGCCATCGCGCTGGTCGACCCGGTGCAACTGGAAAGCGCCGTGTTGAATCTGGTGATCAACGCCCGCGATGCGTTGCCTTCGGGCGGCAATATCTGGGTCAACACCTACTCGGCGTATTCCCACGGCGATCCGAATCTGGCTGACGGAGCTTACGTGGCGCTGTCGGTGCGCGATGACGGTACAGGCATCGAGCACAACGTGATCGACAAGGTGTTCGATCCGTTCTTCACCACCAAACCGCTCGGCCAAGGCACCGGTTTAGGGCTGTCGACGATCTACGGTTTCGCCCGTCAATCGGGTGGCGATGCGCACATCCGCAGCGTCGCGCGGCGTGGCACCGAAGTGACGATCATGTTGCCGGCCACCACTGACCCGACTGGCGTCGACACCCCCGCGCCAGTGGTCGACCCGCAGGGCACCGGCGAACATGTGCTGATTGTCGAAGACATGTCGGCGGTGCGCATGTTTGTCACCGAAGTGCTGGAGGACGCCGGTTATCGCTGCACGCAGGCGGCGGATATTGAAACAGCGCTGGAGCGCTTGCAGAACGATCCGTCGATCAACCTGTTGCTGACCGATGTTGGCCTGCCGCGCATGAGCGGTCGCGAGCTGGCGGATGTCGCGCGCGGTTGGCGTGACGCGCTGCCGATTCTGTTCATGACCGGTTATGCAGAAACAGCGCTCAATCGTCAGGTGTTTCTGGGCAGTGGCATGGACATGCTGGTCAAGCCGTTTCAGATCAGTGAACTGCTCGACAAGGTTCGCCGCACCCTCGATGGCGCCTGACCCAACGCCTTCGCGAGCAAGCTCGCTCCCACAAATATTTCTGTAGATTACAGATCCAATGTGGGAGCGAGCTTGCTCGCGAAAGCGTCAGTCCAGCCAACACCGTTAGCGGTTCAACGCCCGGGCGAGATACGGCGCAGTACGGCTCTTCTTGCTCGCCGCAACCTTCTGCGGCGTGCCCGCCACCACAATTCTGCCGCCCTGATCCCCCGCCCCCGGCCCGATGTCGATCACCCAGTCACTCTGCGCCACCACGCGCATTTCGTGCTCGACCACGATCACCGTGTGCCCCGCCGTCACCAGCGTATCCAGCTGTTCCAGCAATCGATCGACATCGCGCGGATGCAACCCGGTGGTCGGTTCATCCAGCACATACAAGGTCGCGCCGCGCTGGTTGCGCTGCAACTCGGTGGCCAGTTTGATCCGCTGCGCCTCGCCGCCGGACAACTCCGTGGCCGGTTGGCCCAGGCGCAGATAGCCCAGACCGATGTCGCGCAGCACTTCCAGCGAACGACGAATCCCCGGCTGCTCGGCAAACACCGTCACCGCTTCAGCGACGGTAAGTTGCAGCACCTGCGCGATGCTCAGGCCCTCCCAGAGAATCGCCAGCGTCTGCGGGTTGTAGCGCGCGCCATGGCAGGTCGGGCACGGTGCGTAGACGCTGGGCATGAACAGCAATTCAACACTGACAAAGCCTTCGCCTTCGCACGTCGCGCAGCGGCCCTTGGCGACGTTGAACGAGAACTGCCCGGCGTCATACCCCGCCGCTTGCGCGTCGGGCGTGGCGGCGAACAGCTTGCGCACGTTGTCGAACAGCCCGGTGTACGTCGCCAGGTTGGAGCGTGGCGTGCGGCCGATGGGTTTCTGGTCGACCTGCACCAGACGCTTGATCGACTCCAGCCCTGAGGTCACCTGGCCGCCGCTGACCTGCGGCGCGTCATCTTCGAGGCTGAGTTCTTCCGGCTCAGCGTCAACGGTCGGCCGTCCGAGCTGCGCGCCCACCAGCTCAAGCAATGCCTGACTGACCAGACTCGATTTGCCCGAGCCAGACACGCCGGTCACCGAGGTAAAGCAACCCAGCGGAAACTCGGCACTGAGGTTGTTCAGGTTATTGCGCGTGATGCCGTCGAGTTTCAGCCACGCCGTCGGTTTGCGCGCAGTGCGGGTCTGACGCTGCGCTTCGGCAAACAGATAAGCACGAGTCTGCGATTGCTCGATCTCGGCCAGACCTGCCGGGGGGCCGCTGTACAACACCTGCCCGCCCTGCTCGCCCGCCGCCGGCCCGACGTCGATCAACCAGTCGGCGCGGCGCATGGTTTCCAGGTCATGCTCGACCACAAACAGCGTGTTGCCGTCAGCCTTCAAGCGTTGCAAGGCTTCGAACAGCGCTTCGCCATCGGCCGGGTGCAGGCCGGCGGAGGGTTCATCCAGCACATAGATCACGCCAAATAACTGCGAGCCCAACTGCGTTGCCAGGCGCAAGCGCTGCAACTCACCGGACGACAGCGTTGGCGTGCTGCGTTCCAGCGCCAGATAACCCAGGCCCAGATCGGTCAGGGTGCTGACCCGCTCCAGCAAATCCTCGGCAATGCACTGCGCGGCCAAACGTTTTTCCAGCGACAGGTTTGGCGTGTGCCGTACATCCGGTGCACTCGCATGCCCGCTGGCGCCATGGGCCACGCGCTGCTGGCGAGCCTCGCGGGTTTGCGCGTGGCTCAACGTCTCGCCAGTTTCTTCAGGCTGCTCGAGGTAACTGAGCGCTGCCACTGGCCTGAGTACGTCAGCCACTTGCAGCAAAGGCATCTGCGCCAGCTCACCGATGTCATACCCGGCAAACGTCACCGACAACGCTTCACGTTTCAGGCGCTTGCCGTCACACAACGGACAAGGACTGCCGAGCATGAACTGCGCAACACGCTTCTTCATCAGCGCACTTTGCGAATGACTGAAGGTGTGCAGGATGTAGCGCCGGGCGCCGCTGAAGGTGCCCTGATAACTCGGTTCCATCTTGCGCTTGAGGGCGACGCGGGTTTCTTCCGGGGTCAGCCCGGCGTATACCGGCACGGTCGGGGTGTCTTCGGTGAAGAGGATCCAGTCGCGCTGTTTTTTCGGCAGCTTTTTCCACGGGATGTCGACATCGATGCCCATGGTCACGAGGATGTCGCGCAGGTTCTGCCCCTGCCACGCCAACGGCCAGGAAGCCACGGCGCGCTGGCGGATGGTCAGGTTCGGGTCCGGCACCATCAGCGCTTCGGTGACTTCATACACCCGCCCGAGGCCATGGCATTCCGGGCAGGCGCCCTGCGGCGTGTTCGGCGAAAAATCCTCGGCGTAAAGCATCGGCTGCCCCGGCGGGTAACTGCCGGCGCGCGAATAGAGCATGCGGATCAGGCTCGATAACGTCGTCACGCTGCCCACCGATGAGCGCGTGCTTGGCGTGCCGCGTTGCTGTTGCAGGGCCACGGCCGGCGGCAGGCCTTCGATGGAGTCGACATCCGGCACGCCGACCTGATCGATCAGCCGTCGCGCGTAGGGCGCCACTGATTCGAAGTAGCGGCGCTGGGCTTCGGCATACAAGGTCGAGAACGCCAACGAGGATTTGCCCGAACCGGACACGCCGGTGAACACCACCAGCGCATCGCGGGGAATGTCGACGTCGACGTTTTTCAGGTTGTGTTCACGGGCGCCGCGCACCCGGACCATGCCGGCGGGCGCTTTGGAGGTGCGTTTGGAAGTCATCGACCTGCCTTGGTGAAGGAATGTTCAACGCTCAGCTACCGAGCACCACGCGAATCATCTGCAACATGGCCTCTGGGCTATACGGTTTGCCGAGCAAATGCGTGTCGGAGCTCAACTGATGATTGCGCGAGATGATGTCGCGGGTGTGCCCGGAGGTGAACAGCACCGCCACCGGCGGCGTCTGCACCTTGGCCCAGGCGAACAGGTCGGAACTCTTGATCAGCCCCGGCATGACCACGTCGGTGAAGATCAGGTCGACCTCGACACCTTCAAGGAGCATCTGCATGGCCGCATCGCCATTGCCGGCAGTCAACACGCGATAACCTTCCTCGCGCAGCAACTCGACCGCCGAGGCGCGCACCGCGTCGTTGTCCTCGACCACCAGAATCTTCTCGTGACCACCGCTCTGCTGCCGTTGCAGATTGGGCGACTCGTCGAGGATCGGCCGCAAACTGCGCGGGAAGTACAACTGCACCCGCGTGCCCTCGCCGATCGCACTGGCAATGTCGACATGCCCGCCGCTCTGTTTGACGAAGCCGAAGACCATGCTCAAGCCCAACCCGGTGCCCTGGCCATCGGCCTTGGTGGTGAAAAACGGCTCGAACACCTGCTCGAGAATGTCTTGCGCAATGCCAGCGCCGCTGTCACTGACGGCGACTCGGACAAACTCGCCGGGAACGATGCCTTTACCGGCACAAAACTCGCGGTCGAGTTGCACGTTGGCAGCGCTGAGCCCGATGGTGCCCTCGCCCTTCATGGCATCGCGGGCGTTGATCGCCAGATTGAGAATGGCGTTTTCCAGTTGATTGCGGTCGACGTTGATGTGCCATGGCGCGGGCGGCAACTGCACGTCGATCTGAATGGTTTCGCCCAGCGCCCGTTGCAGCAATTCGCCAACGCCTTCGAAAATCTGCTGCGGGTTGCACACCGCCGGCGACAACGGTTGACGACGGGCAAACGCGAGCAATTGCGAGGACAGCTTGGCGCCGCGCTCGACCGCCGCCAGCGAGGCACTGACCCGGCGCTGCACATTGGCGTTGTTCGGTTCATGGCGGGCGAGCAAATGCAGATTGCCGGCGATCACTTGCAGCAGATTATTGAAGTCGTGAGCGACGCCACCCGTCAGACCTCCGATGGCCTCAAGCTTCTGCGACTGGCGCAACTGCTCTTCCGCCGCCAGGCGTGCCTCGACCTCTTCGGCCACGCGCTGTTCGAGGTTGCGGGTAAATTTGAGCAGGGATTCTTCGGCAATCTTGCGTTCATGAATATCGATCAACACGCCGGGAAAGCGCAGCGGCTTGCCGTGCTCGTCGAACTCGCAGCCGCCGCTGGCCAGCACCCAAAGATAGCTGCCGTCAATCCGCTGGACGCGGTATTCAGCGTTATACGGCTCGCCGGTCTGCACGGAATGGGCAACGCGCTCTTGCACCCAGGCGTGGTCATCGGGATGGATGCGCGACTCGGCAATGTCCTGGGCCAGATTGCTCAGGTCGTGATCCGGCGGGTAAGAGAAGGTACGGGCAAAACGCTCATCTGCTGACAGCGTGTTGTTTTTCACGTCCCAGACAAACGAGCCAAGCAACGCGCCGGCATTCAGTGCCAGTCGCACCCTTTCGTTGTCGGCTCGGTAGGCGTCTTCCGCTTCCTGGCGCAGGCGTTCGGAGTTCACAAACTCGGTGGTTTCCACCACCATCGCCATCACGCCAGCAGGAGCCCCCTCGTCATTGGCCACAGGGCTGTAATAAAGATCGAGCCAGACGTCTTCCGGAACGCCATCGCGCAGCAGTACCAATACTTTATTGCGAAACGACAAGGTGCCACCGGCCAGGCAGGTATCGACCACATTGCGATTGAAATCGGCGACTTCCGGCCAGCCCAGTTCAACTGGCGAGCCGAGCAGATACGGATGGCGACCGCCGGCAAACTTCGAATAGGCGTCGTTGTAGATCATGTAGCCGGCGCGGCCCCAGAGCATGACCATCGGCAGTGGCGAGGCCAGCATCAGTTGCACCGCGCTGCACAGGCTGGCCGGCCAGCTGTTCAGAGGGCCAAGTTCGGTGTGGCGCCAGTCGAACGCACTGATGCGCCCGGCCATCTCGCCTTTCCAGCCATCACAACCATGGCTATCGGATAAAAACTGCATCGACTGACTCAGTGTCCTGTGGTGATTGCCCGATAAATCGCGACGCCAGAACGACGCGACGCCCGTCTGTTTCGAGCGTCTGCAAGCGTATTGGTTTCATGTGAGTTATAGCCGATTTCATCCCCGCCAGCAGACTAGACCCCGATCAGGTGCTTGAGCGGATGGTAGCCAGTTTTCATCTTCGCGGCGACGTCGAGAATGGCCTTCTCGATACCGTTCAAATGCATGCAGGTCAGCTCGATCGCGGCGCTTTGATTGCCGGCCTCGATGTACTCGATCAGGCGCAGGTGTTCGTCATCGCGGCACACCTCATGACTGTCGTCGTCCAGCGCAGCCGCGTACAGCGAGGCGCGGGAGATCAGCTTCTGGAACCAGTCGAGCAGCACCGGATTGTTCAGGCTGCGCGCCAGTTTGATGTGGAACTCGCCGAGCAGATGAATCAGCCGTTCGTGGTCGCCGGCAGCGTGCGCTTGATCTTCCAGCAACAGGTGTTCACGCAAGTCCTGCATCGCGGCGCTGTCCTTGCGGCGGCACAGTTCGGTGACGATGCCGATCTCGATCAGGCGCCGGGTTTCGAACAGCGAACGGATCTCTTCATTGCTCGGCAACGACACCGACGCACCTTTATTGGGCTCGGTGGTGACCAGGCCATCGGCCTCCAATTGCTTCAATGCGGCGCGCACCGACGTGCGACTGACATTAAATAACTCGGCCAGCGAGGCTTCACCCAGTTTCATGCCGGGGCGCAACGAACGCTTGCTGATCGCCTCGTAAACCCCTTGGTAGACGCGGTCGACCGTGGTTTCCAGTTTCTTCTCGGTCATTCGAACACTCCTGTAGCGTCGGGCAACCAACCCCTGACGATGCCTGGCCATGGAAAAAGGGCGGCAGACGCAGGTTAATCCGGGCCTTGGCAAATTGCATTCATATATTGCATACGGGCGGATGATGGCGCTGAACATTGGTCAGTTGCGGGAGATCAGTTTTGGCGAGGTGTTGAAGGCGCATGTGCGCGATGAGTGGATCGGTCCGAAGACGCTGGGCTTGGATGCGATCAGGCGCACGGGCGGTGGCGAGCGGTTTTGGCCAGAGCGTTGATTCATGATCGTTCCCACGCTCTGCGTGGGAATGCCGCTATGGACGCTCTGCGTCCACTGTGACGCGGAGCGTCACGGGATGCGTTCCCACGCAGCGCGTGGGAACGATCATTACCGGGCTCAGTCCGTGCCGTACTTCGGCGAGCGCGGGCCGTACAGCAGGCCTGCCGGATGCCCGGCCGAGAGCAGACGATTGCTCGCCCTACCGGCAATCGGGTAGCCGGCGTCGGTCGAACTGTTGATGATCTGCTTCACTGCCGCGGTGATCAGCATACCGATCAACCCACCGGCGTTGCCGTTGTTGCCCTCCTCGCTCGACGCCCGCGCCGAACCGGTCCACAGCGTGGTGCCGCTTTTCAGGTCAACCAGTTTCGCCGTCGCGGTCACCGCGGTTTCGCTGCTGATCACCATGTAACGCGTGCCGTATTCGGTCACGGTGATGTACAGCGCTGCGTCCGCACCGAAGATTTCCTTCAGTTTGTTCGGCGGTGCCTGATGGATATCGTCCGGCGTGGTCAGGCCGTTCTGGCGGAACGTCTCGTCCACCAGCGCAATTGGCAACACGTAGTAACCGGCTTCGGCCAACGGGAACGTCACTTGCGACAAGAGGCTGTACGAGGCCTTCACGTCCGGCGAGGTGTTCAGTGGCGGCAGCACCAGAATGGTCTTCGGCCGCGCTTGTTTGTAGGCCGAATAATCCACGGTCTTGGGCGCGACGCAGCCACCCAGCACGGTCAGGGCCAAACCGGCAGCCAGCAGTTTCAAGGTGCGCGCGATCATTTCGCGTCTCCGCTCTTGGCGTTCTTGAGCAGGAAGTCCATGTACGTGCCGGACTCGGGGAACAGGGTTTTCTCGGTGTTGAACTGCTGCACCATCTGGTCGTCCTTGCCCATGCTCAGATAGAGCAGGCCAAGGTGCGCGTGGTAACCCGGCGGCACGGCTTTGCCAGTGGAGCGGATTTTCTGCAGGTCACGTTCCAGCGCTTCAGCCTGGGCTTCTTTCGGCTCTTCGCCTTTGAAGTATTCGTAGACCTGGGGTTCGTAGCCTTCCCACTGATACAGGGTTTTCGGGCCGGAAGCACAACCGGCCAGCAAGGCGCTGGCGGCCAGCGTCAGCGCCATTAGCGAGCGCGACAAAGTCAGATTCATGGGTGTTGCTCCTTGCAATGGGCGTCGATCAGTTGCCCGGTTTCCAGGCACCGGCGTTCATGCCATCGACCAGACGATTGATCGCCTCGCGCATGGCCAGATCCAGTACTTTGCCGTTGAGGGTCGAGTCGTAGGCAGCGGTGCCGCCGAAGCCGATGATTTCGCGGTTGGACAAGGCGTATTCGCCGGCGCCCTGGGTCGAATAGACCACTTCGGAGGTGCTGATGTTGACGATGTTCAGGTTGACCTTGGCGTAGGCGACCTGGGTTTTGCCACGGCCGAGAATGCCGAACAACTGATGATCGCCGGTCTCTTTGCGGCCGAATTCGGTGACGTCACCGGTGACCACATAATCAGCGCCTTTGAGACGCTGGGCCTGGCCCTTGATCGCCGCTTCCTGCTGGATTTCGCCCATGTTGTCGCGATCCAGCACGCTGAAGCGGTTGGTCTGCTGCAAGTGGGTGATCAGAATGGTCTTGGCCTGACCGCCGAGACGGTCGACGCCGTCGGAGAAGATTCCGCGCATGTAGCTCGAACGGTTGTCGAACTTGCCCACGGCCATTGGCACACGAACGCCGGTCCAGACCTGAGTGGCGCTTTCCACCTTGGCCACTGGCAGCGCGCGGGAGCTTTCGGTGGCGCAACCGGCGAGTGTGCCGGCAATCGTGCCGAGCACAGCAATCGCGACGCCTGAGACCAGCATCCGGGAGATCATTCTCACTGAGTATTCCTTTTGAAAAACGGGGATGCCCCGCCACGGCAATGCGGTCGGGAACTGAAAAGGGCCGGCATTATGACAAAGTGCCATCATTCGCGACAGGATTTTTTTGACGCCAATGAATTGGCTTGATTGGCCTTACGCAAATCCATTGTGGGAGCGAGCTTGCTCGCGAAAGCGGTTCGTCATTCAACGAATATTTGTCTGATGCACCGCCTTCGCGAGCAAGCTCGCTCCCACAGGGTTTTGTGTCTGGGGTGGGTTGGTGTTTGGCTTGGGAGAAAGGATCAGTGAAAATCGCGGCTCTGCACGCGGATGCCATTGAGCAGCGGGCTGAGATCGCTCAGGCGGCCGGCGATCAGGTGGCGCACTTCGCCTTCGCGCTCCCAGCGGCCATCGACTTTCAGAAGTTGCGAGCCGACCAGCACTTGCCGCTGACGCTCGGCCAGATCGCGCCAGACCACCACGTTGACGTTGCCGAATTCATCTTCCAGGGTCACGAAGGTCACGCCACTGGCGGTGCCCGGTCGTTGGCGCCCGGTCACCAGCCCGGCAACGCTCACCGGCCGGCCGTGCTCGACCTCAAGTAATTCCTGCGAACTGCGACAGCGCCGCGCCTTCAGTTCGCCACGCAACAACGCCAGCGGGTGCGGGCCCAACGTGGTGCCAATCGTGGTGTAGTCCGCGTGCAGATCCTCGCCGACACTCGGCTTGGGCAACACCACGTCCGGCTCTTCCTGACTCGGCAATCCGGCAAACAACCCCAGCTGTTTCTGCACCCCGGCGACTTCCCAGCGCGCCCGATGCCGATGCCCGGCCAAACCGCGCAACGCCCCGGAATCAGCCAGCAACGCCTGCGCCCGACTGTCGAGCGCAGCCCGTTCGCCGAGGTCGGCGACATCGGCAAACGCCCCGCGCTCGCGCGCCGCCTCGATGCGCCGGGCGTCGTCCTCGCGAAAGCCCTTGATCATGCGCAGGCCCATGCGAATCGCCGGTTGCGCCCCGGTGGTGGTTTCCAGGCTGCAATCCCAGTCACTGGCGCGCACGTCGACCGGGCGGATCTGCAACTGATGCCGGCGTGCGTCCTGCAGAATCTGATCGGGGCTGTAGAAACCCATCGGCCAGCTGTTGATCAGCGCACAGGCGAAGGCGGCCGGTTCGTGGCACTTGAGCCAACAACTGGCGTAGGTCAGCAAGGCAAAACTGGCAGCGTGGGATTCGGGGAAACCGTAACTGCCGAAGCCTTTGATCTGCTCGAAAATCTGCGCGGCGAACTCTGGCGTGTAGCCGTTTTTCTTCATGCCGGCGGCCAGTCGCTCCTTGTGCGGCTCCAGTCCGCCATGGCGTTTCCACGCGGCCATCGAGCGACGTAATTGATCGGCCTCACCGGGGCTGTAATCGGCGGCGACAATGGCGATCTGCATCACCTGTTCCTGAAACAGCGGCACGCCGAGGGTGCGTTTGAGCACCACTTCCAGCTCCGGCGACGGGTAGGTTTCTTTTTCTTCCTTGTTCCGGCGCCGCAGGTACGGATGGACCATCCCGCCCTGAATCGGCCCCGGACGGACGATGGCCACCTCAATCACCAAGTCATAGAACTTCGCCGGTTTCAGGCGTGGCAGCATCGACATCTGCGCCCGCGACTCGATCTGGAACACGCCGATGGTGTCAGCGCGGCTGATCATGTCGTAGGTCGGTTTGTCTTCGGTCGGAATGGTCGCCAGGCTCAGGTCCCGATTGCGGTGACGCCGCAGCAGGTCGAAACAGCGGCGAATCGCGCTGAGCATGCCGAGGGCGAGGATATCCACCTTGAGCAGGCCGACCGCGTCGAGGTCGTCCTTGTCCCACTGGATGATCGTGCGCTCGGCCATGGCGGCGTTCTCGACCGGCACCAGGGTGTCCAGCGGCTGCTCGGAAATCACGAAGCCACCGGGGTGCTGCGACAGGTGTCGGGGGAAGCCGATCAACTGCCCGGTCAGGCTCAGCACCCGGCGCAACACCGGACTGTCCGGGTCGAAGCCCCCCTCAAGCAAACGCTCGAGCGGCGGCGTTTCATCACTCCAGTGGCCGCAGCAATCGGCCAATGCATTGATCTGATCCGGCGGCAGGCCCAAGGCCTTGGCCACGTCGCGCACCGCACCGGCAGCGTGGTAAGTGCTGACCACCGCGGTCAGCGCGGCACGACCACGGCCATAACGGCGAAACACGTATTGCAGGACTTCTTCGCGGCGTTCGTGTTCGAAGTCGACGTCGATGTCCGGCGGCTCGTTGCGCTCCTTGGACATGAAGCGTTCGAACAGCAGCGTGGTGCGGTCCGGGTCGATTTCGGTGATGCCCAAGGCGAAACACACCGCCGAGTTGGCTGCCGAGCCACGGCCCTGACACAGAATCTTTTGCTCGCGGGCGAAGCGCACCACGTCGTGCACGGTGAGGAAGTAGCTTTCGTAGCCGAGTTCGGCGATGAGTTTCAGCTCGTCGTCGATCTGCTTGAGCACTTTGGCTTGCGGGCCTTTGGGCCAACGCCAGGCGATGCCCTCTTCGGTCAGATGACGCAACCAGGAACTGGCGCTGTGCCCCTCAGGCACCAGTTCTTTGGGGTATTGATAACGCAACTCGCCCAGATCGAAGGTGCAGCGCCGGGCCAGACTCACCGATTCGTCGAGCAAGGCCTGCGGATACAACTCGCGCAACACCTCGACACTGCGCAAATGCCGTTCGCCATTGGGGTGCAAGCGCAACCCGGCTTCGGCCACCGGCACGTGATGACGGATCGCCGTCATGGTGTCCTGCAAGGCGCGCCGGCCACGGGCGTGCATGTGCACATCACCACTGGCCACGGCCGCAATCTGCAACTCGGCGGCCAGACTCAACAATGCCGCCAACCGCTGCTGATCGTCCTGGCCACGATGCAATTGCACCGCCAGCCACAGGCGCTCGCCGAAGGTCTGCCGCAGCCAACGGCCCTCGTCCACCTGATCAAGCGAGTCCGGCACCCACAACACCAGCAACCCCGGTAGCGGCTCGGCGAAGTCCTCACGCAGCACTTGATACTGGCCTTTCTGCGTGCGCCGCCGCGCACGGGTGATCAAACCGCACAGGGCCTGGTAGCCCGCCAGGTTCTCCACCAGCAACAGCAGTTTCGGGCCGTTTTCAATGCGCACTTCACTGCCGATGATCAGCGGCAGCTCAACCGATTTCGCCGCTTGCCAGGCGCGGACGATCCCGGCCAATGTGCATTCATCGGTGATTGCCAGCGCTTGATAGCCATGTTTTTTCGCTCGCTGGAACAACTCAAGGGCACTGGAAGCACCGCGCTGAAAACTGAAGTTCGACAGGCAGTGCAGTTCGGCATAGCCATCGTTCATGCAAACCAGCCCTGCAGCCACAACGGACCGCCCTCGCCCACCGCGCGATAAGCCCAGCCCTGTTGGCCGGCGCGGTTCTGGATCAGGTAATAATCGCGGCGCACATCGTCGCCGTCCCACCAGCCCGATTCGATACGCTCCGGGCCCATGAGAATCCGCGCCGAACCTTCTGCCACGCTTTGCGGCTCGCCGAGTAACCAGCCCGGACGGTGCACACTGGGCAAACCTGCGCAGCGTTGTTTGTCGACGCCGTGCTGCCACGCGCACTCGGGGCGATGATCGGCCTGAAAGCGCAACCCCTGCACGGCGTCATCGCCCAAGCGTGCACGCAGACGTTCGCGCAATTGCTCCCACGGCAAGGTCTGCTGCGGACGGTCGTCGAACAGCTCCTGAAACTGCGGCACGAAGCTCGGCAGATCCTCGGCGCGCAGACGAAAGCCACGCACGGGCGCCTCGACTTGCACTTGCTCCAGGCGCCCGCGCGCCAGTTCGAAGAGCATCGCCGGATCACGTTCGGCGCTGAGCAAACCAACCTTGATCACGCTGTCCGCCAACCCGGCGTGTTCCAGATGCAGGTCGAAACGCTGCACGCCGCTGTCACGCCCACAGAGGAACGCCGACAGATCGCCAGTCAAACGCCGCAGCGGGAACAACAAGGCCTGATGCGATTGCACGTCAAAATTGAGTTCGATGCGCACATCGAAGCGATCCGGCGGCAGGTAAAACTCCAGCGCCAATGGCCGCGCACCGAACAAGGTGTCGAGATGCTTGAGCATCTGCGCCTCAAAACGGCGGGCCAGCGCCTGACGCGGCAGGTTCTGCACCTGACTGAGGTTGCGCAGGCCCATGCGCGACAACGCCGTGGCTACACTTGGCTCCAGGCCTACGCGGTCGACAGGCAACTGGCCGAGGTGATGCTGCAAGGCCTCGCCGTCCGGCACCACCAAGCCATCGTAAGCATTGGCCAGCACTCGCGCCGCCACCGGATTGGGTGCGGCGACGATGCGATGACGAAAGCCCAGCTCGGTCAGTTCCTGGCGCAGTCGTGCTTCGAACTGCGCCCAGGAGCCGAACAGGCCCAGGCTCGATTCGATCTCGAAGACCACGGTGCGCGGGTAATGCACGCTGACTTGCGCGCTGAAACGGTAGGCCCACGCGGCGAGAAATTGCTGCCAATGCTCGACCTCGGCAGCCTCGTAGTCAGCGGTGGCAAAACCTTTGCTCATCGCCTGCGCAGCGGTCATCGACTGACCGGCGCGCAGACCGAGTTTGCGCGCCGCCGGGTTAACCGCTTGCAGCACCCGCCGTTGGGCCGGGCCGCTGAGCAGCACCAACGGTTCATCGGGATCGGGACGTTGCCGCAGCACCGCGTCCAAGGCCAATTGCGGAAACACAATACACACCCAGCGCATGGCGACCTCAGTGACCCACGGCAAAGGCAATCGGCGCCGCACGCGCCAAACCGCCACGGCACTTGAGCACGCGCAACTGCGCAGGCTTGGCATCGATGGCAATGCGCAGTGCCGCCGGTGACGGGTTGACCGCTTCACTCAACGGCCGCCAGGCAAATGCCAGGGTCTGGCCGGTTTCCGCCGCCACCTGCAAACGGCGCAACGCGCGATCATCGGCCTTGTGCGGCCAGCACAGCACCGCGCCGCAACTGCCGGAACGCAAACACTGCTCGGCCGCCCACAAGGCATCGCGCTCGCTGGCCTGAATCACCGACAACTGACGCAGATCGACCCCGGCGTTTTCCCACGCCTGCGGGTACGGCACGAATGGCGGCGCCACCAGCACAATGCGCTCGCCCGCCGCCGACAACCGCGCCAGCGTCGGCCAGACCAGTTGCAGTTCACCAACACCGGGGCCGGCCAAGAGGATTTCGCTCAGCGCCGCTTCCGGCCAGCCACCGCTGGGCAGTGCCGCGTCCAGCGCGGCGTGCCCGGTCGGTTGCGGACTGGCGGCCGGGGGCGCAGGCCGGCCCTTCCAGACCTGGCCGCCATTGAACAGCGTATCCAACGCAACGACGGCGCCCATCAGCCTTGCCTCACCAGACCACAGAACACCCCTTCGATGGCCAGATCCTGATCATCGCGCACGACAATCGGCTGATACGCCGGGTTGCGCGGCAACAGCCGCACTTCATCGCCGAGCCGTTCGAAGCGTTTGATGGTGACTTCACCGTCGAGTCGCGCCACCACGATCTGGCCGTTGAGCGCCTCGGGATTGCGCCGCACGCCGACCAGATCGCCGTCGAGAATGCCGTCCTCGATCATCGAATCGCCCTGCACCCGCAGCATGTAATCGGGTGTGCGCGAGAACAGAGCCGGATCGAGCAGCAAGCGGCTATGGATATCGGCATCGGCGCCAATCGGCGCACCGGCAGCGACGCGACCGAGCACGGGGATGTCGAGCAGCTCCGGACGCGGCGGCTGCCCGAGCAGGCGAATGCCCCGGGCCTGATTGGGGTTGACCTCGATAAACCCGGCTTCAGTGAGCGCGAGCACGTGTTTGCGCGCCACGCTGCGCGAGGCAAAACCAAAAGCCTCGCTGATTTCAGCGAGGCTTGGGGGCTGACCGTGTTCGGCGATTCGCTCGCGGATAAACGTCAGGATGGCGGTACGGCGGGGAGTCAGGTTCGTCATGGAGTACATTTGTACTCCTGTAGGATTTTCCTGACAAGCGCCGCCAGTCAGCTCAAGCCACGTGCGGCGAGAAATGCGGCGATTTGATCGTTCCCACGCTCCGCGTGGAAATGAAGCCCGTGACGCTCCGCGTCACTGGACGCAGAGCGTCCCCAGAGGCATTCCCACGCGGAGCGTGGGAACGATCAGTCAGCTTAAGCCGCGTTCGGCTAGGAATTCGGCGATGTAATCGATGAAGGCAACGACCTTGGCCGTGGCCCGTCGATGGCTCGGATACACCGAGAGAATGTGCGGACCAAACGTATCCGGATCGATTTCGTAATCCGCCATGACCCGCACCAGTCGCCCGTCGGCAATGTATGGCGCGGCGCTCCACAGCGGCGTGTGCAGCAAACCGCGCCCGGCCAGGGCACTGGCCAGCAGCAAGTCGTAATTGTCACTGCGCAACAGCGGCGCCGCCGGTTGCGCCAGGCTCAAGCGCTGCCCGTCACGCTCGGCCCACCAGAATTCGCGGCTGAGCAACGGGTGCTGATAGAGCAGCCATTGATGCTGCTCAAGCGTCTGCGGATTGACCGGCAATCCCTTGCGCGCCAGATATTCCGGGCTGCCGCACAGGGCCAGACGATTACTGCCGACCACCCGCGCAATCAACCCCGGCAAATCATCGTGGCCTTCGCGCAACGCCAGGTCGTAGCCACTTTCCAGCAGATTGACGAAGGCATCGCACAGGTCCACTTGCAGGCTGATCTGCGGGTATTGCTGCAAAAAACCGTCACACACCTGATCGAGAAACGCCCGTCCATACGCCAGTGGCGCGGTGATTTTCAGGCTGCCGCGCAAGCCGTGCTGCAACTGCTCGATTTCTTCGCTGGCCTCGTCCAGCCGCTGCAACACCAGCCGCGCGGTTTCCAGGTAGACCCGGCCGATTTCGGTCAGCAAGATCCGCCGCGTGCTGCGCTCGAACAGCCGCGCACCCAGCTCCGATTCCAGGTGATTGACCGCTTTGGTCAGCGCCGACGGCGTCTTGCCCAACTGCTCGGCGGCGCGGCTGAAGCTGCCGAGTTGCGCGGTAACCACGAACATTTTCAATGCACCCAACTTGTCCATGCTTTTTCCATTCAGGCAAAAACGTTTTTCGTGAGGGAGGCGTTCTGTCAGCCGCTGCCAGCCACTAATCTGGCCATCAGACGCAATAACAAGGAAATCTTCAATGAAAAGATTCATCCCGAAGCTGTTGGTACTTGCCGTAAGTTTTGCCTCGATGGAAGCCATGGCCGCCACCGATCTGGTGCTGCTCAACGGCAAGATTTTTACCGCCGACCGCACGCAACCCAAGGTGCAGGCACTGGCCGTAGAGAACGGCAAGGTGCTGAAAGTCGGCAGCGATGCGCAGATCAAAGCCTTGATCGAACCCGGTACCCAAGTGATCGACCTCAAGGGCAAAGCCCTGATGCCCGGCCTGATCGACAGCCATTCCCACGCGATTTTCGGCGGACTGGAAATGGTCTCGGCGAACATGGAGGACGAAGTCGTCGCCCTCGACGAGCTGCAAAAACGCCTGCGCGACTGGCGCGAAGACGGCAAAGCGAAACACGGTGATGTGCTGAGCATCGCCGGCATGAGTTCGGCTTACTGGGCGCAAGCCGAGGCGCTCGGCAAAACCTTCAACAGCGGCGAATGGGCCGATGTGCCAGTGGTGTTCATCGGCAGCGACCACCACACCGCGTGGGCGAACAACGTCATGCTCAAACGCGCCGGCATCGACGCCGCGTTGCTGCAAACCCTGCCCGACGCGGAAAAAGACACCATCGGCAAACTGGCCAACGGTGAGCCAAACGGCTTTGTGGTCGACGCCGGTTGGGACCGGGTCGCCTCGAAAATGCCGGTGCCGAGCCCCGCCGACATGTTGAACGCGGCGAAATCTGCGGTGCGCTACAACAACAGCCTCGGCATCACCGCGTGGATGGACCCGGCCGCCAACGCCGCGCCGGGCGAAGCGGTGTTCGCGCTCAAACCGACCGAAAAAACCGTCGGCGTGCTGCCGGCCTATAAAGCGCTGTCGGAAAGCGGCGACATGAGCGTGCACGTCGCCGCGTTGCTGGTGGCCAACCCGAAAAGTGTGCCCGCCGACCTCGATACGCTGGACAAGGTGCGCCAGCAATTTCAGGGCATCCCCAATCTGACGTTACCCGGGATCAAGATCTTTGCCGACGGCGTGATCGAGTTCCCGGCGCAGAGCGCGGCGATGATCGATCCGTACAGCAACTCGCACAAACAGGGCGAACTGCTGATCGATCCGCAACATTTCGGCGAACTGGTCAGCGCCATCGACCAGCGCGGCTGGCTGGTGCACATCCACGCGATCGGCGACCGCGCGGTGCGTGAGTCGCTGAACGGCATCGCCCAGGCACGCAAGGATCGCCAGAGCGGCGTGACCCATTCGATCACTCACCTGCAAATGGTCAACCCGAAAGAGTTCGCCCGTTTCAAACCGCTCAATGTGATCGCCTCGATGCAACTGCTGTGGGCCAGCGCCGACGATTACACCACCGACATGATCAAGCCCTACGTCAGCGCCCTCGCCTTTCGCTACCAGTACCCGGCGCATTCGCTGCTGAAACAGGGCGCGACGATTGCCGGCGCCAGTGACTGGCCGGTGTCGACGCCGAACCCGTTCAACGCCATGGCGCAGGCGATCACCCGCGTTGGCCCGTTGGGCGTGCTCAATGCCGACGAGCGTCTGGACCGCGACACCATGTTCTACGCCTACACCGTCAACGCGGCGCGGACAATTGGCCTGGAGAAACAGATCGGCTCGCTGACGCCAGGCAAGCAGGCTGACTTTATCGTCCTCGACCGCGACGTGTTCAGCGTCGACAACAAGGCCCTGCACGACACTCAGGTCCTGCAAACCTGGTTCGCTGGCCGCCAGGTCTACACCGCCACCCAATAACAACAACCATCCACCCTGTGGGAGCGAGCTTGCTCGCGAAGAGGCCAGTCTATTCAACATCTTCACTGACTGACCCACCGCCTTCGCGAGCAAGCTCGCTCCCACATGTTTTGTGAGGGTGGCCGATATGGCATTCCCACACATAGTTTTCGTACTGCCCAAAAATAACCACAACATCGGGACTTCACATGAAAGCCTTGCCCCTGTTCGCCCTGAGTTTTTTCAGTCTGCTGCCTTTGAGCAGTTTTGCGATCCCTTTAAACGATGACTTTGCGCTGGTGGTAGACCTGAATCTGGCCAGCGATTACCGCACCCGTGGCATCTCGCAGACCCAGAATGACCCCGCCGTACAGGCCGGTCTGACCCTCGCGCACAGCAGTGGCCTATACCTTGGCGCCTGGAGCTCGAACGTCGATTTCGGCGGCGGCCTGAAAACCCGCCAGGAAGTCGATTACTACGGCGGCTGGCTGTGGCAGGCGACCGAGGATGTCAGCCTCGATCTGGGCTACATCAAGTACGCCTACCCCAAGGAAAGCCAGTTCAACCAGAGCGAGGTTTACGGGATTCTCGGGGTTTACGGGGTGAAACTGGCGGCGTATTACTCCAGCGATGCACCGGGAATCGATAGCAAGCAAAGTTCGCTGTACAGCTACATCGGTTATGAAACCGAGTTGCCTTACGACTCGGGGCTGAAATTGCGTTACGGCAAGATGGATTTCAAGGATCCGCATTTGTACTCGGCGTCCGGGCAGGCGGAGGACAGTTATCGGGAGTGGGAAGTCAAACTCACCCACAATCTGGCCGGGGTGGTGTTGGGGTTGAGCTATATCGACACTGATCTCTCACAAACCCAATGTCTGAGCAATTGGGGTTTCAAAGATGTGTGCACTGCCACCGTCGTCGCCAGCGTCAGCAAATCTTTCTGACACCACCGAAGGCCTACAGGGTTCGCTGTGTATTCGGTAGTTGTTACAGGATGTTTACGAATTTTTTACTAATGTTCTTCTACAGTTACACGCGCAACCGCGTGGTGTTCTATTCATGTAGAGGAATGTTTGACATGGCTTTGGGCAACGGACTGCGTTTACCGTCCATCACTCCTACCCGACTGGTGCTGCTGTTTTCCCTGGCGCTGGTGGCGTTGTACAACCTGGCGACCTGGAAGGCGTTGGGTACGCTGATTACCCTGCAAGGCGCGCACAAAGTGGCGTTTTTCGCCTCGTTCGGGCTGTTTTTGTGGGCGGCGATCACCCTGCTGCTGACCCTGGTGTCGTTTCGCTGGACGCTGAAACCAGCGCTCACCGTGGTCGCCCTGCTCTCGGCGTGCGCCGCGTATTTCATGAACGAATACGGCATCACCATCGACACGGTGATGATCCAGAACGTCTTTGAAACCAACCCCGCCGAAGCCACCGCGCTGTTCAACGGCAAACTGCTGGCTTACCTGCTGTTGCTCGGCGTGTTGCCGGCGGCGCTGATCTGGCGTTGGCCGGTGAGTTACCGGCCGTTGTTTCGCGGCTTGCTCAACAAGATTCTGGTGATCATCGCCTGTGTGCTGGTGATCGCCGCGTCGGTGGGCGCGTTCTATTCGACTTACGCGCCGATTTTCCGCGAAGAAGACAAGTTGACCCACTTCATCAACCCGACCAACTACATCTACGCGATCAGCAAATACACCAAACAACGCCTGGGCATCAAAAAGCATTTCGTGGTGCAGGCCATCGGTGAAGACGCGGTGATGAGCGCTAAAGCGGCGAGTCGCGAGAAGAAATCGCTGATGGTGTTTGTGGTCGGTGAAACCGCGCGCGCCGATCACTTCTCGCTGAACGGCTATGCACGCGAGACCAACCCCGAACTGAGCAAACTCGACATCCTCAATTTCACCCAGGTGCATTCCTGCGGCACCTCGACGGCGGTCTCGGTGCCGTGCATGTTCTCGATGTTCCCGCGTGAGGATTACAGCGACAAAAAAGGCAAAACCTACCAAGGCCTGCTCGACATCCTCCAGCGCGCCGGCGTGCAAGTGCTGTGGCTGGACAACAACAGCGACTGCAAAGGCACGTGCCTGCGCGTGCCACATCGCGATATTGCAAAAAATCAGCCGGGGCCATTCTGCGACGGCAACAACTGCCTCGACGAGGCGCTGCTGCAAGATCTGCAAAGCTACATCGACAGCCTCAAGGGCCACGCGATCATCGTCCTGCATGCGGACGGCAGCCACGGCCCGGAATACTACGAGCGCTATCCGAAAAACATGGAGCGCTTCAAACCGATCTGCCACACCAACCAGTTGGGCAGTTGCAGCCGCGATGAGCTGGTGAACGTGTACGACAACACGATCCTCTACACCGACCATTTCCTCGCCAAGGTCATTGAGTTGCTCAAACGCAATCAGGATTCGCTGGACACCTCGATGGTGTACGTCTCCGACCACGGCGAATCGCTGGGCGAGAACGGTCTGTACCTGCACGCGGCGCCCTATGCGCTGGCGCCGGAAGCGCAAACGCATGTGCCGATGGTGATGTGGTTTGGCGACGGCACGCTGGCGAGTGAAGGAATTGATCGTGGATGTCTACAGGGCAAGACCGGGCAGGCGGATTTGAGCCACGACAACCTGTTTCATTCGGTGCTGGGGTTGTTTGAGGTGAAGACCTCGGTGTATCAGCCGGGGCTGGATATTTTTCATGGCTGCCGGCCGTCGATGACGGCCACGAATTAACCAAACACTGAAGATCCCTGTGGGAGCTGGCTTGCCAGCGATGAGGCCGGCACATCCGGCATCTGTGTTGACTGACAAGCCGCCATCGCTGGCAAGCCAGCTCCCACAGGGTAAATGGTGCTCTCAGGGTATGAGGTTTGCCAGATAGGCCCACGGGTAGATGCCGCGTTGATGGCCATCGCTGAACACCAGTTGCACGCCGTAACCCTGCGGGTTGAGTTCGATCAGGCGTACGCGTTCATCGACCAGCGGCGTCAGGCCTTTGAGGCGAAACGCGCGGCATTGCGAGCACGGGCACTGGCGGCGCAGTTCGGCGTGGTTGAGTTGTTGTTCGCGGCCATCCGGCCAACTCAAGCGTAAGGTGCCTTCGCTTTGCGAATTCCCCACCGATAACGGGTTCATTGCAACTGACTCAAGGCAATGCGCACGGCTTTGCGCACTTCCGGGTCGCCGTCATCCTGTGCGGCCTGCAACGCGGCCACGGCGCCGCGATCATTCAGTTCGCCCAAGGCCAGCGCGGCCTCTTTGCGCAGGTTGCTGATGCGATGGCCGAGGGTCTCGATCAAGGCATCCAGCGCCGGTGCAAACCGCAAACGACCAAGGCTGCGGGTGGCGCGCAGGCGCACTTGCCAATAATCGTCGCTCAAGGCGTCGACCAGTGCTGAACCAGCGTCAATATGGCCGACCTTGCCCAAGGTTGTGGCGGCTTCTTCGCGCACTTGCCAGGCGTTGTCCTGCAAGGCCTGACGCAGGGCCGGGAGGACTTCGGCGCTGGAGGCCAGGCCCAAAGCACCGGTAGCCGCGCGGCGGACCTCGGTGTCCGGATCATCGCTGGCCAATCGCGCCAGGGCTGGCAGTGCGTCGAGTTGCTTGAGCCAGCCGAGCACGCCGACCGCTTCGCGACGGACATTGGCGTCAGCATCGTTAAGCGCAGCGACCGCCGCCGGTGCTGCGTCGGCAAAACGCAATTCACGTAGCGCGCGGAATGCGGCGATGCGCACGCTGACATCCGCGTGATCCGTCCACGGCAGAATCACCCGCCCCGCTGCTTCAGTCTTGAGCAGACTCAGACTTTGCGCAGCGGCGGATTGCACGGCGGGCGACGGGTCAGTCAGCGCCTCGCACAACGCTTGCACGACGGCCTCATCTTCCCAAGCCTCCAGCAACCTCGCGGCTTCGGCGCGGACTTCTTCGGCGGGATCCTGGCCGAGGCGATCGACCAGCCAGAGCAAGCCATCCGGCTCTTCGAGATCGGCCAGATCAATCAGCGCAATACGCCGCACACCGGCGTCTTCAGCGGTCAGGCGCGGTTGCAGGGCAAGGATGTCTTGGTTATCGGTCACAGCAAAAATAGAGGTCATAGGGCAAATCGCGGCAAAGGGTTTTCAGGAGGCAGGCCGAGCGGATTGAGGCGCGGCAGCGGTCGGTCGTTGTCGTGGCGCAGCAGGTCGAGGCAGTGGCGTTTGAGGCGCGAGAATTCAGGACTGGTGACCAGTTCACTGGTGCGTGGCCGGGCGAAATCCAGACGCAAGTCTTCGATGATTCGCCCCGGCCGCGCGCTCATCACCAGCAGGCGATCGGCGAGAAACAGCGCCTCGTCGATGTCATGGGTGACGAAAACCACGGTGGTGCGGATGCGCGTCCAGATGTCCAGCAGCAGTTCCTGCATGTTCAGCCGGGTCAGCGCATCCAGTGCGCCGAACGGCTCATCCATCAATAACAGGCGCGGACGATTGACCAGCACACGGGCGATTTCCACGCGTTGCTGCATGCCGCCGGAAAGCTGATCGGGCCAGCGTTCGGCGAAACCTTCGAGGCCGACCAGTTTGAGAATCTCGTCAGCGGCGCGATGGCGCTCAGCCTTGCCGACGCCGCGCATTTTCAGGCCGAAGGCGACGTTGTCACGCACCGTTCGCCACGGAAACAGCGTGTGATGCTGGAACACCATGCCGCGCTGCGGTGACGGCCCGGACACTTCGCTGCCATCGACTTTCAGGCTACCGGCATGCGCACTCAGATGCCCGGCCAAGGCGCCGAGCAAAGTCGATTTTCCGCAACCGGACGGGCCGAGAATGCAGACGAACTGGCCGGGTTCGATCTGACAATCGAGTTCGCGCACGGCTTCGAACGCTTCCCGACCATGGCCGAGGACGATGGAAAGTTGGCGGATGTCGATCCGCCCTTCCGGGGTTTGCATCACGCTCATCAGGCTTTTCCTCGCGGTCGATGCCAGGGCGTGAACAGCCCGCCGAGGCGTTTGATCAGCAGACTGCTGCCCATGCCCAACACGCCGATCAGGAGCATGCCGACGACGATGTCGGCGTAGTTCTGAATCGTGTAGGACTCCCAGGTGTAGTAACCGATGCCGAACTGGCCAGAGATCATTTCCGCTGTGACCAGACAGAACCACGACGTGCCCATGCCGATCGCCAGGCCGGTGATGATGCTCGGTGCGGCCCCGGGTAGAATCACTTCGAGCAGGATGGCGCGGCGCCCTGCCCCGAGGCTTTTCGCCGAGGCGATCAGGCGCGGGTCGACGCCTTCGACGCCGTGCACGGTGTTGAGCAGGATCGGGAACAGCGCGCCGGTGAAGGTGATGAAGACCATCGACAGTTCGGAGGATGGGAACATCAGGATCGCCAGCGGGATCCACGCGACGGCAGGGATTGGGCGCAGGACTTCCAGTGGGGGCAGCAGCAGGTCTTCGGCCCATTTCGAACGGCCGATGGCTAGACCGAGGGCGATGCCGATCACCAGCGCGGCGAGGTAGCCGGCGAAGACGCGGCTGAGGCTGGCGGTGAGGTGTTGCAGGAGCTTGCCGGAGTCGCCCAAACCGAGTGCCGCTTCGATCACCGCGATGGGTGTCGGCACGTTGGCGAAGGTGACGAGGCCGAGGTTCCAGTGGTGGCTGGCGGCGAGTTGCCAGAACAGCAGGCAGAGCAGCAAGGATGAGGCTCTTGATGTCCAGCGTAGGGCGGGTGAATTCATTGATCAGGTTTCCAGTTCCGGGTCTGTTTGATGGCTGAGATTTACCCCCTCACCCCAGCCCTCTCCCCCAAGGGGGCGAGGGGGAAAGGGAGCCGACCTGCGTGCTTTTCAAAACCTGCGTTCAGCTTGAAAGGGAGCTGATCTTCATGCCTTTCAAACCTGAGTTCGACTCGATATTTCAGGTCGGCGTAGCTAGTCCAAACACCACGCTCAGTCCCCTCTCCCTCTGGGAGAGGGCTAGGGTGAGGGGCTGTTGATCTTCAACTAGCGGACGACGACGGATTGGGTCGTGGCATCCGTAAAATCGAAAACCTTGCCCCCCTGCGCCGAGGCAAATTGCTGAGCCTGCCCCTTAAGCAAAAACGCACTCAACCGCCCGTTGCCATCACTGGCAAACCACGCCTGCTCCGCCAGCAACTTGATCCCGCTGTCACTGGCCTGTGCATACACCGCCCGAATGTTTTTACCTGCCTGCTTCAAAGCCGCCAGCGCAGTAAACGCCTCTTCCGCTGACGCGTATTGGCGCACTTTGTCCTCACCGCGCACCCAGATTTCCGCGACATGGCTGAAGTCTGTAATCGCTTTGCCCGTCGCCGCATCCGTAGCCTGCAACGGCGTCTGCGCGTAATTGGCCAATTGCGCGGTGTAATCCAGACCCGACGCCTTGAACGCCGCACGGATGTACTGATCGTCAATGAAGCTGTTCAGATCGAGCCCGCGATCAGCCTTCTTCAGCAATTTCAACGTGTCGATCGCCGTGCCAACCGCCTGACGATATTCCGGCTTCCAGCTCAGGTCGCGGGTCTGCACGCCAAGCGGGCCGTGGAACAGGTAATTCACTTCGGCATCAACGCCAGTGACTTTGGCGATCAGCTCGCTGTATTTCTCCGGCTCGGCGGCGAGCAATTGATTGGCTTCGATGCTCGCCCGCAAATAGGCAACGACGACTTCCGGGTACTTCTTCGCGTACGCCTGATCCACCAGCGCACCATGGAACGTCGGCGCATTGGCCTGAGCACCGTCGTAAATCTTGCGGGCGAAACCCCGGCTCGGGAACAGTTCGGCGAATGGCACAAAATCGGCGTGAGCGTCGATCTTGCCGGCTTGCAGCGCAGAACCGGCGACCTCCGGCGGCTGGGCGATGATGTTCACATCCTTGAGCGGATCCCAGCCCTGCGCCGCCACGGCACGCAGCAGCATGCCGTGGGCGGTGGAAGCGAATGGCACGGAAATGGTCTTGCCCTTGAGCTCACTGAGCGACTGCACAGCGGACGCGCTCGGGACCACAATGCCGTTGCCGCTGCCCTTGATGCTGCCCGACAACACGCTGATGAACAGGCTGTGTTTGCCGGCGGTTTCGAAGGCAACGCCGTTGAATGCGCCGGGGAAATCAGCCATGGCGCCGAAGTCGAGTTTGCCGGCGACCATCTCGTTGGTCAGTGGCGCGCCGCTGGTGAAATTCTTCCACTGCACGTCGTACTGGGCGTCTTTGTAAGCGCCGTCGTGGGGCAGGTATTTGTCGAGCAGACCGAGTTCACGAATCAACAAGCCGCCGGCGGCGCAGTTGATGGTGGTGTCCTGGGTGCCGATGGCGATGCGGATGGTTTCGGCCGAGGCCGACACGGTAATTGAAGCCAGTAGCAGACCGGCGATTGCTGCACGCAACATGAGTGTTTCCCCTCGAATCATTTATTTGAGTTCGTCTCCGCCGCGATCAGGGCGCGGTGGGAAACGAGGGGTTTTCGGTGAATCCAGCGTCCGGGTGTTTGCCGGATGGCTTTGGGTTGTCTGGGGTGGCCTCTTCGCGAGCAAGCTCGCTCCCACAGGATTTCTGGCGTATTCAATTTGTGCAGTAACTCGATCCACTGTGGGAGCGAGCTTGCTCGCGAAGGCGGCGTGCCAGTCACCATCAATGTTGAATGAACGATTGCTTTCGCGAGCAGGCTCGCTCCCACATTTCGATCGGGTTTCAACGCAATAAATAGGGGATGTCGACTTTGACGGCGCCGGTCGGGCAATCCTTCTCGCACGGCATGCAGTACCAGCATTCATCGAACGCCATGTAGGCCTTCTGCGTCGCCGGGTTGATCGCCAGCAAGTCCATCGGGCAAACGTCGACACACACGGTGCAGCCCTTTTCGGCGATGCATTTGTCCTCGTCGACGGTGACGGGGGCGTTGGAGCGGAAGAAGATTTCCTGAGCTTGATAGGCCATGGTTCGGGCTCTCTGGTTATTGATGTCTCAAGCGGCGAAAGCGCCGACCCGCAAGCGGTCGTAAGCCTGCATTTCTTCAGCGTCGAGCGGGATGATGTAAGGCTCGACGGCTTTCTTGAAACTGGTCATCTGGCCGTCATCACCCTTCTTCAAATGGCAATGGCAGAACCACTCACTGTCGTTGCGCTGCGGATGATCGACGCGATAGTGGTACAGGCCCCAGCGGCTTTCGGCGCGGAACAACGAGGCGCGGGCGGCCATTTCGGCGCAGTCGCGAATCACGCTGGTTTCCATCGCGCGCATCAGTTCGTGGGCGTTGTTGGCTTTCATCTGCTCGAGGTCGCGTTCGATGTCGCTGAAGCGCTGCAGGCCGATCTGCATCTTCTTGGTGACTTTCGGCGGTTGCAGGTAATCGTTGACGAAGCGCCGCAGCTTGTACTCGACCTGCGCCGGCGGCAGACCGTGCTCGCGATCCAGCGGTGCGTAGACCCGGGCCTTTTCCTTTTCAATCTGCTCGGTATCCAGCGCGGAAAACTCGCGCCCTGCGACAAAGTCTGCGGCGTTGTGCCCGGCGAACCAGCCGTAAGTGAACGCGCCGAGCATGTAGTTGTGCGGCACGGCGGCCATGTCGCCCGCCGAGTACAAGCCTTTCACCGAGGTTTCCGCGCGCTCGTTGACCCACACGCCGGACGCCGAGTGGCCGCTGCAAAAGCCGATTTCGGAGATGTGCATTTCGACCATCTGCGTGCGGTAATCAGTGCCGCGATTGGCGTGAAATTGACCACGGCTCGGGCGTTCATTGCTGTGCAGAATCTCCTCGATGTTCTGGATGGTTTCTTCCGCCAGGTGATCGAGTTTGAGAAACACCGGGCCATTGCCGCTCTCCAGTTCCTGGTGGAACTCCCACATCATCTGCCCGCTCCAGTAGTCGCACTCGATGAAGCGTTCGCCCTTGTTGTTGGCGGTGTAGCCGCCCAGCGGGCCGGTGACGTAGGCACAGGCCGGACCGTTGTAATCCTTGATCAGCGGGTTGATCTGGAAGCACTCGAGATTGGCCAGTTCGGCGCCGGCGTGATAGGCCATCGCATAGCCGTCGCCGGCGTTGGTCGGGTTTTCGTAGGTGCCCATCAGGTAGCCGGAGGATGGCAAACCCAGGCGTCCGGCAGCACCGCAGGCGAGGATCACCGCTTTGGCTTTGATCACATGGAAATCAGCGGTGCGGCAGTCGAAACCCATCACACCGTTGACGGTGCCCTCCTCGTCGGTCAGCAATCGCGTGCAGACGAGGCGATTGGTGATGCTCACCCGCGCACGTTTCAACTGCCGATAAAGGACTTTTTTGATGTCGTGCCCTTCCGGCATCGGCAGCACATAGGCGCCCATGTGGTGGACTTTTTTCACCGCGTAATCGCCGGTTTCGTCCTTCTCGAACTTCACGCCCCAGCGATCAAGCTGTTCGATGGTTTCGAAGCTGTGCGTCGCATAGGCGTAAACGGCGGCCTGATTGACGATGCCGTCGTTGGCGATGGTGATTTCCTTGGTGTACTGCTCGGGTGTCGAGTGGCCGGGGATGATCGCGTTGTTCAGGCCGTCCATGCCCATGCTGATCGCGCCGCTGCGTTTGACGTTGGCCTTGTCGACCAGCAATACGCGCAAGTCGCGGTTGTTTTCCTTGGCCTTGATCGCGGCCATTGGGCCTGCGGTGCCGCCGCCAATGACGACGATGTCGTATTCCTGTTCAAGCACGTTGCGGGTCATGCCTGCTCCCCTTTTTGCCGGTCGATCCGCAGGCGGTACTGGAACGCATCGCCACGGTAGTAAAGGTGTTCGAAGTCCAGCGGCTGGCCTTGCGCGTCGTGGGTCAGGCGCTCGATGCGCATGATCGGCGAGCCGGCCTCGACGTTCAGCGCCTGGGTCAGGTCGCTGTCGGCGAGCACCGCATCAATGGCCAGATCGGCGTGACCGAGGGCGATGCCGCAGTCGTTTTCGAGGATCAGAAAAATGTCACGGGTGACCAGATCGGCCTTCTCCAGCCGCTCGCCGACGGCTTTGGGCAAGTAGGTAATTTCCAGCGAGATCGGTTCGCGGTTGATCAGGCGCACGCGTTTGATCTGCGCGACGATTTCACCCTCGACAACCTGCAAACGCTCGGCGACGCGCTTGTCAGCCGGGATGAATTTGAAGCTACGCAGGCGGTTGATCACTTCGTAGCCACGGCCGGTCATCGACTCGGCGAGGCCTTGCAGGCTGCTGACGTTTTGAAAGGTTTTCGGCTTGGCGACGAAGGTGCCTTTGCCATGGATCTTGAAGATCAGCCCTTCTTTTTGCAGATCGCCCAAGGCCTGGCGCACGGTGATGCGGCTGACTTTGAACAAGGCGCCGAGTTCGCTTTCGGAGGGCATCTGGCTGTCTTGCGGGTATTCGCCGTCGAGGATCCGCGCACGCAGGACGTCGCGCAGTTGGGTGTGCAGAGGAACGCTATTAAGGGAAAGAACGTTATCGGTCATCACGGGATCACTTGTTATAACGAGTTATGACGTGATCTTAGAGTTGTTATGACGAGGTTGAGAAATATTGTTTGGGCATAACCTTAGACGCAGGACACACGCGATTCCCTGTGGGAGCTGGCTTGCCAGCGATGTCGTCCTGTCAGCCAACTGATTGGCTATCTGAACCACCGCTATCGCTGGCAAGCCAGCTCCCACAGGGGATGGTGTAGATCTGATGGGTCAGTGGCGTTTGAGGATCTGATCCATGACCCAGTCGGTCTTGAGGGCTTGCTCGGCGACGGCGGGGTGTTTGGATTCGCCACGAATGTGCGCATTCATGCCCAGCACGTGATGCCACTGGATGTGTTCGTGATGGGGGATTTCCAGGCTGAGATGTTCATTGGCATGCAGTTGCACGGGATGATCATCAAACACCGAAAAACTGATCCGCCCGAGGCTGCCAATGATCTCGACCCGATCCTCACGCCGATCCGCGACAAAGCTCCAGCAACCCATGCCCAGCGCCCCGGAGGCGAACCGCCAACTGGCGCTGACGGCATCTTCCGCTGCATACAACCCGGCCTGACGCGCGGTAAAACCGGCGACTTCAACGATGTCGCCGAGCAGGTACTGGAACAGGTCAAAGCCATGGCTGGCCAAATCGGCAAAGTATCCGCCACCGGCCACCGCCGGATCGGTGCGCCAGTTATTGCTGCCGTCCAGATCCGCCGCTGACGGTGCCTTGGTCAGCGTCCAGCTCAACTGCCGCACGTCACCGATGCGCCCCTCCTCCAACCATTGCCGCACCTGCGCAAAACGCGGTAACGAACGGCGATAGTAGGAAACGAACAAGTGCAATCCCGCATCGGCAAACGCCTGCTGCATTTCACGGCTTTGCCCGGCATGCAGCGCCATGGGTTTTTCCACGCAGCAATGCTTGCCGGCCGCGGCAACTTTGAGACTGTAGGCGTGGTGGCTGTCGGGTGGCGTGGCGATGTATACCGCGTCGACCTCGGGATCGTTGATCAGCGCATCGACGTCGGTGTAGACCCGCTCGATGCCGTGGCGCGCGGCGTAGTCAGTCACGGCCTCAAGGCGTCGGCCCATCACCGCCACCAGCGCCGAACCGGGCGCCTTGTAGAAGGCCGGCCCGCTCTTGCGCTCGGCGACGCTGCCACAACCGATCATGCCCCAACGCACCACGTCCATGTCTCTTCCTTTAGCCGATGCGCAGGGCGCGCAGATCGAGGTGACCGTCCTTCAGCGGCGGGCACCAGTAGTAGCCGCCAGTAATCGGGCGGCTGATGCGATAGAGGCCATCGGTGATGCCGTCTTCCAGGCCGCTCATACGGCGCAGTTGCGCTTCGAAGGCATCCAGCGAGAAACCGAAAGCGAGGAACATAAGGCCAGCGCGATCGCCTTCGATCCACGGCATCGAACGACGCACGACGAACGCTTCCGGGGCGAAGCTTTCCTGCGCGGTGCGTTTGACGTGGGCGGAGACTGGTGCGTCGTCGATCTCTTCGTTGTCGCTGAGGCGACGGCCCATGATGTTGTCTTTGTCGTCAGCCGAGAGTTTGTGGAAACCCTTGAGGTCGTGCTGCCATTGCTGGATCGCGGCGAAACTGCCACCGACCATGCCGTCCGTGCCGGCGCTTTGCAGGGCGGCGGCGATGGCCGCCTCGTCGTGCGGGTTTTCGGTGCCGTCTTCGTAGCCGGTCAGATCGTGGCCGTCCTTGTGGCGGAAGGCTTCCTGCATCTCGACCAGACGCAGAGCCGGCGCCAGTGCGGCTTCGAGGGCGTTGCAGCGGTTGAGCAGTTCACCACGGTCAACGCCGTGCAGCCAGACCCACAGTGCGTGCTGGGTCGACGGGTTTTCTACGCCAACGCCGCTCATGGCCGGGAAGCTGCGCAGGCCGTCGATCTGCACGTTGAGCGCCTTGGCCAGGGATTCGCCGAAACCGACCACCGCCGACGTGCCATCCACCTGATTGATCAGGTTGTCGATCGCCTGCGGCAGGGCTTCAACCGCTTCAAGGGCGAAAAACAGGTGACGTGCTTGCGCAGGAACTGGGGTGGCGAGAATGCCCGGCTGGTAGTAACTCATGTGAACTCCTTGGGAAAGTGCGCGGGAGTTTACCTGTGGCCGGAGGGTTTGTGGGGGTTTGGATGGAAGTCAAAAGCCCCTCACCCTAGCCCTCTCCCGGGGGGAGAGGGAACTGATTGGGGGATATTTGAGATCTACACCGACTTGAGCGTGCTGTACCGAATCCATAATCGACAAAAATCTTTCAGGTCGATGTAACTCGCAAGACACCTCGGTCGGCCCCCTCTCCCTCTGGGCGGTCCGACGTTTCGGGAGGGCTGGGGTGAGGGTTGGCGTCATTACGCCAGGCGCTAGGGCTCATCCCCGTCCAGCGCTTGAACGCCCGACGAAAACTGCGCACATCGCTGTAGCCCACCTCCTCGGTAATCCGCTCGATCGGCATATCCGGATTGGCCAGCAAACTCAAGGTCCGCGCCTGCCGCACCTGCTCCAGCAACGCTTCAAACGTCAACGCATGCTCAGTCAAGCGCCGACGCAACGTGCGACTGCTCATGTTCAAATCGCCGGCAATCTTTTCAATGTGACTGCCACTACTCAGATCCCGGGCAATCGCCCGCTCCACGGCCTGAATCAGATCGAGCTTCTGATGCACCTGCGCCGCTTCCAGCTCCAGCAATGCAACCGCCTGACGCAGCGCCAAGGCATGGTGATTGGGCAGGTTCACGTCCAGCCACTGCACGTCGATCAACATGCGATTGTGCAGGCAACCGAAGTGCACGTCCGGGCCGAGCAAACGGTGATATTCACTGAGATAGTCCGGCGCGGCATGCATGAATTGCACGGCAATCGGCTTGAAATCGGCGCCCGCCAACGCTCGGCCATACACCAGCAAACTGGCAAAAAACTCCTCGACCGCAAACACCTGCACATCGGCAAAAGGCAAGCGACATTCGGCATCGAGATGCAGCTGTTCACCAACCACATCGACGCTGGAAACCACAATCCCGCCGGAGGTGTGTTGATGGCGGATGCCCAAGGCAAAAGCATCGCGCAGGGTTTTGCACAACGACAGTACGTGCCCGAGCAGGCCCAAAGTGCCGAGTACGTTCTGCGCGCCGACCCACAATCCCAAACCCTGATTGGGCAGCACTTTGAGCGCGCGCTGAATCATCGCTACGGCCTGACGATAGGAAATCCGCTGCGCCGGATCCTGCAGATCCTCAAGGGTGAAACCCAGCCCACGGCACAGGCTCTGGGGATCGATGCCTTTGTTCTGCGCAACTTCAGCGAGGGTTTGCAAAAGAAACGGCGAGACCAGCGCCAATTCAAAGGTCGGGTCTTGGACTTTTACGTTCATGGGGGCTGACATTCCGGATCACGCTTGATTGTTATTTTTGTAACCGGTTATGTCGAAGGAAGTTAGCACAGGGTTGGCCGACTGTCCGCAGAAGTCCCCCTAACTGTCCGCCAATACCCTGCCCCGCCGGGCGCCAAGCGCTTATTTCTATAGTGGCCCGGCGAACTGCGTGCCGGCGTTGCGCCCAAAACACAATAATAATGAGGACGGATATGCACCCGAACCGCGCGACATTCCCTTTGCCCATGGCCCTTTCCTTGCTGGGCTGCGCCGTAACCCTGCCGGCGCTGGCCACCGAAGCCGGCGTTGACAACATCGGCCCCGGCACCGACGGCTTCTTCATGCTGCCGCTGGAAGTCGACAGCCTTCCGGAGAACATGGTCGCGTTCAACCTCTACTACAACCATTACAAATCGACCAAGCTCAACATCAGCTCGCTGGGCGGCAAGGTGCCGAAGGTCGAAATCGAATCCACTGCGGTGATTCCACGTCTCGATTATTTAAGCCCCGTGCGTGTGTTCGGCGGCCGTCTGGCCGGTTACATCGCCCAGCCGTGGTTGAAGCAGGAAGTCTCGGTGTTCGGCTTGAGCGACACCCGCGAAGGCATGGGCGATACCACGATTGCACCAATCATCCTGTGGGACATGGGCAAAAACCTGACCCTCGGTGCCGCCCTGGAAGTCACCGTGCCCACCGGCGAATACAGCGTCGATCGGCTGGCCAACACCAGCAACAATTTCTACACCTACAAACCGCTGTTCTCGTTCACCTGGCTGCCGACTGAACGCACCGAAGTCTCGATGAAGACCACCTACAGCTTCAATGAAAAGAACAAGGACACCGACTACAAGTCCGGGCAGATTTTCCACTTCGATTATTCGGCCAGCTACAAGGTCACCGACGACCTGATGCTCGGCGTCAACGGCTACTTCCTCCAGCAGACCACCGACGACAAACAGTTCGGCCACACCGTGCAGTTCGCCGGGCAGGACGTTGATGACGGCGTGCGCGGCAAGGTGTTCGCGATTGGCCCGGCGCTGCACTTCACCTTTCTCAAGTACGCCAGTGCGGAGATTCGCTGGGCCAAGGAGTTTGATGTGGAGAACCGGCCGGAGGGGGAAATGTTGTGGGCGAAGGTGAGTATTCCCTATGCGTTCTGAGTGTATTTGTAGGAAAGAACACCCGGTTTTGTAGCCTGAAAACCTTAAAAACGGAGGGGAGGAATACGCCTACAGTGGCGGTCGAAATTACCGGATAACAGGGGGAAACGTCTGGCAGATGTAAAGGGTGCGCTTACAGATACTGGGCTCCGTTATCCCATGGATCCTCAAGGGCTCATGGGGTGCATCGTCAGCCAGTGACGACAATGGGCCATTCCCCCCTTAAACTGCTGAGATTGATCACGGAGATCACTATGAGCATATTACTTTCCCCGTTTTACTCTGACTTCGAATCCGAAGAAGAGGCAGAGAGCTACGATCGCTGGTTTCGTGCCAAGGTGCAGGCTGCACTGGATGATCCTCGCCCGGGCATTCCCCATGAGGAAGCCATGGTGCGGCTCGACCAACTATTAGAAGAGAAACGCGAGAATCGACGCACTGCCGCTTGAATGGAGTGATCAAGCTCTGGACGATCTGGCTGACATTATCGATTACATTGAACAATACAATTCCAACGCTTCAGCGGCTCTGCAACGCAAAGTGGGTGCAGCAACGCAAAGGCTTTCATCAATTCCCTATGGTTACAGATCCGGTCGAATACCAGGCACTCGGGAAATGGTGGTCAATCCAAACTATCTACTGGTCTATCGAGTGAACGGGCGCATCAAAATACTGACGTTAGTCCACACTCGACAACAGTACCCACTAACTTCATCAACATAAAAAAGGGCGACCAACCGGCCGCCCAAACGTACTACACGAGAGTCTTTTACAACGTCAGTTGCCCACGCTCCTCCTCGGTCAACTGCTGCTTCGCCTGTTCATCCAGCGCCCCGGCGCCCAACACCTGCACCGGGCTGTTCGGGTTGTAACCCGGTGCCGGCGCACGGCTGGCGCCATCGCGGGTCGGCGCGAGTTGTTCGTTGCCGAAACTCAATACCTGCACGGTAAACACCGACGCTTGATTCTGCCGCGCCGCCGCTTGCTGCTGACGCGCGACATCTTCCGCCGCTTGCGTGGCCGACGATGCCGCCGAACTGGCCGAGGTGATCGCCCCGGTGTTCACCGCCGACACCACCGGCACACCCGTTGCCTTGCCCTGCACCGAGATGTTCGCGGCGTTGACCACTGTCAGCGCGGCGATGTTGACGTTGCCCGACACGCGGATCCCCGCCTCACCGGCATCGATGGTGCCCAGCGGCGCGATCAGGTCGATGTCGCCCGGCTTCACTTCGGCGATGGGGTTGAGCGTGGCGATACCGGCGCCGGTGCTCGGCACCGACGGCGACAGGGTCACGTTGCCCCAAGTGTCGTAAACCCGTTTCGGCGGGGTGTAGACCACAGTGGTTTTCGAACCACGACCGGCGTTGATGTCGCCCTCGGCGGACCAGCCGAGGATTGAACCGCCGAACGTGGTCATGATCCGGCTCTGGCCCAGCAGAATGCTGCCCTGCGAATAGAGCTGAATGTTGCCCGAGCCCTGGGTGATGATCCCCGCCGTCGATGGCGGCGCCGCACCTTCGATGCCGAACACCTGACCGCCACCGGGGGTGAGCATCTGGATGTCGCCGCCGAACAGGGTCTTGACCCCGGCGCCGCCGTACAGCGTGATGTCGCCGTCGTAGCGGATTGGGTTGCCCGCCACATCTGTGCTCGGGAACAACGCGGCAATGGCGTTGCGACCACGCAGATAACTGCCTTGGCGCGGGCCATCGACATCGTTGTATTCCAGGCCGCCGGCACGCAGTTCGGCGAAATACACCTGCCGCGCGAAGATGGCCTGTTCGGTGCCCGGCAGTGCGGCGTAGAACGCTTGCGCCTGTTCAGCGCTGCCACTGAAGCCGTAACCCAAGGTCAGCCAGCTCTGCAATTCGTCCTGGTAAGTCTTGACCACTTTGCCCGGTTGCGCGCTGAGGGCTGCGTCCGCGCTCGCCACGTTCTGCGGGTTCAGGTAGCGCGCGATAAACCGCGAATAATCCGGCCCCTGCGCGCCCACGCCGGCCTGCAAGACCACGCTGGCCCCCGGACGCTGATCACCGGCCAGCAACGAGCCAAGGCTGGTGATGCTGGCACGGTCCTCCATCAGAATATTGCGCCCGGCATTGATCTCCAGCGTGCCGGGACCGGCGACGTCGAAGCTGCTGTAAAGGATGTCGCGCCCGGCCGACACTCTCGACACATCCCTCGGGTCGTTATGCACGAACAGGTTGCCGGTGGAGTAAATCGTGTCCTTGGTGGTGCCGACGCCATCTTTCGGCGAAATTGTCGGTTGGCCCAGGTTGGTGCCAGAGGCGACGATGTCGCGACCGGCCATCATCCACACCGGCCCGGCGGCTTCGTACCAGGTTCGCTGCGAATCGCTTGCGCGCAGTGACTCGCCACTGCGGATGCCGACCAGATCGCCGGTCAACGCGTAGATTCGCGCCGGCCCCATGACATCGCTGAGGCCGGAGTACGAGTTGCTACCGAAGGCGAACAATGGGAAGCGCAGATTCGGTTCTGCGGCGACACCATCGCTGCCGCTGTTGGAGATGAACGGGATTTGCGCCGAGTTGCTGGCATAGCCGTTGAATGCCGGCGCAAACGGCGTGGCAATCGCCAGTGGACTGGCCCCGGACTGGTTGATCGCATAGCCGCCGGCATAAATCGAATCACCGGCCAACAGCTCCAGCTGACCTGAAGCCGAAGGCGCCAACAGCAGCGAGTAAGCGGTGGCGGGAGCGGTATTGCCGACGCTGTAAGCCGCCGATGAACCTGCGTAGATCGAGCCTTGACCGGCGACGGCGCGCAGAATCGACGGATAAACAAAACGACTGTCAGTCGGTGACGTGTTCTGCCCTTTGATGGGCCCGTTGGTGTCCGTCTCGGCCAACTGGGTACTCGGCGTGAGGTTGCCACCCGCCGAGAACAGATCGATGGCCGTGTGCTCGGTCCACAGCGAGAAGCCACTCAAAATCCCGCCCTGGCTGACGTTCCCCGCCTCGTCAAACAGCGGCGTGGCGTTCTGCAAACGCACGCGGCCCGGGTCCGCCGCGCCGCCCAGGACCAGATCGCCACGGGTGTTGATGCGCATGCCCGAATCGCCGGGGATCAGCACCAGCCCGCCGGAGGCATTGCCGGTGGTCGCGGTAAACGGGTCCAGCGCGCGGGTTTCCCGAGCATCATGCAACACGCTGTTGGCGCCATATTGCAAATTGATGCCGCCGACCGCACTGCCACTCACCTGTGCCGCGCCGCGCAGGTTGATCAGCGCGCCTTGCAGATCATGCTTGGGTGGCGTGATCCCATTGTTGCCGGCGCGCGCTTGCAGGGACGGATTGAGCGAACCACCGATGCGAATGTCCATGTCGCCGCCACCGGTCAATTGCAGGCTGCCGTCGCTGCCAACACGACCGGTGCTGCCCACCGCCACGATCAGGCCCTGGCTGCGTGGGTTGGTCCGCGCATCCCCCATCGGCCTGAGCATGCCGGCATCTTCTCCGGCGCGCAGGCTGATGTTGCCACCGCCCAAAGTGCCAAAACCGGTGAAGCCCACCAGGTACGGCGCCGCGTCCATGTCGGCGTCGGGCAGCGGCTGCGTCGCATAGCTGCCGAAATTGATCCACCAGGCGGTCGGCACGTCATCACCGCCGGTGCCCTGACGCCATAACCAGTTGCCCACCGCCACGCCAGGCACCTGTTCACGGTAACCGCCGGTATTGGCGGTTTTTCGCCCAAGAGTGTCACCGGAGACAGAGCCGCCGGCATTGATCGTCAGGTTGCCGCCGAGCTGCGGATACCAGGCTTGATAGAGACTGTCGGTGCCACCGTTGACCCATTTTTCCACGTCGCCACCGGCACTGCCCAATACCGAATCCTTGTCCGACAGGCGTCCGCGCATCTGCTTGAAGCGCGGCTCGACATCGGCCGACTGGGTGCCAGCGGTGTACACACCAAACGGCGAGGCCATGCTCAGGTTACCGGCGGCAAGCAGATCCAGATCACCGGTACCGGTGCGCAGGACGCTGAACATCTGGCTGTGAATACTGGCGCTTTTCGCCGGATTGCTCTCGACGCACACCTCGGGGTAACTGTCGCACAGCGTCAGGTATTCCTCGGGAATCGGCGCGTAATCCTGAAAGCCGAACTGGTTGCCGGGGGCCCAGGTCCAGCGCGCCATCGGGGCGCAGGCACCGGGATCGGTTTCGCAGAGAATCAGGTATTCCTCGGGCACCGGTTCGAAGGCGGGGAAACCGTACTGGTTGGTTTCCGACCACACCGCGCGTGGATTGCCTTCGGTGATCTTCGCACCGTAATGAGTGTCCGCCAGACGCAAATTGCCCTCGGTGGTGAGCGGTTTCACCGCACGACTATCGGCGGCGGAAAGATCCGCCCCCGCCACCGCGCGGATCGACCACGACGAACTGCCCGACGGCAACATGCTCGCCAGTGCCCAGTTGGCGCCCTGCTGTGTGCCATTGAATCCACGCAACTCGACAAACGCGGCGCCGTCAGCGAGCACCACATTGGTCATCGACGGAATCAACGAACCGCGCAACAGCGCCAGTGAACTGCTCAACATCAAATTCTTGCTGCTGCCGGTGTCGGCATCGAAGGCGCCCGGCAACGGCACACCTTTGGGCCAGTTCATCGCCTTCAACGCGGTGTTGCGATTCAAGCGAATCCCGGCACCCAGTCGGCTGCTGGCCGGCACGGTCAGGTCACTGTCGAGCAGTGTTCCGGCGGCATACAAAAGATTGCCCGAGGCGTCATGCACCGCCCCCGCGAGCACGGTGCCGGCACTGAAGGTGTACGGCGCGGCCAGCTCCACCTGAACCGGCAACAGCGTACCGCTGACCAACGTCGTGTCCTGAATCGGCAAATCGTAATTGAGGGTCACGCCCGACGGGAATTGCGTGCCCGGCGCGAGCGTCACCCCGCTCCCCGGTACAACCAGATCGCCGCCGAATGGCTGCACGCCTGGCAACAGTTTCCAGCCAGCGTCGTCGACGGTCTCCGGTGGCGGCGCGAAACCGTCGTTGATGCTGCCATAAATATCAAGATTGCCGCCGGCACGGATCACCAGGCTGGCGGATTCACCGGAACCGTAGACGCCATCGACTTTGCCCGTGTGCCGATTGAGGCTGGCGTAGCGGTAGCGCGACAGATCGATATCACCCTCCACCACCAGGTCGCCGTCCGCTGTCTTGCTGGCGATCTCCACGCCGGGGCGCAGGTGAAAGGCATCGGCGTAGGTCGCGTTGTTCAGACCCGCCAGCTTGCGATGCAACAGATCGGCGTTTGTCAGCGCGGCGTCGATGAACGTGGTGTTGTCGCCGTCGATGCGGGTCAACAGCGCCTGATCGATCACCTGATACGGCCGGCCACTGACCGCCGGATCGACACCATCACGCGCATCGGTGTAACGGCGCGTGCCATTGAGGCCGATGGAACGCGCGCCCTGAATATTGACCGTGCCGCTGGCATCGATGGCGATGTCGCCGGCGCCCAGACGCGGCGCGTTGAGCTCCAGGGTGCCGCGCAACATCTGATCATTCTGCCCGGCGAGGAAGCCCGGCACTGCATCGGTGCCATGGCGCAAGTCGATGCGCGTACCGGACGCCAGGGTCAATACCCCGGCCCCGGAATTCAGCTCGACCATGGCCCGGTTTGGCGCGTCGATGATCTTGCCGTAACTGTCGACCCGCAGTACGCGGCCGTGGGCATCGAGCACACTGTCGCCGGCCAGGGTCAGGCCGTTCTGTGCCGCCAGACGAATGCTGCCGACCCGTTCGCCACTGGCATCGATCAAGCCATTGACCGTCAGGCTGCCATTGTCCACCGAGACATTGACCTCGCCGGCCTTGAGCCCGTCACCGATCAACAGATCACCTTGCTTGAGTTGCAGACTGCGACTGCCGAACACTTTGCCTGCGTTCAAGCGTTGGTTGAGTGCCGCGAACTGGGCGCTCGCCTCACCGCCCAGTTGCTGCGCGCGAATGTCCACGCCACCGGCCTTGTAAGGCACCAGCGTGCCGCCGGCATCGTAATAACCGCTGCTGGCACCGAGAATCTCGCCCTGCAGATCGACGATGCCGGCATCCGCTGCCAAGGCAACGGCGCTGAGGTTGCCGGCCTGATTGTTTTTCGCCGACAGATCGATGCGCGAGCCAGCGAGCTGGCGTATATCGCCAGCGGCGCTCAACAGCGACACATCGCCGCCCCAGCTGTACTTGCTCACGTCGTTGAACGGCAAAGTGCGTCCGGCCATGTCCAGTTGCGCGCCGCCGGCCAGGGTCAAGTCGTGCTCGGCCTTGGCCGTGAGCTTGCCGCTGGCCAACGCGATGCGGCTGTCGAGCACAATGTCGCGGGCTTGCAGATTGAGTTCTGCGCCGAGAGCATCGGCCACGCCAGCAGCACCGGCACCGCTGAGCGTGAGCCTGTTGCCAGCCTTGAGCAGGTTGACCGACGCCGCTTCACCGGTGAGCAACGGTGTGCGCAGCGTGAGATTGCCGCCGCTGTAGGCATAGCCTTTGACCGGATCGAAGGCGCCCTGCTGTTGATACACCGCCAGGCTGCCCTTGTGATTGGCGGTGATGCGCTCGCTGGCGCTCAGATTGACGTTGGCAAAACCCAGCGCCAACCGGTTGTTCTGATCGAGGCCGTTGGGTTGTGGCATCGGGCCGTAACCCAATTCGATGCGTTGTGCCTGAATATCCAGCGTGCCGCTACCAGTACCGGCGCCGCCATTGATCACACTGCCCGGATCCTGAGTGGCGCCGTTCCAGATCAGTTGGGCGGTGCGGATCGTCGCCACATCGTCGGCATCGCCCGCGCCGTAGATCGCCGGGGTGGCGAGCACCAGGTTCTGCAATTTGCTCTGACCGGTCTGCGCATCGAACGTATCGAGGGTCACGCTGCCGTACAGGTTGAAGGCATCGCGCGTGGTCAGGCTCAGCGTCTCCAGGGCTGGCGCACCAAACTGATTATCGCCGCGCAGCAAACGATCCAGCACATTCTGATTCAACGTCAGACCGGCCGGTACACGATTGCCTGCAGCAGACAACGCTTCGGCACTGCCTGCATTGACCGCCCCCACGGCCAGCGCGAGATGACGCGTGCCGAAACGCACGGCTTCACCGAGTTCGAACTGATTGTCCGTCGCGGCGGTGATGCTGCCGTTCGAATACAGCAGCGCCGGGCTGGCGCACACCGCCGTGGCGCAGCTGCCGATGCGGATGCTGCCGGCCCCGGTGAAACCACCGCCCGCCTCCGGCGCCAGCACATTGGTCCAGCCGTTGGAGACCACGACCACGCTGGACGCTCCTGGCTGATAGATGTACCCGGCGCTCGAGTCATACGCCACGTTGCCACGCCCCAAGGCGTTGATCCCCGCCCCGGCTTCGACGGTGATGCCGCCATTGATCGCGTTACTGCGCAACAACACTTCCGGCGCCGCCAACAGCGCACCGTCACGCAGGACGATGCTCGAGGTGTCACCGGTGAAACCGATGATATTGCCCGCCGTGTTGTAGTTGACGGTGGGCATCGCACCAATGGTCAAACGTGCGGCGTTGAGGTTGTTGAGCGTTTCGGCATACAACGAGATACCGTTGAAGCCCTCGGTCGGCGCATCCCCGGCCCCGAGGATTTCGAAGCTGCTGCGGGCGTTGCCGCTGCGCACCACCGCCGTACCGACCAGACCACCTTCGGCAGCGCCGAACCGCGCCTGTCCGTTGAACTGCAACGCGATGTCCTGCTCGCCGCCGTCCACCAGGCGCAGGTCGAGGGTCTTGCCATCCTTGGGTGCCAGCGCGCGGGGTACACCACGGCGCGCGGCATCGCTCTGTATGAATTGGCCAAGACTGGTTTCGTTGTACTGCGAGTAACGGCGCAGCACATCCGCCGAAGTCACGATGATCTGTCGGGGCAAACTGTCGCGCTGCAGGGTATTGGCAATCGACATTTGCCCGCTGCCGGTCCACGAGCCGTTACGCAAGGGCAACGCGCCGCTGGTCGCACCCGGTGCGGCCTGACCGTTGACCTCGACCCGGAAGGCGCCGGGCAGCAAGGCGAACGTCGACGGCAACAAGGTGTAAGTACCGGCGGCCAGCCCCGGCACACCGGCGCCAATGGTGATCTGCTGGCCGATCCGTGGATCGACCGCGCCCGCCTCGGCCAACACCGGCGCATAGACGCTCTGATTACCCGGCATGATCGCGTACACCGGATTGCTGGCCAGCCCCGGCAGGCTGAAGCTGCCGTCCGTGGCATTGCGCACCAGCGGATTGAAACGGGCATCGGTGGAGCCACCGCGCCCGGAAATGAACCCGGCGCCGCGCAGGTCGCCACCACCCGACAAATCGATCACCGCACCACTCTGCACATCAATGAACTGGCTGCTCAGTGACACGCCGGTCGCCTCACCGGTGATGCCGTTCAACACCACCGATTTACCGCCATAGCGATAGTCGATGCCATCCGTGGTTCCGCCATATGGCATGACCAACCCGGCGCCACTGACCGACGTCAGGCTGCCGGGCAGCAAGCGCACCTCATGGGTGGTGGTGAGCAAGTCATCGCCCAGCACGATCTTGCCCAGCGGCGCACGCAACACGCCGCCCTGTTCGATAGATGCCGCCGACAGCGTCAACTCGCCGAACGCCGAGTACGGTGCGGCCACGGGCGCTGGCCCGTGACCGCTGATCCGCAGGATGTGATCGGCAACCGTCTGCGCGCCCTGATAACCGACACGCACTTCAGCTTTCACATCACTGGCGGGGTAAATCTGCGCCGCACGCAGGCTCAAATCACCCGGCGTCCACAAACGGCTTTTCTCGGCGCCATCGGTCGGTGCAAGGAAACGCAGATCACCGCTGCTATCGAGGCTGACTTCGGCAAACGCGCGACGGCTGTATTCGGCGGCCGGCGCCTGGAGTTGCGCAATCGAGCCCTGAGTGCCGAACGACAGACCGTTGCCCAGGTCGAGCTGGTTCGCCGTGGCGCTAAAGCGAGCGTCGGAGAGTGTGCCGGTCGGGTTATTCGTCAGGCGCGGGCGCACGGTGCCGACCACGCTGTAATAGCTGCCGACGCCGGACAAGCGCAGATACGGCGCGCTCAAATTGACCCGTGCAGAGCCCTTGGAAGATTCGGCCAGCGACAGCGCCCCGGCATACAGGCTCAGGCTTTGGTTCATCTGCAGGTTGACGTCACCGTCAAACGACAACAAGCCGTTACTCAACAAGCTCAGGTTGTCGAAGCCGCCGGACATCAGGCTGTCGGCATGTAAACGGCCCTGACCGTAACGCCAACCGACGTCACCCTCACCGGGGCGCACGTCAGCAGCGAGCGTCTGCCCGGTCGACGTCTGGTCGATGATCAGCTCTCTTGGTGCGCGCACGTTGTTGTCCGCTGCGTCCGCGTACAACGGCGTTTCCAGCGCGACCTCCAGACGACCACCGGCCGCACCGATCCCGCCCGCTGCCGCACGCAGAGCACCGTCGATGAACAGGCCGTTATAGGAGCTGATGCCGATGCGTCCGCCGTCAGTTGCCACGCGGGTCAGGCCCTGCCCGGCGATATCCAGCTGCGCCTCGGCACCGGAAGCCTCCAGCCGCGCGCCCTGACGCACAATCACGTAAGCATCGGCGGCGCTGGCGGTGGCGAGTTTCCCGTCGATCTCTCCGCCAAGGATGATGCTGCCGCCCTTGCCGACCTGCCCGTAAGTGCGCCCCAAGGCATCTACCGCGGTGTTCACGCGCCCGGCCACGTCGAGCAGCGCATGCTCACCGATCCAGATCGAGCGGTTGTGCGCATTCGGGTCAGCCACCTGATTGGAGCTGGCCGGTTTGATCGAGCCGAACTGTTGCTGGCGAATATCAACGGTGCCGCCCCAGGCATTGAGTTCACCGTCCACAGTGATCTGCCCGGCGCCGCGCAGCTTGATGCTCTGCCCCGGATCGACGCTGATGCGTGAACCACGGCCGAGGGTCAGGCTGCTGTTGGCCGCATCGATCAGGTTGACCAGGCTGGCCCCGCCTTGCAGCGTCAGGCTGGCACCGGCGCGTTGCGTCAGCACGCCCTGGGTCGGGTTTTCCTGAAACAGTCCCGGCGTCCACAGCTCCAGCGCTGATTGCGGGTCGCCACCGCTGACCTGATTGGGCGCGGCATCGCCAAAGCGATAGACCGGCATGCTCACGTCCACGACCGTGTCGTCGGCCACTTGCAGACCGCTCAAGCCGATCAGGTTGTAGGCAGAGAAGCCTTTGTTGAACAGGTCGGCGGACAATTGCAGCGTGGTCTCGCTCAACGACTTGTCGGTCTGGCCGATGAAGATCCGGTTGGCCTGCACGGTCAAGGTGCCGCCGCCCGTTACACCGTAGCCACGCACTTGGCCATCGAGGGTCAAATGCGACTGGCCCGGGGCAGAAATCGCACTGGACTCCAGCGTCAGATCACCGCCCTTGCCGCCACGGGTCTTGCCGTTGGCCAGGATGGCGCCGCCGGACGACACGTCGAGCAGGCTGCCGGCGCCGATATCGATGTCACCGCTGCTGCGAATCGACAGCAACCCTCCGTTCAGATACGCCAGACTCGCGCCATCGTCCGCCTGGGAGCGCAAGTTGCTCCACAAGCCGCGAGTGTCGAGCCGTACGCCTTCTGCCACCGTCACTTGCGTTGGTTGGCCGGTTTTCGCCGCCAGCCGGGTGTCGCTGCTCTCGGTGCCGCTGAACTGATTGAGTACGTTGCCCAAATGCAGACTGCCACTGCGCGCGGTCAGGTCGCCAGCGATCTGCACATCCGGCGCGTACAAGGTGATGTCGCCACCGGCGTCGACGCTGAGCGCGCCCTCCACGACCACCTGATCTTTGGCCGCGACCTTGAGCGCGCCGAGACGGAAGCTGTCGAGCTGCTCGTTATCGAGAAACAGCTTGCCTTTGCGCGCATCCGCGACGGCGCCGGCCAGTTCCTGATCACTGCCGGCGAGCGGACGTTCGCCGCCAATCTGCACCTGATCCAGCAACGGATTGAGCGCATACAACACCCCGCCCGCTGCCGCCACATACGCCGGGTCATAACTGCCGACAATCAATTGCGCGCGGCGTGCCAGTGCGGTCTGGCTCTGCTCATAACCGTCGAGAACCGGCTTCGGCGCCTGGTTCTGCCGCTCGCCCTGATACACCTCGCCGAGCATCTGCCCGTCGAGCGCGGCGTTGGCCGTGGCAATCACCAGTTGCCCGGCGTCACGGCCCACGGTGTAACCCGACTCGAAACGCGAACGCGGGGCAATCAGCGGGTTGTAGAAATAGCGGGTCTGGCCCCAGCGTTCGCTACTGTCCTCGAAACCTTTGTACAGCCCGGTGTAAAGCACATCACCCGGCGCGCGCGACACTTCATACAGCTTGCCGTCCGCACCGCGCAGCCAGCTCTGGCGGATTTCGCCGCTTTGCACATCCAGGGTGCCGCCGGACAAATTGATCAACGAGCCCTTCTCGGTGACCACATCGTTGCCGGCAAAGCTCACCGTACCGCCCTGCGCCATCCACTCGCCGACGCTGTGCGCCTGGGTGCCGAGATAACCGCCGACTTCAAGCAATCCGCCAGCGGTGTACCAGCGATCCGTGGCATAACCGTTGGTGCCCGCCGGCACGTAAACCAGCTCACGCACATCGACCCAGATATCGTTACTGTTGAGCGCGCCTTTGTCGCGGTTGACCGACGCGTCGCGCTGCTCGTTGCCTTGCACGTTGATCTTGATGTTGTTGTTTTCCATCGCCACTTTGACGCCGAGGGCACCGGAAACATCGATCATTGCCCCGTCGCGCACCAGGCTGCGACGCTGCGCCGTCACCGCCACTTGCCCACCGGTAGCGAGGGTGATCGAACCGTTCTGGAACTCGACACTGCCGCCGCTCTGTATCTCGATGCGCGACTGATCGCCACGAATCCGGTTGTTCGCATTGACCGCACTGAGGGCAGCCTGATGCTGACTGTCGAGTGCGGTCAGATCACTGCTGTCGAGCATGATCGCCGTGGCACTGCCCTGCGCCAGGGTGACACTGCCGCCGCTGTCGCTCGCGGGGTTGGACAAGTGAATCGTGCCGCGAGACGCCACCGACGTACTGGCGAGCAATACGCCGTTCTGCACGACTTCATGGCCGGTCAACGTGATGTCGCCGGTAGATGACTGGATCAAGCCGTTGTTGCTGACCTTGCCGCTGACGTTGCCGGCCTTGAAGCCCGGTGTGACTTCGTTGCCGAACGTGGTCGACAGCGCATTGCCCTCGGTGCCCGCGCCTTTGCGGATGTAGAAGCGGTCACCGGCGCCGAGCACGGTCTGGCCCTTGGCGGTGCTGATATTGCCATCGTTCTGCACTTCGTTGCCGAGCAGCAAGGCATAACCACCGGCATCGGTCGACGTCGCCGGTTTGTGCGTCGTGATGCTCGCGCCGCGCTCCACCAACACCTTGCCGGCGGCATCGGTGAAGGTCGGCTGAGTGGCGCTGCTGTCGAAATACAGGCCACGGTCGCGGAACTGGATATCGGTGATGTTGGCGGCCGCGGCCACCAGGCTGCGTACATTGACCTGACTGCTGCCACTGAAGACGATGCCGTTGCGGTTGATCAGCATCACCGTGCCGTCGCCCTTGATCTGGCCCTGAATCTGACTGGCCCGTGCGTTCGGGTCGTTGACCCGGTTGAGCACCGCCCAGTTCGCCTGCTGGGCAAATTCAACGCTGGTGTTGCGCCCGACGTTGAAGGTTTCCCAGTTGAGGATGGCCTTGTCGGCGGTCTGCTCGATCGTCACCGTGGTCTTGCCGTCGGCCTTGGTTTGCTGCGGGCCTTTGGCGTTCTGCCAACCTTGGGTGAGGCTGTTATCGACCTTCAGACCGCCCTCGCCCAGACCGTCCGGGACAAACTGCACCGAACCCAGCGCAGCGGCACGACCGGCCGCCTGAGCCGCCTGCTGCGCGGCAATCGCGGCGACCGTGTTGTTCAAGGTCTGGATCGAGCGCTGCAATTGCTGATTGGCTTTTTGCTGCTGCGCCAGGGGTGGCGTCATCCCCGGCAAGCCGCCAGTGCTCGGCCGTGCGGCAGCGGCTTGCTGCGCGGCACCCTTGGCGGCGAACCAGTTGGAGCTGAACGCCGTTGCCGCGTGCGCATTGCCCGCCACCAGACACAACGCCACCGCTTGCGCCAGCGGTTTGAGCAACCACAGCGCCGGCTCCACGGCTTCACGTTTGAACGACTGGACGTTGGTACGACGGGATGGGCGAGCGAGCATCACTACGAGATCCTTTTTGGTTGCCACACTTTGGTTGCCACACATGCCGCAGGCGTGCAAAAACCTGCTGTTACGTCATAGGCAGTTGGCGGCGGTCGCGACCGAACGGATGTCACACAAACTTCATGTTGGGGGAGTATTCGCACCGGGCCGTTCTGCGCCTTCAAAAAAAATGGCAGCCCTATATGGGGCTGCCATCGGTTCGGCGGCAGTCACTTTCAAAGGGGACGACCGATGCCGTTGCACACGGCCGGGTTGTTGATGTCAAGGTTGTAGCCGGTGGTGTTGGTGATGAAGTTGGCGGTGACGGCTTTTTTCCAGGCCAGTGGCATCGCAAGGAATTTGTGCGCCTGTACCGCAGCATTGTTGCCAGGCTGGCTGTAGTGAGTGGTGAGAAAGTTACGGATCTGGTTGGCCACGTTGGCATCCCTGTAGCACTGCCCGATGATCAAGTTGCTGTAGGCAGCAATTTTGTAGCCAAGGGCAGGGTTCGCCACCACGGGTGACCAGTGGGCTGGATTAGAGGCGTCGTTAAACGTCGACGGCGGCGTCACCGAAGACAGTGCCAGCGCGACGTTGGGCGGGGTTGGCAGCACACCGTTAAGACGGGCAACGACAGTGTTATCGCTCACCAGAATGCCGTCAGGGCCGGAGTAACCGATCGAGCCGTCGACCTGATTGATCGTAGGCAGGACATCACCGTCGCTCGACACGCCGACCCAGTTTACCGGCACTGTCGAACCTGACGGCTGGCGCGCCGCAGTGAACAGGGAATTGGTCGAGAACTTAACCGAGCAAACAGAGTTGAGGTGGCGAGTGAGGATTTCCGAGGTGCCGCTGGCGTTGTTCCGGTAGACCACGCGAATCGGCGTGGTGTCGGCAGTGCCCATTAGATTGCCCCACGTTGTGACCTCACCCGACAGCGCACTGCACAACTGACTGCTGGTCAGGTTGAGATTGCTGATACCGCTTTTCTTATAGGACACGACGATTGCAGTGCCCAAGGATGGCAGTTGAATCAGCGGACCATAACTGGCGTAAAAAGCGCTGTTGTATTGGCTGATTTCGCTTGCCGTCAGGATCGAATCGCTGGCAGTGAAATGCACAGTGCCCGTAGTACCGAACGGCGCAGCGTTGTTGCTCAAAAACGCCACTTTGCCTGCCCCGCTGCCAACACCGGCGTAGCTGAAACTGGCGGGCAAAATGCTGTTGGCCGAGCCCTTGTACAGCGCGGCAGGCAACGTCGCCCCGCCACCGGTCACCGCCAATGCCTGACCCGAAACCAGCGCCGCCGCAGACAGCAACGCAACCTTTGCAATGTGTTTGTACATGTTCAATCTCCTTATCGAATGCCCCGCGAACGGGAGGCAAAAAAAATGGCAACCCCGAGGGGCTGCCATTCGTGTTGCGGTGTGAATCGGGCGCCTTACAAAGGACGACCGATGGTGTTGCAGACGCTGGTGTTGTTGATGTTCAGGTTGTAACCGGTAGCGTTGGAAACGAAGGTCTCATACACCTTGGTTTTCCAGGCCGATGGCACAGTCACGAAACCGTGGTTCTTGACGGCCAGGTCGTTGGTGGTGGTGTTGTAGTGAGTGGTCAGGAACGCCTTCACGTCGTTGGCCACGGCTGCATCCTTGTAGCACTGACCGACGATGAGGTTGGTGTAGGCAGCCAGTTTGTAACCGATGGCCGGGTTAGCCACCACTGGCGACCAGCGAGTCGGGTCAGCGGCCAGAGCAGCGGTCGCCGGCGGAGTTACCGAAGCCAGTGCCAGGGCAACGTTGGCCGAGGTTGGCTGTACGTTGTTGATGCGCGAAACCAGGGCGTTGCTGGTGGCGTCCACGCCGTCCGGACCGACATAACCGAGCGAACCATCAACGGCTGCAACGGTAGGCGCCACGTCAGCAGTGCCAGCGACGCCGACCCAGTTCGACGGCAGGGTCGAACCGGCTGGACGGGCGTTGACGAACGTCGAGTTGGTGGTGAACTTGGTTGGGCACACAGCGTTCAGGTGACGGGTGAGGATTTCCGAAGTGCCGCTGGAAACGTTGCGATAAACGATGCGGATCGGCGTGGTGTCAGCAGTGCCCAGCAGGCCGCCCCAAGTGGTCACGGTGCCCGAGAAGGCGTCGCACAGTTGCGCGCTGGTCAGGTTCAGAGCGGTCTGACCGGATTTTTTGTAAGGGATGGCAACCGAAGTGGCCACCGACGGCAGTTGGATCAGCGGACCGTACGAAGCACCGAAAGCGCTGTTGTAGGTGCTGATGTCCGAAGCGCTGAGTACCGAGTCGCTACCGGCGAAGTGCACGGTGCCGGTGGCGCCGAAGCCAGTGGCAACGTTGGTCAGGAACGCCGTTTTACCAGCGCCGCTACCTACAGCGGCGTAGGAGAAGTTGGCTGGCAGGATGCTGTCGGCAGAACCTTTGTACAGAGCGGCAGGCAGCGTTGCACCACCACCGGTGACGGCCATGGCTTGAGCGGAAGCCAGAGCGGCGACGGTCAGGGAAGCTGCGATCAGAGTGCGCTTGAACATGAAGAATCTCCTTTTCAACTAGGTTTGGGAACACAGGTTTTCGGGTGACTTGCATGACACTGGGAGGACTCACCGGGGCCCTCGCTAGCGTTGGCCTTGGTTAAGTCGCACTGAGAAATTCGCAGGTTCCGGTGACAGATAAAGGAAAAAACCTCGGGTGCTGAACGGTGTTTTCAGAGGGATTTTCTCGGGTGTTTGTCGGCTGCTGCGCAGCGTCTGGATCGGGGGTTTGGCTGAATCGGGCTGGAGGCGGTAGCGGGTGGTTGCAGATGACAGAAAGGAGAACCCGAGGATGGCGGAATCGAGGGTCGGGTGATGGAGAATCTTTTGCAAAAACTTTGAATTATTCATTGGCCTGACTGGCCTCATCGCTGGCAAGCCAGCTCCCACAGGTTTTCTGTTGTGACACAGATCGCATCAACAACTCCGCCCCCTGTGGGAGCTGGCTTGCCAGCGATGAGGCCAGGTCAGACACCATCAAAACCTGCTACTGGACCAATTGGTTGATCTCAATGATCGGCAACAACACCGCCATCACAATCACCAGCACCACCCCGCCCATCACCACAATCATCAGCGGCTCCAGCAGCGCGGTCATGCCCATTGCCCGGCGTTCGATATCACGCGACAGAGTTTGCGCCGCACGCTCAAGCATTGGTGGTAACGATCCGGTTTTCTCACCACTGGCGATCAGGTGAATCAGCACCGGCGGAAACACATTCTCCACGCGCAATGCTGCCGCCAGGTTGACACCCTCACGCACCTTGGCCGTTGCCTTAGTGACACTCAGGCTCAAGCGGTCGTTGGACAAGGTCTGCCGCGCCGCCTCCAGTGCGCGCAACAATGGCACCCCGGCGCCGCCGAGGATCGCCAACGTCGAGGCAAAACGCGCGGTGTTCAGCCCCAAGATGAAACGCCCGAACAGCGGCAACTTCAGCACCCGATGATGCCAACTCAAACGTGCCGCTGGATTGCGCAGATACAGGCGCCAGCTCCAGAACGCGCCGGCCATGATCCCAGCACACAGCCAGCCCCAACTGCGGATGAAATCACTGGCGTTGAGCATCGCCAACGTCAACCCCGGCAAATCCTGCCGCGCTTGGGAAAATGCACTGACCACCTGCGGCACCACGTAACTGAGCAGAAAAATCACGATGCCGATCGACACCAGCCCAACCACGCCCGGATAAATAAACGCGGTGAGAATCTTGCCGCGCAGGTTGTTGCGTTCCTCGATGTAATCAGCGAGGCGTTCCATGACCTGGGCCAGATCACCGGACTCCTCCCCCGCCGCAATCAGCGCGCGATAGATCTCGGGAAAGTCCCGTGGCCGCGCCGCCAGCGATTCCGCCAGTCGCATACCGCTGCGCACATCCGCACGCACGGCGCTGAGCGTATGGGCGATGTGTTTTTTCTCGGCCTGCTCGACCGTGGCACTCAGCGCCGCTTCCAGCGGCAGACTCGCGCCCAACAGACTCGCCAGTTGCCGCGTGGCCCAGGCCAGATCGTTGTCCGAGAGTTTTGGGCTGAACAATCCGCCGCCGCCGTGCTGGGCAACGTTGCTTTCCTTGTGCACCGACAACGCGGTCAAACCGCGCCCGCGTAATGTTGTGAACGCGGCAGCCTGGCTGTCCGCCTCAAGGTGCCCGGATTCAATCTTGCCGGTCGCGTCGGCAGCTTCAAAACGATAGCGATTCATCAGGCGTCCCGTGTCACACGGAGGATTTCTTCAGGCGCGGTGGCGCCGCTGCGGATCCAGCGCTCGCCGTCCTCACGCAGGCTGAACATTCCGGCTTTGGCGGCGGATGCGCGCAAGGCCTGCTCCCCTGCCCCTTGGTGGATCAGGGTGCGGATATCGTCGTCGATGCAGAACAATTCGTGAATGCCGGTGCGGCCGCTGTAGCCGGTTTGATTGCAGTTTGCGCAACCGACCGGGCGCCAGGTGCCGGGTGTCGCCGGGTCTTCCTGCTTGCACTGATTGCACAGGCGCCGCACCAGTCGTTGTGCGAGCACCCCGAGCATCGACGAGGCCAGCAGAAACGGTTCGACGCCCATGTCGATCAAGCGGTTGACCGCCGACACCGCGTCGTTGGTGTGCAAGGTTGCCAACACCAAATGCCCGGTCAGCGACGCTTGCACCGCAATTTGCGCGGTTTCCAAATCGCGGATTTCGCCGATCATGATGATGTCCGGGTCCTGGCGCAGGATCGCCCGCAGCGCCAAGGCGAAGGTCATTTCGATCTTGGCGTTGACCTGAATCTGGCTGATCCCCGGCAGGTCGTATTCCACCGGATCCTCGACGGTGAGGATGTTGCTGGTGCTCGCATCGAGTCGCGCCAGTGCCGCGTAGAGGCTCGTGGTCTTGCCGCTGCCGGTTGGCCCGGTGACCAAAACGATGCCGTGGGGCTGGCGGATCAGGTGATCGAGTTTGGCCAACACCTGCGCGTCCATGCCCAGCGTTTCCAGATGCAGACGCCCGGCCTGTTTGTCGAGCAGACGCATCACCACCCTTTCACCATGCCCGGTCGGCACTGTGGAAACACGAATATCAATCGGCCGCCCAGCCACACGCAACGCGATACGACCGTCCTGCGGCAGGCGTTTTTCGGCGATGTCGAGTTGCGCCATGATCTTGATCCGCGACACCAGTGCACCGTGCAACGCCTTGCGCGGCGAGACCACGTCACGCAGCGTGCCGTCGACGCGATAGCGCACCACGGAATGGGTTTCGAACGGTTCGATATGAATGTCGCTGGCCTCGTCGCGCGCCGCTTGGGTGAGCAAGGCGTTGATCATGCGGATCACCGGCGCGCCGTCCTGGGTGTCGAGCAGGTCGGTGATTTCCGGCATGTCCTGCATCAGGCGGTCGAGGTCGACTTCGTTTTCCGCCGCACCGACCACTGCCGCCGCACTGCCGGTGTCGGCATAGGCAGCGGCAAGCAAACCGTCGAGTTCGTCGTCGCGCACGCGCTGTATCGTGGTCGCGCCGAATTGGCGCCGCGCCTCGCTGATCGACCAGCCCGGCGTTGACGGGCAAACGGTCAGCACGCCATCGCACAACAGAATTCGCTGCGCCTTGGCCCAGGCGTAGGGCAACGCACTCATTGGATGGGCACCGCTTTGATCGTCGCGCGCGGCCCTGAGGCGGGCACCACCGCCGGCACACCCTGTGCCGCCGTCGGCAACTGCGGCGCCTGCATGTCCGGCATCGCCCAGCTGCGTTCCGGCTGCAAACCACCTTGCGCGCGGCGCATGAAGTCATAACGATTGAGGGTGATGCTGCGCCCCGCTTCGCTATCACGAATGATGTACGGACGCAGAAACACCATCAGGTTGGTCTTGGTAATCGCCCGGCGCTCGTTGCGAAACAGCGCACCGATGCCCGGCAGACTGCCCAGCCACGGCACCGCGTCGTTGCTTTGGCTGTAACCGTCCTGCAGCAACCCGCCGAGCACCATGATCTGCCCGTCATCGAGCAGGATGCTGGTATCGATCGCGCGTTTGTTGGTGACAATCCCCGCCGAATTGGCACTGGCCGAAGCCCGTTCATCAATGCTGCTGACCTCCTGATAGATATCGAGCTTGACCGTGCCGCCCTCGGAAATCTGCGGGCGCACATTGAGCTTCAAACCCACCTCTTCACGGGTCACGGTCTGGAACGGGTTATTGCTGGTGCCGCCACCGCCAGTCACGTAACTGCCGCTGACAAACGGAATGGTCTGGCCGACAAAAATACTCGCCGCTTCGTTGTCGAGGGTCAGCAGGTTCGGCGTCGACAGCACGTTGGTGCCGCCCTTGCTCTTCAACGCCCGGGCCAGCACTTTCAGGTCGAGAATCTTGCCAATACCGGGGATGTCGACGGTGCCGTTGACGTAGCCCAGGTTCAAACCTTGTGGCAGCACATCGATGCTGGTCTTGCCGTTGACGTTGATCCCCGAACCACCGAGATTGGCCCCGCCGATCACGCCGTTGCCACCGAGATTACCGGTCTGCCATTGCACGCCGAACTCACTGGCATCGTCCTCGCCGACTTCGACGATCAGGCTTTCGATCACCACTTGCGCGCGGCGCTGATCGAGCAAGTCGATGACTTCACGCAGGTTGCGATACAACGGCTCGGGCGCGGAAATCAGCAAGGTGTTGGTGGTGGCGTCAGCCTGAATGGTCACGCCGCCGGCACTGAAGGCGACGTTCTGCTCGCTGTTCTGCGTACCGCCGCTGCCGGTTGTGCTGCCACTGCTGCCCTGCGCGTAACTGCCGCCCGTGCTGCCGCTGCTGTTTGGGGTCGATGTAGTGCCGCTGCTTTGCGTGCCGCTCTGGCCGTTCTGCCCAGCGCTACCGCCGGTACTTGCGCCCATGGCACTGAGCACCGAACGCGCACTGTCACTGGTGCCGCTGTCACTCTCGCCGGTGAGCAAACCGCGCAAGGCCTGCGCCAGTTTCGCCGCTTGCGCGTTACGCAGATAAACCACGTGCAGATTGCTCGGATTGCTCTGCGCGTTATCCAGTTTGTAGATCAGGTTGCGTGCCAGTTCCGTGCGCTCCGGGCTGCCGGCGCGAATGATGATGGTGTTGGAACGCGGGTCACCGATCACGGCGATTTTCTGCGTCGGATCATTGCCCGGCGCATCGAGCAAATCCGCGACCATCGGCGCGATGTCAGCGGCAATGCCGTTCTGGATCTGCACCACATCGGTGTCGATCGCACTCGGCGAATCAATGCTCGCGATCAACTGCGCAACGCGGGTCAGGTTCTCGGCGTAATCGGTGATGACGATGGTGTTATTGCCCGGATAGGCGTTGATCGGATTGTTCGGCGAAACGATCGGCCGCAGCACCGGAATCAGGTTCACCGCGTTCTCGTATTGCAGACGAAACGTGCGCGTGAGCATGCCGTTGCCCGCCGGTTTGTCAGCGCTGTAAATCGGCCCGCCGAGCAACTTCGCATCCGCCTCCGGCACCACCTGCGCCACACCGCCAACATCGACCACACTGAAACCCTGCATGCGCAGCGCCGCCAACAACATGTCGTAAGCCTGCCGCGCCGGCACCTGACCTTCCGACACCAGCGTCAGCGTGCCCTTGACCCGAGGGTCGACGAGAAACTGCTGCCCGGTGGACCGCGCCAACGCGCGCACCACCGCTTGAATATCGGCGTCGACAAAATTCAGCGTCACCGGTTGATCACCCAACGGATTACTCGGCAAGGCAATGCCCGAAGCCGCCGCGCCGCTGCGCGCACTCTTGCTGATGTTGTGCAATTGCTTCGGCACAGGTCGCGCTTGCGCCTGTGCCCGCTCGCGGTCGAGCACCGCGTCGCCGCTACGCTGAGTGTTGGCCAGCGGCCGGCCCAGTTCACTGTCGACCAGCAACGGCGGCTGATTCTGCGGCGTGCTGGTGTTGCTGCACGCGCTCAACGCCATCAGCAGCATCGGCAACGCCAGACGTGCCGGTTTGGATCCTGACCCCTTCATGAAGCTTCCTTAGCGCCCAGCGCCTGATCCATGCGAACGGTGCCTGACAAAGTGCCGGCAGTGACTTCGGTCGAGGGGTTGTCTGCGCGTTGCAAACGGGCCTCGACCACTTGCAGAGAAAGTTGTGCCGGGTTGCTCAACAGCCAGTCGAGCACGGCGTCGGCCGGCGCGGCGTCGAAGGTCAACTGCCAGGCGCCCTGTGCCTCCTGTAATTGGTAATGCCCCGCCAGGCCGCTGGCTTGCAGCGTCTGCTCCAGTGACTGCGCCACGCTTTGCCCGTCCGGGCGCACGCTGACTTCGCGCAGCAGCACTTCCAGCGCTTCAGTCTGGGCGCGCAGCTTTGGCGTCTCGGTTTGCCAATAAGCGATTTTCTTCAGCGGCGGCTGGATCAGCGCAACCCACAGCAGCAGGCCGATCAGCGCGATGGCCATGCCGGCGACCATGCGTTTTTCACGCAGGGCCAACGGCTGCCAACGCGCCTGCACCTGAGTGTTAAAGCGTTGCCACTTGGCGCGGTACAGCGCGAGCGAGGCCTTATTCATCTTCTTCTGCTCCGCCGCTGTCATCGCTTTCACTTGGGCTGGCCTCAGTGGACGGCCGCAAGGTCCAGCCCTCGTCATCTGCGGTCACGCTGATACCGGCCTGGGCCAAGGTGCTTTGCCACTCCTGATCATTGCCGCCACGACGGGCTTCACTCAGCAGACTCAGTTGCAAGGTGCCGTCGACAAACGCCAACCGCTCGACACTGCCAGCCATCGACGGCATGCCGCTGCCGGCCTGCAACACCAGACGATTGAAAGTCTGCGCCGGATCATCCGCCGCGCCCTTCTGCCGCGCCGCCAATTGCTGACGGGCCTGTTGCAACGGGTTGAGGATCACCGGCAACTCAGGGAAGGCCTGCTTTACCCGCAGGTTCATCTGGGTTTTCAGTTGTTGACCCTGCCCGGCTTCGCGGGCGGCGTACAGGTTCAAACCGATCACCCAAACGGCCACGGCCAACGCTGACAGAGCGACCGCCCTGCCCCAGCCGCGATGCTCGGTTTTTGGTTGCTGGACCGCGCCATGCAGCCCCCAACCCGGAAGCGGCCCGGTCCAGCGCTGCGCATCCGCCATCGGCAGTTCAGCACCCGGCGGCGGTTGCTCACCGATCCAGTGCAAAGTGACGCCCGGTTCCCACACGACACCGTCGAAACCGTCATCGAACAACGGCTGCACCCGCGCGGCTTGCACGCTATCGCGCAGCAACAAATGCCCGTCCTGCACGCACGCGACGGTGCCGGGCAGCACCGGCATGCTGTACGGCGCTGGGTAGAGACCGCGCAGGTTCAGCCCAGCGCTTTTGAGCAACTGGCCAAACCGCAACAAGTGCTGCCGAGGCGCCCAGGCGATCTGCACCTGCCCGGCCTCGTCCCGCGCGCTGTGCGCGATGTGCATCTCATTGCTGTCGCCAAGCATCAAGGCCTGCGCCGCACACTGCACCGCCGCGACAATCTTGTTGGCCGGCAACGGCGGCAAATCGAGACTCGCCAACAGGCTGTCAACCGGGTGCAGAAAACACACCAGCAGCGGCAGTTTCGACTGCTGACTCAACTGGCTCAGACTGAGGCGTTCTTCCCGGGTGACCTGGCCCTGACGATCCAGCCAGGCGCAGTGCAACTCACTGTGCAGATCCAGTTCCGCCAAGGGCGGCAACGCCACCTTCAACTGGCTCATACGCCCACCCGCGACCAGATCACTTGCGGCAAGCGGTCCTGGCTGCGATGCAACAACGCCTCCAGACTGACCCGCCGCTGATCGCGCCGCGCCTCGCCGCGCAGGCGAAACCAGTCACTGGTGATGCCGACCTTGACGCTGGTCAGCTCCAGTTGCGGCATGCGCAAACGGTTAACGAAATCGCCACGATTGATAAACCAGCGCCCGGCATCGCGCTCGGCAATCAGCGCATTGGCACGCTCCAGCGACAGCCCCGGCACATAAGCAGCCAAGACCGGCGCGGTGGCGGTGTTGCCGTTGAGCCAGGTCGTCGCGGGGATCACCGTCAGATACGGCGCCAGTTTGCCCATCACCGCCTCATTCACGCCGTCGACACTGCGCAAATCATCAAGGCTGCGCAGCATCGGCATTGTTGGATTCTGCGGTTTGTGCGAGGCATTAGGCGACGTCCCGCGGCCGCTGTCGAAACCCGTTTTCGGCGCCTCGGTAATCTGCGGATTCAGCAGTCGCGGGTAGGACGCAATCACCCGCTGACTGATGCGCTGACTCAACCCGGCACTGACCCCGATCAACTCACACAAGCGCTGAAACGCCGCTACCTGCGCCTCATCCACCCGCTCGTTGGCCACCAGATTGCGCAGGTTGAACTTGCCCTGCTCATCCTCCAGCCGCCCCTCAAAACCTTGCGCGGAGAGACGCTGCGCCCACGGCTGATCGAGCCGGGTCAACGGATCGCGCTGACGTGCGTCCCAGAGCAATTGACGGCTGATCTCCAACCCACCCAGCACCAGCCAACGCCCCTGCACCCGCTGCTGATCCGCCTCCAGCGCACGGGTCGACACGCTCTGGCGCGTCAACATGCCCGCCGCAATCACCGCCACCACGGCCGCAATCAACAACGCGCTGATAATCGCCATGCCCTGTTGCTTCGCCCCCTCAGGCGAGCGGCTGTTCATGGCCGGCCTTACAACTGCCAGGAACCGATATCGGCATTCACGCCGTCGCCGTCCGGCTGACCGTCGGCACCGAGGGAAAAGATGTCGATCTCGCCATTGGCGCCGGGGTTGAGGTACTGATAAGGACGCCCCCACGGATCGTTCGGCAAGCGCTCCAGGTACGAGCGCCAATTGCTGTTCTTCGCATCTGCCGGCCGCTCCACCAACACCTTCAGCCCCTGATTCATGCTCGGGTAAGTGCCGTGATCGAGGCGATACAACTTCAACGCCTGCATCAACCCACCAATATCCTGCTTCGCCGCCGTCGCCCGCGCCTGATCCGGCCGGTCGAGCACCTTGGGCACCACCATCGCCGCCAGAATCCCCAGAATCACCACCACCACCATGATCTCGATCAGGGTAAAACCCTGCTGCCCACGTGGCGTGCGCATCGGTTGCTGAAGCGATTTGAAAGGTGCGATATCCATCTCGACATTCCCTGGCTTGATTCGATTCGACGCGCAGTGTTGCAAGAAGATATGTCAGTGATGTTGAAAATCCTCGGGTGTTTTCGTCGTCAAGCCGTCAAGCACGCGGGTTAGCGTCGAGGGCTGGGTTTTGGCTTTGGGCCGTTTATGCGTGCGCGTTCGCGGGAAGCGGGTTTCACATTGATTGAAGTGCTGGTGGCGCTGGCGATTATTGCCGTGGCGATGTCGGCAGCTGTGCGCGTGGCGGGATTGATGACGCAGAGCAGCGGGGTTTTGCGGGATCGGTCGGTGGCGATGATTGCGGCGCAGAGTCGGATGGCGGAGTTGCGGTTGGAAGGCAGGTTGCCGATGGGTATGAAAGCGCAGGAATGTGATCAGGGGCGGTTATTGTTGCGCTGTGAACAGGTGATCAGCGCAGCCGAAAATGGCCGCTTACTCAAGATTGGCATTCAGGTATTTGACCGTAATCAGGATGCGCCGCCGTTGGCCAGGCTTGAGACGTTGCTGTCCCGAACGGAAAGCCCCTCACCCTAGCCCTCTCCCAGAGGGAGAGGGAACCAATTCGGGGATATTCGAGAGCTACACCGACTTGAACGTCTTTCATTGAATCCAAAATCGCCAAGCTCACAAAGCCAAATCGAAGGCCCTTCACCAAAACCATAATCACCAAAATCTTCCAGGTCGACGTACCCCGCAAGACACCTCGGTAGGCCCCCTCTCCCCCCGGGAGAGGGCTGGGGTGAGGGCCGCTTCTAATCGCACCCCCCAGAATCACCAAAGCCATAATCCCCAAGGCCCTTCACCAAAACCATAATCGCCAAAATCTTTCAGGTCGACGTACCCCGCAAGACACCTCGGTCGGCCCCCTCTCCCTCCGGGAGAGGGCTGGGGTGAGGGTAGCTTTTGCCCCCCATCCCGGAAGAATCATCTACAGAAACTGAGACCGGCCAGAAGCCATCATTGCCATGACAATGGTATCGTCCCCTCCTTTTCCAAATTTCTGACAGATTATGAATAGAACCAAATCCACAATCTGGGCCATTGCTCCCGCACCAGGCATCCCTGAATCACCCGCTCTTCCAATTGAGTCTGCAAACCTTCGACCCGCTTGCTTCGAGCCGCCCTATGCTGTCATGAGTATTCTCCCGTGCTCTCGTTGATGGATGTCTACAGGCCCAACACATCGCAGAACGCGCGACTGAATGAGTTGCTGACTGTGAGCGAAGCCAATATTGACAGTGCTGAATCCACAGCCGACCTATTGAAGGTGATCCACGAGTTCGCCTCCTACGATGGCCCGCTCAAATTCAATTGCACACGCGCATGGTGTTTTTTCGGTACTGGCCTGCTATTGATTGCGGGCGCTGTAGTCCTTTTTGGGTATATGAATACCTATTCCGTCGTTTCTTTCTTTCAACGTCTGCACATTGAGCCTGGCTTGGTCGGCGCAGTCACTGGTGTGCTAGGCATCGGGTTCGCCGTTGGGAGCATGAAATGGATGACATCCAAAACTGATCGCTTGCCATCGCTCAGCCGAAGAATTGCTGAACTGTCCTCCTACTTCCACAACGGGTTGATGTTCCTGGAAGAAGACTCGGACTGGACCCTCGACGAACTGGATGCGCAATTTGGTGACTACACTCGAGGCAACTACAGCCGAGAGTTTGTCGAATCGATAGAGGGAGTATTTACCGGCACACTGCGTGAGCTTCCTTACAATTACCGCCAACTGCACTACGTCAACAAACGAACGGTGCAAGTCACGGTGACCGACAAAGACGGCAAAACCAAAACGGAGACGCGAGTGGTGTATGACCACTACGACCGGTACAGTTTGGTCATCGACTTTCCCTGGGTCACCGGGATATCGGTCAGATCTGATGACCAATCAGAGAACGACTACTCATGGCCGATGGACACGGCATCTCCGGACTTTAATAAAGCGTTCTGTTTGACTGGGCAGAGCGAGATACTCTGCGCGAAATTCATCAAACCTTCGACAGTGCTGCACTTGTTGAAGCTATTCGACATCCTCCATCGTCCGAACCTGGAGTTCTCCGACAAGGGCAAGCTCTGCCTCAGCTTCGCGAGCAGCGATCTGCTCGCGTTCGGTAGCGAGTATTCGCTGGCATCACCCAACGAGTTTTACGCAGAGATTGATGCAGGTGTCGATCTGCCGCGCCTGATGTCTGTGCTCCAATGGAGCCATGCACTCACTGAACTGCACGATGACAACTTTACCTTGACCGCCACTCCCCCAAAAAAACGCAAAGAGAAGTAAGCCATGGACATTGCACTCATCCTCTCCGCTGTGATCGCCGTCATCATCATCTTAGTGGGCTTGGGCATCTACAACGACATCATCGGGGGACACAACGCAGTACAACGTGCCTGGTCGGACGTCCTCGTTTACGAACGCCAGAAGACCAAGGTGCTCGATCAGCTTCAAAAGGTGCTCGCCGACTTCATGGTCTTTGAGGCCAGCCTCCTCGAAAAAATCACCGGCCTGCGCAGCGCGGTCCACGCCCTGCCTGCTGGTGCGGACGGCCATGCCCTCACGAAAGTTGAAACCGCCTCTAGAGAGCTGATGGGTGGCTTGCGCATCGCTTTCGAGGCCTACCCTGACCTGAAAGCATCAGAAGCGGCGAACAACATGATGCGTGAAATTGCCGAACAGCAAGAGAACGTCAGCGCGGCCATCACCATCTACAACCGCAACGTCGAACTGTTCAACAACACCGTCGAAATGTTCCCCGGCTCGGTCGTCAATGGCCTGTTCAACAAGAAACCGCGAGTTACGCCATTCACCGATACCGAAGCTTCGCAGAGTTTCTCCTACACCCCGAATATCTAACCTGCGTTAAGCAATCAACCATCACCCGTGAGGGTGGTGGTCGATCACCTGCCTTCTTGAATAGATCCGCCGCTGATTTCTGGGGCGCGAACCATTCAATGAAACGAGCGTTCAATCAGCCCCTTCTGAATCAACCAGCCCCACCACCGGAACCTGCCACGAAGGCTTTTTCCCACTCTGACCATCAAACACCCGACGCGCCTCGCGAAAATCATCGACGTGCTGCACAACCCACGTCCAAATCGGCGACATGCGAACCAACAGCTCCATACCCAACGCCGTCAGCTCGTACTCGACATGGGGCGGCACTTGATCCAACTCCCGCCGTAGCAACAGACCATCACGTTCCAGCGCCCGCAGCGTCTTGGTCAACATGCGCTGAGTCACGCCGGTCATTTGCCGTTTGATCTCGGCGTGACGCATCGTGCCGTACACACCCAAGGTATGCAGGATACCCAGTGACCAGCGGCTACCGGCGTGCGCGAGGACTTCACGCCGCACGCCATCTTCGTCTCGTCTTAGCGTCTGGCAGATCGCTTCTGCCTGGCTAATGATTTCCTCATCGGTCATGTGTCCCCCTGGTATCACGCGTGTGCCTTCTTCTGAGCGCTGCGCAATCGTGCCAGCATCGCCAAATCATACAGACGACGAATCTCAGGAAACATCATGACCCCAGCGACTCACCCTTCCCCACAATCCATTCTCGTACTCGGCGCCGGCGAACTCGGCCTGCCGGTGCTGCGCAATCTTGCGCGGGTAGCCAAGCGCTCGCCCGGCAGCACCATCAGCGTCCTGCTCAGGGATTCGACCATCAACACGCAAGCCCCTGAGAAAAAGCGGGAAATCGATGGGCTGCGCAGTCTAGGCATCCAGCTAGTCGCTGCAGACCTGGTTAACGATTCCATCGATCAACTGGCCGAAGTGTTCGCAGCATTCGACACCGTCATAGGCTGCGCAGGCATGGTCGCGGGCCGTGAAACGCCGATGAAACTGGCGACAGCAGCGCTAAAGTCCGGCGTGAAGCGCTATTTCCCCTGGCAGTTTGGCGTCGATTTCGAAGTGATTGGCCGGGGCAGCCCACAGGATTTGTTCGATGCGCAACTCGACGTGCGCGAGTTGCTCCGCGCCCAGGATAAAACCGAATGGGTGATCATCTCGACCGGCATGTTCACCAGTTTTCTGTTCGAGCCGGTCTTTGAGGTCGTCGATTTTGACAACCACACCGTCAACGCCTTGGGCAGCCTGGAAACCAGCGTGACGCTCACGACACCCGAGGACATCGGCAAGCTGACAGCGGACATCGTTTTCTTCGAACCGCGCTTTCGCAATGAGATCGTGTACCTGTCTGGCGACACGGTGACGTATGGGCAGGTGGCGAGCCTGCTTGAACGTGTGCTGGGGCGTCCGTTCAAGCGTAACGTCTGGACGGTTCCGTACCTGATGCAGGAACTGGAAAAAGACCCTACTCACCACATCAAAAAATACCGCGCCGTATTTGCCCAAGGCAGAGGTGTGGCGTGGCCTAAAGCGGGGACTTTCAACGAACAGCAGTCGATTCAGGTGACTACGGCTGAACAGTGGGCTCGGGACAACCTGGTAGTCGATTGATGCAAAGAAAGCCCCCAATCGCAGGTACAGAAACTCGTAGGTCTCTCGACATTTATCGCGGCTGAAGAGCCAGCACACTCCCACCTTGGAACACACTCAAAGGTGAGAGCGAGCCTGCTCGCGAAGGCGCCAGAATGAACACCCTATTAGCAGGTGATCCCGACACCCGCATCACTCCGGTAATTGCAAATTATCCAGCGCCCGATTCACCGCCAACTCCCCGAGCATGATCAACTGCGCAATCCCCGCCAGCGCATGGCGCTGCGATGCCGGCAAAAGGCTGGAGACGTTCTGGGCGATGGTTTTGGCCGAAGCGAGTGTTGCACTGGCATCGACCAGCAGTTCTTCGGTTTTGTTGTCCGCCGTCACGGCGTACATCCCACGGTTTTTACGTGGCGGCGGCGTGGAACCGGGTGGACAGAGGTAATGGTCGAGCGCGCGGTCGGCGGCTTCGTGGAGTTTTTTGGAATCGATGGATTCGTAGGGGGAAACCGAGGCGGTTTCGGGCGGGTTGGGTGTTGGCTTGATCATGAGTGAATCTCCAAATCATAGAAAAGGAGCCATCATCTTTCGCTACCAAACGAAGGGGTGGTGGCCATACGAAGGTTGGTAGACCGGTGACTTGGAGAACCGGCGCGCCCGAAGACGCCCTGCGCATGGCCACCATAAATACACAGCCCCAAAAAGGCGTGTATCGGGTGACGCTATGCGCCAAGTCTAAGCCGGGCTACCAAACCCGATCGCTGATTCGTCAGCGACCGGACCACAATAGAACCCACCCCCAAAGCGCACAAGCCGGCGGATTCTGGCGTAGCTGTAGGCAAAGGCGCAAGGATATGTAGCCTGGGAGAGTGTCTGGAAATGTCTTTTTAAACGTTCGTGTTTATCGAGACCGAATTCCGTAACGTCTCTCTGATAGATCCATCCACTTATCCCTAGCGGAATGCTCAACCTCGCAGCCCATCGAACCCTGCTCGCCGCAAAACCGTGCTTCTCTGCCGTCTGGCCCTCTACCCTTCTGACGCCCAGCGACTGTATTACCGGAAGTGGTGAGGATGACTATGCTGGTGACTTACCCAACTGGAAAAATAGTCCGGCGATGCCAACTTCAAGGTTGATGCGTAGAACGCAAAACACCGATCAGACTTCAAGTCGACCGGGCAAATAAGCAACGGAGTGCGAGATGAAAGTCATCGCTTTTTTAGCCATTTACCTCGCAGGTGGGGTTGCCCTGTTTCCTTTCCATGACCTCATGCGTCCCGTAGGGGTTTTTCTCGACCATTTCTATTCACAAATTTTCCTGAGCTCCGGCGCTGATGTAGCAGAACGCCTAAGCCTGAGCTTTATCTACGCAAGTCTGTTTCATCTGGTGTGGTCGGCTTTATTTTCTGAATCTGCAAAAAACTGGGTATCCACGATTAACTTCAGAGACCTTTGCTATCTCGCCTTACGATGTCTGAGTTTTCTTTGCGTCAGCCTGATAAGCCTCGGGCTGGTTGGAATAACCAGCCAAAAAGTGCCCCGTACGGACTTTCATCAATATTTCACTTTTTTGGTGATCTGCATGCTTCTGGGTCTTTGGGCGTGGTCGCTCAAGGATTTTCTGGTGGCAGCCTTTCATTGCACCGGAAGAAGAATCACAGGAACGAATAAATAGAAGCAGGCAATAACCCAGGTCACTTTCACTAGGCTCGGCGCTAGGCCGAAAGCAGCAACAAGGGTGGCAGCACGTCCCGAAGGGCTGGCACCAAGAATCACCATCCTCCGCAACCTCATACCGAGGACCCGGAGTTTTTGTCGAGCTAAAATCGGCTATAGGAACTGTAATTGAAGGCCTCGACCCTCGTATTTTTCGCACTTTATTACACGGGTATCAGCGCAGCGTTTGCCGATGACTCACAGGCGCCAAACGACAATCGCGGGCCAGCAGGCATCGTCGCCGGTGAGCGTTTGGCCGCGGCCAGATCCAAGCTAGTCAAACAAGGCTGGAAGCCGACGCGGATGCATACCAACGACGGCTATGAATACAGTGGCGTGGAGAAGGAGCTGGCTACACGCAGTTTCTTCGAACTGGATAACTGCTCGTTTGATAGCTCGCGTTGCATCTTGTACTACGCGAAGAAAGGAACTTGCCTACGCGTCGATACCATCGGAGAGCAATTCAATGACATGACGGTGACGCGATGGACCCGCGAATGTCCTGAAGCGACTCAATAACCACACGAAGACGGCGCGGTACTAATCAACTGCTCCCACAGGTGTCAGCGTCGTACACAACATCTGCAATCAGCATAAAACCCTGTGGGAGCGAGCCTGCTCGCGAAGGCGCCAGAATGAACACCCGATCAATCACCAGGTGATCCCGGCACCCGCATCACTCCGGCAATTGCAAATTATCCAGCGCCCGATTCACCGCCAACTCCCCAAGCATGATCAACTGCGCAATCCCCGCCAGCGCATGGCGCTGCGATGCCGGCAACAGGCTGGAGACGTTCTGGGCGATGGTTTTGGCCGAAGCGAGTGTTGCACTGGCATCGACCAGCAGTTCTTCGGTTTTGTTGTCCGCCGTCACGGCGTACATCCCACGGTTTTTACGTGGGGGCGGCGTGGAACCGGGCGGACAGAGGTAATGGTCGAGCGCGCGGTCGGCGGCTTCGTGGAGTTTTTTGGAATCGATGGATTCGTAGGGGGAAACCGAGGCGGTTTCGGGCGGGTTGGGTGTTGGTTTGATCATGGTGAAGCTCCAAATTTATACCTGGTGGAACCACCAACACCTGTCGCTAAACAAGTAAGGGTGGCAGCTGTACGCGGGTTAGCGAACCGAGAGGTATAAGACCCGGCAGACCCGAAGGTCTCCCACGCACAGCCACCATAGCGTCGTCGCAAACGTCTGCGACAAACTGGAGCGTCGTTGTACTTATACCTGGTCAGGTCGCTAAACCCGGCCGCTGGGTTGCCAGCGACCCATAGACGATATAGACCAGGTACAAAGCCCACAAGCCGGCGGATTCTGGCGTAGCTGTAGGCAAAGGCGCAAGGGCGTGTAGCCTGAGAGAGTGTCTGGAGATGTCTTTTTAAACATTGGCGTTTATCGGGACCTTCATTGCGTCTCGGATCCCACAACAGATCCGTTCCCCTATCCCAACAGACGAAAGAAAATGGCCGAGACTGCCAGTCGTAACTGACAACCTCGGCCACATAAAAAGCGCTATTTCTTCCAACACATATCGACGTCATCCTGAGTGCTCAGCTCTGTATCGATGCCCAACCGATACCTGCAGTAATCAACAATCCACCCCCCGCTCCTCCGCCGTCAGCCGCTCTACCTTCCTGATCTCTCCATCATTGGCGTGCATGTTGTAGAACCTCATCTGAATCGTGGGATGCTTCTTGATGAAGACAATCGTCTCGATGTCGCCATCCTCAACGGCGTTGTAGTAGCCAACGTAGAGCATGGTCGCCACAACGAGGATTGCCGCGATTGAAAGCTTTTTCATTGTGGCACCGAAGGGGTGGAGGCAGACGGATTTTGGCTTTCTTGTATCTGACCAGCTCAGCCCTTAGGTTCGCAGGAGCTGGCTATACCAACGTAATGAGCTAAGTGAATGGCCATGTGCTACTTTTCCAAAGCTTCTCATCCCCGTTCATTACAGGAGTACGTATGTTTACTGACATCAAGCCAGGTCCAAAGCCAAAGCGTGAAGACGGCAAGGAAGATCGCAGACGGCATGTGAATCCACCCAACGATAAGAAGCACCCGACTTTGCCAATCCACAAGCACAAGCCTGGAGACTAGCTGCAGGTTGCAGCCTCAGTTATTGAAATTGGCCTTGGGACGGATTCCTTCTCAAAAATCGAATCCGTCCGCGTAGAGCCTCGTTTAATTGGTTGGACAGTTGAAGGCATCGAGTCCAAAGCCTAAAGGGCTGTACTCAACACGCAAGGCGATGATTGAGTAAAAAGGAAGATCGCATGGACGAAGCGGCAAGATTTGCATTTTACGAAAAGATTTACTTTTACGAGCTGGAACGCAAAGAAAAGCTGATTTCGAGGCTCAACCTCCCCTTGGCCATCCTAGGCGTATTGCTCTCATTTCTATCTTATATGCTGAGTAAAGCGCCCGGCTCAGAGGACGGCTTTGCCGGTGTCTGGTTTTGGATTTTGTATTTGTCCGCTGTCTTCTGTCTGCTTTGCGGAGCTTATTACTTCCGCTCATCTTGGCAACTGCGTGATTTCGACAGGGGCCTCCCAACCCTGACTGAGCTGGAGAAGTATCGTGCCGAAACAACCACTCATTTCGCAGTACATGGCGAAAATGAAGATGACGCAGAAACCTACTTCAAGACAATAATCTTGAGCTACTACATCGAAGGTGCAACCGTTAACACGGTGAATAACGATAAACGTGGTTCAAAACTCGTGTCCTTAGCAAATTCCGTAACGCTCACTATGATTTTTTCGGTGTTGTCCTTCATTCCGTTTTATACCCATCAGCAGGAGCTGAACCAGCATGAGCAATCAAAAGCCTCCGCCACCTCCGCCACCTCCAATGCGCTTCGTTAGGGATCACGGGAAAAATCTTCCGAAATCTCCGCCACCTCCGCCGCCGTCTAAGAAAGAATGACTGCTCTGGCCCCTACCCGAGCTCGTTTCGAGTAGGGGCCTATTCAACAGAAGCTCCATTCAAAGGGGGCGGATTATTTCCAGAAATAAATCAGTCCCATTTTTACGAGCTTCATCACCGCTAACTACCAGCAAGGCATGGCTCGGCAACACTTCTGATGCTAGCCTTATGCTTCCACTCCCGAAGTCCTATCATATATGCCCATCGAACCTGATCGCCTGTATCACGAACTCGGTTACCTCATTGCTGAAATGCCAGATCTTACGACGCCCGAATGGCAGTCCAATGAAACCCAGAGATGGCTCGGACGTGCTTCGGCGTGGATTGAGCAAAGCGGTAACTCAGTGGACACGGTTGCTTTCAACGCTGCCGTAAACAGTTTATGCACCAACCCACGCTTTCCAAGCCACATCGCCGCGGTGCCGCGTTTAACCACTATCCTTTATCGAGCGCTAGGTCGCGCAGAGCTCCAAGCATCGCCTGCTAGCCGGGGCTCTTTTATACCTGTAGGCGAGATATTTTCTGCCTTTGCCGCTCTGTCAAAGATCCTGAGTGAAGCCACAATCAGTGTGATGTTCGTCGACCCATATGCCGACGCCAATCTCTTGACTGACTTCGCAGTGTTGGTTCCTGACGGCGTCATCACGCGAGTGTTGGCAGATGCAGGCAGCAAGAAAGCAGCTTTGGCACCAGCGTTGAAGCACTGGGTGCAGCAATACGGCTCCGAACGCCCATTGGAAGGAAGACTTGCGCCAGATCGGTCGCTTCATGATCGACTAATCATCATTGACGAGCGAGAAACTTGGAGCCTCGGACAGTCCTTCAACGCGTTAGCTGCACGTGCCCCTACTAGCCTTATACGAGCAGATCTCGAAACAGCTCAACTTAAGATCCAAGCGCATAACCTGATCTGGCAGACATCGGCACCCATTCAATGAAATTGCGAGACAATGATCAATGTGATGGCATCTAAATTTAGAGATAGCCACCTTGAGAAATCTAAGACTGGTGGTATTACATACCCCGCAAAGCACATAAGGATCTATGAGATGGCTGCACAGTTAGATGAAGCTGAAAAACAAATCCTTGGAGCGCTGTTAATCGACTTTTCAGAGCGCCATTTAGATGCACAACAATTGAAGAAACCTTATGAAGGCCCAAAAATATCAGATTTAATCTCGGCGATTTGTTCCGGAGACGATATCACCAGAGTGGATTTCGATATTGCCCTCAATGATCTTGTAAAGCAAAACTCATCAAAACGGGTCCGTGGCAACCTTACGAGAACAAACCAGGTGCAGGGTTTATTCTTGTTGGCGGACATAGCCTAAAAGAATATGCCTGCTTAACCGAACTTGGATATAAGTCCGCTAGACAAGCTCCCAACCGTCCTGCGAAAAGCCAGCGAATCGTAAACAACCTTCACATTTCTGGTGGCCAATTCACCAACCTGCAACTTGCCGCCGGTGAGATCATCACCCAAAAAATGCAATCTAACACTGGGGCCGATTCCGACATTTTAGCTAAACTTATCCAAATATTGGAAAAGCAAGGACAAGTCGTTTCACTCGAACAACAAAACGAGCTTTCTGTTGCTATTGCTCATGCAAATGAAGGTAACGGAAAAGCCGCTAAGACCTCCCTTGAGAAAGTCTGCGGGTCCGTCTGGGATTCCGTCCAGCCTGTAATGTGGCCAATCCTTGGTGAGCTATTAAAGAAAAGCTTAGGGCTTTGATGATAAGTATGTGAGTGCACTGGCAACTTAAATTAAAGCGCTCTACATCATGGCTTTACATTTTCCTCGCCCCGCTCAAATTACGCTTGCGGCCTAAGACGATTTCGTGCCACTTTCATACTTTCTGAAGTATCAGATCTTGGCAGGTTTGAGTCTACATTCCCCATATTTCCCGGCCAAATAAACTTCACTGAAAACCCCGTTACCGCTACGCATGGTTAGAGGCCCAAGCAACTTAGAACCTGAAAGCTCATGTATTTTCTTCAAAAAAACAAAATCTTTTCTGGTAATAAATCTGTTTAGGCTCTCCAATGGAATGAAACCATAAAGTGCTGACTCGATATTGTTACTAGCCCCCCTCGCGGCCACACCAATGACTTCCATAGAGTCATTGAAAAACGGACCACCGCTATTGCCTTCAATCAGAGTGAAATCAACTAGCCATAGATCAAGGTCAACTTGTCTGCGACGCTGAGTTGTATGTCCTCTAGCGATGTAGTGTGCTGAACCGTCTCGATATTTTGGAAACCCAATTGACAAAACTGATTCCATGGGCCGAATAGTTGTTCTGTTAGCTTTCCGTAAGGGAGGAATATTTCGAAACTCTCCATTCGGCTGAAATATAGCCAAATCTGCTTTCTTATCTGAAAGAATGAGCTCTGCAGCATATTCTTTATCCTCACCGACTCGCTGAAAAGAAATCATATGAGGTGCCATGGTTTTTGAAACGCCGCTAACAACGTGTTCATTGGTAACAATCCCAACACCATCCAACAAAAATGCAGTTCCTTGACTGTCATCAGTAATGTTTTTAACTACGAATATCGAGTTACCTAAAATCTCCTCTGGGGATTTTTTAAACTCGGGGTTTTCTCTACCTATAGCCACGGTAAAATCATATGCCAGTCGACGATAGACCCTGTCGCTCCGACCTCGGACCATCTGAATATAATTAAGTCGACCCTTAACCACTTTGATAAAAAAATCGCCTGCATTTTCTTTAACTCTAACGTTCTGCCGCGCTTGCAGAGGCTGGCTATCACCCTTCAATATTTCCAAATACTTTGCTTCTGCCAACTCAGCTCCATATCGCTTGAGAGCATTAATCATCGAACTTGTAAGACGAACAAAATCTCTAGTAACGTTCGGCACTTCATTAACAACGAGACCAGTTACCATTTGGCGTTGCGACCGATGTTGAAGGCGAGTTTTTTCGGAGTTAATTGTAAAACCGTTGGCTTTTATTATTTCCTCCAACATGCGCCCAGGGATAGCTCTGCGATCTTCGGAAATCTCAACTATGTCTTTTGGTAGGTGTCTCAGCGTGCTAGTAAAAGAGAAGGAAATATCATCTGCATAACGCGTAAAGTGACATTTACCTGATTTCGCTAAGGCTTGAAGCTGCGCATCAAGTTTGCGACATATCATATTGGATATTAATGGTGAAGTTGGAGCGCCTTGCGCCAACCGACCCTCACTACAGCAGATCTGCGCCATCACCGTTGCTACATTGTGGGGTGCTTTAAACGGCTCAGCCATGAAGAGATTTCTAACCCGCCCAAAGTGAACGTTTTCAAAAAAATCTTTCAAATCAATATTGAATACGTACCTTTTCCCAGCATGGACTTGAGCGTTCGTTTTGATGCTTCTGCCTTTAACAAAACCATGGCTAGAAGATTTAGGGGAGTAGAACTTTTCAAGATGCACCAACAACTCGCGTTGAAGCCTCTTCATAACTCTCTTGGGAGCCTTAATGGTTCGACGAGTCCCATTTTTTTTTGGAATAAAAAAGCTCACATAATGACTAGACTTTTTTTGTATAAAAATGCTAGAAGCTTATCTTGCTCAACCTTTAGGAGCCGACATAGATTGTCAAGACTACTAAAGCCTGGGATAAATAAATTCTTAAAAATTTCTTCTATATTCATAGATATAACCGAGCTTCGGGGCTATTTTCTCTTCTACACATCGCCAACGTTAACAATATCGTTAAGAGCGATAAGGCAAAGCAACCCTTGCATTGGCCACCGCATATAGTCAGTGGAAAGTTAAATTTTTGCCCCGAGCCCGACAGGCAGATTGATATCACATCGACACTACGCGGTCAACGCCCATTTTGACTTTCTTGACCACTTCTACTCCAGCAAATTAAGGCTGCACCAACATAGGCAACACCACCCCCTCCGCCAACCTCTCCACCCCCAACCTTACCCTCTCCCCCCCTTGCTCAATCACCACCCCATCCCCCTCCACCGCCACCAACTTCACCCCAGGCCCAACCTTCTCCCCCTGCAAAAAACTCCTCGGCGGCCCGTCGTTCAAACTCAGTATCGCCACCGCACCCCGACTCCCCGCGATCACCCCGCTCACCTTGATGTCCATCGGCGCCGTTTGATTGGAAAACCACTGCAACGCCGGGCTATCACTGCGCGCCGCCAGCAACTGCGGGGCCGCTGCCGGGGTGTGGGATTCGGCGGAGGTCAGTAGCAGCGACGACCATGTCGCCACGCCGACCAGCGCGGCGAGCAGTGCGAGGGCCTGAACCATTTGGGGCGGGGAAACGCGTGCGGTGAAGGTCATGGGTTGAATCTCCTTTTTATCCCTGCTTTCAGCTTACGCGGCAATTCTCTCCGTTTTATTTCACACGCCTTACATGTTGGCCGTGCACGATGGCGCAGGACGCAAAGGAGCGCGCGCGCGATGAACAGGCAACAGGGTTTTACGCTGATCGAGTTGATGGTGGTGCTGGTGATCATCGGCATCGCCAGTGCGGCGATCAGCCTGAGTATCAAGCCGGATCCGTTGCAATTGCTGCGCAAGGATGCCGAGCGTGTGGTGCAGTTGCTGCAGGTGGCGCAGGCGGAAGCCCGCGCGGATGGCCGGGCGATTGTGTGGGTGAGTGATGCCAAGGGGTTTCGGTTTAGTCGGCGCAGTGACAGTGGCAAGGGGTTTGATCATTTCGCGCAGGATCCGCAGTTGCGGCCGCGTGCCTGGCAGAGTCCGAAGATGGAGGTGCGGGTGGAGCCGAAACAGAGGGTTGTGCTGAACGCTGAGTGGATCAATCCGCCGTTGCAACTGACGTTGTCGGATGGGTTGAATCGCTTGAGTGTGCTGCGTGATGGCAGTGGAAGGATCAGCCTGCAATGAAGCGCCAGCAGGGGTTTACGCTGATTGAGGTGATGGTCGCGATTTTGTTGATGGCGGTGGTGAGTCTGATTGCCTGGCGGGGGCTGGACAGTGTGACGCGGGCGGACAGTCATTTGCAGGCGAGCAGTGAGCAAAGTGACGGTTTGTTGCGGGCGTTGAATCAGTTGCAGCGGGATGTAGAGATGCGGGCGGGGATTGAGTTGACCGAGCCGAAGAAGGTTGGGGTGGATGATGAGCCGCCGAGCGCCCCGCCGGCTCTGACTGTGCGCAGTAGCGACAGTAAGGGTTTTCGGCTGGACATTATTCGTACGGCGGCGGATCAGCCGGGGGCGTTGCAGCGGGTGCGGTGGTGGGTCAAGGGCGACACGTTGTATCGGGCGGTGGCTGAGGCGCGGAGTCGGTATCCGTTGCCGGCGCCTGGGAATGGGGTGGCTGTTTTGAATGATGTCAGTGATGTGCAGGTGCGGGTTTGGGAGGTGGATAAGGGCTGGCGGCAGTTGAGCGGGAATCGGCGGGAGGATCCGTTGGGGTTGGAGATTCGCTTGAGTCGGGGGACGGCGCAGGGGGTGGAGAAGTATCGGCAGGTGATTGGGCCGTTGGAGTGATGCGTATCCCTGCAAAGCTCCTACATTGGGAATGGTTGAAATCAGGTGGAAATTGGTCGGCTTTCAGGCCGCCATCGCTGGCAAGCCAGGCTCCCACAGGGATTGAGTACAACCGGTAGATATTGGTTGGTTGGTCGGCCGTCATCGCTGGCAAGCCAGCTCCCACAGGGATTGGGGGTGGTCAGTTGGGGGTTGGTTGGCTGGTAGGCCGCCTTCGCGAGCAAGCTCGCTCCCACAATTGGATTGGGGGGCAGTCAGTTGGAGGTTGGTTGGCTGTGAGGTCGTCATCGCGAGCAGGTTCACTCCTACAATTGGATTGGGGGTAGTCAGTTGGGGGTTGGTTGGCTGTGAGGTCGTCATCGCGAGCAGGCTCACTCCTACAATTGGATTGGGGGTGGTCAGTTGGGGGTTGGTTGGCTGGTCGGCCGTCATCGCTGGCAAGCCAGCTCCCACAGGGATTGGGGGTGATCAATTGGAGGTCGGTTGGCTGTGAGGCCGTCTTCGCGAGCAGGCTCGCTCACCGTTGTAGTTTGCGTACAACCCCAGCGGCAAAGCCGCCCCACTCAACAGGATGAGCGCAAGCTCGGCTGCAGCTCTTGATCTTGATCCACGGGCGACGTCGGAAGGCTGAGTGGAGGGATTCATCCGGGGGTGGGAGCGCAGCGACCGTTTGGCGCAGCCAAATGCATCGAGAGGAGGTGCAGCGAAGCAAACCGTAGGCGATGCGCCCGGATGGATCCCGCAGCGAAGGAACCCCGAGCCCCAGCGAGCGGGCCGCACG
>NZ_JBAQKH010000028.1:0-237888 GCF_049300855.1 Pseudomonas sp. | reverse complement strand
ATTGCGGGAAACCGGCGGCCACGCCATTGGTGACCACGGCGATGCCACCCACCGTTAACGTCGTTACACCGTCCAGCGCGGTGATGGTGAACGTGCCGTTCTGGGTCAGTGCGCTGGAATCCGGTGCACTGCCGTCGCTGAGGTTTTTCTCGTAAACGGTGAGTTCGCCGCCATTCACATCGAGACCGCTGATGACCACCGGATCGTCGTTGTTGTGGATCTGCAGAACGAGGTTCGCGGTACTGGTATCACCGTCCGAGTCGGTGATGGTGTAGGCGAACGTCTCAGTGCCGTTGCCGCCACCGTGCAGGTTTTTAAAGTCGGCGTCGTTGGTGTTGAGCGTATAGGTGTAAGTGCCGTTGGCGTTCAGCACCAAGGTGCCGTAAGTCCCGGTGAACGTGCCCGGAGTGACTGGACCTGTCGGCACACGGTCGGCGCCCTGCACATCGTTGGTCAGGACGTTGCCGGTCAAAGTCAGCAAGGTTTCTGATGCGGTGCCCGTATTGGAGTCGTCCACGGCTTTGGGCAGATCATCGACGATGTTCACGTCCAGCGAGGCGTTGGCGGTGCTGCCGTTGTCATCGACCACGGTCACGGCGAACTGCTCATTGAGCGTATTCGCGCCGTTGGCGGATGGATGTGCTTCGTTGTCGACCAGGGTGTAGCTGTAGCTGACCACACCGGTTGTTGCGTTGAAACCGGTAATGGTCAGCGTGCTGCCCAACGGAGTGGTGACCGATTGCGGGAAGCCTGCCGCTACGCCGTTGGTGACGACGGCAATACCACCGACCGTTAACGTCGTTACACCGTCGAGCGCGGTGATGGTGAACGTGCCGTTCTGAGTCAGTGCAGTTGCATCAGGCTCACTGCCGGTACCGAGGTTTTTCTCGAAAACCGTCAGCTCGCCACCCTCAACGTTCAAACCATTGATGATCACCGGATCGTCATTGTTGTGGATCTGCAAAACCAGATTTGCCGTGCTGCTGTCGCCGTCAGAATCGGTGATCGTGTAGGTGAAGGTTTCCGTGCCGTTGCCACCACCATGCAGATTTTTGAAGTCGGCATCGTTGGTGTTCAGCGTGTAGGTGTAAGTGCCGTTGGCGTTCAGCACCAAGGTGCCGTAGGTGCCGGTAAACGTGCCCGCAGTCACCGGCCCGGTCGGCACCCGGTCGGCACCCTGCACGTCATTGGTCAGCACATTGCCGGTCAGCGTCAGCAGAGTTTCCGAGGCAGTCGACGTGTTGCTGTCATCCAGCGCTTTGGGCACGTCGTCGGTGATGTTGACGTCCAGCGTGCCGGTCGCGGTGTCGCCATTGCTGTCGCCGGCGATCACGGTGAACTGTTCACTGAGATTGTTCGCGCCGTCACCGGCCGCGTGGCTTTCGTTGCCGTTGAGGGTGTAGCTGTAAGTGACAACGCCAGTCGCCGGGTTGTAGCCGGTGATGGTCAGGGTGTTGCCCAACTGCGTGGTGATCGATTGCGGGAACCCGACCGCTACGCCGCCGTTGATCAGGTTGATGCCGCCGACATTCAGGCTGGTCAAACCGTCCGGTGCCGTGACAGTGAAGCTGCCACTTTGGGTCAGTGCGCCAGGGTTGGCGGCAGAGCCGTCCGGCAGATTGGCTTCGTTGAGGGTCAACTCGCCCCCCGGCACGGCCAGGCCAGCGAGGGTCACGATGTTGTTGACCGGTGGCGGCACGATGGGCGCCGGGGTGCCGTTGTCGACGACCGCGTTGTGGCGTTCTTCAGGAAACTCGGGAATCCCGCCAAACCCGGCAGTCGGGAAACCGATGATCGGGTCGACGCGTCCGCCGACTTCCGTCAGCAGGACAAAACTGTGACCACCGCCCAGTTCACCCGGCGCACCACCCGGTGCATTCGGGCCGGCGGCCGTGGCTTCAGCGGTTTTGCTCGGGTCGTCACCGGCAGCGATGGCTTTCTGGATTTGCTCGACATCGCTCAGTTGCGCTTCGCTCGGGGTCACCGCCTCGGGCGCATTCACATGCGCCGCCTGATCGGCCAGTAATTGGCCGGTCATGGTCAGGCTGCTGTCGCGGCCCAGGGTCAATTCCTGGCCGTTTTGCAGATGAACGGCGACGGCGCCTTCGGCCCCGGTGATCAGTTGATCGCCGGCAAACAGGCGATCCCCTTCAACCAGTGCGCGTTTAGTACCGTCAGTTGCCTGAGCGAAAACCTGGCCAATGACTTTAGTGACTGTGCCGATGAGCGTTGCCATGTGAAATCCTCCGCTGCCGACCACCGTCGGCACTGGTAAGCGAAGCAGCCCATGGCTCAATCGGGTTGTCGCAGGCGACGCTCGCACCTCCGACAGTTCGTTTCGCGGGTGGCCTCTAAAGGAAACTTCCGTGCTTTCAAGCACTTCCGAACCCTGTTCAAGGCAGCACGCCCACTAACGCTACGTAACGGTGGTGAATCACCCGAGTGACAAAAATCTGTCGCCCCGCAACCGCTACGCGTCCCTCCCCTTCAGCAGTACTTCGCCGTATGTCGCAAAGTGAGTGGAACTTTCCTCAAGCCTTTTTGAGCTCCCTAAAGCGCATAAAACAAAGGCTTTCGTGCTGAACAATGTGCCGGTTTTTACAAAGCGCATAAGTTTTTTTCGGCATAAGCCTTATGAAAAATTTTTCTTAGCTACGCTCTAGGATGTTCTTAGCTCTGTTGTTACAAGAGTGAAACGCTCAGGCCTATAAATATCGTCAAATATTTGGCGACAGTAACACACCATCAGGACTCAGGGAGATGCACCCATGCGCGTTCTAACCCCCCTCTGCAGCGCGGTTTTGCTGGCCATGGCTTGCACTTCTCAAGCCCAGGCCATGAACCTCACCGAGGCTATTCAAAGCACCATCGCCACCCACCCCGAACTGGCTTCGCGCGTGGACGCGCGCCTGTCGGCTGATGAACAAATCAAAGTCGCCAAGGGCGGCTTCTATCCGTCCGTCGATTTGAACGCCGCGTATGGCCGTGGCTACAGCGACAACACCAATACCCGGGCCTTCGGTAATCACCACACCGAAATCCTCAACTACACCCAGTCCGAGCTGCGCTTGCGGCAGATGCTGTTCGATGGTTTCAACACCGCCAACGAAGTCGAGCGCACCAAAGGCGTGTCCAATTCACGCGCTTACTACGCGCAAGGCACCGCTCAGGATCTGGCCCTGCGCACCATCGAGGTCTATCTCGAAGTGCTCAAGCGTCGCGAGCTGGTGACCCTGGCCCGCAACAACCTGCAGGCGCACTTGCGCGTCAATGACCAGATCGGCCTGCGCACCGAGCGCGGTGTCGGCAGCACCGCCGACTCGGATCAATCGGTCGCCCGTAAAGCGCTGGCGCAGAACAACCTCGACACCGCTGAAGTCGATCTGGCCGACGCCGAATCGAACTTCTACAGCGTGGTCGGGCGCATGCCCGATGAGCTGGAAACCCCGGCCTCGACCCGTGGCGAATTGCCGACCAGCCTGCCGGAAGCCCAGCAGAGCATGGTCGAAAACAACCCCTACTTGAAATCGGCACAGGCTGACGTGCAATCGGCCGAGAGCCAGTATGAAGTTGCCAAGTCGCCGTTCTATCCGCGCTTCGATGCTGAAGCCGCCGTCGGCGCGAACAACAACGTGCAAGGTGACGAGGGCCATGACAACGAATGGCGTGTCGGTGTGGTGATGAACTACAACCTGTTCCGTGGCGGCAGCGACAAGGCGCGCCTCGCCTCCGACGCGCACCAGATCAATCAGGCGATGGACATCCGCAACAACGCCCTGCGTCAGTTGAACGAGAACATTCACCTGGCATGGAACGCCATGATCAACGCGAAAAAACAGACCCCGACCGCCCGCGAATATGCCGAAACCACCAAACGCGTACGCGCCGCGTATCAGGATCAGTTCGGCCTTGGCCAACGGACCTTGCTCGACTTGCTCGACAGTGAAAACGAGCTCTACAACGCCAATCGTCGCTACACCGAAATCCGCTACACCGAGGAATATTCGATGTACCGCGTGCTGGCGAACATGGGCCAGTTGCTGAGCAAACAACGGGTGGTGCTGCCAGCCGATGCGATCGCTGCGACCGAAGTGAAAAACGAAGCGCGCCTGCCCGAACTGAAATAAGTCCCATGTTGATCGTTCCCACGCTCTGCGTGGGAACGCAGCCCGTGACGCTCCGCGTCACTGGACGCAGAGCGTCCCTAGAGGCATTCCCACGCAGAGCGTGGGAACGATCAAATGTGTGGATTCCCGTGCCCGTTCAACAGAGGCGATCAATATGACCAGCATGGAACCCGGCCACACCGGGGTCGATCCGCGGCTGAGCTTCGATGATCCGTTACTCGACGGTCTGTTGATCCTCTGCAAACTGCATGGCGCGACAGTCAGTCGCGCCAGCCTGAGCGCCGGGCTGCCGCTGAACAAACAACGCCTGAGTCTCGATTTACTGCCCCGCGCCGCCGCCCGGGCCGGGTTACAGGCGCGTATTTTACGCCGCGAGCTGAAAGACATCTCGCCGCTCAATCTGCCGCTTCTGTTGCTGCTCAACGACGGCCGCACCGCCGTGTTGCGACGTTTCGGCGACGACGGCAAAGCGCTGATCCTGCCCAGCGAAGCCGATGGCGGCGAGCAATGGATCAGCCGTGAAGAACTCAGCGAACACTACAGCGGCCAGGCCTTGTTCGCCCGCCCGCGCCACGAACTCGAAGACCTGCGCTCGCCGCTGGTGCCACGGGTGCACGCGTGGTTCCGTGACACCCTGAAACTGTCGAAATGGCTTTACAGCGACGCGATTCTCGCCAGTTTTCTGATCAACCTTTTAGGCCTGATGGTGCCGCTGTTCGTCATGCAGACCTACGACCGCGTGGTGCCGAATCAGGCCACCTCGACCCTTTGGGTGCTGGCGATCGGCTTGCTGATCGGCACCGGGTTCGAATTGGTCCTGCGGGTGGTGCGTGCGCACTTGCTCGACACCGCCGGCAAGAAAACCGACGTGATCCTTTCCGCCACATTGTTCGAACGGATCACCGGCATGTCGATGAAGGCACGGCCAGCGACCATCGGCGGTTTTGCGCAGAGCATTCATGACTTCCAGGGCCTGCGCGAATTTCTCACGGCGGTGACCCTGACCAGCCTGATCGACCTGCCCTTCGTGGTGCTGATGCTGGTGGTGATCGGTCTGCTCGGCGGCTGGCTGGTGGTGATTCCGCTGCTGGCATTTCCGATCACCATCATCTTCGCTCTGGCGATTCAGGTGCGTCTGCGTGACACCGTGCAAAAGAGCCTGAGCCTCGGTGCCGAACGTCAGGCGGTGCTGATCGAAACCCTCGGCGGTCTGGAAACCCTCAAGGCCTGCAGCGCCGAAAGCGAGCGCCAGCACAAATGGGAAAGCACCCACGGCGCCCTCACCCGCCTCGACAGCCACGCGCGCAATCTGTCGGCGCTGGCCACCAATGGCACGTTATTCATTCAACAATTCTCGGGAATGGCGACGATTGTCGCCGGGGTCTACAGCATCATCGCCGGCAACCTCAGCGTCGGTGCGCTGGTTGCCAGTTACATGCTCGGCAGCCGTGTACTCGCGCCGCTGGGGCAGATCGCCGGGTTGATCACCCGCTATCAGCAAGCGCAACTGACCATGAAAAGCACCGACGCGCTGATGGCCCTGCCGCAGGAACGCGACGGCAAACAGCGACCACTGGAACGCACGCAACTGCAAGGCGCGCTGGACGTCAGCGGCGTGACCTTCCACTACAACGGCCAGAACGCGCCGGCGCTGAGCAATGTCAGTTTCAGCCTGAAACCCGGTGAACGGGTCGGCATCATCGGTCGTAGCGGTTCAGGCAAAAGCACGTTGGCGCGATTGGTCATGGGTTTCTATGAACCCGAGGAAGGTCAACTGTTGCTCGACGGCCTCGACCTGCGCCAACTCGACGTCGCCGACCTGCGTCAGCAAATCGGTTACGTCGCCCACGATCTACCGCTGCTCGCCGGCAGCCTGCGCGACAACCTGACCCTCGGCGCGCGCTACATCAGCGATTCACGCATGCTCGAAGTCGCCGAACTGACCGGCGTCACCGAACTCGCCCGCCAGCATCCGCAGGGCTTTGACCGGCCAGTGGGCGAGCGCGGGCAATTGCTCTCCGGCGGCCAACGTCAGGCGGTGTTGCTGGCGCGTTCACTGTTGCTCGACCCGCCGATCATGCTGCTCGACGAACCCACCAGTGCCATGGACAACAGCAGTGAAGACTTGCTGCGGCAGAAGTTGCACGGCTGGGTGCAAGGCAAAACCTTGCTGCTGGTCACCCACCGCACTTCGATGCTGAGTCTGGTGGACCGGTTGCTGGTGCTGGACAACGGCCGGGTCGTCGCCGACGGTCCGAAAGAAGCGGTCATCGATGCACTGCGCAAGGGCCGTGTCGGCTCGGCGGCAGTCTAGGAGTTGCCCCATGTCTGCTTCCTCCGATAGCAAAGAACGCGGCTACTTCGACAGTTTTGGCAAAAGCGCCGAAGCCGAATTCATGCCGGAAACTGCCGGTGCTTCGTTGCAGGATTCACCGCGCTGGTCGCGAATCACCGTGTGGCTGGCGGCGGCGCTGCTGATCAGCGCGGTGGTCTGGGCCAAGTTCGCCGTGCTCGAAGAAGTCACCATGGGCGAAGGCAAGGCGATTCCGTCGAGCAAGGTCCAGGTGATCCAGAACCTTGAAGGCGGGATCGTCACCGAGATCTTCGTGCGTGAAGGCCAGATGGTGAATAAGGGCGACACCCTGCTGCGGCTGGATGACACGCGGTTTCTGTCGAACAAGGGTGAGAGCGAGGCCGACCGTTATGCGCTGACCGCGCAGGTCGAGCGGCTGTCGGCGGAGGCCGAGGGCCGGCCGTTCAAGCTGTCCGAAGAAGTGATCGCCAAGGCACCGCAAGTCGCCGAAGACGAACGTTCGCTGTACGACCAGCGCCAACGTCGGCTGGCCAGTGAACAGCGCACCCTCAGCGAACAATTGCGGCAGAAGACTCAGGAACTGGCGGAGTTTCGTTCCAAACAGGGCCAGTTCAGTTCCAGCCTGGCGCTGTTGCAGCAAGAGATGAACATGTCCGAACCGCTGGTAAAAACCGGCGCGGTGTCACCCGTGGAAATCCTGCGGCTGAAACGCAGTGCCGTGGAAATTCGTGGCTCGTTGAACGCCACGACCCTGGCGATTCCCCGCGCCGAATCAGCGATTGCCGAGATTCGCAGCAAGATCGACGAGTCCGAGCAAACCTTCCGTTCCGAGGCCGCCAAAGAGCTGAATGAGAAACGCACCGACCTGTCGAAAATCACGGCCTCCAGCATCGCCATCGACGACCGCGTCAGCCGTACGACCGTGACTTCGCCAGTGCATGGCGTGATCAAGCAATTGAAGGTCAACACCATCGGCGGCGTGGTCCAGCCGGGCAGCGACATGGTTGAAATCGTGCCGTTGGAAGACAACCTGCTGATCGAGGCCAAAGTGCGCCCGCAAGACGTCGCATTCCTGCATCCGGGCCAGAAAGCCATGGTCAAGTTCAGTGCCTATGACTACACGATTTACGGCGGGCTGAGCGCCAAGCTTGAGTTGATCGGTGCTGACACGATCACCGATGACAAGGGCAACAGCTTCTACCTGATTCAGGTACGCACCGATAAAAACCATTTGGGCGGGGATGTGAAACCGCTGCTGATCATCCCGGGGATGGTGGCGACGGTGGACATTATTACCGGGGAGAAAAGTGTGCTGGATTACCTGCTCAAACCGGTGCTGAAAGCGCGGACCGAGGCGATGCGCGAACGCTAGAGATATCCGGATTTTGTCCTGAATTGACTGGCCCCATCGCTGGCAAGCCAGCTCCCACAGTGTCCGTGTCGACCACAAAACCTGTGACCACCTCAGAACCTGTGGGAGCTGGCTTGCCAGCGATGGGGCCAGCAAGAACAGCGACTATTTGTCGGCATGATTACGCTGAAAGGTCTCCTCCCCCATCGCCGCAATCTGCCCCTCGATCAACGCCTCGAACGGCTTGAGCAACGGCTCGAATGAGGCCGGTGCCTCCAGCGTCTGCAACGCCTGCACAATCGCCTCAATGGTCGACAACGCCCCCGGCCCCGGCGCCTTGCGCAGCCGATAGCGCGACACGCCACCTTCGGCCAGCGTCACCCGTGGCAACGCCGCCAGCAACGGATTGAGGTGGAGCATCTTGCGCGCCTTGCGCCACGTGCCATCCGGCACCACCAGCAACAACGGTTCATCGGACTCACCGTAAGCCTGCATCGGCTGCGCATCATCGGCCGGAAACAACAACCGCGCCTGATACCCCGGCCGGTTCAACAGTGCCGCCAAATCCTCGAACACTTCGCCAACAATCAACTCGGCATTGCTCAACCCGAGTGCCGCCAACCGCGCGGTATTCAACGCATGATTAACCTCACTTGGATGCTGCAACAGCAACACCCGCGTGCGGCTGTCGAGGCTCGGGATCAGCGGGCACAGGCAATGGGTCTGGGGGCGCAGGCAGCGCGGGCATTGCGGTCTGGACATACTTCTTTTCCCTACAAGCTAAGCCTGATTGAGCTGTGCTTTGAGCAAATCACGGAAGGTCTGGATCAGCGGCTCACGACTGCGGCCGCGGCGCATGATCATCGAAAACGGCGCCTGATAACCAAACGTCGCCGGTAGCAGCACGCGCAAATCACCCTTGTCGGCCCAGGCCTGAGCGTAGTGTTCTGGCAAGTAACCGATGTAGGCGCCGGACAGCACCAGAATCAGCTGCGCCTCCATACTTTCCACGGTGGCGGCGCTGTGTTTGAAGCCGTGGCGAGCCAATTCGGCCTGGCTCCAGTAACCGCGCCCGACCATGCGCTGCTGGGTGATGACTTGCTCGGGAATCCGCCGTTCGTTGAACAACGGGTGACGACTGCTGCAATACAGCCAGTGTTGTTCGCGGTACAGCGGCATGTAGACCAGACCGCTCATCCGTGTGGAGAACGCGCCGATGGCCAGGTCGAGACGGTTGTCCTGCACGCCGAGTTGCAGTTCGTACGGACTCATCACCGACAGATGCAAATGCACCGCCGGGTGTTCCTGACTGTAGGCGCCGATGGCCTCGGCGAATGGCAGGGCCTTGTCGCTGACGGTGGAGTCGATCACCCCGAGGTTGAGCGTGCCACGCAGTTCGCCCTTGAGCGCGGCGGCGTATTGCTCGAAACCTTCGAGTTCGGCGAGCAGGCGCAGGGTTTCCTGATGGAACAGCTCGCCCTTGCTGGTCAGGCTGAAGCCGCCGCGCCCGCGATGGCACAACACCAGGCCGAGCGCGGCTTCGAGCTGGCTCATGTAGGTGCTGATCGCCGAGGTCGACAGGTTGAGTTCCTGTTGGGCGTTGGCGAAACCCTGGTGACGGACGACGCTGACGAAGATGCGCAACAGTTTCAGGTCGGGTAAAGCGTTGGCCATGTCTACTCCGGGCTTTGCAACTGTGTGTCTGTGGGAAAAGCCCCTCACCCCAGCCCTCTCCCGGAGGGAGAGGGAGCTGATCTCCATGGCTTTCACATCCTGAGTTCGACTCGATTTTTCAGGTCGATGCAGATTCCGCCAACAACACGGTCGGCCCCCTCTCCCTTCGAGAGAGGGCTGGGGTGAGGGCAGCAATGTTCAGCCAGGCAAGAATCCCGAGACCGCAAAGTCTAATCCCAGCCTCGCCATTAGTTTAGAAAAATCTGAACTAAGTTTTTGCCCGTAGCGATTCTTTCCCCTCACTACATTTCGCATCATCGGCCCCACAGCGGCGTCCGACCCCCTGCTCCACGGCGCGCCGACATAAATAAAACAAAGACGATGAGGCCTTACCCGTGGACAAGATTCTTCACCAACCACTGGGCGGCAACGAAATGCCGCGCTTCGGCGGCATCGCCACCATGCTCCGACTCCCCCATGTACCGACCGCTGCCGGCCTGGACGCTGCCTTCGTTGGCGTGCCACTGGACATCGGTACTTCGCTACGCCCCGGCACCCGCTTCGGGCCACGCGACATCCGCACCGAATCGGTGATGATCCGCCCGTACAACATGGCCACTGGCGCGGCGCCGTTCGACTCGCTGTCGGTCGCCGACATCGGTGACGTGGCGATCAACACCTTCAACCTGCTCGACGCCGTGCGCATCATCGAAGAAGCCTACGACAACATCCTCGAGCACAACGTGATCCCGATGACCCTGGGTGGCGACCACACCATCACCCTGCCGATCCTGCGTGCGATTCATAAGAAGCACGGCAAGGTCGGTCTGGTGCACATCGATGCCCACGCTGACGTCAACGATCACATGTTCGGCGAGAAAATCGCCCACGGAACGACCTTCCGTCGTGCCGTCGAAGAAGGCCTTCTGGACTGCGACCGCGTGGTGCAAATTGGTTTGCGTGCGCAGGGTTACACCGCTGATGACTTCAACTGGAGCCGCGATCAGGGCTTCCGCGTCGTACAAGCCGAAGAGTGCTGGCACAAGTCGCTGGCACCATTGATGGCCGAAGTGCGCGAGAAAGTCGGCGGCGGTCCGGTGTATCTGAGCTTCGACATCGACGGCATCGACCCGGCCTGGGCACCGGGCACCGGCACCCCGGAAATCGGTGGTCTGACGACCATTCAGGCGATTGAAATCATCCGCGGCTGCCAAGGCCTCGACCTGATCGGTTGCGATCTGGTAGAAGTCTCGCCCGCTTATGACACCACCGGCAACACCTCGCTGCTGGCCGCCAACCTGCTGTACGAAATGCTCTGCGTACTGCCTGGCGTGGTCCATCGCTGAGGATCGGGTCATGAACGAACGTGATCAGGTTTTGCAAGCGGCCGCCGAACTGGTGGCTGCCTTTGCCCGTAACGATCGCGAAGCTTATTTCGGCGCGTTCAGCGCCGATGCGAGTTTCGTCTTCTACACCCTCGAACAGCCGCTGCTGTCGCGCGATGCCTATCAGGCCTTGTGGGACAGCTGGCGCGCCGAGGATGGCTTCGAGGTGCTTGCGTGCACGTCGAGCAACGCTTTCGTCAGCCTGCAAGGTGACATGGCGATTTTCATCCATGACGTGGCCACCGAGCTGCGCATGCAAGGGGAGCAACACTTCAGCCAGGAGCGCGAGACGATTGTTTTCAAGAAACAAGCGTCGAGCCTAGAACAACAAGGCCATTGGCTGGCCTGCCACGAACATTTGTCCGCAATGCCGGAAGGGCTGCCATCCCCTTAGCCAAGACAGGTGACGCTCACGCACGATGAGCGCGCCTTTATGATCGGAGCAGATCATGAATAACAACAACAACGACCAAAGCCTTACGCAGATTGAAACCCACGGGGTCGAACAGATCCCGGACCACGAACGCAGCGCAGGCCCGACGGACTTGTTCCGGATGATCTTCGGTGGTTCGAATACCTTTGCCACCGCCGTGCTCGGCAGTTTCCCGGTGCTGTTCGGTCTGTCTTTTCAGGCCGGCGTCTGGGCAATTGTCTCGGGCGTGCTGCTGGGCTCGCTGATCCTCGCACCGATGGGCCTGTTCGGCCCGCTCAACGGCACCAACAATGCCGTGTCGTCGGGTGCGCATTTCGGCGTGCACGGGCGCATCGTCGGTTCGTTCCTGTCGCTGTTGACCGCTATCGCGTTTTTCTCGCTCTCGGTGTGGAGTTCGGGGGATGCGCTGATCGGTGGTGCGAAACGCCTGATCGGTCTGCCGGAAACCGACCTGACTTTGGGCCTGGCCTACGGTCTGTTCGCGATCCTGGTGCTGACCGTGTGCATCTACGGCTTCCGCTTTTTGCTGTGGGTGAACAAGATCGCGGTGTGGAGCGCCAGCCTGTTGTTCCTGCTGGGCATCTTCGCCTTCGCCGGTCCCTTCGATGTGAACTACGCCGGTACGGTGAACCTCGGTCAGCCGGGCTTTTGGGCGGCGTTCATCGGCGCCGCGCTGGTGGCGATGAGCAACCCGATTTCCTTCGGCGCGTTCCTCGGTGACTGGTCGCGCTACATCCCGCGTGAAACCTCCAAGCAACGCATCATGGCGGCGGTGGTGCTGTCGCAGATCGCCACGTTCATCCCGTTCCTGTTCGGCCTGACCACCGCGACCATCGTCGCGATCAAGGCGCCGGACTACATCGCGGCGAACAACTATGTCGGCGGTTTGCTGGCGGTGTCGCCGAGCTGGTTCTTCCTGCCGGTGTGCCTGATTGCGGTGATCGGCGGTATGTCCACCGGCACCACTTCGCTGTATGGCACCGGGCTGGACATGTCCAGCGTGTTCCCGCGCGTGCTTTCGCGCGTGAAAGCGACGCTGCTGATTGGCGTGCTGTCGATTGCCTTCATCTTCATCGGCCGTTTTGCGGCGAACCTGGTGCAGAGCGTGTCGACCTTCGCCGTGCTGATCATCACCTGCACCACCCCGTGGATGGTGATCATGATCATCGGCCTGTTGGTGCGTCGCGGCTTCTACTGCCCGGATGACCTGCAAGTGTTCACGCGCGGCGAACAGGGCGGACGCTACTGGTTCAGCCACGGCTGGAACTGGCGCGGTCTGGGTGCATGGATCCCGAGCGCGGCGGTGGGCTTGTGCTTCGTCAATTTGCCGGGGCAGTTCGTTGGCCCGCTGGGTGAAATGGCCGGCGGCATCGACATCAGTTTGCCGGTGACCCTGGGCCTGGCCTCGGTGGTGTACCTGACGCTGCTGAGCCTGTTCCCGGAACCGCGCGAAGTGTTCGGCCCGACGGATGCGCGCAGCCAAGTCATAGAAAAACCTCAACTGCGCCAGGCCGCCTGATTAAACACAAAACCCTGTGGGAGCGAGCTTGCTCGCGAAGGCGGCGGCACATTCAAAGGTGATGTGACTGACAGATCGCTTTCGCGAGCAAGCTCGCTCCCACAGTGAGATTCGAATTCAGCCTCACCATAAAAAAGACAATCGGAGACACGCCATCATGGCTTTGGATTTATTCGTCGTCCTCATCTACGCCGCCGGCATGCTCTTGCTCGGCTACTTCGGCATGCGCAAGGCCAAGACCAACGAGGACTTTCTCGTCGCTGGTCGTAACCTGGGCCCAAGCCTGTACATGGGCACCATGGCCGCGACCGTACTCGGTGGCGCGTCCACCGTCGGCACTGTAAGGCTGGGCTATGTGCATGGCATTTCCGGTTTCTGGCTGTGCGCGGCACTGGGTTGCGGCATCGTCGCGCTGAACCTGTTCCTCGCCAAACCGCTGCTGAAACTGAAGATCTACACCGTTACCCAGGTCCTGGAAAAACGCTACAACCCGATGGCCCGCTCGGCGAGCGCGGCAATCATGCTGGCCTACGCACTGATGATCGGCGTGACCTCGATCCTCGCCATCGGCACCGTGCTGCAAGTGCTGTTTGACCTGCCATTCTGGGCTTCGGTACTCGTCGGTGGTGGCGTCGTGGTGATCTACTCGGCGATCGGCGGCATGTGGTCGCTGACCCTGACCGACATCGTCCAGTTCATCATCAAGACCGTGGGCCTGATGTTCATTCTGTTGCCGATCTGCCTGTACCGCGTTGGCGGTTGGGACGAACTGGTGCTGAAACTGCCGGCGACCGCCTTCAGCTTCACCACCATCGGCTGGGACACGATCATCACCTACTTCATGATCTACTTCTTCGGCATCCTGATCGGTCAGGACATCTGGCAACGGGTGTTCACCGTCAAAACCGCGAAAGTCGCGCAATACGCCGGCAGCATCGCCGGCATCTACTGCATCGTCTACGGCCTGGCCTGCGCGCTGATCGGCATGGCTGCGCACGTGCTGATCCCGGATCTGGACAACGTCAACAACGCCTTCGCCGCCATCGTCAAACTGTCGCTGCCGGACGGCATCCGTGGCCTGGTGATCGCTGCGGCACTCGCGGCGATGATGTCCACCGCCAGCGCCGGTCTCCTCGCCGCTGCCACCACACTGACTGAAGATCTGCTGCCGAAACTGCGTGGCGGCAAACAGTCGAGCCTGGGTATCAACCGTCTGTTCACTCTGCTCACTGGTATTGTCGTGCTGGGTATCGCGCTGGTGGTCAACGATGTGATCAGCGCCCTGACTCTTGCTTACAACCTGTTGGTGGGCGGCATGCTGATCCCGCTGATGGGTGCGATCTTCTGGAAACGCGCGACCACCGCCGGCGCCATCGCCAGCATGGGCCTGGGTTTCGCCACGGCGCTGCTGTTCATGTTCAAGGACGGTCTGGATGCCAATACGCCGATCTACTACAGCCTGGCGGTGGGTCTGGTGAGTTTTGTCGTGGTCAGCCTCGCCTCGCGCCGTCCTGTCTCGGTGGCCCGCGCGATCTAAGCTGAAACATAACGACTTGATGCTTTCTTCGACGAGTGTGGCGTCGGTTGCCACACTCGTTTTTTTACGCTTGGAGAAAAGTACCGATGAAGATCGTTTCTCGTGATCAATGGTTCGAAGTACAGAGTTTGAGTGACGGCATTAAGCTGATTCATGAACCGTTTATTCGGCCGTTTTACCGCTGCAACCTGTGGCACGTTCAGGGCCGCGACAAAGATTTGCTGCTGGACAGCGGTTCAGGTCTGGTGAGCTTGCGTGAGCAGTTGCCGTGGATTACCGAGCGGCCACTGGTGGCGGTGGCCAGTCACTGCCATTTCGACCATATCGCCGGCCATCATGAATTTGCTGAACGGCTGGTGCATCCGGCCGAGGCTGACATTCTGGCCGCGCCGGATGGCGAAAATGATTTGAGCCGCGCCTTCGTCGGCGACGATATGTTTGAAGCGCACCCGGATTGCCCGTTGTGCTATGCCGAATACCGCGTCAAAGCCGCGCCGGCCACCGGTTTTGTCGAGGACGGCGATGTGCTCGATCTGGGCAATCGCGCGCTGCAGGTGCTGCACACGCCGGGGCATTCGCCGGGCGGCATCAGCCTGTATGAAGCGGCGACCGAAACCCTGTTCAGCGGCGACATCATTTACGACGGGCCGTTGATCGAAGACGCCTACCACTCCAATCTGCAGGATTACGCCGCCAGTCTGCGGCGTTTGCAGGCGTTGCCGATCCGCACGGTGCATGGCGGCCACTTCGGCAGTTTTTCCGGGGCGCATTTGCGCTCGATGATTGACGAATGGTTGCGCGGGCACGCTTGAGGCCTGCTTCACTCAAGCAGAACAACGATTAGAACGACTGCCATGAGAAGAGCTGCCGTACGTGCCGCCGTGCACCGGTATATCCGGCGTCTGCTGGAAACCCGCGAATTCAACGACAACACCAGCCTGGTGCAACTGGGTCTGGAGAAAGCCGATATCGAAGATCTGATCTTTCATCTGGAAGATGAATTCGGACTGACGGCGTTCACCGCAGAAGAAGACCGCATGCTCAAGACCGCGAAGACGGCGAATGACTTGAGCCGGTTCTTGCTGGAGATCGGGCGGCACTGAAAACAAAAGATCGCAGCCTCCGGCAGCGCCTGCACGGATTAATGCAAGCGCTGCCGAAGGCTGCGATCTGTTGATCTTGAATCCAGTGATCTCGGATCGGGGGCGTTACCGGCGCCGTTGTTGACGGCGGCGCTGCTCGTCATCGGTGCGGATCGGCACAGGTTGCAGAGGCGGTTCGATCAAGCCGAGAGCAACACCCAAATCGTGCAGCCAGTTTTGAATTTTCTCTTTCATCGTCATGCCCCCTTCAGGGTGGTGCTGAGCGGCCGGAATTCTGAGGCCGCTTCGCACTGATAATAGTCCGAAGTCCTACGCAATGCTCGGCCAAATCCGCAATGATCTGTTACTGAATTGAACAGAATTCGCCGCCATTGGTTCAGGCCGTTTCGCGGCTTTCGATCTGAGCCGCAGGATAGACAGCCTGCTGCACCTCAATCCAGGCATTGAGGTTGGCGCCGAGCATGCCCTTGCGCCACATGAGCCATGTTGTCGCACCCACGAATGGCTCGGCCAATGGGTGCGCGGCGACGCTCTCGCGCCCCGGCAAACTGGCCAGCATCGATTCCGACATCAGGGCTACGCCACTGCCGGCAATCACGCAGGCGAGCATGCCCTGATAGGACTCGATCTCCATCGCCCGCCCCATCGTCGCGTGGTAATGCGAAAACCACGCTTCCAGACGCATGCGGTAGGAACAACCCCGGCGAAAGGTGAACACCGAACGCCCTTCGACGTCTCCGGCGCCACGCACCGGCGGATGATCCCTTTCAGTGATCAACACCAGCCGTTCCTCGCACAACGGCACGCCGTCGAGCCCGGCCAGTTCCAGTGGGCCATCGACCAATGCGGCATCCAGACGTCCGGTGAGCAACCCCTCCAGCAACTCCCCGCTCGGCGCCGACTGCACTTGCAGATTCACCGCCGGATACTGCTTGTGATATTGCGCCAACAGCGCCGGCAAATGGATCGCCGCCGTGCTGTACATGGTGCCCAGAACAAAGTCGCCGGCCGGCTTGCCACCCATCACCGCCGCATTGGCTTGATCGCGCAGGGCGAAGAGTTTGCCGGTGTAGTCCAGCAAGACTTTTCCCGCAGGCGACAGTTGTAAACGCTGACGCTCTCGGACGAAAAGTTCTACACCCAGTTGCTCCTCCAGTTGTTTGAGCCGGGTCGACAGGTTCGACGGCACTCGGTGCAGGCGTTCGGCGGCACGGGTGATCGAACCTTCCTCGGCCACCGCCTGAAAGATCCGTAGCTGACTGAACTCCACAACCTTTCTCCATAACAGAACAAGTTACTCACTATTATTCAATTTTAAAGAAAGTCAATCAGTCCTAGCCTGACGGTCATTGATCCTTCCAAGGAATCCCGAGCATGTCGCCACTGATTCGCTTATCCGCCTGCTTCGTTGCCCTGATGATGGCCATGGGCATCGGGCGTTTCGCCCTCACGCCACAAATGCCGCACCTGCTCAGCGAAGGACAGATCGACCTGACAGCCGCCGGTCTGATTGCGGCGGCCAACTACTTCGGCTACCTGCTAGGCGCGGTGGATGCGATGTTCGCGCATCGCCCGCAGCAGGTTCAGCGGCGCCTGCACGGCGGCTTGTGGTTGTGCGTACTACTGACGTTGGCATCGTTCTGGGCCAATGGGTTTTGGTCGCATCTGTTGCTGCGCTTCGGCACGGGCGTGGCGAGCGCCTGGGTGCTGGTGATGATCACGTCGTTGAGTCAGCCGCTGGCAGCGGCAGCAGGTCGCCCGCGCTTGGGCGCTCTGGTATTTGCCGGGCCGGGGCTGGGGATTTTTCTGACGGGGCTGTTGGCGCTGGTCTCACATCTGCTGCAGCAGACGTCCGCGACGTTGTGGCTGATTTATGCCGCGGTTGCACTGGTGATGATGTTGGGCGTGTGGCGACTGCTGCCGCAGCCCGTCGCGGCGAAAACGGTAGCTGTGGCGGCCGCCTGTTCATCGAATCGCGGCATTGGCCGCTTGGCGGTGATTTACGCCCTGTTCGGCATCGGCTACATCATCCCGGCGACTTTTCTCTCGCAAATGGCCAACGCACAGTTTCACGGGCAATGGCAGGCCGATCTGTTCTGGCCTTGCTTCGGTCTGGGCGCAGCGATTGGCGTGTTGCTGGTGAGCCTGCGCCGCCACGATCCGCAGACCACAAGGCATTGGTTGATGGCGACACTGTGGCTGCAAGCGGCCGGCGTGTTTGCCTGCTTGTTGGGCAGTGGCCTCGGCCTGGCGCTGGGCGTACTTCTCTGCGGCACACCGTTCCTGGCCTGCATGCAACTGGTGATGCAGCGCTCGCGGGAGTTGGCCCCACACGCCACCCAGCGCAACGCCGGAATGCTCACCGCCTGCTTCGCCGTCGGCCAACTCTGCGGCCCGTTGCTGGCCGCGCTCAGCAGCCATTTCAGCGGCGGTTTGCAGCCGGCGCTGGTGATCGCCGGCAGCGGTTTGCTGATTGCCGGCGGTCTGGCGATGCACTCGCCTAGCGCTGGCCGAGCGCTTTGCGCAAACGCCGACGCAGCCACTGCTCGGCGCTGACAAAGGTGATGCCGAGCAACACCAGCACGGCGCCGAGGATGAAGTTCAGGCTCAACTGTTCGCCGAGCAAAATCACCCCGAAGGTCACGCCAAACAGCGGTGTCATGAACGAGAACACCGCGAGGTTGGCCGCCAGATAACGGCGCAACAGCCAGAACCAGATCAGATAGCTGAAGAACGACACCACCAGGCCCTGGAACAACACGCTGGCCACCGCCACGGGGGTCAGGCTGACGTGGCTGATCTGGCCGCTGAACAGCGCGATCAGCAGCAGGCCGAGAAAACCGACGATCAACTGATAGAACAGGGTCAGTGTTACCGGTGCTTCCGACAATCGTGAGGCGCGCACCACCACCGTGGTCGCGCCCCAACAGGCGCCAGCCAACACGCCAAAGGCATCGCCGAGCAGCATGCGTCGGTCGAGGTTGTCCCACGACACACCGCCGGCGAAGGCAATCGCGATGCCAATGAACGCGAGCAGAATGCCCAGCCATTGCAACGGCCGCAGCCGCTCGCTGGCCAGCAGAAAATGCACGCCCAGTGCGGTAAAAATCGGCGCGGTGTAGAGGAACACCGACATGTGCGCGGCAGTGGTCAGTTGCAGACCTTCGGCGATGAAAAAGAACTCCAGACCGAACAGCGCACCGGCCAGCAAACCACCGCGCCAGGTGTTGCCAACCTGAGCCCAGCCGCCCTTCCAGCAGATCAGCAAACCGACCAGCAACGCCGAAATCCCCGAGCGCGCCGCCGCTTGCATCACCGGTGCAATGTCCGGCGCCGCCCATTTGATCATCACTTGCTGCACGCCCCAGATCAGGCAGAGGCCAATCATCACTTGCAGGGCAAAACTGTCGGCATTGCGCCGCTCGACACTCACCGCAACACCTCGAACACACACAACATGGCAGGCCATCCAATGGTCAGAAATCAGTGGCGAGGATTATCAATGACTCGGGCGGAAAAAGCCGTCTGGAAAAGACATTTTGTGCTTCAGCGGCGTCAGCGGTGAGTGGCCTTCGGCTGCGCCGCCATTCGCTGGCAAGCCAGCTCCCACAGTGACCGGGTCGTCCGCTGTTCCACTGTTCGACACAAAACCCTGTGGGAGCCTGGCTTGCCAGCGATGGCGTCAGTTCAATCAACCCGGCTCAAGGATCTGAATTCAGTCGTTTAGCCAGCAAAAATCCGACGCTACAAGCCACAGCCGTGGCAAACGCCCCCCAAGCCCAATCCATCAACGTCACCTGCACCGACCACCCTCGCAACGTCGCCCAATTGGTCAGGTCATACGTGCCATACGCCACCAGCCCCAACAACGCGCCCATCTTCGCCGCGCGCTGCCAGGTCACTGCCGGCATCACCACAAACACCACACAACCAAAAACATACAGGCAATAAAAAACCGCTGCCGGAACCAGCAGCGGTTTTTCGAGCATCAGCGAACCGAGCAGTTCGCGATAGGTCGGCGCCATCAACAGGCCGAGCCAGAGGCCGTCGAGCAGCAGAAACGTCAGCAGCGTTGCAACATAGGCAATCAGCGTTTTTTTCATCGACCTAACCTCGTGTGTGCCCCATGCAACATGGGCCACCCAAGGCTCAGGTTAGTTCAATGCGATCAGCATGAATAACGATCTTGCCTTCCTTGTACAGCGCACCGATGGCCTTCTTGAAGTTGCCTTTACTGACGCCAAACAGGCTGCTGATCAATGCCGGATCACTCTTGTCACTGACCGGCAGTGTGCCGCTGTTGTCGCGCAACTTGGCGAGGATCTTCGAGTTCAGGCTGCTTGCCGCTTCCTGGCCAACCGGTTGCAGGCTCAAGGCAATCTTGCCGTCGGCACGTACTTCCTTGATGTAACCCTTTTCGCTCATGCCGGCACGCATGAACTTGAAGATTTCATTCTTGTGGATCAACCCCCAGTGCTTGTTGTTGATGATCGCCTTGAAGCCCATCTCGGTGGCTTCGGCAACCAGCAGATCAACTTCCTGGCCCTGGCTGTAGTTGGCCGGGGTCTTGTCGAGGTAGCGATCCAGACGCGCAGTGGCGGTGATGCGGCGGGTGTGCTTGTCGAGGTAGACATGCACCACGCAGTATTCGCCGGCGGTCATCTGGCGCTTTTCTTCGGAGTACGGCAGCAACAGATCCTTCGGCAGCCCCCAATCGAGGAACACACCGATGCTGTTGACTTCAACGACTTTCAGACTGGCAAACTCGCCGACCTGAACTTTTGGTTTTTCCGTGGTAGCGAGAAGTTTGTCTTCGCTGTCCAGATAAACAAAAACGTTGAGCCAATCTTCATCTTCGCTGGGAATATCTTTCGGAATATAACGATTGGGCAAAAGAATCTCGCCGTCAGCACCGCCGTCCAGATATAAACCGAAGTTAGTGTGTTTAACCACTTGCAAACTGTTGTAACGCCCGACTAAAGCCATTTCCAGAACCCTCATTGCGTGGGCGGCATTCTACCCGTTTTTGTGCTGGCCGTCGGGCGGCAGATCCGCGCGTGCGGGAAAATCTGCGCGCAGCCTTGATTTACCTTGTTCGCAGGCTCACAAGCTGCCGCTCGTCAGTCCGGCATCGCCCGCAGGCAAGCAACATCATTGTGCCGCAGCGCCTGAATGTTCTTATTTAAAACAGCGGGTTAGGCGCTTATTTCAATTATTGAAGCGACATTAATGCAGTGCTGCGCTGGGTTATTCCGGAGGATATTTACCAAGCAATTGTCAAGTTATTCCTGTACGATGCCTGGCCGAGTTACTTTTCTACAGGTTAATGGCCGCCATGCGTGTAAAAGCATCCACCAGCAAAGCAAAGCCAGCTCCAGCCGTTGAAACCAGCGAATCGATCAACGATCAAATCGCAGCGTTCCTCAAGTCCGGCGGCGAGATCCAGCAAATTGCCAAAGGCGTCAGTGGCCAGACGTTCGGCCCGTCCAAGCAGATCAGCCTGGGCAAGAAGTAACACCCGGTTTTACACCCGTCCAGAGGCGCTTTGAGCTTCGAAGCGTCTGGACTGGCACCGCGTAATCCCCCTCCGCTTTAAACAAAACATCTATCAAATTTTCAGAAATCGACGAACGGCCATCAATGCCGATCATTCGCCGGTATCCTTGCACGCGTCTAGATCAGGCGTTTCAGCAGGCCCGCAGTCCTGCGCTCGCTGTTCATGGAGTGACGCATGCGCGAACCATCCTGTTTATTACTCGTAGGCCTGCTGGCCAGTGCGACCGCGCACGCGCAGATTTTCCAGCGCGAACTCGGCGACTTCGACCTCAAACTCGGCACCACCCCCACGCGCAGCATGGCCCAGGGCCTGGTCAAACCGGCAGCCATCGGTTCATTCCACGGCGGCCTCGATCTGAGTCACGACAGCGGCCTCTATGTCGGTCAGTACGCGCCGAGCATGGGCATCACGCCGGGCAAAAACCTCGAAATCGACTCTTACGTCGGCTTTAAACAGCCTTTCGATCAGACCCTCGGTTACGAAGTCGGCATGATCCAATACAGCTATCCCAAAGTAGACACCCTCGACAGCCAGGAGCTGTTCGGTGGCCTGACCCTGCTCGGCAGTCGTTTCGGCGTGGCCATCAGCAACGACCCGGATAAACAGAACAACACTTTATTTGCCGACCTTGGCGGCAACCAGCCGTTTGGCATCGGCGTCAGCATGAAATACACCACCCACCAGCTGAACACGCCCGTCGCTGTGGACGGTGGTTATGTCAGCAGTTTCACCGACTGGTCGGTGAAACTGTCGCGGCCGTTCATGGGGGTCGACCTCGACCTGATCTACAGCAACTCCAGCCTCAGCGGCAGCGATTGTTCGGCCTATTCCGGGCACAACAGCCAGTGCGACGGACTCGTCACGCTCAAGGCTGCGCGCGCGTTCTATTGATCGGCTGAACTGCCGGGTTCATTCTGCGTTCACATAAGAATCAGATCCCCCAGGCTGGCCATCGCAAGGATTCGCTCATGTCTCGCTGGTTCAAACACATCGCCGCACTACTGATCTTCACCCTCGCCCTCGGCGCTTGCAGTCGCGTTGGCCTGGCCTATCGCAACCTCGACGTGATCATTCCGTGGACGCTCAGCGACTATCTGGACATGAACGGTGAGCAAAAGGACTGGTTCAACGAGCGGCTCAAGGATCACTTGAACTGGCATTGCACCACGCAACTGCCGGGTTATCTGGACTGGCTCGATCGTTTACAGACCATGGTCGAGACCAACCAAGTCACCGACGCCGCGTTGCAGGCGCGCACTGTCGAAGCCAAGCAGGCGATTGCCGAAACGGCGAAGGAAATCACGCCTTCGGCCATCGAGTTGTTGCAAGGTCTGGATGACAAACAAGTGGCGGAGATGAATGACGCGTTCGCCAAGGATTTGCGCAAGCGTCAGCAGGAGTACCTCAAACCACCGCTGGATCAGCAAATTGCCGAGCGTGGCGCGCGAATGGTCAAACGCCTGAACGACTGGCTCGGCCCCTTGAGCGCCACGCAAGAGCAGCGGGTCATGGCGTGGTCGACGGCGTTGGGCGATCAATACAGTCAATGGATCGCCAACCGGGCCCATTGGCAGACGCAATTCAGTGCTGCCGTCGCCCAACGCAAAAGTCCCGAATTCCCACAGAGAATCGAGACGCTTCTGGTAAATCGCGAGAGTTTATGGACAGCCGATTACCGCAAGGCCTTCGCCGATACCGAAGCACAGGGGCGTTCGTTAGCGGTGGATTTGATGGCCGAAAGTACGCCGAAGCAGCGTCAGCGGTTGTTGAAGAAGATCGAGGGTGTGCGTAAAGATTTCAAAGACCTCAAATGCCTCAAGGCCACGCAAAAAACCTGACCATTCCCGAATCCAGTGTAGGAGTGAGCCTGCTCGCGATAGCGGTCTTCCAGTCAACATTGATGTCACTGGAAGTCCGCTATCGCGAGCAGGCTCACCTACAGGGGATCTGCGCTAGTCAGGCGATCTGCGCTTTAGAGGCCACTTCGTCGAACGTCGCCTCGGCCAGCGCATCTTCCTGCTCATCGAGCACCTGACGCGGGTGATCATTGCCGGGAATGCTGCTGTCGATCAGGCTCAACAGGCTGGAACCGCGTGGGGTCAGGACAAAATTGTTTCCGGTGCTGCCCTCTTCATCCGGACGCGGTGCGATATAGCCACGCAACAGCAGCAACCTTTCATAGTCGCAGGCCAGCGTTTTCAGGTGATCAAGGTTCTCGATCGGCTCGCCCGCGGCGGCTTTTTCCGCGGCATAGTCTTCGGCGTAGGCCCGAGGGGCAAAACTGTGGCCGGCACTGTTCTGCACTTCGTGCAGCAAGCGTTCAATCAAATCCCAGTTATAAGTCGTCATCCTGATACAACCTCCGGTGCGCGTGAGTTTTGGCGCGTTCATAGGTTGTGACCTGAGTCGCCCGCCGCCGTTCAGCCGCAATTGCCGAGCCGACCGACCGGCGGTCTGTCGATTTCCCACAGGGTTAAACGACTAGTCTGAAACAGACGGTTTCAACCCCGCAGGAGAAATCATCATGAACGTTGAGCATCATCCGGTGGTATCGCGCGAAGAATGGCTCGCCGCCCGCAAGCAACATCTCGCCGACGAAAAAGCCTTCACCAAGGAACGCGACCGCCTCAGCGCCGCACGCCGTGCGCTGCCATGGGTAAAAGTCGACAAGGACTACCATTTCCAGGGTCCGAACGGCGAACTGAAACTCGCTGACCTGTTCGGTGAACACAGCCAATTGGTGATTTACCACTTCATGTTTGCCAAGGACTGGGAGGAAGGCTGTCAGGGCTGCTCGTTCCTCAGCGACCACATCGACGGCGCCAACCAGCATCTGGCGCATCACGATATCGCCGTGGTTGCGGTATCCCATGCGCCGTTCAACGAGTTTCAGGACTTCAAGCGACGGATGGGCTGGAAGTTCGACTGGGTGTCTTCAGAGGGTTGCGACTTCAACTACGACTTCGGTGTTCGCGCTCGGGCTGAAGAGGTCGCTGCTGGAACGGCTACCTACAACTACGAAAAGACTGACAGCGCCGAAGAAGAAATGCCTGGGCTGAGCGTGTTCTATCGGGATGCAAAGGGCGACCTCTTCCACACCTACTCAACCTATGCCCGCGGCCTCGACATGTTGGTCGGCGCCTACAACTACCTCGACCTCACGCCCAAGGGCAGGAATGAGGACGAGATCATGGAGTGGGTGCGGCATCATGATCGGTACGAGGGAGCGACAGAATCCAGTTGCTGCCACGGAAACTGAGAGCCTTTTGTAGGCGTCTGAACTTTTCGTCAGTTTCGCCGCTCAACCGGTTAACCCGCCTTAACCGGAACTGAGGCCTATCCCCATGAAAACCCTGATCAAGCTCACCCTCGCCGCCTCCTTGGCCTGCGCCCTGCCCGTCTGGGCCTGCACGCCGGAAGAAGCCACCGCCAAGCGCGAACAACTGGCCAAGGAAGTCGCCAAACTCACCGAGCAGAATCCGGCCAAGGCCAAGGAGATCAACGCCGAGTTGCAGAAAATGGACCTGGGCACGGCCAGTGCGGATCTGCCGGACAAGTGCCAGTTGATTGATCAACGGTTGAAAGAGTTGGATACCGCCGAGAAAAAAGCCGAAGGCTAAAAAGCAAACATCGCAGCCCTCGGCACTCCTGCATGGAGCTGCTGAGGGTTGCGATCTTTTGCCCTCAAAAATGCACAAATGCATTTATTTGTTTGCATAAACGCATATCCGCATCTACGGTTACATCGAGCAACGAGATCGGAACCTGCCATTTGACATGGCAACCGTTGAACACCGATCGCTCGGCAACACCGCAACACCGCACAAGCTGGACGCTTGTTTTCACTCATGGAGGATTGAAAAATGTTAACCACAGCAGCAACACAATTCACCGGCGAATCATTGCCAAGGTGCCTGGCCGGTCACCTGCTTGACCCGCAACTCGCCGAAGTCGAAGCCGCTGAACAGATCCGCGCCTTCGCCGCTGGCAGCCTCAACTTCAACATGCAGAAACAGACCCAGACCAACTGGTGCTGGGCCGCCGTTTCCGCGTCTGTCGGCAATTATTACGGCACCGGCAACTGGACGCAGTGCGGCGTCGCCAGCACCCAGCTCGACCGCAACTGCTGCAATCAACCGGGGCCGTGCAACGTTTACGGCTATCTGGATTCGGCGCTGCAAACCACCCGCAGCTACAACGGCATGAATCAGGGTTCGCTGCAGATGTCGGCCATTCATAACCAGATCAGCATGGGCCGCCCGGTGGGCTTGCGCTGCGCGTGGTACGGCGGCGGTGCGCATTTCCTGACGATCTACGGCACCAACGGCGATTACGTATTGGTCGCAGACTCGATCTACGGCTATTCGACCCGTGCACTGAACGCGTTTCCCCGTGCCTACAACGGCGGCGGCAACTGGACTCACACCTACTTCACGGTAAAAAACTAGGAGGGCGACATCATGCAATTGACTTATCCAAAGGCGCCTTCCAACGGCGTTCAGACCCTGCGTCCGGCACTGCAAGCGGCACTGCAAACCCAGGGCTTTGGTGCCAATCGCCGGTTCGCCAACGCGGCACCTGCGAAGATCAGCCTCAGCGAGGCCTATCGCGGCTACTCACTGAATCTGGAGGACCTGAGCCAAGGTAAAGGTCTGAAAGACGCCCGCCTCGGTGACTGGCATTACCTGGTGTTTGCCGACGGCGTAACGATTGCCGATGCGCAATTGGCCGAAGTGCGCGGGCATGTCGAGTTCGCCTCGTTGAACCACGGCGATCACGGCGCCGCTACGGTGGGTGCGCTGAAACTGGCAGAACAAGCACCGCAACTGCAGGGCAAGACCGTTGAGTTGCGCGTGCTGTTTGTTTCGGCGCTGCACGTTGTCGCGATCTGGCTGCACGCCGAGGGTGAAGATGTGCTGATCCCGATCGAGCCAACGCCGAAAGAACTGGCGACCACCCGGTTGTACAGCGAAACGGCCCTGCTCGCCGCACTGAAACCGGCGGCTGATCAGGCCAAGCGGCGCTTTGACGCCGACACCAGTGGCCAGCTCGGCAACTGATGGACGAAAAAAAACCCGGACACTGTCCGGGTTTTTTCTGTGCGCCTGAAACGCCTTATTCAGCCGCAGGCTCTGCTGGCTTGCGGCGCTTGAGCGGCGCCATGCCATCGCTGCTCACCAACGAGTCCGGCTTCGGACGGTTGGCGCTCTTGCGCTTGGTCGGCGTCTTGGCGGCGGTTTTTTTCTTGTCGCCCTTGGCGTCAGTCTTTTTCTTCTTCACGCCAACGGCTTTGCCCGAAGCCTTGACCTTTTTCGGTCCGCCGTAGGTGCCTTTGACTTCCTTGACGGTACGGCGCTCGAAGCTCTGCTTCAGGTAGCGCTCGATGCTCGACATCAGGTTCCAGTCGCCGTGGCAGATCAGCGAGATCGCCAGACCGTCGTTACCGGCACGGCCAGTACGACCGATGCGGTGCACGTATTCGTCGCCGCTGCGTGGCATATCAAAGTTGATTACCAGATCCAGACCATCGACGTCCAGACCACGGGCCGCGACGTCGGTAGCGACCAGAATCTTCACGCCGCCCTGCTTCAGACGGTCGATCGCCAGTTTGCGATCCTTCTGGTCTTTCTCGCCGTGCAGCACGAACGCTTTGTATTCCTGAGCCACGAGGCGACCGTAGATGCGGTCAGCCATGGCGCGGGTGTTGGTGAAGACGATGGCCTTCTGATAGGTCTCGTTGGCCAGCAGCCAGTTCACAATCTGTTCTTTGTGCTGGTTGTGGTCGGCGGTGATGATCTGCTGACGGGTGGTCGAGTTCAGTTGGCTGACCGCGTTGAGCTGCAAGTGCTCAGGGTTGTTCAGCACCTTGGCGATCATCTCGCGCAGGCCGGAACCGCCGGTGGTGGCGGAGAACAGCATGGTCTGCTGACGGTTCGGGCATTCGTCGACCAGACGCTGGACGTCTTCGGAGAAACCCATGTCGAGCATGCGGTCGGCTTCGTCGAGCACCAGCACTTCGACTTCTTTCAAGTCGAGGTTGCCGGCGTTGAGTTGCTCGATCATCCGGCCCGGAGTACCGATGAGGATGTCCGGCACTTTGCGCAGCATCGCCGCCTGGACCTTGAAGTCTTCACCGCCGGTGATCAGGCCGGACTTGATGAAAGTGAACTGCGAAAAGCGTTCAACTTCCTTCAGCGTCTGCTGGGCCAGCTCGCGGGTCGGCAGCAGGATCAGCGTCTTGATGCTGACGCGAACCTTGGCCGGGCCGATCAGGCGATTGAGGATTGGCAGAACGAAAGCGGCGGTTTTGCCGCTACCGGTTTGCGCCGTCACCCGCAGATCACGCCCTTGGAGCGCCAGCGGAATGGCCGCGGCTTGCACAGGCGTTGGCTCGACAAATTTCAGCTCGGCCACAGCTTTAAGCAGGCGTTCGTGCAGGGCGAATTGGGAAAACACGGGTGCTACCTCGAAGATATGCAAAAAAACAGCTGCATAGGTTACCGGTTTCGAGCGCTCAGGCCGAGTTTCTTTATACAAACGGACGCAATCAGTGGCTTTTTTGTTGCTCGATTTGTCTCCAACGGTAATACACAGCGTCTTAAATGCTCTAATCGCCCATCGCGTCTTACAGAAGAATCGTTGCTCATATGGATTTCAAACAGCTCTGGCTCAACGCCCAGGACCTCTGGGGCACCCTCGAACAGCATCCGCTCTTGCAGGCCGGCCTCGCGCTGACCGTGTTGCTGGTGATCGCGCTGGTACTCGGACGAGTGGCGCGCTATCTGATCCTGCACGCCAGCCGCATGCTCGGTCGTCAACCGGCGCTGCACTGGATCAACGATTTCCGGCACAACAAGGTGTTTCAGCGTCTGGCGCAGATGACACCGTCGCTGGTGATCCAGTTCGGCCTGCATCTGGTGCCGGAACTGAGCAAAACCGCCATGACCTTCCTCGGTAATGTGGCGCTGTCGTTCACCATTCTGTTCCTGCTGTTATCGGTCAGCGCCCTGCTCAATGCCCTGCTGGACATCTACGCACGCACCGAACACGCCAGGACGCGCTCGATCAAAGGTTACGTGCAACTGGCGAAAATGGTCTTGTACGTGTTCGGCGCGATCATCATCGTCGCTACATTGATCGACCGTTCGCCGCTGTTGCTGCTGTCCGGTCTGGGTGCGATGTCGGCGGTGATTCTGTTGGTCTACAAGGACACCTTGCTGTCGTTCGTCGCCAGCGTGCAATTGACCAGCAACGACATGCTGCGGGTCGGCGACTGGATCGAGATGCCGCAAGTCGGCGCCGACGGCGACGTGGTCGACATCACCCTGCACACGGTCAAGGTGCAGAATTTCGACAAGACCATCGTCTCGATCCCGACCTGGCGGCTGATGTCCGAGTCGTTCAAGAACTGGCGTGGCATGCAGCAATCGGGTGGGCGCCGGATCAAGCGCAGTCTGTTCATCGATGCCAGCGGCGTGCGTTTCATCCGCGACGACGAGGAAGAAAAGCTCACCCAGGTGCACTTGCTCACCGACTACATGAGCCGCAAAAAAGCCGAACTCAAGGCGTGGAACGAGGCCCAGGGCAATGTCGCGGCGATGTCGGCCAATCGCCGGCGCATGACCAACATCGGCACGTTTCGCGCCTATGCGCTGGCGTATCTGAAGAGCCATCCGGAGATTCAGCCGAACATGACTTGCATGGTCCGCCAGATGCAGACCACGGCGCAGGGTATTCCGCTGGAGATCTACTGCTTCACCCGCACCACGGCTTGGGCCGATTACGAGCGGATTCAGGGGGATATTTTCGATTATCTGCTGGCGGTGTTGCCGGAGTTTGGGCTGAGTCTGTATCAGCAGCCGAGTGGTGGGGATTTGCGTGCGGGAATGCTGCCGGCATTATTGGGTTCAGCCCACATTCCGGAACCTGAAAAACATTTGATGTAACACCACCGAAACCTGTGGGAGCGGGCTTGCCCGCGATGAGGGAGTGTCAGCGAGAAACTCATCGTCTGATACTCCGCTATCGCGGGCAAGCCCGCTCCCACAGAGATATTTGTCAGTCGAAAGTCAGCTAGTGATTGGTGATTTGCGGATTCCCAAACGACTGATCCACACCGCCGCCAGAATCACACTCCCGCCGAGGAACAACCGCCCCAGTTCCTCATGCTGATTCCAGATCAGCAGATTCAGCAGCAACCCTACCGGCACATGCAGATTGTTCATCACCGCCAACGTGCCGCCGTTGACCATGCACGCGCCCTTGTTCCACCAGTACATCCCCAACGCAGTCGAAATCAGACCGAGGAACAGCAACACGCCCCACTGTAGCGGCGCTTCAGGCAGAAAGTTGGCTTTGCCGAACATCAGGAATGCAGGCAACACCACCGCCAGCGCACCGAGGTAGAAGAAGCCGAAACGCCGGTAATGCGGCAGATCGGTCGGATGCCTGGCCACCAGATGCTTGTACATCACCTGCCCTGCCGCATAGGTGAAATTGGCCAGTTGCAGCAGCAGGAAGCCCATGAAGAAGTCCGGACTGATGCTGTCGAAACGAATCACCGCCGCCCCACCCACTGCGACCAGCGCCGCGATCAGCGCCCATGGATTGAAGCGGCGGTTCAGCGCGTCTTCGATCAGTGTCACGTGCAACGGCGTAAGGATGGTGAACAGCAACACCTCCGGCACCGTCAGCACGCGGAAGCTCAGGTACAGGCAGACGTAGGTCACGCCGAACTGCAGCGCACCAATCACCAGCATGCCGCGCATGAACGAAGGTTCCACCGAACGCCAGCGGGTCAGGGGAATGAACACCAGCCCGGCCAGCACCACACGCACCAGCACCGCAAAGTAACTGTCGACATGACCGGCGAGGTATTCGCCGATCAGACTGAAGGAAAACGCCTGGATCAGCGTGACAAAAAGTAGATAGCCCATGCTCGCCTCGAAATCGAATGGCGGCGACGATAGCGGGTTTTGCGCCAGACCGCGAACCCACGGACAACGCCGACTCCTGTGGGAGCGAGCTTGCTCGCGAAGAGGCCGTGTCAGTAAACATCGTTGCTGAATGAAATATCGCTTTCGCGAGCAAGCTCGCTCCCACAGGGATCTGATGACATTCAACAAATCCCAGGCAAAAAAAAGCCCGATCTCGCTAAAGCGTTCAATCGGGCTACAGCACTCAGGAGCAACAAGTGCAAAGGGAGGTTCGATGCGCGTAGAGCCTTGAAGGGGTTGCGCCAGGTCACTTAAACAATCGGCGATTATCTGGCGATTAACTTATCAAGCGACCTGGGCCAGTTTGGCCTTGGCCTGGTTGAGGCCCTTCTCCTGGAAGTCGCCCCCCAGGTTCATGCCTTCGGCGTGGATGAAGGTCACGTCATGGATGCCGATGAAGCCCATCACCTGACGCAGGTATGGTTCCTGATGATCCGCCGGGCCGCCGGCGTAGATGCCGCCGCGAGCGGTCAACACGTAGGCACGTTTGCCGCTGAGCAGGCCTTGCGGACCGGTTTCGGTGTACTTGAAGGTCACGCCGGCACGCAGCACGTGGTCGAGCCAGGCTTTGAGGGTGCTCGGGATGGCGAAGTTGTACATCGGCGCGGCCATGACCAGTACGTCGGCGGCGAGCAATTCATCGGTCAGTTCATTGGAGCGGTCCAGCGACGCTTGCTCGCTGTCGTTGCGTTGCTCGGCGGGTTTCATCCAGCCGCCCAGCAGGTTGCTGTCCAGATGTGGCACCGGGGTCACGGCGAGGTCACGTACGGTGATCTGATCGCTCGGGTGCGCCGCTTTCCACTGACTGATGAAGGTTTGGGTCAGTTGACGGGATACCGAGTCTTGCTGGCGGGCGCTGCTTTCGATGATCAGAACGCGGGACATGTTGTGTAGCCTCCATCCGAGAATGTTGTAGGTCGATGGAGTGAAGGTTAAACAGAGTCGAATCGATGAAAAAGCGCAAATAATTGCTGCAAAGCATCGAATAATTAGTTTATATGCTGACGTATACCCTGTGGGAGCGAGCTTGCTCGCGAAAGCGGTGTGTCATTCAACAGCGATGTCGACTGATACGGCCAATTCGCGAGCAAGCTCGCTCCCACAAGGGATTGACGGTGTTATTTCGGGGTGCAGGTCAGTTTGATGCGCAGCTTGATGATCGAGCGATTGAACTTGGCCGTGGCGTTCTTGTGCTTGCCGGCCGGGACATCGATGTTGCGCGTGCGCGGTGCTTCCGGACCATTCTGGAAAACCGCCTTGCAGATTGCGTCGACATCACCGTAGTTGGCCACCTGAATCGAGCCGATGTCGCTGTCGGTTGCGAAGGTCTGGAAATCGATCTTCATGCCGTTGAGATCTTTCTCCACATCAATCGGATAAGCAAAAGCGGTCAGCGGAAGCAGCGCCAGCAGCACACAACAGAATTTTTTCATTCGGCAGTCTCCATGAGGGACGGCCAGCTTAGGACAAGAGGAGCTATTGATGAAAGCGCCCCGCGTGACCCTTGATCAATGGCGAACATTGCAGGCCGTGGTCGACCACGGCGGATTCGCCCAGGCGGCGGAGGCCCTGCACCGTTCGCAATCGTCGGTGAGTTACACCGTCGCCCGCATGCAGGACCAACTCGGCGTGCCGTTGTTGCGCATCGATGGGCGTAAAGCCGTGCTCACCGAAGCCGGCGGCGTGTTGCTGCGCCGTTCGCGGCAACTGGTGAAACAGGCCAGCCAACTGGAAGACCTCGCCCATCACATGGAGCAAGGTTGGGAAGCCGAGGTGCGGCTGGTGGTTGATGCCGCTTATCCAAGCGCGCGGATCGTTCGCGCATTGACCGCGTTCATGCCGCAAAGCCGTGGCTGCCGTGTGCGTCTGCGTGAGGAAGTGTTGTCGGGGGTTGAAGAGGTGCTGCTCGAAGGCGTGGCCGATCTGGCCATCACCGGCCTGAGCATTCCCGGTTACCTCGGCGCAGAATTGAGCGACGTCGAATTCGTTGCCGTCGCCCATCCTGATCATGCGCTGCATCGGCTCAACCGCGAGCTGAGCTTCCAGGACCTGGAAACCCAGATGCAAGTGGTGATCCGCGATTCCGGCCGGCAACAACCCCGCGATGTCGGTTGGCTCGGCGCCGAGCAGCGCTGGACCGTCGGCAGTCTCGCCACCGCCGCGACCTTCGTCAGCAGCGGCCTCGGTTTTGCCTGGCTGCCACGGCACATGATCGAACGGGAATTGAAGGAAGGTACGCTCAAGCTGCTACCGTTGGATCAGGGAGGCAGTCGCAACCCGAGCTTCTATCTGTACTCGAACAAGGACAAACCCTTGGGCCCGGCCACGCAAATTCTCATCGAATTGCTGCGCACCTTCGACACCTTGCCGCTGGACGCACCGTTCGCCGCCCCTGAACAAGCCTGACACGGAGTTCACCAATGGCCTATTTCGAGCACGAAGGTTGCAACCTGCACTACGAGGAATATGGCCACGGCACGCCGTTGCTGCTGGTTCACGGGCTCGGCTCGAGCACGCTGGACTGGGAAATGCAGATCCCGGCGCTGGCCGCGCACTACCGGGTGATCGTCCCGGATGTTCGCGGCCACGGACGCTCGGACAAACCCCGCGAGCGCTACAGCATCGCCGGGTTCAGCGCTGACATGCTCGCCTTGATCGAGCATCTGAATCTCGGCCCGGTACATTACGCAGGCCTGTCGATGGGCGGCATGATCGGTTTCCAGTTCGGCGTCGATCACCCACACCAGTTGAAAAGCCTGACCATCGTCAACAGCGCACCCGAGGTCAAACTACGCAGCCGCGACGACTACTGGCAGTGGTTCAAACGCTGGAGCCTGATGCGCGTGCTTAGCCTCGCAACCATCGGCAAGGCCCTTGGCGGCAAACTTTTTCCGAAACCGCAACAGGCGGATCTGCGGCAGAAAATGGCCGAACGCTGGGCAAAAAACGACAAACGTGCTTATCTCGCCAGCTTCGATGCGATTGTGGGCTGGGGGGTTCAGGAACGACTTTCCCGAGTGACCTGTCCAACCCTCATCGTCAGCGCCGACCGTGATTACACACCCGTCGCGCTGAAAGAAACCTATGTAAAACTGCTGCCGGATGCGCGGCTGGTGGTGATCGCCGATTCGCGCCACGCCACCCCGCTCGATCAACCCGAACGCTTCAATCAAACGCTGCTGGAGTTTCTCGCCGCAGCCGATATTCAATCTCAGGATCACTGACCCATGCTGAAAAAACTCGCCCTCGCCGCTGGTACTGTGCTGTTTGCCGCCAACCTGATGGCTGCCACGCCAGCCAAGGCACCGCACGTGCTGCTGGAGACCACCAACGGCCAGATCGAAATCGAACTGGATCCGGTCAAGGCGCCGATCAGTACCAAAAACTTTCTCGATTACGTCAACAGCGGCTTCTACAACAACACGATTTTCCACCGTGTGATCCCGGGCTTCATGGTCCAGGGCGGCGGTTTCACTCAACAGATGCAGCAAAAAGAAACCAAGGCTCCTATCAAGAACGAACACAAAAACGGTCTGGCCAACGTTCGTGGCACCTTGTCCATGGCTCGCACTTCCGTACCTGATTCGGCGACCAGCCAGTTCTTCATCAACGTCAAGGACAACGACTTCCTCGATCAGGGCGATGGCTACGCAGTGTTCGGCAAAGTGGTCAAAGGTATGGACGTCGTCGACATCATCGTCAACTCGCCAACCACCACCAAACAAGGCATGCAAAACGTGCCTTCCGACCCTGTGTTCATCAAGTCGGCCAAAGTCATCGACTAAGCTGTACAGGGCGTATCGAGGGGCGTGAACTCAACCTCACGCCGCTCACACCGATAAAAGGAGAGCCCGTACTCCGGGCGGTTATCTGATGCTCTATCGCCGTTTCGAACAACTGATCGACGTGTTCCGCGACGCCCCCACGGCATCCCCGCCGGATCACGTACTGCCCTTCTACACCTATTACCTGAAGCAGGTCTGGCCGAGTTTTGCCGCCCTGCTCACCGTCGGACTGTTCGGCGCCTTGATCGAAGTGGCGTTGTTCAGCTACCTCAGTCGCATCATTGATCTCGCCCAAGGCGCGCCGAACCCGAACTTCTTTCAGGAGCATGGCCTGGAGCTGGTCTGGATGGCCGTGGTCGCGCTGATCTTGCGCCCGGTCTTTGTCGGCCTGCACGACCTGCTGGTGCACCAGACCCTGAGCCCGAGCATGACCAGCATGATCCGCTGGCAAAACCACAGCTACGTGCTCAAACAAAGCCTGAATTTCTTCCAGAACGACTTCGCCGGTCGTATCGCCCAACGCATCATGCAGACGGGCAACTCACTACGTGACTCTGCGGTGCAAGCAGTGGATGCGCTGTGGCATGTGCTGATCTACGCGATCAGCGCGCTGGTGCTTTTTGCCGAGGCCGACTGGCGCCTGATGATTCCGTTGCTGACGTGGATCGCTGCTTACATTGGCGCGCTCTGTTACTTCGTGCCGCGGGTCAAGGAGCGCTCGGTGGTGTCCTCCGATGCACGCTCCAAACTGATGGGGCGGATCGTTGATGGTTACACCAATATCGCCACCCTGAAGCTGTTCGCCCATACCAATTACGAGCAGCAATACGCCCGCGAAGCAATCGAAGAGCAGACCGAAAAAGCCCAACTGGCGGGCCGCGTTGTGACCAGCATGGACATCGCCATTACCACCATGAACGGCCTGCTGATCGTCGGCACCACGGGCCTGGCCTTGTGGCTGTGGACGCAATCGCTGATCACTGTCGGGGCGATTGCCCTGGCCACCGGTCTGGTGATTCGCATCGTCAACATGTCCGGCTGGATCATGTGGGTGGTCACCGGCATTTTCGAAAACATCGGCATGGTCCAGGACGGCTTACAGACCATCTCGCAACCGGTCAGCGTCACCGATCACGAGCAGGCCAAACCGCTGGAAGTCGCCCGTGGCGAAGTGCGTTTCGAGCACGTGGATTTTCACTACGGCAAGAAGCGCGGGATCATCGGCGACCTCAATCTGAACATCAAACCGGGCGAGAAAATCGGCTTGATCGGGCCGTCCGGCGCCGGCAAATCAACGCTGGTCAACCTGCTGCTGCGTCTGTACGACGTCGAAGGCGGGCGCATTGTGATCGACGGGCAGAACATCGCCGAAGTCGGTCAGGAAAGCCTGCGCGCACGCATCGGCATGATCACTCAGGACACCTCGCTGCTGCACCGTTCGATCCGCGACAACTTGTTGTATGGCAAGCCTGACGCCACCGATGCAGAGTTGTGGGACGCGGTGCACAAGGCGCGCGCCGATGAGTTTATTCCGCTGTTGTCGGACGCTGAGGGGCGTACCGGGTTTGACGCGCATGTCGGTGAGCGCGGGGTGAAATTGTCCGGTGGCCAGCGTCAGCGCATCGCGATTGCCCGGGTGCTGCTCAAGGACGCGCCGATCCTGATCATGGACGAAGCGACCTCGGCACTGGACTCGGAGGTCGAAGCGGCGATTCAGGAAAGCCTGGAAACCCTGATGCAGGGCAAAACCGTGATCGCGATCGCCCACCGGCTCTCGACCATTGCGCGGATGGATCGGCTGGTGGTGCTGGAAAACGGCAAGATTGCCGAGAGCGGCACCCATGCTGAACTGCTGGCCCATCGTGGTCTGTATGCACGGTTGTGGGCGCACCAGACCGGAGGGTTTGTCGGCATCGATTGACCCCTCCAAGATCGTTCCCACGCTCTGCGTGGGAACACAGCCCGTGAGGCTCCGCGTCACTGGACGCGGAGCGGCCCTTGAGGCATTCCCACGCAGCGTGTGGGAACGATCACCGCCACAGCCCTTTAACCACGGGCGCTGGCGGTTTTTTGTGGGCGCTGGAAATCCACCAAAAGCCTGCTGTACTCAGCCAAGGTTCCAGAACGGAACCTGTCGTAAGTCTGCAAGGACGCACAACTCGATGCAGTCTCGATAGCAGGTCTATCAAGGACGCCTCTCATGTCTCTGTTCAAACGTTCAGTCACTGAGTTGTTGGGTACGTTCTGGTTGGTATTGGGTGGTTGCGGCAGCGCGGTGATTGCCGCGTCTACACCACTGGGAATCGGGGTGCTGGGGGTGGCCCTGGCGTTTGGTCTGACGGTGCTGACCATGGCGTTCGCCATCGGCCACATCAGCGGCTGTCATCTCAACCCGGCCGTGTCGGTCGGTCTGTTCGTCGGTGGTCGGTTTCCGGCCAAAGAGTTACCCGCCTACATCATTGCCCAAGTGCTCGGCGCGATTCTCGCGGCGGCGCTGATCGCCCACATCGCCAGCGGCAAGGAAGGCTTCGACATCGCCGCAGGCCTGGCTTCCAACGGGTATGGCGAGCATTCGCCGGGCAAGTATTCGATGGCGGCGGGGTTTGTCACTGAGCTCGTGATGACCGCGATGTTCGTGATCATCATCCTCGGCGCCACCGATAAACGCGCGCCGGCAGGGCTGGCCCCGATCGCCATCGGCCTGGGCCTGACGCTGATTCACCTGATCTCGATTCCGGTGACCAACACCTCGGTCAATCCTGCACGCAGTACCGGGCCGGCGCTGATGGTCGGCGGCTGGGCGCTCGCGCAGTTATGGATGTTCTGGGTCGCGCCGCTGCTTGGCGCGGTGGTCGGTGGCGGGATTTATCGCTGGCTGGGCAAGGAAGACTAGACAAGGCATACACACATCAAATGTGGGAGCGAGCTTGCTCGCGAAGGCGGTGTGTCAGCTGATATCAATGTCACTGAAACACCGCTTTCGCGAGCAAGCTCGCTCCCACAAGGAGATCTATGTCTGGCGATAAGGCAACGCTGTTTTCGCTTCTTCGGCATAGGCGAGGATGCCGGCGCGTTCCTGTTGCAGGGAATCTTTCACCGCCGCTTTCAACCCCGGATGCCGCAGGTAATGCCATGAATGGGTGATCACCGGTTCGAACCCGCGAATCAGCTTGTGCTCGCCCTGAGCGCCAGCATCGAAACGCTGATAACCCTGCGCGATCGCGTAATCCATGCCCTGATAAAAACAGGTTTCAAAGTGCAGTCGATCAAACTCCGCCAGACAGCCCCAATAGCGCCCGTAGAAACTGTCACCACCGACCAGACTGAACGCCATCGCCACCGGGCGTGAGCCCTGTTTGGCCAACACCACGCGAATCGCCTCGGGCATGCGCTCGGCCAGCAAACTGAAAAACTCGCGCGTCAGGTACGGCGTCTGGCGCCGCACCGCGTAAGTGTTGGCGTAGCAGGCATAGACAAAATCCCATTGCGCCTCGTCCAGTTCGCGCCCCTCGAGCCATTCAAATTCAAAGCCCTGCCCCGCCACTTGCTCGCGCTCCTTGCGCATCTGTTTGCGCTTGCGTGAACTGAGCACGTCGAGGAAATCCTGAAAGTCGCGATAACCGCGATTCTGCCAGTGATATTGACAGCCAATGCGTTGCAGCCAGCCCGGCTGTTCGGCCATCGCCGCGTCGGTAAACGGGTCGGTGAAATTGATGTGTGCGCTGGAAAGCCCTTCGATCTCCAGGTAGCCCGGCAGACTCTTGAGCAGTTCAAAACCGTTTTCGACACTGGCCGCCAACAAGCGCGGGCCGCTGACCGGACTGAATGGCACGGCCGTCAACAGCTTGGGGTAGTAATCGATGCCGGCGCGGGCGCAGGCGTCCGCCCAGCCATGATCGAACACGTACTCGCCGTAGGAATGCCACTTGCGATAACTGGGTAATGCGGCGATCAGGCGATCATCTTCGATGTGCAGCAAATGCTCAGGTTGCCAGCCAGTGTGAGGGCCAACGCTGCCGCTGTCTTCCAGCGCACTGAGAAAAGCGTGGCGCACAAATGGCTGGCTTTCAGGCACCAGCGCATCCCAGCTTTGTGCTGCTACTGCCGATAAACTTTCATAAACGTGCAGCGTCATTTCGTTTCTCGATGGATGCCCCTCTCACCACCGAGTATCCCCGATCTTCAATCCAGGCCAAAACAATAAACCACATCGAAAGAGATCAAAGTCGCAGAACCAGAGTGTCAGCCCTTGAACCGCACGGCATACGCACGACCGTCACCCGTGCTTCCTACAACGACCACTGCGTTGTCTGGCTGCACTGCGATGCCTTGCGTAACGGCGTTTTCATTAATATTGAAGCTAATCCATCCCTTATGCTCTCGACCGAAACTGCTGTCCAAAGAGCCATCACTCAGAAAGCGGCAAAGTACATAGCGTGGCGAGGGCGACGCCATATTTTCGCTCATTTCGTTATAACGAACAGGCGTCAAAATACCTCTGGAGCGCTGCACCACTGAACCTCGTGGATCCGACGCATAACCCAATGCAAGAATCCGCCCGTCCCCCTGTACCGCACCGTGATACCAACCCGTTGAGAAGTTTATTTCGGTGAACACCGGATCACCGTTATTAAACTGTTTGTCCGCAGAGCCATCAGCCATAAAACGTCGCAATGCACCTCGATGACGAATAAATGTTTCACCCTCCTCAAAACGTGCATGACGCCCCACCGTTAATAAGCTTGAGTGACCAGTGCCAGGCAGACTATTGACTTCCGAGTAGGCGCCTTCAAAAATAATCAAGCCATTTTCGCCGTAATTGGTATCGACTTCGCCCCGAAGAGAGACCCTGCATATCGCTCCCGCACTTAATCCAGCATCAACTAACGTACCAGCCATATAAATCCCCTCCGCCGTCGCCCGAACGCTTTCCAGTTGAGCCCCACGCGGGTGCTTTATGCTCATCGTTCCCGCATCAGCAAACGTCAGATCGAATTGACCGGTTGCATCAAGACACGTTAATACGCTGGATGCACCATCCGCGAAGCGAAACGCTGCCACATAGGTTTTCCCATTAGCAACCGACCAATTGGGAGCCCATTGATTTCTCATAAAGCGAGGGTCACCATCTTCGAAATCTGGATCGATAACCTGATACCCCCCACTTCCATAAGCTGTATCCAGGACGCCACTTAAATCGTAACTTGCGATGGCCGGGCAATATCTTTTAACCCCATTCCTTGACACTTCAGTGGTGCCGAGAATGCGTACCTTTTGGTCATCTACTGCAATCCGGTAACCGATCGAACGTTCAGCGCCGAAAAAGGAATCCAGCAAAATACCGTTAACGGCAAAATCTTCAACGAAAGAGCCGTCTGGATTCAGAACGACTATCGCAAAGCGCCCCACCACAGTACCGGCAAGGTAAATACGCCGATCGGGACCTATTGCAACGTCGAATGCAGCACCGATCTCACCCTCGTAAAAACGAAAGGTGAGAACACGACCTCCATTGAAACTTTCATCAAGATCACCCGATGAAATCAAAGCGCTAAATTCACTGTTCATTTGAATGTCTCACTTTCCGGATTGGCTGGTCGTTTTCGGCAAATAAGAGAAACGCTCGAAAACAGTTTTTTGATCCCTGATCAAACAGCAATCCAGCATCGCCCGCCACTGTCAGAACTTACAGGTTTATCGATTCAGCAACGTAAGAGTCAGGCTCTCGTCACTCTTGAGAACTGACTGGCCAAGCGGCCGTTCGTCATCAACCTGCCATCACTGTGCCACTGCTCTGTCATAAACCATCGCGATACTGGCGCCTGTTTTTAGAGCGCCGGGTTCTACCCGGACACTGTTTTCCGACGTTCAAATCGTCGGTTGTGCCCGGGATGGTTCAGCCATCCCTCTCATCTTCGGAGATTGCTATGCGTCTTGCTTCCACGAAAACTGCGGCGGCCCTGTGTGGCGGCCTGTTGCTGGCCATGAGTGTTCCGGCCAGTGCCGCAGTCGACGCCAAACTGCTCGACATGCTCAAGGCTAACGGTTCCATTTCCCAGGCGCAGTACATCGAACTGCAAACTGAACTGGCCAAGGATCAGAAGGCTCAGCAAATCGCGCAGCAGGCGCAGCAAGAGACCAACGAACAAGTCGCGGCTGTCGCGAAGAAGAGCACCGAACAAAGCGCTTTCGACCAGAAACTGGCCTGGGCCGCGAAGACCCAGTTCAAGGGCGACGTACGTATTCGTCAGGAAACCATCAAGATCGACGGCGAGCCGAACAACGGCGGCCGCGACAAGGATCGTCAGCGCATCCGTGCCCGTCTGGGTGCCTACACCGAGATCAACCCGCAGGTCGACACCGGCATTCGTATCGCCACCGGCGGCGGCGACGATGCCCGTTCCACCAACCAGGATCAGGACAACTACTTCGACAAGAAGCAGATCTGGCTCGACCTCGGCTACATCGACTACCACCCGGACCAGATCAAGAACCTGCACATCATCGGCGGCAAGATGCTCCAGCCGTGGGTCAGCATGGGCGACGTGATCTGGGATAGCGACATCAACCCGGAAGGTCTGGCCGTTACCTACAAATACCCGTTGGGCAGCAGCGCCGAACTGTTCGGCAGCCTGGGTAACTACAACCTCAAGGACAACGTTGACGGCGATGGCGTGCAATTCCGTCACGACCTGCGTCTGACCGCTGGCCAGTTGGGTAGCCGCTTCAACATCACCGACAACCTGAAAGTCACCCTGGGCGGCAGCGTCTACGCCTACCAGAACGACGAAGACAGCCGCTGCACCGGTACTTCCACACCGTGCGCGCTGGCGGTCAACGGCAACTCGGCCAACAACGAATTCCGTCTGTATGAAGGGTTCAGCCAGGTCGACATCGGCGGTCTGCCGATGCCATTGTCGTTCTACGGTCAGTACGTGAAGAACAACGATGCCGTGACCGATCAGGACACCGCATGGCTGTTGGGTGCCAAGTCGAAGGTGTTCGGCCTGAACCTCGATTACAACTATCGTGACGTGCAGCGCAACGCCGTGGTCGGCGCCTTCACCGACTCCGACTTCGCCAACGGCACTACCGGTTCGCGCGGTCACAAGTTCAAGGTCGGTTACGACATCGACAAGAACTTCGCCATCGGCGCCACGTACTTCCTGACCAAGGCTGACTTCGCCAGCCGTACTCAGCGTGATGCTGACGCCAACACCCTGCAGCTGGATGCGGAAGCCAAGTTCTAAAAACGCTTCACCCTATAGCCCGGTGCGGGCGGGATGATCCCCATCATCCGTTCGTCTCGCCCGCACCGAGCTATTTCTGCAGGATGCAAAAATCCCCTGTAGAAGCTGCCGAAGGCTCGGGCCGCGATCGGACGATCTTTTGATCTTGATCTTAAAAAAGATCAAAAGATCGCAGCCTCGTTTCACTCGACAGCTCCTACAGGGGATTATCTTTTCGTCGTTGCTCGGCCAGGCGTTCAGCCAAGGCATCCACACCCTCTTGCGGCTTCTCCGGCATCGCCTTCAAAGTGGCCTGCATCAAACGCATCTGACGAATGAAACGCCGACAGTTCGGGCAGAACATCAGGTGATGACGCACCATCAGTTTTTCGCGAAAGCTCAATTGGCCATCGAGATAATCGCTGGAGCGCGCCACTTGCTCCTTACAGGTCAACATTCCCCGGTCTCCTCAAAATGCTCCACGGTCGCGAAGACTTTCAGCCGCGCACGATGCAGCAGCACACGGACATTGGAGAGCGAGATCTCCAGAAGATTACAGATCTCTTCCAGCTCCAGGCCCTGGCGTTCACGCAACAGCAAAACGCTGCTTTGCAGTTCCGACAGGTTCAGCAGGGTGTGCTCCAGACAGTCGCGCAATTCGCTTTCGGTCAGCAACGCTTCCGGTGTGTCCTGGTGCCAGGCGAACGGGGCGACCAGCCAATGGCCGTCACCGGGAGAAAAACGATCGTCGTCGATCGTGCCGTGGGGCGATGGCAAATCATCCATCAACACTTCGCGGCGATTGTGTTTGTAACGGCTTTTGGCTGAGTTGGCGGTGATGGTCAACAGCCAGGTCTTGAGACTGGAACGACCTTCGAAACCGGCGATGTGGCGCACCACGGACAGCCACGCGTCCTGCACCACTTCTTCGACATGACGCTGGCCGACAATGGCATAGGCCACGGCGCGCATGGCGCTTTGATACGTCGTCACCAGTTCCTTGAAAGCCTGTTGCTCACCTGCCAGCAGGCGCGCAAGCAGTTGGGTGTCGTCAGCCGCCATCCAAAAATCTCCTTGTGCCGATTCCGAAAATGATCGCGGCAGGTCTGCACCTGCCGCCATTCCCGAAAATTACAGCGTTTGAGCCGAATCGGATGTAGGAAAGATCGGCGCGATTAAGAGGAAATTAAACCTCTTTTCAACGCTTGCGCAGAATCACGCTGCCGATCGAATAGCCTGCACCGAACGAACTCAAGACAGCCAGCGAACCGGCAGCCAGATCGTCCTGATACTTGTGGAAAGCAATCACCGAACCGGCGGAGCTGGTGTTGGCGTAGGTGTCGAGAATCACCGGGGCTTCTTCTTCGGTGGCTTCGCGGCCCAGCAGTTTGCGCACGATCAGGTGGTTCATGCTCAGGTTGGCCTGGTGCAGCCAGAAGCGCTTCACGTCGCCGACGTTGAGTTGGTTTTCTTCCAGGTGTTCGCCAATCAGCTCGGCAACCATCGGGCAGACATCCTTGAACACCTTGCGGCCTTCCTGCACGAACAGCTTGTCGCGGGCACCGACGCCCTCTTCAGCCGCGCGGTTGAGGAAACCGAAGTTGTTGCGGATGTTGTTGGAGAACTTGGTCAGCAGCTTGGTGCTGACCACGTCGAACTGGTGCTCGGACGTCGCGGTGTCAGCGCGCTCGATGATCACCGCAGTCGCGGCATCGCCGAAGATGAAGTGGCTGTCGCGGTCACGGAAGTTCAGATGACCGGTGCAGACTTCCGGGTTGACCATCAGGATCGCCCGGGCCTGGCCCAGTTGCACGCTGTTGGCGGCGGCCTGAATACCGAAAGTCGCCGAGGAGCAGGCCACGTTCATGTCGAAACCGAAGCCCTGAATGCCCAAGGCTTCCTGAACTTCGATGGCGATGGCCGGGTAGGCGCGTTGCAGGTTGGAGCAGGCAACGATGACGCCATCGATATCAGCGGCGGTTTTGCCGGCACGCTGCAAGGCCTGTTCGGCAGCGCCGATGGCCATCTGGCACAGCACCGACCACTCGTCGTTGGAACGTTCCGGCAGGCGCGGGGCCATGCGCAGTGGATCGAGAATGCCGTCCTTGTCCATGACAAAGCGACTCTTGATGCCCGACGCTTTTTCAATGAAGGCAGCGCTGGATTCGGTCAGGGCCTGGACTTCGCCGCTGGCAATGGCCTCGGCGTTGTCGGCGTTGAACTGCGCGACGTAGGTATTGAAAGACTGCACCAGCTCTTCGTTGGAGATGCTGTTGGCCGGGGTATACAGGCCGGTGCCGCTGATGACGACGTTATGCATGGTCGTTTCTCTAATCTGTTCAGGCAGAAAGTGCTGGAACCGTCGTACCAACACGCAAAGGGTCTATTCCCGTCCGGGGGACGCAAACCTGGCATCGCTTTATTCCGTCTCACACCACGGCCGAAGGCTCTGGGTCGCGAAACCGGCGTTTATGGTCGCGAAGTTTGCCATAAACGGGGCCTTTTGGCGCCTTTCTCAAGATCAACACGGATGATCGTTCCCACGCTCCTGCGTGGGAATGCAGCCCGTGACGCTCCGCGTCACTGGACGCGGAGCGTCCCCAGAGGCATTCCCACGCAGAGCGTGGGAACGATCAACGTCACGGTTCGACCTGGGTCCACTGCTTGTTCAGGCGTTTGTCGGATATCGGTGTTTTGGTGCCCAACTGCTGGGCGAACAGCGACACCCGGTATTCCTCCAGCCACCAGCGATACAACTCAAGCTGCGGATCGCGTTTGCCTTCCTGCGCATGTTTGGCCGCACGGGTCTGGTATTGCGCCCAGAGACCGGCGAGTTCGCCGCTCCAGACACGGTCCTTCTGCACCTGCGCACCGAGCTTTTCGAAACGCTGCTCGACCGCTTTCAGATACCGCGGCAATTCCTTGAGCCATTGCATCGGCGTCTCACGGACAAACCCCGGGTAAACCAGATTGTTGATCTGTTGCTTGATGTCGTTCAGCGCCACCGCCTGAGCGAGGTCGATCTTGCCTTTGAAGCGTTTCTGCAAACCGTGCCACAGCTTGAGAATCTCCAGGGTCAGGCGCGCCACGCGCTCGGCATGCTCGGTCCAACTGCCGCGTTTACGCTCGGCCAGTGCCGCCAACCCGGCGCCGTCGCGCGGCAACGGGTCTTCGCCCTCAAGAATGCAGCTGTCGAGGCTGGCCAGCAGAATGTCTTCGACCAACGCATCAACCCGGCCCAGCTCGCGATAGAGCAAGCCCAACTCGGTCTGCCCTGGCAATTTACCGCGCAGGAACTTGGCCGGTTCCGCCAGTTGCTGCATCAACAGACGCTGCAAGGCGCGACGATGCTGGAACTCGGCCTCGGCCGGGGTCGAGAAACGCCCTTCCTTGACCGTACCGCCTTCTTCGACCAACGCTGGATACACCGTCATCGACAGCCCGGCGATCTTCTGCTGAGTCTTTTCCGCCACCGGTGCAAAGACTTTCGCCTCCACCGGTTGCTGACTTTTCGCACTCTGCGGCACTGCCAGCGCAGCCTGACTGGCCTCGGCAAACCGCGCGGTCAGTTCGGCCAGATCGCGCCCCTCTCCGAGGAACTTGCCCTGGCCGTCGACGATTTCCAGGTTCATCCGCAGATGCCCTTCAACCCCTTGCTCTGCCTCCGCCCACGCCTCATCGCTGACCCGCGCGCCGGTCATGCGCAACAATTCGCGGCCCAGTGCTTGCGGCAATGAGCCTTCGGCAAAGGTCATGCGCTGCAAGGCAGCCTTGATGAAGTCCGGCACCGGCACAAAATTCTTGCGCAAGGCCTTCGGCAGGTTGCGCACGAGGGCGATGCACTTGGCCTCGATCAGCCCCGGTACCAGCCATTCCAGACGCTCCGGCGGCAACATCGGCAGCAGCGGTGCCGGCACGCGCAGGGTCACGCCGTCGCGCGGGTGATTGGGCTCGAAGTGATAGGTCAGCGCCAGCTCCAGATCGCCGATGTGCAGCGTGTCCGGGTAATCGCGCGCGGTGACTTCACTGGCCTCGCGAGCCAGCACGTCTTCTTCGCGCATGATCAACAACTGCGGATCTTTCTGACTGTTGATGCGATACCAACTGTCGAACGTCGCGGTCTGGTGAATCTCCGCCGGCAGCCGCGCATCGTAGAACGCGTAGAGGGTTTCTTCGTCGGCGAGAATGTCGCGGCGACGGGCCTTGGCTTCCAGTTCGTCGAGCTGTTCCAGCAGTTGCTGGTTGGCCGTCAGGCATTTGGCTCTGGACTGAATCTCGCCGCGCACCAGGCCTTCGCGGATGAACAGCTCGCGCGAAACCACTGGATCGACCGGGCCGTAATGCACCGGTCGGCGGCCGACCACGATCAGCCCGAACAGAGTGATCTGCTCGAACGCCACGACTTGGCCACGCTTCTTCTCCCAGTGCGGTTCGAAGTGATTTTTCTTGATCAGGTGGCCGGCCAGCGGCTCGATCCAGTCGGCGTCGATCTTGGCGACCATGCGCGCATAGAGCTTGGTGGTTTCCACCAGTTCGGCGGTCATCAGCCATTGCGGACGCTTCTTGCCGATGCCCGACGACGGGTGAATCCAGAAGCGACGCTGACGCGCACCGAGGTAGTCGCCGTCCTCGGTTTTCTGACCGATCTGGCTGAGCAGACCGACCAGCACCGCTTTGTGCAGTTTCGGATAATCGGCCGGCTCTTTATTCAGGCTCAGCTGCATGTCGCGGCAGATCAGGCTCAACTGACGATGGGAATCGCGCCATTCGCGCAAGCGCAGGTAGTTGAGGAAGTTCTTGCGGCACCAGTTGCGTAACGGACTGGCCGTCAGCGCCTGGCGCTGCTCTTCAAAGCCACGCCAAAGATTCACCAATCCGGCGAAGTCCGAATCAACGTCCTTCCATTGCGCGTGGGCCTGATCAGCAGCTTGCTGGCGCTCCGGCGGCCGCTCGCGCGGATCCTGAATCGACATCGCACTGGCGACGATCAGCACTTCCTGCAAGCTGCCGAGCTTGGCCGCTTCGAGCAGCATACGACCCATGCGCGGGTCCACCGGCAAGCGCGCCAATTGGCGACCGAGCGGGGTCAACTGACTGTTGCGATCGACTGCCGAGAGCTCTTGCAGCAGGTTGAAACCGTCACTGATCGCCTTGCCGTCCGGCGGCTCGATAAACGGGAACGCAGTGATCTCGCCAAGGCGCAGATGCAGCATCTGCAAGATAACCGCCGCGAGGTTGGTGCGCAGAATCTCCGGATCGGTGAATTCCGGGCGACCGAGGAAATCTTCTTCGCTGTACAAACGGATGCAGATACCCGGCTCGACCCGGCCGCAACGACCTTTACGCTGATTGGCGCTGGCCTGGGAAATCGCCTCGATCGGCAGGCGCTGGACCTTGGCGCGATAGCTGTAGCGGCTGATGCGCGCAGTGCCGCTGTCGATCACGTAACGGATGCCCGGCACGGTCAGCGAGGTCTCGGCGACGTTGGTCGCCAGCACCACGCGACGGCCCGGGTGCGACTGGAAAATCCGCTGCTGTTCGGCCGGCGACAGGCGCGCGTACAGCGGCAGAATTTCAGTGTGTTTGAGCTGGGCCTTGCGCAGCATGTCGGCGGCGTCGCGAATCTCGCGCTCACCCGGCAGGAACACCAGCACGTCACCGGGGCTGCGGCGTTCACTGCGCTCGTAAGCGGCAATTTCATCGAGGGTGGCGAGGATCGCCTGATCCACCGTCAGGTCATCTTCGACGCGGTTGCCCTCTTCGTCCTGCTCCAGGGTCAGCGGGCGATACCAGGTGTCCACCGGGAAGGTACGGCCCGACACCTCAACAATCGGCGCGTCATCGAAATGCCTGGAAAAGCGCTCGAGATCGATGGTCGCCGAAGTGATGATGACTTTCAGATCCGGGCGACGCGGCAGCAGGGTTTTCAGGTAACCGAGCAGGAAGTCGATGTTCAGGCTGCGTTCGTGGGCTTCGTCGACGATGATCGTGTCGTAGCGTTCGAGGTAGCGATCGTTCTGGGTTTCCGCAAGCAGAATGCCGTCGGTCATCAGTTTGATCAGGGTGTTGGAATCGCTTTGATCCTCGAAGCGCACCTGATAGCCGACCAGCGAACCGAGCGGCGTGCCGAGTTCTTCGGCGACCCGGCTGGCGACGCTGCGCGCAGCGATTCGACGCGGCTGGGTGTGACCGATCAAGCCATGCTGACCGCGACCGATTTCCAGACAGATTTTCGGCAACTGGGTGGTTTTACCCGAGCCGGTTTCGCCGGCGATGATCAGGACTTGATGCTGCTCCAGCGCTTTTTTGATCTCGTCGCGCTTGGCCGCAATCGGCAAACTGTCGTCGTAACGAATCACCGGCAGGCTCGCCTTGCGCGCCAACACCTGATCACAGGACGCTTGCATGCGCGTCACCCACTGGGCCAGTTTGGCCTCATCGGGTTTCTTGCGCAGCTCAAGCAACTGCCGCCGCAGCCGGTGACGGTCGGCGAGCATGGCGTGATCGAGGTTTTTCAGCAGTTTGTCGATGGAGGGCGATTCGTCGGTCATCGGGTAGGCAATTCGGTCGTCTATTTATGCAGGGGGCGGATTGTCGCAGATTTGGCGGATTTGTGGCGTGTCAGGGGGATTGCTGCCCTCACCCTAGCCCTCTCCCGGGGGGAGAGGGGACCGACCGAGTCAACTTTGCCAGCTTCACCGACCTGAACGCGCATCACCGAATCCATAATCGCCAAGCTCTTTCAGGTCGGCGTTTAACCCAAGACACCTCGGTCGGCCCCCCTCTCGCTCAGGGCGAGGGGGCCGATTGGGGGATGCTGAGGATGTTCAGCGACCTGAAACTGCTTTACCGAATCCATAATCGCCAAGGGCTCTCAGGTCGGTGCTTGACGCAAGACACCTCGGTCGGCCCCCTCTCCCTCTGGGCGGTCCGACGTTTCGGGAGGGCTGGGGTGAGGGTTTCTGGCTTATTCGTTATCCAACCCTTTACGCCGATACGGGAAAACATCAATGACTTTCCCCGCCCGAATCGCCTCCTGCAAGCTCTTCCAGTAATCGGCGTTATACAACTCGCCATGCAACTGATCGAACAACTTGCGCTGCCCCGAATCGGCAAACAGGAACGGTGGAAACTCCTCGGGAAACACATCCAGCGGCCCGATCGAATACCACGGCTCGGAGGCCATCTCATCTTCGGGCGTACGCGGCGCAGGGATGTGGCGAAAGTTGGCTTCGGTCAGGAAGCAGATTTCGTCGTAGTCATAAAACACCACACGCCCATGCCGGGTGACGCCGAAGTTCTTCAACAACATGTCACCGGGAAAGATGTTCGCCGCCGCCAGTTGCTTGATCGCCAGGCCGTAATCCTCCAGCGCCTCGCGCACCTGCGCCTCGTTGGCGTTTTCCAGATAGAGGTTGAGCGGGGTCATCCGCCGTTCGGTCCAGCAATGGCGGATCAGCACGGTTTCGCCCTCGACCGAGACCGTCGATGGCGCCACTTCCAGCAACTCCTCAAGGCACGCCGGATCGAATTTACTCAGAGGAAAACGGAAGTCGGCAAATTCCTGGGTGTCGGCCATGCGCCCTACCCGGTCGACGCTTTTCACCAGCCGATATTTCTCGATGACTGTCGCGCGGTCGACGTTTTTCGACGGTGAGAAACGGTCCTTGATGATTTTGAACACCGTGTTGAAACCCGGCAGGGTGAACACGCTCATGACCATCCCGCGCACGCCGGGGGCCATGATGAACTGGTCATCGGTGTTGGCCAGATGATTGATCAGTGCGCGGTAAAACTCGGATTTGCCGTGCTTGTAGAAACCGATCGAGGTGTACAACTCGGCGATGTGCTTGCCCGGCAAAATGCGCCGCAAAAAGCCGATGAACTCCGCCGGCACCGGCACGTCGACCATGAAATACGAACGGGTGAACGAGAAGATGATCGATACATCGGCTTCGTCGGTGATCAGCGCGTCAATCTGGATCCCGCGCCCTTCGCGGTGCAACAGCGGAATCACCAGCGGCCACTGTTCGTCGCGGGTGTAGATGCGCCCGACCAGATACGCGCCCTTGTTGCGGTACAGCACCGAGGAAAACAGTTCGACGCTCAGCTCTGGATCCTTGCACACCCAGTCCGGCAGGTTCTCACGCAATTGCGCTTCGAGCCGAAGCAGGTCGCCGGGCAAATCAGCGTAATCCTCGCTGAAACGGTAGTCGGCAAAAATGCTCGCGAGCATCCCCGACAACTGCCCTTGCGGCTTGTAGGTGCGGGTCTGTGCGGCGCGGGCACGACGCAGGCTCGGACGGGTGGTGTGGATGAACATGCAGCCGTCGCTGATCAGGTCGTGGCTGAACAGCCCGCAGAAAATCGAGTTGTACCAGGTCTCGGACAGCTCATCGTCGAAGCGCAGATCGATGACGCTGATGTAGGCGCTTTTCACCAGCGGCCAGCAGCTGACATTCATCAGCGTTTCATCGTCGAAGTATTCGCGCAGGCGGGCGATGGTTTCGCCGACCTTTTCTTCGTAGAGGTTGATCCGCGCCGCCGACGCGGTTTGCGTCTCTTGCCAGCGCGCCTGCTCGAAGCGTTCCCGGGCGCCGTCGGTAATCCGCCGGAAATGCTCGCGGTAATCGTCAAAGCCATCGAGGATCATGCGGGCGATGTCGGTGGCTGGCCATTGCTGCGGCATAGATAAGACCTCGGCGTGCGTGGGAAATCCGTGCCTGAGCTTAGCCACGCAAGCGTGTGCGCGTGAAGTGCAATTTCCGCCAAATCTGCGCCACGCGCGTCCGACGACACAGTTTTTTGCAAAGTTTTTTTAATCGACCGTTCGGTCAGTTAATCACCTCACTGGTCCTTCTTGCCGCTCTGCCCCAGCCCGCGAATTCTCTGGGCTTCGGATCCAATACCCGCAAGCCCCTCTAGGCCGTGGCTTTGCTGTGAAACCACGGAACATCAGCGGCTATTCCAGATTGGTCTTACCAAAATAGTGGCACTTTGATATACAGCCCGCCAGCACCCGCCTCATAACAAGATCCTCGCCTGACGAGGACGACCTCCCCCCTTCAAAGATCAAGGAGCACACTGATGTCTATCCGGAATCTGCGCATAGGTTTGCGCGCCAGTTTGAGTTTCGCCGTTTTGGCCAGTCTGCTGGTGGTGGTCGGCCTGTTCGGTCTGGGCCAGATGAAGACCCTGCGCGAGAGTGCAGCCGTGATTGAAGAGTCCTGGATGCCGAGCATCGAGAGCATCCATGACGCGGCGGCGAACATCGCCAGCATCCGTCTCGAATCGTTGCGATTGATCACCAGCACTCAGCCTGCCGTGCGCGACAGAAGCAAAGGCATCATCAGGGCGCAGCGCGAGGAATTGCTCAAACGCCTTAACGATCACAAAACCCTGCTCGCCAGCGAGGAAGAACGGGTGATGCTCGAAGGTTTGAATGCCAACGCCGCCAAGTACATGAGCATCCTCGAACAAATCATCGGCCAGATCGACGCCGGGCAGACTGAACAGGCCTACACGCGTCTTAACAATGAATTGGCACCACAGGGAACCGTACTCGACAAGACGCTGGAGCAGATGATCAGCCTCAACCAACAGGGTGCCGACGCCGCCGCCGATGCCGCTGCGGCGATGTACCAACGGGCGCTGTGGATCGTCGCGACGATCATCGTGGTTGCCCTGATTGCCACCCTGTTATTGGCCTGGTTACTGACACGCAGCATCACCACCCCGATCAATCAGGCCCTGAATGTGGCCCGGCGCATTGCCGCCGGAGACCTCAGCGGTCAGATCACCAGCACCGGTAAAGATGAGGCGGCGCAACTACTCGACGCCTTGGCCGAGATGCAGGGCAATCTGCGCTCGACCATCCGCGGCATCAGCGAATCGGCACAGCAACTGGCCTCCGCCGCCGAGGAAATGAGCTCGGTGATGGAGCAAAGCACGCGCGGCCTGCAACAGCAGAACGACCAGATCGAACAAGCGGCCACGGCTGTTACCGAGATGAGCACGGCGGTGGACGAAGTCGCGGCCAACGCGGTGTCCAGTGCCGAGGCGTCCGCCGCTTCAAATGAGGACAGCAAGCACGGGCATGTGCAGGTCAGCGAAACCATCAGCTCGATTCAGGAACTGGTCAGCGCCGTGCTGGGCGCCTCCGGACAAGCGGAGGGTCTGGCCACTCAGGCGCAGGACATCAGCAAAGTGCTGGAAGTGATTCGCGGGATTGCCGGGCAAACCAACCTGCTGGCGCTCAACGCGGCCATCGAAGCGGCCCGGGCCGGTGAGGCCGGGCGCGGCTTTGCCGTGGTCGCCGATGAAGTGCGTTCGCTGGCACAACGCACGCAGAACTCCACCGAAGAAATCGAGCTGATGATCAGCAGCATCCAGCAAGGCACCGGCGCTACCGTTGGCGCGTTGCAAAGCAGTGCCGAGCAGGCCGGGCAAACCCTGCGCCGGGCCAACAGTGCGGGGCAGGCACTGGAGAAAATCACTGCATCGATTTCGCAGATCAACCAGCGCAATCTGGTGATCGCCAGCGCAGCCGAGCAACAGGCGCTGGTCGCTCGCGAGGTCGATCAGAATCTGGTGACCATCCGCGACCTCTCAACCCAGACTGCCGCCGGAGCGACGCAAACTTCGGCGGCGAGCCAGGAACTGTCGCGTCTGGCGGTCGACCTCAACGGTCTGGTCACGCGCTTTGTCATCTAGGTAAAAGTTGCATGCCGCAATAGCGGTTGCCATCGTCAGGGCACTCGGCAACACTCTCGTCCCGATCAAGGAAGGAGACCCGCCGTGAGCCCTGTCGATATTTTCCGTATGTTGTCGCTGGCGGCCATTTGGGGCGCGAGTTTTCTGTTCATGCGCATTATTGCGCCGGTGGTCGGCACGATTCCGACAGCCTTTTTCCGCGTATCGATTGCCGCTGTCGGCCTGCTGGTGATTGTCGGGTTGATGCGCATCAGCTGGGATTTCAAGGGCAAGCTGAAAACCGTGATGTTGCTGGGTGTGATCAACTCGGGGATTCCGGCGACGCTGTATTCGGTGGCGGCGCAGGTGCTGCCGGCCGGTTATTCGGCGATCTTCAATGCCACCACGCCGTTGATGGGTGTGCTGATTGGCGGTCTGTTCTTCAGTGAAAGGCTCACCGCAGCCAAACTCGGCGGGGTGTTTCTCGGCCTGTTCGGTGTCGGCGTACTGACCCGCGCCGGTCCCGTTGCGTTCGATCTGCAACTGCTGATGGGCGCCCTCGCCTGTCTGCTGGCAACCACTTGTTATGGTTTCGCCGGATTCCTCGCGCGGCGCTGGCTGGATCAGGCGGGTGGGCTGGACAGTCGTTTGTCGGCGTTGGGCAGCATGCTCGGCGCCACTGTGTTCTTGTTGCCACTGTTCGGCTACAGCGTCATCACCGCGCCACCCGCGAGCTGGGGCGGCTGGAATGTCTGGCTGTCGCTGCTCGGCCTGGGCCTGGGATGCACGGCGTTTGCGTACATCATTTATTTCCGCCTGCTGAGTTCGATCGGCCCGGTGAAATCGATGACCGTGACCTTCATGATTCCGCCGTTCGGGGTGTTGTGGGGGGCGTTGCTGCTGGATGAGCCGTTGTCGATGGCGCACTTGTATGGCGGGGTGTTGATTGCGTTGGCGTTGTGGCTGGTGTTGAAGCCTGCGGTGGTGAAGCCGGCTGAGGTGCCGGCCCGATAAATTTGTGCTGTGGCCGAAAAGGCCATCGCGAGCAGGCTCACTCCTACAATTGGAATGCGTTCCCCTGAGTGAGCCTGCTCGCGATCGGCGGCCTAAAAGCCGCCACCTGACGATCTGTTAGCTGGTTTTACGGAACACAAATGCCAGGCCGACCACAATCAACAGCATCCCCAGCACACTCAACGCTGCCAGGCGATTGCCGAAAATCAGGTAATCCATCACCGCCGTCACCGCCGGCACCAGATAGAACAAACTGGTGACATTCACCAGATTGCCCCGCGCAATCAGTCGATACAGCAACAGCGTCGCCAGCACCGAGACCACCAGCCCCATCCACAACACCGGCACGATGAAACCTGCGCTGTGTTCAAAATGAAATGGCTGGAACGGCACGAAAATCCCGCACAACAACAGCCCGGCCAGGTACTGCACCGGCAGTGTGCCGAGAGGATTGTCGGTGATGCGTTTCTGCATGATCGAGCCCAGCGTCATGCTCGCCAGCGCCAGCAGACCAAACAGCATCCCCGCCCAGGACATCCCGGCCAGACCGATGCCCTGGTAAACCACCATGATCAGCCCCGCCAGCCCCAGCGCCAGCCCGAACATCCGGCGCGCGGAACGCTGCCGTTCCATCATCACCACGGTGAGAATCGGCTGCACGCCCATGATGGTCGCCATCACACCGGGGGTGACTCTGGTGTTGAGCGCCAGCAGATAGAAAATCTGATACGCGCCCAACAACACCACACCCGTGGCAATCGCAAACAGCATCGGCCGTCCGCCCTTGGGCAACTTCAGCTTGAGCAACGGCGCCAACAGCATCAGCCCGCACAGGGCAATCACAAAGCGAATCAACAGAAAGGCAAACGGTGAAGCGTGGGCCAAACCCCATTTGGAGAAGATCGCCCCGCTGCTCCACAGCAGAACGAACAGGCTCGTGGACGCAGCCGCGAGCGCGGATTTTTTCGAAAGGACAAACATGAATACCACCTGTAGTCAGGCAAGAAGCCAACTCAGCCGAAGCTGAAATTCAGTAGATTTTTCTGGCAGGCGCAGGGGTCAGCAGAAACTGCCGATCAGCCCGAAACGCCAACGCCCGGCGGCGATACGACGGCGCACACCGGCGTGCTACTGACAGGTGGGGGGTAATGACTGATCTGCCGGGGTTGCTGATCCGCGCACGGCACGACGCCAGCGTTGACCGCTGAATCGACTACCGCGTTGATGAGGGATGCAGGCATTGGGGCAGATCTTTTTTGAAGGGGTGGAAGGTAAGCCACGGGGCTCACGAGCGCCGACTATAACCAGCGTGGGACATGGATTGCAATGATTTGGACAAAGGGCCAGCAGGGACAGTTGGCTGCAAGGTGAATAGGCTGGATTGCAATTGCGACACCCCAACCATGGAGGACAAGGGCTAATTGACTAAGACTAGTATCGAGCAACTGCTCATTTAATGATCAACGCCGGAGGCACCATGAAGGCTGCCGTTGAAAAAAAGGCGCCAGGCGCCAGATCGATAAAAGCTGATAGGAAACGCTCTTCTGGAAAGTTTTCTGAACGGGAGTTGCACCGAATCAGAGAAGCATTGGTGAATCCAGCCGCGGAAGAGCCAGGAGGCGTCCTCGCTGGCGCCTCGTTCACCTTCTCTTCATAAAAAAACCGCTCACAAGGAGCGGTTTTTTTATTACAACATCCAGCCTCAACCAAACAGCCAATACCCCAACAACGTCAACACCACCACCGCCAGCACCGGCCGCAGCACGCGGTAGGCCTTCGGATGACGGCGTTTCCACTGTTTAACCACGCCGCTGAACTTGTCGCTGAAGTTCTTGCTCCAGGCATACGCCTGGTTGATCCCGCCGACGCGTTCGTCATCAAGGTTCTGCGGTGCGGTGGCACGGCCAAGCCAGGCGCTGATCGCGCGGTTGATGCGGGTCATCAGGCGATTGCTCAGTGGGCGCTCGACGTCGCAGAACAGAATCACGCGGGTTTGGTCGGTTTCGTTCTTGACCCAGTGCACGTAGGTCTCATCGAACATCACGTCTTCACCGTCGCGCCAGGCGTAAACCTGACCGTCGACGAAGATCCGGCAATCATCGGAGTTTGGCGTCGACAGGCCGAGGTGATAGCGCAGCGAGCCGGCAAACGGATCGCGGTGCGGGTTGAGGTGACTGCCGCCCGGCAGCAACGCAAACATCGCGCCTTTGACGTTTGGAATCGCACTGACCAGGGCCACGGTCTTCGGGCACAGGGCTTCGGCCGATGGCAGCGGTTTGTCGTACCATTTGAGGTAGAAACGCTTCCAGCCCTTCTTGAAGAACGAGCCGAAACCGGCGTCGTTGTTCTTTTCCGCCGCGCGAATATAGCCCTCGTCGAACAGGTGCATGGCTTCGTCGCGAATGGTTTCCCAGTTATCGCGCAGTACGTCCAGTTCCGGGAATTTGCTGCGATCCAGGTACGGCTTGGACGGCACGCCGGAGAACAGGTACATCAAGGCGTTGTACGGAGCGAACAGCGCCGAGTGGTTGACGAACTGGCGCAGAACCGGCAAACGCGCCTTGCCGCGCAAATGCACATAGAGGATGCTGCCCACAAACAGCAGCAGCACCAATACCTTGGCGGCTAACGAAAAGGTCATCAACGACTCCTTGAATAAAGACAACGCTGCGCAATGCCCTTTACCCGGCATGGCAGCCGGCCATGATAAACACTACCGGCGCCGGGCAAAACCCGCCTTACACAAGATTCAGTGTTAAGAATTGCGCAACAAAGCACTTATTAGCATAAGGTTCCTGAACCCTGGCTGATCTGAATCAACAGGGTTACTGCTGATTCTCCTGTTCAGTGAACAGATCGCTGAACAACATGCTCGACAGATAGCGCTCACCGGAGTCCGGCAAAATCACCACGATGGTCTTGCCCTGCATTTCCGGCGTCTCGGCCAGACGCACCGCCACGGCCATCGCTGCACCGCAGGAGATGCCGCACAAAATCCCTTCTTCCTGCATCAGACGCAGCGCCATCGCCTTGGACTCTTCGTCAGTAACCAGCTCGACCCGGTCAACCATCGACAGATCAAGGTTCTTCGGTACAAAACCGGCCCCGATGCCCTGAATCTTGTGCGGGCTCGGCTTGATCTCTTCGCCGGCCAGCGCCTGGGTGATCACCGGCGAAGACATGGGCTCCACCGCCACCGACAAAATCGGTTTGCCTTGCGTGTTCTTGATATACCGCGACACGCCGGTAATGGTTCCACCGGTGCCGACGCCGGCGACCAATACATCGACAGCACCGTCGGTGTCGTTCCAGATCTCCGGACCGGTGGTCTTTTCATGGATGGCCGGGTTGGCCGGGTTATCGAACTGTGCCGGCATGAAATATTTGTCGGCATCGCTGGCGACGATTTCGCCCGCTTTCTCGATCGCGCCCTTCATGCCTTTGGCAGGCTCGGTAAGCACCAATTCGGCGCCCAGTGCCTTGAGGACTTTGCGGCGTTCGATGCTCATCGAGGCCGGCATGGTCAGCATCAATTTGTAACCACGCGCTGCAGCTACAAAGGCCAGACCGATGCCGGTGTTACCCGAGGTCGGCTCGACAATGGTCATGCCCGGCTTGAGTTTACCGCTGCTTTCGGCGTCCCAGATCATGTTGGCGCCAATCCGGCACTTGACCGAGTAACCAGGATTGCGCCCTTCGATCTTGGCCAGAATGGTCACGCCACGCGGCGCGATGCGGTTGATCTGCACCAGCGGCGTGTTGCCGATGGAATGGGCGTTGTCAGCGAAAATACGGCTCATGGCTGGGTCCTTATGCAGCATTGAATTCAGCCTTCAAAGGTATGCCTGTTGCCTGGCGCAGTCCAGTCGGGTCGAACGTCTGCGCGACGTAACAGTCAATCGCTTACATCGTCAGGGAATTGCCGTCATGAAGCGTCGCTACAGTTGGCCACTAGGGATTTTCGCCGTCGTCGTTGTGCTGCTGATCGCCCTGCACATCGCCCTGCCTTACATGGTGCGCGACTACCTGAACGGCAAGCTGGCGGACATGGGTGACTATCGGGGCCAGATCACTGATGTCGATCTGGCCCTGTGGCGCGGCGCCTACAAAATCAACGGCCTGAAAATCGTCAAAGTCGACGGCAAGGTGCCGGTGCCGTTCGTCAATGCGCCGCTGATCGATCTGGCAGTCAGTTGGCATTCGCTGTGGTACGACCATGCTGTCGTGGCGCAAGTGAAGTTCATCAATCCCGAGATCAACTTCGTCGATGGCGGGGCCAACAAGCAGAATTCCCAGACCGGTCAGGGCACTGACTGGCGCGCGCAACTGGGCAAGTTGCTGCCGATCACCCTCGACGAAGTGCAAATCCATGAGGGCAAGATCAGTTTCCGCAATTTCAACTCCAAACCGCCGGTCAACATGAACGCCACGAACGTCGAGGCCAGCATCTACAACCTGACTAACGTGGTTGATAAACAGGGCAAGCGCGATGCCCGTTTCGAGGGTAAAGCCCTGCTGCTCGGCCACGCACCGCTGGAAACCACCGCCACGTTTGACCCGCTGAGCAATTTCGAAGACTTCGAATTCCGCCTGCGCGCCAAAGACATCGAACTCAAAAGCATGAACGACTTCGCCTCGGCTTACGGCAAGTTCGACTTCAACGCCGGCCACGGTGATGTGGTGATCGAGGCCAAAGCCAAGAAAGCCCAGGTCAACGGCTACATCAAACCGCTGCTGCGCGACGTCGAAGTGTTCAACTGGCAGCAGGACGTGGAAAACAAGAACAAGAGCATCTTCCGCTCAGTCTGGGAGGCACTGGTGGGCGGCACAGAAACCGTGCTGAAAAACCAGGCGAAAAACCAGTTCGCCACCAAGGTCGAACTCAGCGGCAACGTCCATCAGCAAAATATCAGCGCGTTCGAAGCTTTTTTACAGATTTTGCGCAATGGCTTTGTACAGGCATTCAATGCGCGGTATGAGCGGCCGAAGCCGGATGCGGGTTAGGGTTCATTTCTGGAAAAGCATCCAGATATAGAGTATCGGCGCCAATCTGAATATCCGGGGCCGGCCATTCAACGGTCCAACCTTTATCGCCCAAGATGGCAGTCGCAAAGACTTGGGGATCAAGCAAGGGCTGCAACTGCTTACACGTCTGAATATCTCGACTCAAATCGAGTGTCAGCGCTCGACCATCAACAAAGTCCAGTGCAAGCCGGCAATCAGAGAGTGCAGTAACTGCCGCCAAGCGTGGTCGTTTCATGGATAGCATCAATTCAGCGCCTCCAGGCACATGGGGGACTGCTTCGCAGCCCAGCGGGAGCAAGCTCCCTCGCCACAGATTCAGTGGACACCCTAAAGGCTATCGCCAAATCAACGAGGCCTGAATACTGGCCAAGCGCCGAGACTGAGTCAACATGTGACGCCCCATTCAGAGACTGAATAAGCCGTCTGCGTTCACAGTCGACCGGCCTGCGCGTTATAGTCGGGCATCCGATTATTTCGCCCCCCGCCCTGCCCGTTCAGGTCGGCGTTACCGTTCGAGGATTAGCAGATGAAGTTCGAAGGCACCCAGGCCTACGTCGCCACCGATGACCTGAAGCTGGCGGTCAACGCCGCTATCACCCTGGAACGGCCGCTGCTGGTCAAGGGCGAGCCGGGCACCGGCAAGACCATGCTCGCCGAGCAACTGGCCGAATCGTTCGGCGCCAGGTTGATCACCTGGCACATCAAGTCCACCACCAAGGCTCATCAGGGTCTGTACGAGTACGATGCGGTCAGCCGTCTGCGCGACTCGCAGCTGGGCAACGAGAAAGTCCACGACGTGCGCAACTACCTGAAGAAAGGCAAGCTCTGGGAGGCTTTCGAGTCCGAAGAGCGGGTCATTCTGCTGATCGACGAGATCGACAAGGCCGACATCGAATTCCCCAACGACTTGCTACAAGAACTCGACAAGATGGAGTTCTACGTTTACGAGATCGACGAGACCATCAAGGCCAAGAAACGCCCGATCATCATCATTACCTCCAACAACGAGAAAGAGCTGCCGGACGCGTTCCTGCGCCGCTGCTTCTTCCACTACATCGCTTTCCCCGACCGCACCACCCTGCAAAAAATCGTCGACGTGCACTACCCGGACATCAAGAAGGATCTGGTCAGCGAAGCGCTGGACGTGTTCTTCGACGTGCGCAAAGTGCCGGGCCTGAAGAAGAAGCCGTCGACTTCGGAACTGGTCGACTGGCTGAAGCTGCTGATGGCCGACAATATTGGCGAAGCGGTGCTGCGCGAACGCGATCCGACCAAGGCCATCCCACCGTTGGCCGGCGCCTTGGTGAAGAACGAACAGGACGTGCAATTGCTTGAGCGTCTGGCGTTCATGAGCCGTCGCGGCACCCGCTAAGAGGCTGATGCCATGCTGCTCAACCTGTTCAATGAAATGCGTGCAGCCAAGGTGCCGGTGTCGGTGCGCGAGCTGCTCGACCTGATCAACGCGCTGAAACAGCGCGTGACCTTCGCCGACATGGACGAGTTCTACTACTTGTCGCGGGCGATTCTGGTGAAGGACGAACGTCATTTCGACAAGTTCGACCGCGCGTTCGGCGCCTACTTCAACGGCCTCGAAAAGCTCGATGATCACTTGCAGGCGCTGATTCCCGAAGACTGGCTGCGCAAGGAGTTCGAGCGCTCACTGAGCGACGAAGAACGCGCACAGATCCAGTCCCTCGGCGGTCTGGACAAGCTGATCGAAGAGTTCAAGAAGCGCCTGGAAGAACAGAAGGAACGCCATGCCGGCGGCAACAAATGGATCGGCACCGGCGGCACCAGCCCGTTCGGTTCCGGTGGATTCAACCCGGAAGGCATTCGGGTCGGTGATGCCGGCAAACGGCAGGGCAAAGCGGTAAAAGTCTGGGATCAGCGCGAGTACAAGAACCTCGATGACTCGGTGGAACTGGGTACGCGCAATATCAAGGTCGCGCTGCGTCGTCTGCGCAAGTTCGCGCGTCAGGGCGCCGCGGAAGAGCTCGATATCGACGGCACCATTGACCACACCGCCAAGGATGCCGGCCTGCTGAATATCCAGATGCGCCCGGAGCGCCGCAACACGGTGAAGCTGTTGTTGCTGTTCGATATCGGCGGCTCGATGGACGCGCACGTGAAGATCTGCGAGGAGCTGTTCTCGGCCTGCAAGACCGAGTTCAAGCACCTGGAGTACTTCTACTTCCACAACTTCGTTTATGAATCGGTGTGGAAGAACAACATGCGCCGCACCTCAGAGCGCACTTCGACGCAGGACCTGCTGCACAAGTACGGCGCCGACTACAAGGTGATCTTCATCGGTGACGCCGCCATGGCGCCGTATGAAATCACTCAGGCGGGCGGCAGCGTCGAGCACTGGAACGAAGAGCCGGGTTATGTCTGGATGCAGCGCTTCATGGAGAAGTACAAGAAGCTCATCTGGATCAATCCGTATCCAAAAGATACCTGGGGCTATACCTCGTCGACCAATATTGTGCGCGATCTGATCGAGGATCAGATGTATCCGCTGACGTTGCGCGGGCTTGAGGAAGGGATGCGGTTTTTGTCCAAATGACGACCAGATCGTTCCCACGCTCTGCGTGGGAACGCATCCAGTGACGCTCTGCGTCACAGGGACGCGGAGCGTCCCAGGCGGCATTCCCACGCGGAGCGTGGGAACGATCAAATTCGCGTTCCCCTGTAGGAGCTGCCGCAGGCTCAGATCTTCTGGTCTTCAGCCAAATTTCTGCAAATACTCGATATGTTCGCGATGTGCGACATCCTGCACCACCGGCCTTAACCGCACCTGCGCCCCCGGCAGACACTGCGCCAGCCGTGCCAGCGCCAACGGCGTCAACGCGCCCAAGCGTGGATACCCACCAATCGTCTGCCGGTCATTGAGCAACACAATCGGCTGGCCGTCCGGCGGCACTTGTACCGCGCCCAACGGAATGCCCTCGGAAATCATCGGCTGGCCCTGATATTCCAACGCCTTGCCGAGCAAACGAATGCCCATGCGATCAGCGCGACTGTCCAGCGTCCAGGCACTGTTGAAAGCATCGAACAGACTCTGCCCGCTGAACTGACCAATCTGCGCGCCGAGCACCAGATCCAGAGCTGCCGTCGATTTCAAATCCGGCCGCAACGCCAGCGGCACTTCGCGAAGCAACAGCGATTCCCCGTGACAACTCAGCGTCGAACCCTTGGCCAAGGGCAAACCCATGCCATCGAGCCCACCGAGTTCTTCACGCACGACGGTGGCGCTACTGCCCAAGACCTTCGGTGCGGCGAAACCACCGGGCGCCGCCAAATAAGCCCGAGCCCCGAGCAACGGCTGCGTGAACTGCAATGTCTGGCCTTTGCGCAACTTGAAACTGCGCCACGGCGCCAGCGGTTGCCCGTCAATCTGCGCGCCAAGGTCTGCCCCGGCCAGCGCTAGCAAACAATCATCTTCAGCGATGACGACAAAGCCGCCAAGGGTGATTTCGATCACAGGCACATCCAGCCCGTTACCCATCAGCCAGTTGGCCCAACTCATAGAACACCAGTCTGCCGCGCCGCCCTGGGTCACGCCCAGATGCCGCACGCCGAAACGCCCCGCGTCCTGCAACAGACACAGCGGCGTACTCGCCTCAATCGTCAATCGGCTCATGCCTGCGCCTCCAATGGCGTGTCGTCGCCGCCCAGATTGATGAACTCGGCATGACTGACCGCTTCGAATCGCACCGTGTCGCCCGGTTGCATCAGGCTGTAGCCGTCGCGATGACGATCAAACAGTTGCGCCGGCGTGCGGCCGATCAGGTTCCAGCCACCGGGTGAGACGACTGGATAAGCTGCGGTTTGCCGCTCAGCAATTCCCACGCTTCCGGCGGCGACTTTCTTGCGCGGCGTGTTCAAACGTGGAGCCGCGAGGATTTCTTCGACCAATCCCATAAACGCGAACCCCGGCGCGAAACCCAGGGCGAATACCTGATATTCACGTCCACTGTGGCGACGGATCACCTCCTCCACTGCCAGCCCACTTCGCTCGGCAAGCAGGCTCAATTCAGGCCCGACGCTGAGGTCATACCAGACCGGCAGCACATGGCACTGGCCGCCGGTTCGGGCATTCGGCGACAGGTCGATCAACGCTTCGCCGATCAATTCCCGCGCCTGACCCGGACTCAGTGCAGTCAAATCGTAATGCACCATCAGCGTCGTATACGAGGGCACCAGATCGATCAGCTGCGCGCCGAACACCGCACGCAAGCGCTCGCTGGCGGCGAGCATCCACGGCATGTTGGCTTCGGCGATTTCGTCGAACAGACGCAGCATCAGGCAATCCAGTGCCACCACTTCAATCCTTGGGCTCATGGTGCACTCTGCTGATTCAAGGCTTCACGAATGCGCTGCACGGCGGCCACCGAACTGGCGTTGTCGCCGTGCACGCAAAGGGTGTTGGCGTGCAGGCGCAAGGCGCTGCCATCGCTGGCGCTGAGCGGGTCGCCACGGGCGATGGTCAGGGCTTGCTCGATGATTTTCTCGGGGTCGTGATGCACCGCGCCCGGCAGTTGTCGCGAAAGCAGTTTGCCGGCGCTGTCATAGGCGCGGTCGGCGAAGGCTTCGAACCACAGGGGCACGCCATACTCATCACCGATCTGCTGCGCCGCCGAGTTGTCGCGGGTGGCCATCAGCATCAACGGCAGGCTGTGGTCGTAAGCGGCCACCGCCTGAATCACCGCGCGCAATTGCGCCGGGTTGGCCATCATGTCGTTGTACATCGCGCCGTGGGGTTTGACGTAACTGACGCGCCCGCCCTGGGCTTTGCAGATGCCATCGAGCGCGCCGATCTGGTAATGCAGGATGTCTTGCAGCTCTTGCGCCGAATACACCATGGAGCGGCGACCGAATCCGACCAGATCCTGATAGGCCGGGTGTGCGCCGATCTGCACGCCATGACTCAAGGCCAGGCTGACGGTCTTGCGCATGATGCTCGGGTCACCGGCGTGGAAACCACAGGCCACGTTGGCGCAATCGATGAAGGGCATGACCTCGGCATCCAGGCCCATGGTCCAGCTGCCGAAACTCTCGCCAATGTCGCAATTCAATAGCAGGCGGCTCACGGTGAACACTCCTGTAGGTGCTTGTCTTTTTATCTGTAGGACTGTGCTGCGCAGGTTATCAGTTACTGCGCATCGAGTTGCTTGCCACGGGTTTCCGGCAAGCTCAACGCCGCGATAATCACTACGCCGTAAGACACCGCCGCAAAGGCGCCAATACCTACGCTCAACGGTACTTTCTGGCTGAGCAGACCGATCAGCAGCGGAAACAAAGCCGCCAGCGCCCGGCCGATGTTGTAGCAAAAGCCCTGCCCCGAACCGCGAATCCGCGTGGGGAACAGTTCAGTGAGAAACGCGCCCATGCCGCTGAAAATCCCCGAGGCGAAGAAACCCAACGGGAAGCCCAGCCACAGCATCACACCGTTGCTCACCGGCAACTGTGTGTAGAGCAGAACGATGGTGAACGAGCCGACTGCGAACAGGATGAAGTTCTTTTTCCGCCCCAGCAGGTCAGTCAGATAAGCGCTGATCACATAGCCGACGTAGGAGCCGACAATCACCATCGCCAGATAACCGCCGGTGCCGAGCACGCTCAGGCCGCGTTCGTTTTTCAGAAAGGTCGGCAGCCAGGAAGTGATCGCGTAATAACCACCCAGAGCACCGGTGGTCAACAGCGAAGCGCGAATCGTGGTGAAGAGCATGCCGGGGGCGAAGATCTCGTAGAACTTCGACTGAGTCTCTGGCGTTTGCTGCGCTTTGGCTTCGCGATAGATCTCCGGATCCTTGACCAGCCGACGGACGAAAATCACGAAAATCGCCGGCACGATGCCGAGGATGAACAGCGCACGCCAAGCGTCTTCCGGCGGCAACACGGAAAACAGCAACGCATACAGAATCGCTGTCAGGCCCCAGCCCAGCGCCCACCCCGATTGCACCATGCCCACCGCTTTGCCACGGTCCTTGGCGCGGATCACTTCACCGATCAGCACCGCACCGGCAGTCCATTCGCCGCCGAAACCGAAGCCCATCAACGTGCGCGCGATCAGCAATTGTTCGTAGTTCTGCGCGAAGCCGCAGAGGAAGGTGAAGAAGGCGAACCACAACACGGTCAGTTGCAGGGTGCGCACGCGACCGATGCGGTCAGAAAGAATCCCGGCCACCCAACCGCCAATCGCCGAAGCAATCAACGTGCTGGTGTGAATCAGCCCCGCTTCGCCGGTGGTGATGCCCCACATCGCAATCAGCGTCGGCACGACGAAGCTGAGCATCTGCGTGTCCATGCCGTCCAGACCGTAGCCGATCTTGCAGCTCCAGAACGTGCGACGTTCCTGCTGATTGATGTTGCGATACCAGTCGAACGGCCCGGGACGCGCCGTTGCCGTGGATGCTTCTAGGGTGTCGGGAGCACGCATGGCTTATCTCCGCAGGTTTTTTATTGGTCTTGTTCGTAGCCCCGACGACGCCTATCGTGGGGACCGGATGCGTCGATTTTTCGTCGCGCGGCCCTGCTGCGTCCAACGAATAAAAACCCGCCTTAGCCATAAGAAAAATTTGTCACCCGAGCCTTGCCCATGAACCTGAAGTTTCTCGAGACCTTTGTCTGGGTCGCCCGACTGAAGAGTTTTCGCCTGACCGCCGACAAGCTGTTCACCACCCAGGCGTCGATTTCCAGCCGCATCGCAGTGCTGGAAGGTGAACTGGGGGTGAAGCTGTTTTTGCGCGATTCACGCGGTGTCAGCCTGACGCCCGAAGGCTTGAAAGTGCTGGAATATGCCGAGCAAATGCTCGACACGATGTCGGCGCTCAAGCAATCGATCGAAACCCGCTCGAGCAAAGTCGGCCGGGTGCGCATCGGCGTGATGGACACGGTAATTCACACTTGGCTCAGCCCGTTGGTGGCGCAGATGACAGAGCTGTATCCGCGGGTGGAAATCGAGCTGGTGGCGGATACCTCGCTGAACCTCTGCGATCAACTGCAAAAAGGCTTTCTCGACATCGTTCTGCAAACCGATCTGATCCGTCATGAAAGCGTGCGCAGCCTGGAGCTGGCCAGCCATCCGCTGGGCTGGATTGTCGCGAGTAATTCGATCTACAACCGCGACTACGCCGACCTCGCCGAACTGGCGCAGGAACGGGTCATCACCTATTCGAAAAACTCCCGGCCGCATCAGGACCTTCTGGCGTTGATGCAGGCCAATGGCGTACTCGCGCCACGTTTGAACTGCGTGAATTCAGTGTCGGCGATCACCCGGTTGTTGCGTGATGGATTCGGGATTGGTGTGCTGCCACCGGTGTTGGTCGCCGAGGAACTGGCGCGAGGGGAATTGACCTTGCTGGCGATTGATCAACGGCCACCGAACTTGCAGGTGGTGGTGTCGTGGCGGGTGGGCGTTGAGTGGGTCGAGGAGATTGTGACGCTGTGTCAGCAGGTGCTGGAAGGTTACGCGCGCAAGGTGGGCAAGGACTACATCGCTTTAAGTTGATCGTTCCGACGCTCCGCGTGGGAATGCAGCCCGGGACGCTCCGCGTCCCTCGAAAGCCGAACGCGGAGCGTCCGTTGAGGCATTCCCACGCAGAGCGTGGGAACGATCATCAGAGACCGCGCACGTCACGGTCTTCGATCGGCCGGCTCTGGCGCAAACGTCGGCCACCGAGCACGACCCAATCGATCAAGCGGAACAGGCATTCAATGCCGAACGACAGCAACAACGCGCCGCTCATGCCCCAGATCATCGCTTCCGGCGTCAGCAGGATCTGGTAGCTGTAACCGTTCCAGGTTTCCTTGCGAATATCCGGATCGGCGGCCAGCACCACTTGCAGGAAGCGGATGTACCACGGGCCTTGCATCGCCTGATATTGCTTGTCCAGCGCGATCTGACGGCTGAGCAAGGTGCTCAGGCTGTCGGCATCGCTGCGAAACACCGGGTCTTCACTGGCGCGATAATGCGCGACCAGCGCCTGCATATCGCCCTTGAAAAACTGCTCGGCGGTGCCCTGAAAGCCACGCAGACCGGTCTGCGCCTCGATCAGATGCGCCTCGACGCGTTTGGCGTAATCGTTGATGAACCCCGGCACCTGGACACCGATCAACAGGCCCGCCGCAAACAACACCAGCCGTACATAACTGAGCAACATCGGGGTAGATCCTTATTCGGTCTTGCCTTGGCTTACGCATTCGCCGCGTCGCCACAGGCTCCATTGGCCCGGTTCGTAGCGGGTCCAGGTTTCGTTTTCGGTCAAAGGCTCGGTGGCGATCACCGTGACCACGTCGTTGGGCGTGGTTTCCGCCTGGAAATCGACGATCACGTCGACATCCTTCAGGCGCGCCGGGCCGAACGGTGCGCGGCGAGTAATCTGTGCGAGTTTGGTCGAGCAATAGCAGAACAGCCAGTCGCCATCGCTGAGCAGGCAATTGAACACGCCTTTGCTGCGGTATTCGGCGCACGCGGCGACCAGATCCGGCAGCAGTTCTTCTATATCGACCGGCTCCGGAAATGCTGCACGTACCCGATTGAGCAAATCGCAGAACGCCGCCTCGCTGTCGGTATCGCCGACCGGGCGGTAGAAGCTTTTGATCGGGGTGAAATCGGCGAGCTGGCCGTTATGCGCGAAACACCAGTTGCGCCCCCACAGTTCACGGACGAACGGGTGGGTGTTGGACAGGCAGACCTTGCCGACGTTGGCCTGGCGGATGTGGCCGATGACCACTTCGCTTTTGATCGGATAACGCTGCACCAGATTGGCGACTTCCGATTCGCAACTCGCCGCCGGGTCCTGAAACAGACGCAAGCCACGGCCTTCATAAAAGGCGATGCCCCAGCCGTCACGGTGCGGGCCGGTGCGGCCGCCGCGCTGCATCAGGCCGGTGAAGCTGAACACGATATCGGTCGGCACGTTGGCACTCATGCCCAGTAATTCACACATGTGCGGACTCTCGGGTTACAGGCGCGGCTCGACCCGCATGCGCTGCGGATTGTTCGGCAATGGAGGACGACCGTAGCGGTCGTCACCGGCACCGCCAAACGGTTGATCGTCATCGCGATCATCGGCGCGAGCGGCGGCCTTGGCGGCTTCGGCCTGTTCACGACGCGCGCGCGAAGCACGTTCGATCGGGAAGCGGATCAGCACGAAAATCAGGTAGATGCCGAAAGCGATCATGCTGTACATGAACAGATCGGAAATCGCCCGCCAGGCGTTGTTGCCGACCTTGAAGGCCAGATCCAGCGCGGTGATGGCGATGGACGGCGCAACCTTGGCTTTCACCGGATCAATGATGGTCGGGCTGAACAGCAACACCGCCATCAACACGCGCAGTGGCTCGCGCAACCAGCGCCACATCCAGGTGGTCAGGCGCATCCATACCAACAGGCAGCCCACGGCGGCAAAGGCGTAGAGGCCCCAGGCGATCAGATAGTCGTTCTCGGTCATGGTGTCCATGGCAAGGCAGGCAAAGAGGCGCTTATAGTAACGACTTTTCGCCCGTGCGGCTTGTCCCAATACCAGACGGCCAGCAGCAAACCCTGTGGGAGCGAGCTTGCTCGCGAAAGCGCTGGGTCAGTGAAACAAATGTCATCTGACACGACGCCTTCGCGAGCAAGCTCGCTCCCACATGGGGCTGCGGCGGTTTCAAGATCCGCGAAAACCCCTATTCCGTACATTGTCCGAGAGCCTTCCATGCCCCAATCCGCCAACGCCAACAGTGCCCCGATCGCCCACAAGGCTGCCGGTGCCGACCCGTATGCCTGGCTGCAGGAACGCGACACCGACGCGGTGCTCGATTACCTCAAGGCCGAAAACGCTTATCAAGAAGCGCAGACCGCCGATCAGGCCGAATTGCGTGAAACGCTGTTCGAAGAGATCAAGGGCCGGATTCTTGAAACCGACCTGTCCCTGTCTTCGCCGTGGGGCCCGTATCTGTATTACACGCGCACTACCGCCGGTGACGAATACGCCCGGCATTACCGCTGCCCGCGTCCGGCGGACGACAGCCTGAACCTCGACGAAAGCCGCGAACAACTGCTGCTCGACCCGAATTTGCTGGCCAATGGCGGTTTCTTCTCGTTGGGCGCGTTCAGCATCAGCCCGGATCATCAGCGTCTGGCCTATAGCGTCGACGCTTCGGGCGATGAGATCTACACGCTGTTCGTCAAGGAACTGGCCAACGACAAAGTCAGCGAACTGGAATTCGAAGACTGCGACGGCAGCATGACCTGGGCCAACGACAGCCTGACCCTGTTTTTCGGTGTACTCGACGACACCCATCGTCCGCACAAACTGTTCCGTTATCGTCTTGACGGCACCGCTGCTGAAGAAGTCTTTCACGAGGAGGACGGGCGTTTCTTTCTGCACTGCTACCGTTCCAGTTCCGAGCAGCAACTGCTGCTGTCGCTGGGCAGCAAGACCACCAGCGAAGTCTGGGCGCTCGACGCCAACCAGCCGTATCTGCCGTTCACCTGCCTGGCGCCACGGGTCGAAGATCACGAATACGACGTCGATCACGGCCTGCTCGATGGCGTGTGGGCATGGTTTATCCGCACCAACCGTGACGGCATCAACTACGCCCTGTATCAGGCCCCGGACACCGGCATCGCGCCGACCGAAGCCGACTGGCAAAACCTGATCCCCCACAGCGACACGGTGATGCTCGATGGCGTCAGCCTCAACACCGAGGCAATGACCCTGAGCCTGCGCGAAGGTGGCCTGCCGATCATCGAAGTTCACCCACAGGGCCTGGCGCCTTATCGCGTGCAACTGCCGGACGCGGCCTACAGCCTCTATGTGCAAAACAGCCTGGAGTTCGAGAGCGACCGCATTCGTCTGCGTTACGAAGCGTTGAATCGCCCGGCGCAAGTGCGTCAGTTGATCTTGGCGAGCGGCGAGCAAACCGTTTTGAAAGAAACCCCGGTGCTCGGCCCGTTCGACGCCGACGCTTACGTCAGCCAGCGTCTATGGGCCACTGCGCCGGACGGCACGCAAGTGCCGATCAGTCTGGTGATGAAGCGCGAAATGGTCGGCCAAGCGGTGCCGCTGTATCTGTACGGTTACGGCGCTTACGGTTCGAGCCTCGATCCGTGGTTCTCCCACGCCCGCCTGAGTCTGCTGGATCGCGGCATGGCCTTCGCCATCGCCCATGTGCGTGGCGGCGGTGAACTGGGCGAAGCCTGGTATCGCGCCGGCAAGCAGGAACACAAGCACAACACCTTCAGCGACTTCATTGCCTGCGCCGAATTCCTGATCCTCAACGGCATTACCACGGCCGAGAAACTGGCGATCAGCGGCGGCAGCGCCGGTGGTTTGCTGATCGGCGCCGTGTTGAACCAGCGTCCGGATCTGTTCGCCGTGGCAATTGCCGAAGTGCCGTTCGTCGACGTGCTCAATACCATGCTCGACCCGGAACTGCCGCTGACCGTCACCGAGTACGACGAGTGGGGCAATCCCGAGGAGCCGGACGTCTACGAGCGGATCAAGGCTTACGCGCCATACGAAAACGTCAGCGCGCAGGATTATCCGGCGACGCTGGTGATTGCCGGCTACAACGACAGCCGCGTGCAGTATTGGGAAGCGGCCAAGTGGGTGGCGAAACTGCGCGCGACCAAGACTGACGACAATGTGTTGCTGCTCAAGACCGAACTGGGCGCCGGACATGGCGGGATGAGCGGGCGTTATCAGGGATTACGTGACGTAGCGCTCGAATACGCATTTGTTTTCAAGGTTTTGGGCCTGGCCTGAGGAACTCCGTCGATCACTTGGGTCTTAACTCAAGACTCCGGTGGTCGATAACACACAAAACCCTGTGGGAGCGGGCTTGCCCGCGAAGAGGCCATCAGCCGCAACATCATTGCTGACTGACAAGCCGCCTTCGCGGGCAAGCCCGCTCCCACAGGGTTCGTGCAGCGCCCGGATAAAGTGAAAACAAAAAGACCGCAATTACATGTCAGAACCGACCTTCCTGAACAACGAAATCCGCGACTGGCTGATGGACTGTGGCCTGTTCGATCAATTGCAGCTGGCCGACTTTGCGGCAGCTTCTGGCTACTTCAGCATCAGCACCGTGGCTGAAGGCGAAGCGATTTTCCGCGAGGGCGATGCCGGCAGTTTCATGTGCATCCTCCACACCGGCCAGGTCGCCGTGCAGAAAACCGGGCCCGACGGCCAGGTCATCACCATGGCCACCCTGCGCAGCGGTCGGGCGTTCGGCGAAATGGCCGTGCTCGATGGCGAACGACGCTCGGCAACGTGCGTGGCAGCGACGAACTGTCAGCTATTGAACCTGGGCAAGGACTCGCTGGAAAAAATGCTCAACGACGCGCCGAAGATCGCCGCGAAAATCATCCGCGCCCTCGCCGTCTCTCTGTCGAAACGTCTGCGCATGGCCGACGGCCAACTGGCGGCGCAACAGGTTTAACCGCCGGGGGACTTAGTCTTGGTGCCGGTTGGCTCAATGCCCGGCACTGGTTGATCCTTGCTCGGCGGGCTGGGCATTTCGATCGGCACCAGCGGTGGGCTGCCACTGCCGGGGCCGGACTTGGGAATGTTGAACGGCGTGATAGGCGGGTACGGCGTCGGTGTCGCAGTGCCCGGCGCGCCGGGCTGCGGCGTCGGGCTGACCGGAATGGTCTGCTGCGCCTGCACCGCAGTAATCGAGAGCGCGGCCAGGGCAATGACCGTTAGAATGGTGCGCTTCATCAAGGGCTCCGTTTGGCCTTAGTCTGCGCTCAGGCTACTCCCAACGGGCCTGCTTGCCTTCCCCCTTGTAGAGATTTCCATGAAACGTTTCGTTCTGCTCGACACCACCCCGATCCCTGAAAGCGGCGGTGCCCTGTGCCTGTTCGAGTATGGCGAGGATTTTGTCATCAAGATCCAGGGCGGCGACGGCGGGCAATTGATGAACACGCGCATGCACGGTTCCGAAGATGCGCTGGCCGAAATTCCCTGCCGCAAGGTCGCTGGCCGGCCGGATTCGCGGGTGCTGATCGGCGGTCTGGGCATGGGTTTCACCCTCGCCTCGGCGCTCAAGCATCTGGGCAAGACTGCCGAAGTCGTGGTCGCCGAGCTGGTGCCCGGCGTGGTCGAGTGGAACCGTGGCCCGCTCGGTGAGAAGTCCGGTCGTCCGCTGCTCGATCCGCGCACGGTGATTCGTCAGGAAGACGTGGCCAAAGTGCTGCAAAGTGAACCGAACGGCTTCGATGCGATCATGCTCGACGTCGACAACGGCCCCGAAGGCCTGACCCAGAAGGCCAACAGCTGGCTGTACTCCGCCGCGGGTCTGAATGCCTGCGCCAAGGCCCTGCGCCCGAAAGGCGTATTGGCCGTGTGGTCGGCCAGCGCCGACCGGCTGTTTTCCGACAAATTGAAGAAGGCCGGTTTCAAAGCCGAAGAGGTCCAGGTCTTCGCCCACGGCAACAAGGGCACGCGCCACACGATCTGGATTGCCGAGAAGCTCAAGGGCTGAGCTAAACTCTGCGCATAACCGTCATTAGTCTTTTACAAAGGTGAACCCATGAGTTCGTCCACCCCAACCAATACGTCGAAGCTGGATCGCATCCTCGCCGACAACCAGCGCGACAAGGAAATGGGCTACCGCGACAAGGCCCTGAAGATGTACCCGCACGTCTGCGGCCGCTGCACCCGTGAGTTTTCCGGCAAGCGCCTGAGCGAACTGACCGTGCACCACCGCGACCACAATCACGACAACAACCCGCAGGACGGCTCGAACTGGGAATTGTTGTGCCTGTATTGCCACGACAACGAACACTCGCGCTATACCGACCAGCAGTATTTCAGCGAAGGCTCGCTGAGCACGCCGAAGATCGCCAAGGCGACGCATAACCCCTTTGCCGCCCTCGCCGGGTTGATGAAAAAAGAAGACTGATCTTCATTGCCAGCACTGGCCCCATCGCTGGCAAGCCAGCTCCCACAGTGATTTGGGTTACTCACAAACTTTGTGTAAATCCAGGAAACCTGTGGGAGCTGGCTTGCCACTCCCACTTTGATTTGGCTGTTCACAAATTTTGTGTACATCCAGGTACCTGTGGGAGCTGGCTTGCCAGCGATGAGGCAGGGCCAATCACCACAGATCTCGAATCTGCCCGCCCTCGTCCAATCCCCGTATAATCGCGCTCTTTTTCCCGAAGGCACCCCGCTCGTGGCAGACAAACGGTACAGCTGCATTGGTTTGTATAACCCCAAATCACCGGAGAACGTCGGTTCGGTGATGCGCGCCGCAGGCTGCTATGGCGTGGCCTCGGTGTTCTACACCGGCAAGCGTTATGAACGCGCCGCCGACTTCGTCACCGACACCAAACGCGTGCACTACGACATCCCGTTGATCGGTATCGACGATCTGAAAAAGATCCTCCCGCTCAACTGCGTGCCGGTCGCCGTGGAACTGGTCGAGGGCGCCCGCCCGCTGCCGGAATACACTCACCCGGATCGCGCCCTGTACATCTTCGGCCCCGAAGACGGCTCGCTGGATAAAGATATCCGCGATTGGTGCGAAGACGTCGTGTACATCCCGACCACCGGCTGCATGAACCTCGCCGCCACGGTCAACGTCGTGCTCTACGACCGCATGGCCAAGGGTTTGAATACCCGCTCCGGACCAAAATTCCGCTGATACGTCGCACATTGGATGGAACGAGCTGACCGTCTGCACAGTCAGCTTGTTTATCCATTACTCATTGCCTGGAGAAAGATCATGACCGAGCTCAAACGCGTCGAACGTATCGAATCCACCCCATTCCAGAGCCACCCCGAGCAGAACGTCGAAGGCTGGGAGCGCATCGGCTCGCTGGCCGGTGGCGTGATCATGGTCGGCAAAGGCCTGCGCCGTGGCGGTGTGTTCGGTTTGATTCAGGTGGCGATTGGCGGCGTGGCGATGGCGCGCGGGATTACCGGGCACAGTTCGGTGAAGAGCCTGTTTGAGAAAAGTCGTCAGGACATGAATAACGTGCGGGCGAAAATCGAGCGGGCCGGGGAAGAGTTGAGCAAGCTGAAGGCGAATGCCGAGGCGGCGACCAGCTCCACCACCGTGACCGGCAATGATTCGGTGAAATCGCCGAAAGCCGGGGTTTGATCCCATATTTGCGGCGGGGCTGATGGCCCCATCGCTGGCAAGCCAGCTCCCACAGGTTCTGTGGAGACCACAGAATTTTTGCCCAGCCCCAAATCAGTTTATGGGTTGTGCACTGATTTTGTGCCCAACCCAAAACACTGTGGGAGCTGGCTTGCCAGCGATAGCGGTGTCACTGAAGCAACGCGGTATCAAGAACTTTGGACGACTCGCCAAGCACGCTCTCGGCGAGTTGCACAAACTCCTTGGTACTCACCGTCCCCAGATGCATCGCCCCACGCAACACATCATCCAGCGAGCGTTTGTTGCGCGTCTTCAAGCGAATCTCGCGATCCAGTTCCTGCAACACCATCACCGCTTTCGCCAGCTGAGCCGGGCTGATCTGTTCGCCGCGCAACGTCGTGACTTTCTGGCTGTCCCTGGCCAGTTTCGCCTGCAAACCCTGATAACGCTCATCGCTCATGCCACCGGCGCGGCGCACCAACTCAATGGCGTAATACTCGGCAAAGCCTTCGCTGATCCAGTCGCTGCGCTGCTCGTCATTGATCCGCCCGAACACTTGGGCCAGCTCACGCACCAAGGCACTGCTGCCGCTCTCGCTGACCAGCGGCAATCGCGTGTTCAGATAAATCGACTCATGCGCGCCAAGACTGCCGCGCCACATCGGGTCGTTGGCACCGACGATTAACAGTTTAGTGGGATGGCGCGGATATACAGCCTGCACCTGCGGCCAGACGAAGGTCAGCATCGTCAGCACATCCATCCGGTGCATGCCCTGCCCTTGCGGCGAAGCCACGGTCACCTCGGTTTCGCCCAGGCGTGTACGGCGACTGCCGAGATGGCCGGCGAGCATCCAGCCAGTCGGGCGGTCGAACAGACGCGAGGGGTTATCGATGCGGAATTTGTTTTTGCCGATGCGCGGCCACGCGGTTTCCACGCTTTTCCAACCATCAGGCAGTTCGAATTGCAGACGCGAGACCAGCTCGGTGCCGTCCTGTTGATCGAGTTTGGCCGGCGGCACCAACTCGTCGCCACGCATCAGCGCCCAGTTCGGGGTCATCCGAGTGTCAAAGCTGCCGTTCTTGCGGCCGTGGCTGATGCGTACTCGGTAGCTCAGGCTGGCCTTGTCGCTGGAGGGACGCCAGACACCGCGCGCCTGCTTGCCCGGATTCAGCAACCATTGGCCGTCAGCCTTGAAGTCACTGTAATGGCTGCCATCGCCAAGGTCGAAATCAAGGCTGCGCACCGCCTCGCCTTTGGCCAGGGTCAGACGCACTTCGGCCTGATCGCTCTGCGGCAACAGGCGCACGTGATAATCCAGATCGACTTTCTTCGCCGCCCAGACCGGCGCGCTCAGTGCCAGCAGCGCGATCATCAACGCCCGCTGCAATCCGACAGCCATACACACTCCTTGGTAAAGCTTGCGTGCGCAGGTGGTTAACCTGCGCGGAAAATCAGGTGATCTTCCCAGTCATCCTCCGGCACGCTGCCTTCGGCGAGCATGCGCCCGGACTGGGAAATCCGTTCGTGGTGCACCGCGTCGCGATCACCGCTGACCAGATGGTGCCACGACGGCAAATCCTTGCCTTCGCTGACCAGGCGATAACCGCAGGTCGGCGGCAGCCATTTGAATTCTTCGGCCTGGCCAGGAGTGAGCTGAATGCAGTCCGGAACAAACTTGAGGCGATTCGGATAATCACTGCACTGGCAGGTTTTCAGGTCCAGCAGTTTGCAGGCGATGCGCGTGTAATAAACGCTGTTGTCCTCTTCATCTTCGAGTTTCTGCAGGCAGCACAGACCACAGCCGTCGCACAGCGATTCCCACTCCTCGTGATCCAGTTGATCGAGGGTTTTGCGTATCCAGAACGGTTCGTCTTTGGCGACCATGGCTCAAGCATCAACATCAGGTGGTGAAAAGGCCGCCAGTCTAGTGCTCAAGGCCTTGCGGGCCAAGCGTTGGCGACTGTCGGTAAATCGCGCTTGTCAGCCCAACCGCCGCCACGTAGGGTTTTGCCTCGAATTCATGACTCAAACGTAGCAAGGAATCTCTCGATGAGTGCCAACCCTCGCGTTGCCGATTACGCCATTCACCCGCAATTCACCGACCGCTGGTCGCCGCGCGCCTTCACCGGGGAAGCGATTCCGGAAGAAACCCTGCTGAGCTTCTTCGAAGCGGCACGCTGGGCGCCCTCGGCGTACAACTCGCAGCCATGGCGTTTCCTCTATGCACGTCGCGATACGCCGAACTGGGAGCGCTATCTGGGACTGTTGAACGAGTTCAACCGCAGTTGGGCGCAGCACGCCTCGGCATTGGTGATCGTGATTTCGAAAACCACCTTCACCGCACCGGGCGCGAGCGAAGAAACCCCGGCGCTGTGGCACACCTTCGACACCGGTTCGGCGTGGGGCCATCTGGCGCTGCAAGCGAGCCTCAGCGGCTGGCACACTCACGGCATGGCCGGTTTCGATCAGGAACTGACGCGCAAGGAGCTGAATATTCCTGAAGGTTATGCGCTGCATGCTGCCGTGGCCGTTGGCAAACTGGGTGACAAGGCAACGCTGGCTGAATACCTGCAAGCCCGCGAAGAGCCAAGCCCGCGCCGTCCGCTGAACGAACTGGCGGCAGAAGGCGACTTCACCCTCTAAGCCGTACCGAAATGATCGTTCCCACGCTCTGCGTGGGAACGATCTGCGTGGGAATCAATACCCGCGATCGAAATCCACTTCCCCGCGCAACGCTTCGCTCGCCTGATACGCCTTCAGGTTCTCGACAAACAGTTGCACCATCAACGCCGGTGACGTCGGTGCCGAGCTGTGCCCGGTCAGCAACAAACCCCACGCTGTCCAGAACGGATGCCGTTGCGGCAGTGGTTCCTGACGGCAAACGTCGATCACGGCGCCTGCCAGATGCCCTTCTTTCAAGGCTTCCACCAGATCCGCATCAACCACCGCCACCCCGCGCCCGGCGTTGATAAACAACCCGGTCGGCTTGAATTGCTTGAACAGCGCCGCGTCGTAGATATCGTGGGTGTGTTCGGTGTTCGGCAGCAGATTGACCACGTAGTCCACTTCACCCACCAGTCGCGGCAGATCAGCCATCGAACCGACCTCGACAAACGGCGCCTGCTCACGGGCGCTGCTGGCAATCCCGTACAGCTCAATGCCGAACGGCAGCAGGAACTGCGCCACGCTCTGACCGATGTCGCCGGTGCCAACGATCAGCACTTTGCGCCCGACCAGGCTCTGGCCGCTGCGGTTGTCCCACTTGCGCTCGACCTGGCTGACCAGGCGCGCCAGCACTTCGCGTTCGTGGCCAAGGATGTAGGTCAGCACATACTCGGCCATCACTTGACCGAAAATCCCCACCGCACGGGTCAACCGGTAATCACGGCGCAGGCCGTCAGCGAGCAGCGGCGTGATGCCGGCCCAGGTCGATTGCAGCCATTGCGGTTGATGGCCCTGGCGCAACAGGGTCGCCAACAGATCCGGCTGCCCCAGCCACACCGGGCAATCGGCGGCCAGACGGGCCAGTTCGGCAGAGTCGCCGCTGGTCAGCACTTCAAGCTCGGGCGCTGCCTGACGCAGCAGCCGGGCGTATATCGCGTGGTCGTGTTCGGCAATCAGAACGCGCATCTTCAAACCTTTCGCAAACCGTGCAGACGGCCGTCGGATGTTGGCCGGCCATCGCGGTAAAAAACAGTTCCAGGGTTAACCGAGGCCCAGGACAGGGCCTCGCAGATCAGACCGGGTCGTTGCGTCGCAGCAACTCTTCGGGCAAGTGCTCAATGTACTCGTCCTCGGCTGGCGGCATCTGCAGGTGATAGCCCTGCTTGTCGAGGTTTTCCAGGACCACGACGATGTCCTCGCTGGCCAGTTTGCGCTCGGGCGTCAACACCAGACTGAAGGCAAATATGGCTTTGCCGAAAGCCGCCATCAGGCCCTCGGGCACGCGTTCCAGCTCATCGCTCTTGAGCACATAGAGATACATGCCCTTGCGCTTCGAGCTTTGGTAAATAGAGCAAATACGTTTCAAGGCTGTTCTCCGGCGGTGGCCAGGCTGTCGAGCAGCTTCTGACCCATGAGTTCGCGGCGCCAGCCACGCAACGACTCAGGCAATTGGTAAGGCCCCTCGGGGAAGCCGCTTTTGACCAGGGCTTCGAGGGTTTTCTTGCGCAGCATCAGTTCCGGGGCGATGCCCAGACGCTCGGCCGCAGCCTGGCCCAATGCGCGCAGTTGTTTGATCAACGCAGCCGCTTCGATCGGCAATGGCTCCGCTACGGCAGGCGGCCATTGATCAGGCCCCACACTGCCAGAGCGCTTGATCAGATCAAGCAGAAATTGGCCATCCTGACGCACGGTACGCGGATGCATGTCTTCGATCTTGCCCAGTGCGGCGAGGTTGTCCGGTTGCGTGCGGGCCAGCGGCCACAGCGAATGCTCACGAACGATGCGGTTGCGCGGCAGATCGCGGGCTCGCGCTTCTTTTTCACGCCAGGCGCACAGCTCGCGCAGTACCGCCAGTTGTGCGCGGGACAGTTTCCACGCCAGTTTGGCTTCGCGATAGACCTCGTAAGGGTCGGTTTCGCGGCGCAGGTTGGCGACCAGTTCAGCACCGTCCTCCAGTACCCAGGCGAACTTGTCGTCAGACAGTTTCGGCCGCAGCTGTACGAAAACCTCCGCAAGATGCACAGCGTCTTCGGCGGCGTAGCTGATTTGCGTGTCGGACAACGGCCGTTGCAACCAGTCGGAACGGGTCTCGCCCTTCGGCAGCTCGATGCCGAGCACTTCCTGCACCAGTCGCGAATAGCCCATCGAGAAACCGAGGTTCAGATAGGCCGCAGCCAGTTGCGTGTCGAACATCGGCGCCGGCAGGCTGCCGGTCAGGCGCAGCAGCACTTCGAGGTCTTCACTGCAAGCGTGCAGGACTTTCAGCACCGCCGGGTTTTCCAGCAGCGCGGCCAGCGGCTGCCAGGCATTGATGGTCAGCGGATCGATCAGGTAGGCGCGTTTACCGTCGCCAATCTGCAACAGGCCGGCAATCGGGTAGAAGGTGTCGACCCGCATGAATTCGGTGTCGAGGGCAACGAACGGCAGCTGCTGCCACTCGGCGCAAAACTGCGCGAGGCTTTCGTTGTCGCGAATCCAGTGAATATCGATGGCCACACGGCTCTCCCTTGAAGAATGGCGCGCAGTATATATCGCCACCGGCGATTTACGCGCCTGCGAAGGGCAAGAGCTGTAACGAAATGTCCTGCCAAAGAGCAAGAATAGTCTGACAGAGGAAACAGACAGGCCCGTCGCGTCAAAACGACGAGCCCGAAACACTTCAGTCCTTGGCCAGCACGCCGTCGATCACCGCGCCACGGCAACCGGCAAACATGTCCAGATCCGCTTGATAGACCTTGCTCTTGACCTCCAGCAGGCCAAGCATCGAGTGGAACAGGTTGTCCTGGCTCAGCGGTTTGTCACGGCTCATCTGCAAACAATGCGTGTCGACCGAGTAGGCCTTTTGGTAGTTGTCGGAGAACCACGCCAGCATCGCCACGTGTTTCTGTTGTTCCGGCGCCAACATGTAAGGCGTGCCGTGCAGGAACAAGTTGTATTCGCCCAACGACTCGCCATGGTCCGAGAGGTACAACATGGCGGTGTCGACTTTGTTCTGGTTGCTGCGCAATACATCGATCAGGCTCGACAGCACATGGTCGGTATACACCAAGGTGTTGTCGTAGCCGTTGACGATACTTTCGCGGCTGCAATTGTTCAGTGCATTACTTTCACACACCGGGGTGAAGTGCTCGTATTCCTTTGGATAACGCTTGAAGTATTCCGGGCCGTGACTGCCCATCTGGTGCAGAACTAAAACGGTGTCCTTGTCCAAGTGGTCGATAAAGCTTTGCAGGCCTTGCAGAAGGATTTCGTCGCGACATTCGCTGTTGGCGCACAGCGCCGGGTCTTTCAAGTTGCTGACATCCTGCAGGGTGACGCGGTCGCAAGTGCCCTTGCAGCCGGACTGATTGTCGCGCCAGATCACATCGATACCGGCACGCTTGAGCACGTCGAGCAGGCCTTCTTCGTTCTTCGCCTTGCTCGCGTCGTAGTCCTTGCGGCCCATGTTGGAGAACATGCACGGCACCGAAACAGCGGTTTCCGTGCCGCACGAGTGCACGTCGGTAAAGGCGATCAGCCCGGCTTCCTTGTCCAGCTTCGGTGTGGTGTCGCGGCCATAACCGAGAATGCCGAAGTTCTCTGCCCGGGCACTCTCGCCCACGACTAACACGGTCAGGGATTTACGCGGCTGAAGCTTCACGTCCGGATTACGCGCAGCGTCTTCGCCAATCTTGATGAACGGTTGCTGCGCCGACACCACTTGCTCACGCAGGTAACCGGCCGAAGCGCCGATGTAGTTGCTTGGCACCAGCATCAAGCGAATTTCGTGGTGGTTGCGAAACAGCGAAGACAAACCCTGATAGTTGGCCAGTGCCACGCCGCCAATCACTGCCGCCGAGGCGACACTGACAATAACTTTGCTGAGCAACTCACGGTGCCAGCGACGATAGTTGACTGGAACTCGCCACAACAACCAGGACGGTAAAACACCCAGCAGCAGAATATAAACAAATAACTTCAAAGAGAGCAGATCACGCACTTCCGTAACATTGGTTTCGGCAAAGTTACGAAACATGCCGGCATCTATCATGACGCCATACTGCCCCATGAAATAAGCCACGCCGGCGCTGAGCAGAAATACCAGCGTCAACAGCGGTTTGAGTAACGGGCGAAAAGCCAGTGCCGTCAGCACGATGTTGAACGCCGCGAGGATCATCACCCCGAACGCCAGGCGCATGGCGATGCCCTTGCCATCGGCGGCGGTGATCTCGAACAGATGCTGCCAGAGGACAAAATTGCAGCCGATTAAAAGAAAGGCGCTGGCAATCAACGTCACCCATTCCGGGCGCACGGCTTTTAACTTCAACATAGAAAGGGGCAGTTCCTGAAAAGAAGAGCCTCGGCCAATGACAAAAAATTCAATTGTGAAAATTTCATTAACTAAGGCATGACAAACTTTAAGCAGGCAACCATCAATTTTTTGTGAAAAAGACGCCAACGATTAGTTGGCGCTTGGCGATATGCTGAAACTTGCGAAGTATTTGAGAATGGTTCAGCTTTTATTCAGAAAAAACCACACGGTTGTTCATTTTGAAAGCGAGCCTGCTCGCTCCCACAGGGGGGAGGTATCGAGTTTTTAAATACTGCTCCGGATTTTCTGGTTTGCCCGGTACAAGTGGCTCCGCGCCTAATCGTCAGCCCCACGCTCACAGGTCTGATGATGGAAAACGTCCGCGCCACCGCTCGCCCCGCTGTCTGGTTGATGCTCGCCATCAGCCTCGTCGCGCTCAATTTACGTCCGTCGATGGCGGCGGTCGGGCCATTGCTCTCGGCGATTCGCGCTGACATCCCACTGAGTTTCAGCCTCGCCTCACTGCTGACGATGCTGCCGGTGATGGCCATGGGGCTGGCAATGTTTTTCGGCCTTGGCATCAGCCAGCGTCTGGGCGCACAGCGCACGGTGCTGTTGTCTCTGCTGATCATTGGCCTGGCGACGCTGTCGCGGCTGTTTATCGAATCCGCCGCCGAACTGATCGCCAGCGCCGTGTTGGCGGGCATCGGCATTGCTTTGATTCAGGCGTTGATGCCCGTGTTGATCAAATCGCGCTTCGCCGACAACGTCGCGCTGTGCATGGGCGTGTACGTCACGTCGATCATGGGCGGCGCGGCGCTTGTGGCCTCATTCGCACCGCTGGTGATGGTGCAAACCGGCAGCTGGCGTCACGGCTTGGCGATCTGGGCGATCCTGGCATTGCTCGCGCTGGTGTTCTGGTGGTCGCAACGCGGCCAATTGCCCGCCTCCGTGGCGACGGCAAGCAGAAAAGACTCGTTCTTCGCCAATCCCCGCGCCTGGTTACTCGCGATCTTCTTCGGTTTGGGGACAGCGTCCTACACCTGTGTGCTCGCCTGGCTCGCCCCGTACTACGTGGAAAAAGGCTGGAGTGAACAAAACGCCGGACTGTTGTTGGGTTTTCTCACGGCCATGGAGGTACTGTCCGGCCTGGTGGTTCCAGCGATCGCCAACCGCAGCCGAGATCGGCGGGCCGTGCTGATGGTTCTGCTCGGATTGATCATCGCCGGTTTTTGCGGACTGATTCTCGGCCCGCCTCATCTCAGCCTGCTGTGGCCGTGCTTGTTAGGTCTGGGTATTGGCGGGTTGTTTCCGATGAGCCTGATTGTCTCGCTCGATCACCTCGACAACCCGCAACGCGCCGGGGCGCTCACCGCATTCGTGCAGGGCATTGGCTACCTGATTGCCGGCCTCTCGCCATTGCTGGCGGGGATTGTCCGCGACCAACTGGGCAGTTTCGAATGGGCCTGGTGGTCGCTGACGGCGGTAATGGCGATCATGTTATTGATGGTGCTGCGCTTCGATCCCCGGCATTACCCGCGCCACTTTTCCTGATCAGGCTAGAGGCCTCTGGCCATGTTTTAGCGCTTTGAACGTCGACGTCGTGTTACTAAAACTTTCTGTCCCACAACTGAACGTGAAACGTCCTACAGGGCTTTGTCCTGGCACCATCGTTCCGTTAGGATCATTCGCACACGTTTGCGCGGATTCAGCGCAAGGAGCACAGCGAGACAGAACGGATGCTGAACAGTAACTTGCTACGCAAGCTCGACATGCAGGATCTCATGGTGTTTATCGCCGTGTATGAGCAGAGCAGCGTCACCGACGTCTCGGAAACGCTGTTTGTCAGTCAGTCCACCGTCAGTTACTGCCTGAAAAAACTGCGCACCAGTTTCGAAGACGAACTGTTCATCAATACCCGCACCGGCATGCGCCCCACCTACAAGGCCAGCAGCATGTACGGCCACGTGCAGAAAATTCTCGAAAGCATCAACCTGTGCCACGCCGGCGCCGCTGCGTTCGACCCGACGCAACAAGCGGTCACTTTCAACATCTGCGCCCCGGAATATTTCGAACAACTGATCCTGCCGCGATTGTTGAAGCGCTTTGACTTCGATGACTTGCCGGTGATGGTCAACATGCACAAGTTTGAAACCGACGTGCCGGCCGACGAGTTGCGCGATGGCAGCCTCGATCTGGTGATCAGTTTCGGCCCCAACTTCCACCGCCATCACAGCGACCTCAAGTCACGGATGCTGCTGGAAGATGACCTGGTCTGTGTTTTCGACAAGCGTGCCACACCGCTGGAACCGCGCCTGAGCCTGCAAGCTTTTACCGAGCGACGGCATGTGTTTCCGACGCCGTGGACATCGACCACCAACATGGTCGACGGCTGGCTCGCGCGACAGGCACAGAAGCGCCAGATCGTCGCGCGGTCGAACAGTTACAGCGCGGCACTGAAGATGATCACCGGCACCGACTTCATCCTCACCCTGCCCCGCCGTATCCAGCGATTGCTGACCAACGAAGCCGTGTTCAATCACTGCGAGGCGCCGAACGGCTTGCCCGGTTTTACCCTCGACATGCAATGGAGCCAGAGCGTCGATCAGGACAGCGCCAATGTCTGGCTGCGCGAGCAGGTCATCAAGGTGTGCAGCGAGCTGGAAGCGGCCTGAGCCTTACCCGCTGATGGCGGTTTTCGTGTAGGACTCGCGATCGATGTCGAGCAGTTCTACACACAGCTGCACTTCAACGCCGGCCGGCCATTCGCACAGATCCTGCAGCACTGCCAGCAGGCTTTGCGACAGCTGCTTCTTGATTTCCGGCGAGCGCCCGCTGAGCAACGCCAACTTCACGTAGACAAACGCACGCTCGCTCATGGCCGTACCGACCTTGAAAGTCTCGACCTTGATCGCACGGCTCTTGATATCGAACTCTGCCGCAAACTGACCGGAGCCCACCAAGGTGTTGTTGAGCCGGATCAACGCGACGTCAGCGTTCAAGTGCGGCAGGTTGGCGGTGTATTCCATGTGCAGGTGTGGCATCGGGATTGCTCCGGGTAGTCGGCAGAAAGGTCGTACATATAGCACAGCATTGCCCTACCCTTCTGCGGACTTTCACATATCCATGTGAGGCTCATCAGGCTGGAGTCAATGGCCGTTCACTCATGAACTGTTCCAGCCTGGAGCGCAACCAACGCTCTGCCGGGTCGCTGTCGACGTGGCTGAGCCAGACCATCGACAGATCCAGCGTCGGCGTCTTGAACGGGAACGGTTCCTTGAACAGCAATCCGGAAGTGGCCATCGCCGCCGCGGTGTAATCCGGCAGACTGGCAATCAGGTCGGTGCCGGCCAGCAGCGCCGGCAACGCACTGTATTGCGGCACCGACAGCACCACCTGACGGGTGCGGCCCAGTTCCGCCAGCCACTCATCGGCGAAACCGCTGACGTTGGCGGTGTGCGAAACCAGCACATGCGGGCGCGCGCAGTATTCGTCGAGGGTCAAAGGCGTATCGGAAGCATCGGCGCGCAGGATGCTCGGCTGAATGTGCCGCAACAACTTACGCTTGGCATTGGCCGGCAGACCACGGGTCTGGCTGATGCCAACGGTGATGTCGCCCGCGGCGAGCAGATCGGGAATCCGCCAGTAATCGACGTGTTGCACGACGAACACCACGTTCGGCGCCTCTTGCCGCAGCGCCCTTAGCAGCGGCGGCAGCAGGCCGAATTCGACATCATCGGACAGGCCGATACGGAAGGTCATGGTGCTGACGGCCGGATCGAAATCGCGGGTCAGGCTCAACGCCACCGAGAGTGAATCCAGCGCTGGCTTGAGGTGACGAAAGATATCTTCGGCGCGGGCCGTCGGTTCCATGCGATGGCCGACGCGGATGAACAGCGGATCGTTAAGCATCGTACGCAAACGATTGAGTGCCGAACTGATGGTCGGCTGGCCGAGAAACAACTTCTCCGCGGCCCGGGTCACATTGCGCTCCAGCATCAAGGTCTCGAACACCACCATCAGGTTGATGTCGGCCTTGCGTAATTCATTGCGATTCATCCCTTGCCCCCTGCCCCCCGGAATACCGGCAGTGTAGAAAGGCCGGGGCCCCGGCGTCCATCACCACGGTGCGTCAGTTCACTGTCAAACGCTTCAGGCCCAGCCCCATGACCCGTGAATCGTCATTGATACCCAATTGTTCAGGGCTGATGGCGTCGGGTAATTGCAACTCGATCGTCAGGCGATCATCGCCCGCCAGGCGCTGTCGGATGGTCGGGGTGATCGGTATTTCCAGATGATTATCCTGAAGCTGCACCAGGCGCGTGGTCAGCACCTGTTCGCCATTCAAACTGACAATCACTCGCTGCGCCGGGTGTTGCGGCACAACGAATGCCATGACCTCCAGCACAATCGAGCGCGCCACGGGTGTCACCCGCAAGTCGATCTTCGCCTGCTGCCCCGCCGACCATGTTCCCCAGTTTTCCGGGGTCGACCAACCGCTGGCCAACTGCCGGGCGGAGTAGTTGAGGGTCAGCGCCTGACCCGGACGCATCAGGGTCACAGATGACATCCGCCGCCCCTCATCAGGCATGCTCAGGCACTGCGCACAATGCTTCCAGCCCGGTGCGAGCACCACCAGGCCATCCACTCTGGTCAGCAGGTCCGTGTCACTGTTGACGCTTTTGGCGGCATCGACCAGCACCGTATCATCGAGGATGTATAACGAGTCGCTGTCGTACTGCCCTGATTCGAGCATGCGCTGTGTTTTCTGCCGGGCTTGCTCCAGCGCCCTGGAACTCATGCGGCCCAGATACACGGCATCGGTTTTCAGGCCGTGGGTCGCGGCGAAATCGGCAATCACTTGCCAGCGCTCGGACTGATTCTGCGGCATCAGGCTGCGGATGTTCGGGTAATGCGCCGCCGCGCTCGCCCAGAACGGATCCCGCATCGGCGTTGCCCATTCTGCGGACGGCGTCATCATCTTGCTGTTGCGCAACCCCATCCAGCCATTGCGCGTGTCGACAACCTGTATCGTCAACGCCAGCGCCAGCACCGCGACGACGATGCGTGGCCGGTAACCGCGCACCAGCAAGAACATCACCAACACGATGAGCGCGTACAACACGGGCCAGAACATCCGCCCCGAGGCGCGGAAAATATTGGCCAGTTTGATGGCTATTTTCGGCAGCGGGTAGCTGAATGTGTGCGCGCCGACACCGATCTGGTTCGATAGCGCGAACAACGATAAACCGAGCAACGCCAGTACTAACCAAGGGCGAATGCGAAGTTCATCCTTCAACGGTTGTCGGTTTCTCAGCCAGGCAATCAGCGCCAACGGCACCAGCGACAGCACACCCAGGCCCGGATAGTTGAAGCCTTCGTAATCGCCACCGGCTTTTGGCAGATCCGGCAAAATGAACGACCAGCCCGCTGGATCGACAGGTGACAGCAGGTTCATCCGGTACAAACCGAAACCACCGGATTGCACGCCGTCGGCAATAGTGAAGTAACCGACCTGCCAACAGCACACAGTCACCACGGCGAACAGCGACATGCCTTCGAGCAGACTTTGACGCCGAGGCAATTGTTGGCTGAAGGTCTTGCCAAGCAGATCTGCCACCCAGATCAACGCCACCATCGCCAACAGGTACGCATGCACCATCGCCGTCACTGCCAGCAGCGCGCCCCAGGCCAGACGACGTCGATACAGGTTCGGCAACAACGCCAGGTACAGCGCTGCCAGAATCAGAAAATGCCCGGACAAGGAAAGGTGTCCGCCCATGCGCAGGAACATCGGCGGCGAAATCACCAGTAAACCTGTGCCCAGCAAGCGAATCAGCGGATTCCCCGTCATCAGCCCCAGCAGTTTCCAGCCGAACCAGGCTTGCAGTACGAAGCACGCCAGCAGCCACAGACCAAAATACTGGAAGGTCGCCGGTAACCAGGCATTGAACGGTTTGAACAGCAGCGCCAGCAGCGGATTGGAGTCGGAGAAAATGATCGAACTGCCCAACTCCAGTCCATAGGACGGGTTGAGCCCCAGCGGAAAGGTCCAAGGCGAATGTCGGAAATATTCCCAACCCAGATAATGCGTGGCCGGATCGCCCTGCTCCAGCCAGGCAATGTTTTGCGGATCCAGCGCTTGCGGCCCGATCACGCAGAAAAACGCCAATACGCCCAGCAGCAAAGGCAAAAGAGCCAACGCCGGGTGGTTCCTTGAAGCCTTCATCGATAGGTCCAGAAATTGTGCAAGACAAAGGTGAACGCTGGAATCGTCAGCGCCACCGCAACGATACCCAGCAGATAGTGCAACCCGGCCATCTGTGCGGCCCAGGCAACGAACATCGCGAGGAAAAAACCGCCTACGGACACCAGCGAAAAACGCAGCAGCGTCCGGCCATGCAACCGGGCAGAAAAACTCCAGGTGGTGTTGATTACGTAGGACACCACCGTCGCCACAGCAAACGCCACACCGTTGGCAAGCGGCGGTTGCGCGGCGATGAAGTGGATGAACAGCACCGCCACCAGCGCATGCACCGCGGTGACGAACAGCCCGGTCACGGCAAAGCGTAATCCGCGCTGAATCAGCGCTGAGTTTTGCTCCGACGTCACGGTTTTTGCGCCAGCACAAACACACTCAAACCGGCCAGGCGATTGACGCTCATCAGCGGCAGTTCCAGGCGGCACAAGGTTTTGAGGATGCCGTTCACCCACGGGTGATGACGCTTGAGTTGCGAGCGCGGTGCCTGGGCTTGCGCACCTTGCGGCAACAAGCGCAATGCCGCCGCAATCGGGAACACCGCGCCGAAATAATAGGCACCGCGCTGCACCGTCAGTCCGGCATCGCGCGCCAGCGTTTCAAACTGAGGCAGGGTGTAGCGGCGCTTGTGTTCGAGAAAGTCATCGTGGCCGCTCCACAGGAACTGGAATGCCGGCACTGTCATCAGGAATCGGCTACCGGACGGCACTTTATCGACATACATCTTGAGCAGCCCGAGGTCGTCATCGACATGCTCCAGCACGTCCATCAACAGCACAAGATCGGCCTCGATGGTTTCAATCCCGCGACGGTAATGCACCGGTTTACCGGCGGTGGTCGCGCTGGAGTCGGCGGGGTAGCTGATATCCACGCACCACGCTTCGCGAGCATCGGTATGCGTCAACAAATGATGGGAGAAAAAACCCGAGCCGGCGCCCACATCAAGTATCCGGCTAATGGGCGCATCGCCCAGTAAACGCTTGGTAGCCGCCGCTTTGGAACAGTAATACCAATGCTCGTTGATGCTGTCGCCGAGGATGTCGGTTTCCTTGAGATCCATGTATCAGTCCTTGGGGTCGTAGACGCGACGCACCAGAAAAACCGGCCGGCGTTTGGATTCGATGTAAGTGCGGCCCAGATACTCACCGAGCACGCCGATACCGATCAATTGCAGCCCGCCGAGGAAGGTCACAGCGACCATCAGCGAGGCATAACCGGGCATGTCGACACCGTGAATCAGGGTGCGCAGAACAATGAAGATAGCGAAAGCAAAAGACACCAGTGACACCAGCGCCCCCACGTATGTCCAAACGCGTAGCGGTTCGGTGCTGAAACTGGTGATGCCTTCCAAGGCAAAATTCCACAGCCGCCAGCCATTGAATTTGCTCTGCCCCGCCACGCGCTCAGGGCGCTCGTAATCGACATGAGTCGTGCGAAAACCGACCCAGGCAAACAGTCCTTTCATGAAGCGCCGCGATTCGGGCAGCGTCAGCAGGGCGTCCACTACGCAGCGATCCATCAGGCGAAAGTCGCCGACGTTCTCGGGCAATGGCTGTTCGGCGATTTTGTTGTGCAGACGATAGAACCAATGAGCCGACGTCTGCTTGGCCCAGGTATCACTGTGACGGCTGATACGATGACCGAGCACGACCTCATAGCCTTCTCGCCAACGCTCGATCATCTGCACAATGACCTCGGGCGGGTCCTGCAGATCGGCGTCGATCGGCACCACGATCTGCCCGGTGGCGATCTGCAGACCGGCGGACAACGCAGCCTCTTTGCCGAAATTTCGACTCAGGTCGACGATACGCAGGCGGGCATCGTGCCGCTGATGCTCAATCAAGCGCTCGAGCGTGGCATCGGTGCTGCCGTCGTTGACGAACACCAGTTCAAGATCAACCAACGCCTGCGTCTGAAAGACTTCATTGATGCGCCGCAGAAACGTGTCGAGGCTGTCCTCCTCGTTAAAAACGGGGACCACCAGCGATAACGTCACCTGCCCGGTCTGTTGCGTTCCGTGCTCAGTCAAAGGAATGCTCTTTTTATAGTGATTGTCGGTCGCCAAACGATTTTCGACGCCATGAGCCGTCCCGTATTAAGCAGGAGCGTCGACGGTGTTGCAAGGATCAGACGGTGACGTATCGGCCAATCCAGAGGCCTATTCCCGCGCTCTAGTCCGGGCGCTTGAGAAACATCTGCCAATGATTGGAAACACATCCCCGATAGCCAAAAAAACCGCCTGCGCTAGGCTTGCGTCGATGCGTCACAAGGGCTGACGCAGCAAACCATCGCATGGAGCGAACTGAATGTATTTCGAGATTTACAGGCAATCCAGAGGCACCCCGAGCACCGGCAAAGGGCAATGGCGCTGGAGGCTGAGGGCGGGTAATCACGAGACGATCGCCAGCGGCGAGTCTTATGTGAACAAGGCGGATTGCTTGCATGTGATCGGGCTGATCAAGGCTGTGCAGGGGGAGACGCCGGTTAAGGAGATCTAAGAAATGAACGTGCTGCCTATTGTACGTAGGCAGCATCCAAGTCTCTGAAAAATCGCCCCGTCGCAACTGCATGTAATCAAGATACGGCTTTACCCGAACCGTCGCAGATGGATAATGGCAACCTGCCACAACCCACCAATCCCTGATACCTGGGATTCTCATCTCATCGGCCCGACATTCACCATCATGGATACATGATCAGGCTACGAAACAAGGAGTTCGTAACTTTGACCCCCTCTCAGGATTTATCAGCGCCCCTCTCCCGGACACAGAAACTCACTTCCTTGATAACGAGAGGCATGGCGGGGCTTGGTGTTCTGCTAGGCGCCATGTGGGCACTGATCACCTACGCAGTACCAGACCCTAGCGTGTTCGGCTTCAGTTTCATCAGCTGGAAAAACGTGGTCTTGCTGGTCAGCACCTTTATGTTTCTGGGTGCTGTTTCGATCGGATGGCAAATTCGAAATCTCACGCCATTGCTGAGAGGCACCCTGCAGTTCCTCATCATCGCCGGGATGTCATTCGGTTTCTTTATCTTGGGTACGGAGTACGCCAAACCCTCATTCGAATTTGCAAAGCTTCAGGCAAAAATCGTTGAGAACGAGGGGAGTAATCTGCTCGGCAAGCGCTTGGAAGTCCTGGACAACGTACGCATTGAACTGGATGGCTGCGAAAATATCGGTCGATTGCCAACCTGCACATTCGAACTAACAAACATGAATGTGGATCGCAGTTTCCGCTTCGACGAAAGCACACGCCTTTTCGATGCATCGGGAGGCCCGCTGAAATTCGAATCGATTCGAGTAGGCCAGGTGGAAGATCGCCCTTGGGCAAGATTCCAACTCATCCGCAACCTCCCTACGCGCGTCACTTTGAATTTTCAGCAAAGCAACGACAAGCTGACCAAGACCCCTGCCATCAAGCTCGTATTCAAGGATTTGAATGATGAGCCCCTCACCCTCAAATTCAGCGAGATCGACATGCGTTGATGCTGTCGGTACCTACATCATCAAATTTTCGCTCGGTTGGCTGAGACCAATCGAGCGGATGCAAAAAAGCCCCGTAGCTTTTCAGCTACGGGGCTTTTTCTATGTAATGGCGGAGAGATAGGGATTCGAACCCTAGGTACCGGTGAAGGTACAACGGATTTCGAATCCGTCCCATTCGGCCACTCTGGCATCTCTCCAACGGCGCGCATCATAACAACACTTTTACCGAAAGCAAACCCTCTTTCGAAAATTTGTTCGTGCTATCAGATGCTTGCGTCGATTAAAGCGGTACGCCCAGACGATTGGCGACTTCTTCGTAGGCTTCGATGACGTCACCGAGGCCCTGGCGGAAGCGGTCTTTGTCCATCTTCTTCTTGGTGTCCTTGTCCCACAGGCGGCAGCCGTCCGGGCTGAACTCGTCACCGAGGACGATGGAGCCGTCGCTGAATACGCCGAATTCGAGCTTGAAGTCGACCAGCAGCAGGCCAGCGTCGTCGAACAGCTTGGTCAGGACTTCGTTGACCTTGAGCGACAGTTCTTTCATGCGAACCAGTTGCTCGGCGGTGCCCCAACCGAATGCCACGACGTGGGATTCGTTGATGAACGGGTCGCCCTTGGCGTCGTCCTTGAGGAACAGTTCGAAGGTGTAAGGGTTGAGCTTCAGACCTTCTTCAACGCCCAGACGCTTGACCAGGCTGCCGGCGGCGTAATTGCGCACGACGCACTCGACCGGGATCATGTCGAGCTTTTTGACTAGGACTTCGTTGTCGGCCAGCAGTTTGTCGAATTGGGTCGGAATGCCGGCCGCTTCGAGTTTCTGCATGATGAAGGCGTTGAACTTGTTGTTGACCATACCTTTGCGGTCGAGCTGCTCGATGCGCTTGCCGTCGAACGCCGAGGTGTCGTTGCGAAACAGCAGGATCAAGCGGTCAGCGTCGTCGGTCTTGTAAACCGATTTGGCTTTGCCGCGGTAGAGTTCTTCACGTTTTTCCATGATGGGCTCCGCTTGCTAAGTAGGTGGGCTAGGCGATGTGCCGCCAGTCGAGCCCTGAATCTTGATCGGCCAGTTGCAGCCAGTCCGGGTCGCACCCGAGGGTGTCGACAAAACATTGCCGGGCCAACTGCGGCAGGTTGTTCTTGCTGCTCAGGTGGGCCAGGACCAGGTGTTGCAAGCCCTGCCAGCCCAACTCGGACACCAGGAAAGCCGCCTGATGGTTGTTCAAATGTCCCAGCTCGCCGCCCACCCGCTGCTTGAGAAAGTACGGGTAATGACCACGGGCCAGCATATCGCGACAATGGTTGGACTCGATCATCAATGCATCGAGGTCCCGATAACCGTCCAGCACCCGCTCGCAGTAGGAACCCAGGTCGGTCAGCAGGCCGAAGCGCCGCTGCTCGTGATCACTGAAGACATACTGGGTCGGCTCCTGCGCATCATGGGCCACGGCAATGACCCCGATGTTCAGAGCACCGATCTGCAGTTGCTCGCCGCCGGCCAGAAAGCCCGCGGGTTCAATCGGTTTGCGCATCCCGCGCAGAGTGCCGCGACTGAGGTAGACCGGTAGATTGTAGCGCCGAGACAGCAAACCCACGCCATGCACGTGGTCGGCATGTTCGTGGGTTACGAGTATCGCGCTCAGTTGCGCCGGGTTCACACCCAGGCGCAACAGGCGTTTTTCGGTTTCCCGCAGGGAAAAACCACAATCCACCAGCACATACGTATCAGCACTGGCGATCAGCGTGCCGTTCCCTTGGCTACCGCTGCCGAGAACGGCAAAACGCATGGTTGATCAGCCCAGGTTGTCCTGAATCACGCTCAACACTTTACGTGCCACTTCAGCCGGCGCGACGGTGTTGATGTTTTTCTCGACGGTCACCTGAATGTTCTCGCCAACCTTGCTCAGGCGAACCTGATAACGCTCGGCACGGGCTTCAACTTCTTCCTTGCTCGGCGCACTGCCGAACAGGCTGCTGAAGAAACCAGGCTTGTCGTCTTTCTTCTCGGCTTTTTCGGCCAGGTTGATGTAGTACAGGCCGAGGCTGCGGTTGATGTCTTCAACGCGCCATTCGCCCTGTTCCAGTGCACGGCCAACGCTCGACCAGGCACGGTCCAGATCGGTACCGACGTTCAACACCGGGTTACCGCTGCCGTCTTCGCTGAGGCTGACACGGCTTGGCGTATCGAAATCACGCGAGGCCAGCATCGACACCGAACCACCCTTCTCGGAGATACGGCTCATGCTCGCGAGCATGTCGTCGACCAGCGCTGCGTCCAGGCCAGTGTTGACCGAACGGTTGGTGAAGGCCACGTCGGCAGTGCTGCCGGCAGGACGCTCGGCGCTGACCACGTAGATTTCACTGGTGTTGCGCTGCACACCCGGCTCGATCCGTACACGCACACGGGCTTCGCTGTCGCTGGCGATGCCGGCTGCGCTCAGGCGCTTGGCCATGGCCGCAGACAGCTCGTCAGAGTGCTGCCAGGTGGTGGTGAATTCGCCGGTTTGCGGACGCTGTTCATCCAGACGGAAACCGTTGTCCTGGAAGAACTGCACCGCCACTGGCCAGACTTCGGCCGGTGGGTGCTGGGCCACGACCCAACGCGAATCACCGCTCTTCTGCAGCGAGTAATCGCTGGCATCGGCAACGGCCGACAGCGGCTGAGGACGCGGCACAATGTATTCGCCCTTGGCGGTGTCATCAGCAACGTTACGCGGGATCGGCAGCAGCGGATCCAGACGCTTGGAAGTGCTGACATCCGGTGGCAGTTGCATCGGTGCAGTCTGTTGCGCTTGCAGGTAATCGCTACCACGGTCGCGGAAATAACCTTCCGGCCCCCAGACCCATCCACAGCCACTGGTGCTGGAGATAATCAAGGCAAGTGCGGAAAGTCCGGCCATTCGCTTCATGCGTTGTACTTCCTCAATTAAACCAGGACGCTGCACTGGCGCAGGGCCGAGCGAAGCGTTTCATGACAAGGTGTGCTCAGCCAGGTCAGTGGCAGGCGGATGCCTTCGTGCATCAGGCCCATTTCAACCAAAGCCCACTTCACCGGAATCGGGTTGGCTTCGATGAACAGGTCTTTGTGCAGCGGCATCAGTTTTTCGTTGATCGCCCGCGCGGTATCGCCGTCGCCTTTGAGCGCGGCCTCGCACAGGTCGGCCATTTCGCGCGGCGCGACGTTGGCAGTCACCGAGATGTTGCCTTTACCGCCCAGCAGGATCAGTTCAACGGCAGTCGGATCATCGCCGGACAGCACGATGAAATCCTTGCTCACGCCATCAATGATCGCTTTGGCGCGTTTCAGGTCGCCGGTGGCTTCCTTGATGCCGATGATGTTCGGCACGGTGGACAGGCGAATCACGGTCTCGGCCTGCATGTCGCAGGACGTGCGGCCCGGAACGTTGTAGAGAATCTGTGGAATGTCGACTGCTTCAGCGATGTGCTTGAAGTGCTGGTACAGGCCTTCCTGGGTCGGCTTGTTGTAGTACGGAACCACCAGCAGGCAGGCGTCGGCGCCGGCTTCTTTGGCGTTGCGGGTCAGCTCGACGGCTTCGCGGGTCGAGTTGGCGCCAGTGCCGGCGATGACCGGAATGCGCCCGGCAACCTGTTTGACCACGGCTTTGATGACGGCGATGTGTTCTTCAACATCAAGGGTTGCCGACTCGCCGGTAGTACCGACCGCGACAATGGCATGGGTGCCGTTCTTGAGATGGAAGTCCACGAGTTTGCTGAGGCTGTCCCAGTCAAGACGCCCTTGTGCATCCATGGGAGTGACCAGTGCCACCATACTGCCCGCAATCATGAAACCGCTCCTGCCGGAAAAAGAGAGCGGTAATGGTACTGGCGCCAAGATGCTTGCACAAGCGAAGTACTGCGCTGCCGCCATTCCCCTTGGCGCCGCTTTTCGCTACCCTTCAGACTTTGATCGGTACTGATCAGCTTGTACGCCGGGTTCCAGCCTCTCTTTACGGCCTCCCAGACCCCGTTCCTGCGTCGCATCGACGCGCTCCCGCTATAGTGGAGCGAGCCGCGAGCGCTTGTCGGGGCTTTTTGTACGGACCGCCAGAACGGCACGCCCCGGCCAGCAACGCGCGTAAACCTACCGACCGCTCATCGCTTTAGGAATGCTGCATGTCCACCCCCACAGTTCGCGAACAATTCCTTGTCATCAGTGCCCTCGGCGCCAACCCCATGGAGCTGACTAACGTCCTGTGCCGCGCCAGCCATGAAAATCGCTGCGCCGTCGTCACTTCCCGCCTGACTCGCCACGGCGAATGCAGCGCGCTGATCCTCGAGATCTCCGGCAGCTGGGACGCCCTCGCCCGCCTGGAAGGCAGCCTGTCGGGCCTTGCCAAGAAGCACCTTTTCACCGTCAACGTGGTGCGCAGTGCGGCGCTGGAAAACCGCCCGCAAGCGCTGCCATACGTGGCTTACGTCAGCTCGGCGTATCGCCCGGACATCATCAATGAGCTGTGCCAGTTCTTCATGGACCACAACGTTGAACTGGAAAACCTGACCTGCGACACCTATCAGGCGCCACAGACCGGCGGCACCATGCTCAACGCCACGTTCACCGTGACCCTGCCGGCCGGCACCCAGATCAGTTGGCTGCGTGACCAGTTCCTCGACTTCGCCGATGCGATGAACCTGGATGCACTGATCGAGCCTTGGCGCCCACAAAACCCAATGTAAGGAAGCTTTCATGGCCGTTGTCATCGACCAACCGGTTGCGGATTTCGAAGCACCTGCCACCAGCGGGCAGACTGTCAGCCTGTCTGCCCTGAAGGGCAAGCAAGTGGTGATTTACTTCTACCCCAAGGACAGCACCCCGGGCTGCACCACTGAAGGGCAGGGTTTTCGTGATCAGTACGCCGCGTTCAAGGCTGCCAACACGGAAATCTTCGGCATTTCCCGCGACAGCCTGAAGTCCCACGAGAACTTCAAGTGCAAGCAGGAGTTTCCATTCGAGCTGATCAGCGACAAGGACGAAGCCGTCTGCCAATTGTTCGACGTGATCAAGTTGAAGAAGCTGTATGGCAAGGAATATCTGGGCGTTGATCGCAGCACCTTCCTGATTGATAAGGACGGCGTGTTGCGTCAGGAATGGCGCGGCGTGAAGGTGCCGGGGCATGTGGATGCGGTTTTGGCTGCTGCTCAGGATCTGAATAAAGCCTGATGGTTTTGCGTCACCCTCATTGACGCCTTCGCGAGCAAGCTCGCTCCCACATTGGATCTGTGGTGCTCACAAGTCCAATGTGGGAGCGAGCCTGCTCGCGAATGGGCCCTAAGTGTCACCAAACAATCTGGATCAATCGCTACAGCAGCGGTGCCACCGCCGGTTCCTGGCGCGGCCACGCATCCAGCACCGCCTTGAACAGCGTCGCCAGCGGAATCGCGAAGAACACCCCCCAGAACCCCCACAACCCGCCAAACAACAGCACCGCGCAGATGATTGCCACCGGGTGCAGATTGACCGCCTCCGAGAACAGCAGCGGCACCAGCACGTTGCCATCCAGTGTCTGGATGATCCCGTAGACCGCCATCAAATAGATGAATTGATCGCTCCAGCCCCACTGGAACAACGCGATCAGCAGCACCGGTACGGTCACTACCACGGCACCGACATACGGCACCACTACCGACACACCGACCAGCAACGCCAGCAGCGCCGCATAATTCAATCCGAGCGCCACAAAAGCGATGTAGGTCACGCCACCACAAATCACGATCTCGATGACCTTGCCGCGAATGTAGTTGGCGATCTGTCGGTTCATCTCCTGCGCAACCCGCGTGATCAGCGCGCGCTCACGTGGCAAGTAACCACGTACCCACTCGCCGATCATGACTCGGTCCTTGAGGAAGAAGAACACCAGAATCGGCACCAGCACCAGATAGATCATGATGTTCACCAGCAGCGGCAGACTCGACAGCGAGAATGTCAGCGCCCATTGGCCGAACTTGCCGATCTCGCCCCGCGCCGCCTCGATCGCCTGCAACACTTGCTCGTCGGACACCAGATGCGGATAACGCTCGGGCAGCAATAACAGCAGCGATTGCCATTTGGCGAGCATGCCCGGCAGTTCGTTGAACAGCGTGATCAACTGATGCCAAAGCAGCGGCAGCACCACGACGATAAACAGCATCAGCACGCCCATGAACAGCGCGAACACCAAGCCCACCGCCGCGCCTCCCGGCACGCGCAAACGCTCGAGCGTCACCACCAGGCCCTGCATCAGATAAGCCAGCACCATCCCTGCCAACACCGGCGCAAGCATGCCGCCTAGGGTGAGTACGGCCGTGAAGGCGAGAAACAACAGCACCGCCAGCACCACCGCTTCTTCGTCGGAGAAATAGCGCTGAATCCAGTCGCGTAACACTTTGAACATCAATAATCCTTAGGTCTTTTACGCGGTCGGTATCAGGCTTTTTTTAACCAGTAACGGTAAACGCCTGAATCGTCTTCTTCACGCAGCAGCGTGTGACCGGCCAATCGGGCAAAGGTGCGAAAGTCGCGTTGCGAGCCCGCGTCGGTGGCGATCACCTTGAGAACCGCCCCACTCTGAAGCTTGTTCAGTTCCATCTTCGCCTTGAGCAACGGCAACGGACAATTCAGGCCACTGGCGTCCAGTTCCACGTCATGGGCTACAGCGTCAGTCATTGCGTCACTCCGGATCAGGTCTGTCGAGCTGCCTAGAATATCTGGTCGCAAGCCCGGTGTCCGGCTACAGTAAGGTCTTTGTCTTCTAAGGCTTTGTGCATGACTTTTCTGCGCCCTACCCTGCTGACGCTCGCTTGCCTGCTCGCCTCACCAGGCTTTGCCGACGATCTGCCGTCACTCGGCGACGCCAGTTCTGCCATTGTCTCGCCGCAACAGGAATATCAGCTTGGTCGCGCGTGGCTGGCGATGTTGCGCAGTCAGGTCTCACAACTCAACGATCCGCAGCTCAAGGACTACGTCGAATCCAGCGTCTACAAGCTGGTGGAGACCAGCCAGGTGACGGACCGACGCCTTGAATTCATTCTGATCAACAGCCCGCAGCTCAACGCCTTCGCGGCGCCGGGCGGTGTAGTCGGGGTCAACGGCGGCCTGTTTCTCAATGCACAGACCGAGGGCGAATACGCCTCGGTTCTCGCCCACGAATTGGCGCACTTGTCGCAACGCCACTTCGCGCGCGGCGTCGAAGCCTCGCAGCGGATGCAGGTGCCGATGATGGCCGCGCTGCTGGCCGGTATCGTCATCGCTGCGGCCGGCGGCGGTGACGCCGGGATCGCGACCATCGCCGGCACACAGGCGGCGGCGATTCAGTCGCAGCGCACCTTCTCCCGCCAGAACGAACAGGAAGCCGACCGCATCGGCATTCTCAATCTGGAGAAGGCCGGTTACGACCCACGCTCGATGCCGACCATGTTCGAGCGTCTGATGCGCCAGTATCGTTTCGACGCCAAGCCGCCGGAATTCCTCCTGACTCACCCGGTGACCGAATCGCGTATCGCCGACACCCGTAACCGCGCCGAACAGGCCAAACCGGGCGGCATTGAAGACTCCAAGCGCTATCAATTGATCCGCGCGCGCGTGCAGTTGATCTACGAAGAAACCCCGGGCCTGGGCGCCAAGCGTTTCCGCGCACAACTGGATGAAAACCCGCAAAACGACGTGGCGCGCTATGGCTTGGCGATTGCGCAGATCAAAGGTGGTCAGTTGAATGAGGCCCGCGAGAATCTCAAGCAACTGCTGGCGACCTCGCCGAATGAAATCATCTACAACCTTGCCCAGGTCGATCTGGACATCACCAATAATCGCCTGCCGGATGCGCAGTCGCGGGTCGATCGGATGCTCGCGCAGTACCCAGGCAACTATCCGCTGAATCAGGTTCGGGTGGATCTGCTGCTCAAACAGAATCGCGCTGCCGATGCCGAGAAGGCACTCGAAGGTCTACTCAAGTCTCGCCCCGATGATCCGGACGTGTGGTATCAGGTCGCCGAAACCCGCGGGCTGTCGGGCAATATCATCGGCTTGCATCAGGCCCGTGCCGAGTACTTCGCACTCGTCGGCGATTATCGTCAGGCGATTCAGCAGCTCGATTTTGCCAAGCGCAAGGCGGGCAGCAACTTCCCGCTGTCGTCGCGTATCGATGCACGTCAGCGCGAGCTGATGGAGCAGGAACGCATGATCAAGGACATGATGGGCTGATCGATACCCGTCAGGACAAAAGCTTCAGGCATAAAAAAACCGCCTCTTTCGAGGCGGTTTCTTTTTTACCTTGGCGCTGGATTATTCAGCCAGCTTGAAGGTGATGAAGCTGGCGCGACCTTGACGCAGTACGCGCATCGACACCGAACGGTTCTTCGGCAACGCCTTAGCGATCTCGCCGAACTCCTTGGTGGAGCCGATGGCCTGGTTGTTCAGGTGCGTGATCACATCGCCTGGTTGCAGACCGATCAACGCGGCAGGACCATCCTGCACTTCCTTGATCACCACACCACCTTTGAGGTCGTAGGTTTTCTTCTGCTCGGCAGTCAGTTCACCTACCGATACACCGAGGCGATTGCTGGTGCTTTCAGTGCCGGACTTCGGCAGTGCATCCAGCTCTTTGTCTTCGTCAGGGATCGCGCCAACCGTCAGTTCGACATTCTTGCGCTTGCCTTCACGAATCACTTCCAGATTGGCTTTCGCACCAGCCTTCAATGCGCCGACCAGATGCGGCAGGTCAGCAGACATGACGATCGGCTGGCCATTCATGCTCAGGATCACGTCACCGACTTGCAGACCACCTTTGGCTGCCGGGCCATCATCCTGAATCTGGGCAACCAGCGCGCCGGCTGGCTTCTCCAGACCGAACGACTCGGCCAGATCCTTGTTCACTTCCTGAATGACTACGCCCAGCCAGCCACGGCTGACTTTGCCGCCGCTCTTCAGTTGGTTGGACACATCCATCGCTACGTCGATCGGAATCGCAAACGACACACCCATAAAGCCGCCGGAACGGGTGTAGATCTGCGAGTTGATGCCGACCACTTCACCGTTCAGGTTAAACAGCGGACCACCGGAGTTGCCCGGGTTGATCGGCACGTCAGTCTGAATGAACGGCACGTAGTTTTCGTTCGGCAGGCTACGACCAACGGCGCTGACGATGCCTTGAGTCACGGTGTGGTCAAAGCCGAACGGCGAACCGATCGCGACGACCCACTGGCCGGCCTTCAGGTCCTGGGATTTGCCAAGCTTCAACACCGGCAGATCCTTGCCTTCGATTTTCAGCAGGGCCACGTCGGAACGTGGGTCGGTGCCGATCAGTTTGGCTTTCATTTCGCTGCGATCAGCCAGGCGGACGAGGATTTCGTCAGCATCGGCGATCACGTGGTTGTTGGTGAGGATGTAGCCATCTGGAGAGATGATGAAGCCCGAGCCCAACGATTGCGCTTCACGCTGACGACCACCGCCGCCCGGCGAACGCTGCTGAGGTGGCATGCCTCGTTCGAAGAACTCGCGCAACATCGGCGGCAGGCCTTCCAGATCGGGCATCTGCTGGTTCACTTTGCGATCCGGCAGTTTCTGCGTGGTACTGATGTTCACCACCGCTGGCGAAGCTTGTTCGACCAACTGGGTGAAATCAGGCAGGTCGGCCGCTTGCGCAGCAGGGATCGCCTGACCAAGCAGCAGCACGGTGGCGAAGATGGAGAGATAAGACTTCAAGCTAGGTATCGACATACAGCTCCCGTTACGACGAGCAGGGTTAAGCGATATGGAGCAAGGAACACCGGAAACCACAGACCGGTATTTTTGTTCCGGCAACAACAAACAAGGCCAGAGCCGTGAGGCTCTGACCTATAAAAAACTTTCAGGTGTTTTGCAAATGAAAATGCTCAGCAAACATTTCATCTACGTCTCGACGAAGAAGTGGTAATGACTGAATCAGCTCACTGCTTGCTGGTTGCAGCGCCATCATTGTTACGCATCGACAAAGCAATTCGTTCGGCGGTGCCTATCGGAATCTCGCCCACCACTGTCACCATCATTTCGCCCTGCGGCGTGGTCAGGCGACGGGAGACAGCAACGGTCGGACCCAGTTGGGTACGGGTATCGGTGACCGTAGCGCCATTCAAAGGCTCAAGAAAAACCGAGAAACGCGCCAGACCGTCGTCATATAGCAGACTGTTGACCTGAGTCTTGGTTTCCGGATCTTTGTGCGAAGTGCTGCTGGTCAACTCGAAGCCCGGCGGCAGCCAGTCGGAGTGCCAGACTTGGGCAGTCTTCACGGCAGAAGCCTTGTCGCTGTCGAGCGTAATCGCTTTGCAGTCGGCGTCGGCTTGCAAGTCTTTGTCTGATGGGACTTCGTCTGTGTCGAGACTGGTGAACTGGAACCGCTCCAGCAACTGCCCCTTGTCGTTCAATAACAACGACTTCAAAGGCAGGCCGGTTTGTTTGTCCAGGTGCAGCTCAAAACCGTAACGATGCTGATCGCGAGGCGTCAGCGATACGATCACGGCGTCTCGACCGGCCACGCGCGATTTGCCTATGACGGCAAGGTCATACCAGTTCTTCAGCTTTTGCGGATCAAGAGGTCGAGCGGCGGAGTTTGGCGAATCTCCCAGTCCCGCAATCAGAGTGCCGCTGACGCATTGAGTATGCCCATCAATGCGTACGACTTCCTGCGCCGAGCCGTCAAGCTGAAGTAACCGCTCGCGGACCTGGCCATTCTGGACGCGATGCCAGATGTTGTGGGTAGAAAAGCTACCGTTACGCTCGTAAACGAATGTGCCGTGGAAGCTTTGCTGCTGCTCGGCCTGGCCCAGACGGGTCAACCAGTCCTGGGCCTCATCAGCATGGGCTGGAACAATGAACCAGCCACTGAGCAGAAGCGAAAGTAGAGGTATGGCGCGCATGATCCTCCTTAACGGTTTTCCAGGCTTGCAGCACGTGCGTAAGGCAGCGCGCTTTCAGTACCTTTCAGTGCAGCCTGTTGAGCGTGCTGACGCAGGTAGCCTGGCAGACGCTGATCGTGCCAGCCTGGTTGACCTTGCAGTACGCCGTTGGCCATCGGGCCAGTGGCTTCCGAACTCTCACTATAGCCTGCCAGCACAGCCGGGCCTTTCACCTGTGGGGTGGCCAGGGTTGGCTGATTGGATTGCTGAGCCAGTTCCACACCAGCGATTTCGTCCTGGTTGTACAGGCGAACACCTGCCAGAACGGCAACAGTCACCGAGGCTGCAACAGCCAGGCGACCGAGGTTGCGCCATGGGCTGCGAGATACTTTGGCCGGAGCCGTTTCGTCTTCCAGTGCAGCAGATACTGCCGCAGCGATGTCCAGACGTGGCAGCAGCAAATCCTTGTGCATGGCTGCCCGAGCGATCTGGTAACGAGCCCAGGTCTCACGGGTATCAACATCATCCAGTGCGCTGAGCACTCGACGCAATTCCAGTTCGTCCGCTTCGTTATCCATCACTGCGGACAGCGATTCCTGCAGGGCTTCACGACTCATGGCGTTCCTCTCTTGGCTGTCGCCGCTGTCTCAGTTTTCCTGCAACAACGGCTGCAGGGCTTTATCGATGGCCTCCCGGGCGCGGAAAATCCGGGAGCGCACGGTACCCACCGGACACTGCATGACGCTCGCAATGTCCTCGTAACTCAGACCATCGAATTCACGTAAAGTTAACGCCGTACGCAAATCCTCTGGCAGTTGCTGAATGGTTCGATGGACGGTGCCTTCGATCTCATCCCGCAGCAGTGCACGTTCTGGTGATTCGAGATCCTTGAGGCCGTGATCGCCATCGTAGAACTCTGCATCCTCGGAACTTACATCGCTATCCGGCGGCCGACGGCCGCGAGAAACCAGGTAGTTCTTTGCCGTGTTAATGGCAATACGGTACAGCCACGTATAAAACGCACTGTCGCCGCGAAAGTTTCCAAGTGCTCGATACGCCTTGATAAAGGCTTCCTGAGCCACGTCCTGGGCTTCATGGGTGTCGTGCACAAAACGCACGATCAACCCGAGAATTTTGTGCTGATACTTCAGCACCAACAGATCGAAAGCTCGCTTGTCGCCGCGTTGAACGCGCTCGACCAGCTGCTGATCCTCTTCCTGGGTTAGCATGAACACTCCTCGATAAGCCCGAAGGAGACTTGCATAACTAAACGACCAGACTTGCAAACATAGACTCGGGCTTTTCGCAAAAGTTCTCCCCCTCCAGGCAAGTTTCCTGCGGGCTCTGATTTGGCACGCACGAAAAACGCAGCGCGGGATAAACCGGCTGCGCGAATAATCTTGTTATCGGTTTCGCCGGGCAGGAATCCAACAGCAGATTCCGCACTGAAGCCGACACGTCCCTTGTTTCTGGCACCGACTATTGATCTTGGGCCTTTGGCAAAAGTTCCAATTATTTATAGCCGCACCGCCCTGACATTGGGCAACCCTGGGCAGAAAATCCTGTTTCAGCGCCGATACAGTCGTGTTCTACCCAAAAGGGTGAAAAAAACTTCCGACGAAGCACGCGGTTTTTTCCTACGCAGTAGTTTCACAATGCCATGTCGGCTCGGCTATTGTGCCGCCCCACCCCTCTATATACTAGTGGGCTGTGTGGCTGTCTTGACTCGCCGATCCAGCTGTCTTGCGCCACCCCCGACCCGGGTCGCTTTGAGCGGAATCCTGTAATGAGCCAACAATTCCAACATGATGTTCTGGTCATAGGCAGCGGTGCTGCCGGTTTGAGTCTCGCGCTGACCCTGCCAGGTCATTTGCGCATTGCCGTTTTGAGTAAAGGCGATCTGGCCAACGGGTCGACCTTCTGGGCCCAGGGTGGCGTCGCCGCCGTGCTCGACGACACTGATACTGTCGAATCCCATGTTGATGACACCCTGAACGCCGGTGGCGGTCTGTGCCATGAAGACGCCGTGCGTTTCACTGTCGAGCACAGCCGCGAAGCCATCCAGTGGCTGATCGACCAAGGCGTACCGTTCACACGCGACGATCAATCCGGCACTGAAGATGGCGGATTCGAATTTCATCTGACCCGCGAAGGCGGTCACAGCCACCGTCGCATCATCCATGCGGCCGATGCTACCGGCGCGGCAATCTTCAAAACTTTGCTGGCGCAGGCCAAAGAGCGTTCGAACATCGAATTGCTGGAGCAGCGGGTTGCCGTTGATCTGATTACCGAACGCCGTTTAGGCATGGAAGGCGAGCGCTGCCTCGGTGCCTACGTACTCAACCGCAAAACCGGCGAAGTCGATACCTACGGCGCACGCTTTGTGATTCTGGCATCGGGCGGCGCGGCCAAGGTTTACCTCTATACCAGCAACCCCGACGGCGCCTGCGGTGATGGCATCGCCATGGCTTGGCGCTCCGGCTGTCGGGTGGCGAACCTGGAATTCAATCAGTTCCACCCGACCTGCCTGTACCACCCACAAGCGAAAAGCTTCCTTATTACCGAAGCCCTGCGCGGCGAAGGCGCACACTTGAAGCTGCCCAATGGCGAGCGCTTCATGTATCGCTTCGACAAACGCGCCGAACTGGCACCGCGCGACATCGTCGCTCGGGCCATCGACCATGAAATGAAGCGTCTGGGGGTCGACTGCGTCTATCTCGACATCAGCCACAAGCCTGAAGACTTCATCAAGACGCACTTCCCCACTGTTTATGAGCGCTGCCTCGGTTTCGGCATCGACATCACCAAACAACCTATTCCGGTCGTACCCGCCGCGCACTACACCTGCGGGGGCGTGATGGTCGATCAACAAGGTCGCACCGATGTTCCGGGCTTGTATGCCATCGGTGAAACCAGCTTCACCGGCCTGCATGGTGCCAACCGCATGGCCAGCAACTCACTGCTCGAATGCTTCGTCTATGCCCGTTCGGCGGCGACAGACATTCTCGCGCAACTGGACAATGTCGCCGCGCCAAGCGCCCTGCCCGCGTGGGATGCCAGCCAGGTGACCGACTCCGACGAAGACGTGATCATCGCGCACAACTGGGATGAGCTGCGGCGGTTCATGTGGGACTACGTGGGCATCGTGCGCACCAACAAGCGACTGCAACGGGCGCAGCACCGTGTGCGCCTGCTGCTGGACGAGATCGACGAGTTCTACAGCAACTATAAAGTCAGCCGCGACCTGATCGAGCTGCGTAACCTGGCGCAAGTTGCCGAGTTGATGATCTGCTCGGCCATGGAACGCAAGGAAAGTCGCGGCCTGCATTACACCCTAGACTATCCCGATATGCTGCCCGAGGCGCTCGACACTATTCTGGTGCCGCCCACCTACGTCGGCTGAACTTGAGCCGCACTCGCAGGCGTCGGTGCAGATCCGCCGCCTGCGAATCCCTTGGCACGCAGATCGATCTGACCCGCCATTCACCGCGCAACCTGAATCTCAGCACCACGATCAGCGGCAGCGCGAGACTGTCCGGGCGCAGCTGTGCTGCCTGCCAACCCTCCACCTGATTCCACAGCTGCCAGCCATCGGCGTCCCGGCGCAATCCGCGAAACGCTCGACGGTGATTCAGCAGAATTTGTCGAGGCAACACCCAAAAGCCATGAAGCAGACAGGCGAAAGCCCCCAGCAGCGTGGCCCAGAGTGGAATCGAAAGCACCAACAAAGAGCCCAGTGCGAACGCCTGGGCCAACAGATACGCCGCCAGCAACTGCCGTGAGGCATGCCAGCGGCATTCGAACGTGTTACTTGGGTTGGACACGGTCTAGAATCATGCGAACCATGCGCTGCAGCTCTGGATCCTCAGACTCGCTGCGCTCCATGAACCAGCCGAACATGTCCTGATCCTCGCATGTCAGCAAACGGACATACAGATCGCGATCCACCTGGTTCAGAGTCGCATAGACCTCTTTCACGAATGGCACCAGCAATACGTCAAGCTCAAGCATGCCGCGACGGCTGTGCCAAAACAGGCGGTTCAGTTCAACTTGTTCGACCATGGAGCCCTCCTCAAATTTGCCGGCAAGTATACAGCCCCGAGGCGGGTCGCACAGTCGGCTTTGGTCGGGCACCCTCGATCCTTTATCAACTACCCATTTCAACAACGCGCCCTTATGATGTGCCCCAGTCTATTTACCCTGCGATGACCCATGGCCGATTCTGCTTTTTTCTGCACCCTGTCTCATGAAGGCGTTCTCGCGGTTCGCGGCGCGGATGCCGGAAAATTCCTGCAAGGCCAGTTGACCTGCAATCTCAATTACTTGAGCGACAGCCGCGCCAGCCTCGGCGCGCGTTGCACGCAAAAAGGCCGGATGCAGTCGAGCTTCCGCATTCTGCTCGAAGGTGATGGCGTGCTCCTGGCAATGGCCAGCGAGCTGCTGGAGCCGCAACTGGCAGACCTGAAAAAGTACGCGGTGTTCTCCAAATCGAAACTGACCGATGAAAGCGCCGCCTGGGTGCGTTTCGGCGTGGAGAATGGCGACAACGCTTTGACCAGCCTCGGTCTGGACCTGCCGGCCGAAACCGACAGCGTCGCGCGTAACGAAGGTCTGATCGCGATTCGCGTCTCGCCCGATCGCATTGAACTCTGGGCACCGGCCGATCAGGCTGACGCAATCAAAGCCAAATTGTCTGCGGCCCTACCTGAAGCCGAGCTGAATCAATGGCTGCTGGGCCAGATCCGCGCCGGTATCGGCCAGGTCATGCCGAGCACCCGCGAGCTGTTCATACCGCAGATGCTCAATCTGCAGGCGGTCGGCGGTGTGAGTTTCAAGAAAGGCTGCTACACCGGCCAGGAAATCGTCGCGCGCATGCAGTATCTGGGCAAACTCAAGCGTCGTCTGTATCGCTTGAGCCTGGACACCGCTGATTTGCCGGAGCCTGGCACACAATTGTTCGCGCCAAGCCACAACAGCGCCATCGGCGAAGTGGTGCTGGCCGCCAAGGCCGGGCAAAACATTGAACTCCTGGCGGTGCTGCAGGCCGAAGCAGCCGAAGCCGGTGATTTGCATCTGGGCACCCTCGAAGGTCCCGCGCTGCATCTGCTCGACCTGCCTTACGAACTGGATCGCGACCGCGAAATCCAGCGCTGATCGCAGCATTTGTTGCAACACCCTAGAGAGTTTAAATGAGCGAACTGGCGGAAAAAGTCCAACAGGATTTGGTTGAGGCCATCGATAACGATGACCTGGTTCTGCCCACGTTGCCGGAAGTGGCCCTGCAGATTCGCAAGGCCGCTGAAGACCCGGAAATCAGCGTCAGCGACCTGAGTAAAGTGATCGGCCGGGACACGGCGCTGTCAGCGCGCCTGATCAAAGTGGTCAACAGCCCCCTGCTGCGTGCCGCGCAGGAAGTCACCGACCTGCACACCGCCATCACCCGATTGGGCATCAACTACAGCAGCAACCTGGCGATCGGTCTGGTGATGGAGCAGATCTTCCACGCCCGCTCCGAAGTGGTCGAACAGAAGATGCGCGAAGTCTGGCGCAAGAGCCTGGAAATCGCCGGCGTCAGTTATGCGCTGTGCCGCCGCTACACCCAACTCAAACCCGATCAGGCGGCCCTCGGCGGGCTGGTGCATCAGATCGGCGTGCTGCCGATTCTGACCTACGCCGAAGACCACTACGAACTGCTCTCGGACCCGGTCAGCCTCAACCATGTGATCGATCACATTCATCCGTTGCTGGGCGACAAACTGCTGCGCGTCTGGGAGTTTCCGGAGCGGCTGGTGGAGTTGCCGGGGCGCTATCAGGACTTCAAACGCGACTCGACGGCCATTGATTACGTCGATCTGGTGCAAGTGGCGAGCCTGTATTGCCACAAGGACACTGATCATCCGTTTGCGCGGATCGACCCAATGACTGTTCCGGCGTTCAGAAAGCTTGGGATCGATCAGGAGAACAAGGCGCTGTGCGAAGATCTGGAAGAATCGCGGACGATGTTTTACTGATCCGGGACCGAGGCGCGACCTTCGCGAGCAAGCTCGCTCCCACATTGGAATGCATTCCAGAGTGGGAGCGAGCCTGCTCGCGAAGGGGCCAGCAAACCACCACAATCACCCGGCAATAAAACTGACCCGCACCTTCAACCCCGCCTGCTCGCCATCGTGCAGACTGATCTGCGCCAGATGTGCCCGGCAGATCTCGCCGACAATCGCCAGGCCCAAGCCAGAACCCGCCACCTGCTGATTGCGTCGGTAGAAGCGTTCGAACACCCGATCGCGCTCTTCCAGCGGAATCCCCGGCCCGTCATCTTCAACTTCCAGCACCGCCGGCGCCGTGACCCGCAAAATCACATTGCCGCCCGGCGGCGTATGCGCCAAGGCGTTGTCGACCAGATTGCTCAGCAATTCGTTGAGCAACGTTGGCTCACCACGCAGCCACACCGGTTCGTCCGCCTCCAGCGCCAGCGCCACCCCGCGTTTGTGCGCCAACGGCGCCATGGCCATGCCCAGTTCTCGGGCCAACTGACTCAGATCGAGCAACTGCGCGCCGCCCTCGGCAATCGCCCGCGCACCGTTTTCGACGCGCGCCAGCGACAGCAACTGATTGGCCAGATGAGTCAGGCGATCAGTGCTTTGTGCCGAGGACTCCAGCGTCGAGCGCCAGACTTCGGCATCGTTCGAGCGCAGGCCCAACTCAAGCCTAGCTTTCAGCGCTGCCAAGGGCGTACGTAACTCATGCGCCGCATCGGCAATGAACTGCGCCTGCCGTTCGAACTGACCGCGCAGACGCTCGGTGAAATGATTGAGCCCGCGCACCAGCGGCCACAGTTCATGCTGCACTTCAACCAATGGCAGCGGGCGCAAGTCGTCGGGCTGACGTTCTTCCACAGCAGTGCGCAGGCGCTCCAGCGGGCGCAATGCCGCACTGACCGCGAACCACACCAGCAACAACGCGCCAATCGCCAACATGCCCAGTCGCAGCAACGTATCGGCGGCCAGACTGCGGGCCATGCTCACGCGCGCCTCGTCGGTTTCGGCGACGCGGATTTCCGCCATGCCGTTCATGTTCGGTTCGGTCACCGCTTTCAGCAGACTGACCACGCGCACGTTTTGGCCGTTGTAGGTGGCGTTGTAGAACCGCGCGAGCGCCGGATAATTGTCAGTGCGCGGTGTGCCGGGCGGCGGGCCGGGGAGATTTTCGTAGCCGGAAATCAGCTTCTGATGGATATCGTTGACCTGGTAGTAAATTCGCCCGGCGCTGTCGTAGGCGAAGGTATCCAGCGCCACATACGGCACGTCGGCGCTGAGGCTGCCATCGCGTTGCGACAGGCCCGCCGCGATGGTCCGCGCCGAGGCCAGCAACGTGCGATCGTAAGCGGTGTCGGCAGCTTCGCGACCATTCCAGTAAGCACTCAAGCCACTGGCGAGCATCAACACCACCAGCAGCAATGCGAGGTTCCACAGCAAGCGCCAGCGCAGGCTGCTGGGCTTATGCATCGCGGCTTTCCAGCAGATAACCGAGACCGCGGAAAGTCACGATGGCGACCGGTTGCCCGTCGAGTTTCTTGCGCAAACGGTGCACGTAGATTTCGATGGCGTCGGGGCTGGCCTCTTCATCCAGACCAAACACCTGCGCGGCCAGTTGCTCCTTGCTCATCACCCGCCCCGGTCGGGCGATCAGCGCTTCCAGCACCGCTTGTTCGCGAGAGGTCAGCGTCAGTAATTCTTCGCCAAGGGTGAAGCGCCGGGTGTCGAGGTCATAGGCCAGCACGCCACAACGCTGCTGACGCTCGCCGCCCAGCACACTGCGCCGCAGCAAGGCTTTGACCCGTGCTTCCAGTTCAGTCAGTTCGAACGGTTTGGCGAGGTAATCGTCGGCGCCCAGATTGAGACCGTGGACGCGATCCTTCACATCACTGCGCGCGGTCAGCATCAATACCGGCAGATTTTTTCCGCGTGCACGCAAACGCGCGAGCACCTCGAAACCGTCCATGCGCGGCAGGCCGACATCGAGGATCGCCACGGCATATTCCTCGCTGCCCAGCGCCAGATCGGCGGCCACGCCATCGTGCAACACATCCACGGTCAGACCGGTGCTCTTGAGCGCCTGAGCGACACTTTCGGCCAGTTGCAGATGGTCTTCGACGAGCAGAACACGCATGGATTTTTACCTCGTTCAGGGATGGCCGGCGCCACGCTTTGCCGCGGAGTTTACAGCCGCAACCGCCGCTGTGAAGCCCGAAAACCGTGAAAGTCAGCTGAAAGGTTAGTGAAAGGTTAGCCGGTTAGAGTCGGCCCACGGACAGTCCCGACTGCCGTCGCTGCTGCCACACAGCGCTACGAAAAACGCCACGAAGCGTTTTCGACCAATAAGAACAATAAACGGAGTACCCCGCATGCCGTCCATGCAGACCAAGGCACCTGTGCCTGTTCGCCCTTCCCGTTTCAGCCACACCGCCCTCGCCAGTGCCGCCGCTCTTGCCGGTTTTTCGCCGCTGAGTTTTGCCGACTTCATCGAAGACAGCAGCGCCACGTTCGAAACCCGCAACATGTATTTCAACCGCGACTTTCGCGATGGCACCAGCGCCCAGCAATCCAAGCGTGACGAATGGGCTCAGGGTTTCATGCTCAATCTGCAATCGGGTTACACCGACGGCACCGTGGGGTTCGGTGTCGATGCGTTGGGCATGCTTGGGGTAAAACTCGATTCGAGTCCGGACCGCACCGGCACCGGCCTGCTGCCGACCCACGACGATGGGCGCGCGGCGGACGAGTACTCGAAAGTCGGCCTGACCGGCAAAGTGAAAATCTCCGCCACCGAACTTAAAATCGGCAGCCTGATTCCTGAACTGCCGATCCTCAAACCCAACGACGGGCGCATCCTGCCGCAGACGTTTGAAGGTGGCTTGCTGACCTCCAAGGAAATCAAAAACCTGACCTTCACCGGTGGCCGACTGGAGAAAGCCAAGGATCGCGACAGCACCGATTTCGAGGACATCGCCCTCAACAACAAGAACAGCCGTTTCGCTGGCACCGCCGCCGGCAAGCACTTCGATTTTGGCGGCGTGGACTACAAGTTCACCGACAAGATCACCGGCAGTTACCACTTCGCCCAACTCGACGAAGTCTACAACCAGCACTTCTTCGGTCTCGTGGCCTCACGTCCGATGGGCCCTGGCACGTTTGCCACCGACCTGCGTTTTGCCGTCAGCGATGATCAGGGCGCGGCCCGTGGCGGCGAGATCGACAACCGCTCGCTCAACGGTCTGGTCAGCTACGCGCTGAGCGGCCACAAGTTCAGCGCCGGTTATCAGCACATGTCCGGCGACAGCGCCTTCCCGTATGTCGATGGCAGCGACCCGTACCTGGTCAACTTCGTGCAGATCAACGATTTCGCCGGCGCCGAAGAACGCTCCTGGCAGGCTCGCTACGACTTCGACTTCGCCAAACTCGGCATTCCTGGCCTGAGCTTCATGAGCCGTTACCTGAGCGGTGACAACATCAAGCTCAAGAACGGTGAAGAAGGCAAAGAGTGGGAGCGCAACACCGAGATCAAATATGTAGTACAAAGCGGCGCCTTGAAGGATGTCGCCGTGCGTTTGCGTAATGCCACCTACCGCTCCAACTACTCGGCTCGCGATGCAGACGAAGTGCGTTTGCTGGTGAGTTACAGCGTTGCGCTCTGGTAATGGCCTGCTGAAGAAAAACACGTCGAATAACAACAATGCCCGTGGAGAATCGAATGAACCTGTCACTGCGTAAAGTTGCACTGGCCGCCAGTTGCATCCTGTTTGCCGGCCAACTGATGGCCGAACCGAAACGTCCGGAATGTATCGCCCCGGCCTCCCCCGGCGGTGGTTTCGACCTGACCTGCAAACTGGTGCAGAGCGCCTTGGTCAACGAAAAACTGCTGACCAAACCAATGCGCGTCACCTACATGCCCGGCGGTGTCGGCGCGGTGGCGTACAACGCCGTGGTCGCTCAGCGCCCGGCCGATGCCGGCACGCTGGTGGCGTGGTCGAGTGGCTCGCTGTTGAACCTGGCGCAGGGCAAGTTCGGTCGCTTCGATGAGACCAACGTGCGTTGGCTGGCAGCGGTCGGCACCAGCTACGGCGCCATCGCGGTGAAAAGCGATTCGCCCTACAAGACCCTCGACGATCTCGTTCAGGCTCTGAAGAAAGATCCAAGCTCGGTGGTCATCGGTTCCGGCGGCACCGTTGGTAGCCAGGACTGGATGCAAACCGCACTGATCGCCAAGGCTGCCGGTATCAACCCGCGTGACCTGCGTTACGTGGCGCTCGAAGGTGGCGGCGAAATCGCCACGGCCCTGCTCGGCGGTCACATCCAGGTCGGCAGCACCGACATCTCCGACTCCATGCCGCACATCCAGAGCGGCGACATGCGCCTGCTCGCGGTGTTCGCCGACAAGCGCCTCGACGAGCCGGAAATGAAAGACATCCCAACTGCTCGCGAGCAAGGCTACGACATCGTCTGGCCAGTGGTGCGCGGCTTTTACCTCGGGCCAAAAGTCAGCGATGAAGACTACGCCTGGTGGAAAGAGTCGTTCGACAAACTGCTGGCCTCCGACGAGTTCGCCAAGCTGCGCGATCAGCGTGAACTGTTCCCGTTCGCCATGACCGGCCCGGAACTCGACACCTACGTGAAGAAGCAGGTTGCGGACTACAAAGTGCTGGCCAAAGAGTTCGGCCTGATTCAGTGATCGCCTCTGTCTAGCGGCTGCGTTCCCGGTGACGGGGACGCGGCACAGGAGCTCCCATGCTTATTCAACGCATTTTCGCCTCCGTGCTGTTGCTGGTTTGCGCCGGCCTGGCATTGATGGCGTGGCCGTACCAAGCGGCCTTTTCCTACGAACCGGTGGGCCCGCGCGCCTTCCCGCTGCTGATGCTCGGCCTGATGGGCGCAGCGCTGTTGTACATGGTGTTTCGCCCGGCGCCAATCAAACACAGTGAAGACGAGCCGCCACTGGATCGCGAAACCCTGACCAAGATCGCCATTTGCGTCGCACTGCTGCTGGTGTTCGCCGGTCTCTTCGAACCGTTGGGTTTCATCCTCAGCAGCGTCCTCATCGGCATTCCGATGGCGCGCCTGTATGGCGGTCGCTGGCTGCCAAGCATCGTGGTGACCACGCTGATGGCCATCGGTCTGTACCTGCTGTTCGACCGTGTGATGGACGTTCCGCTGCCCCTTGGCCTGCTCAACGTGCTGGAGAACTGATATGGATACCCTCGGTTATTTGGGTCAAGGCTTCGGCGTCGCGCTGAGCCCGTACAACCTGGTCACGGCCCTGGCCGGCACGCTGATCGGCACCGTCGTCGGCCTGCTCCCAGGCCTTGGCCCGATCAACGGCGTGGCCTTGCTGATTCCGATCGCGTTTGCCCTTGGCTTGCCGCCGGAATCGGCGTTGATTCTGCTCGCAGCGGTGTACCTGGGCTGCGAATACGGCGGGCGGATCAGCTCGATTTTGCTGAACATTCCGGGCGAAGCATCGACCGTGATGACCACCCTCGACGGTTACCCGATGGCCCGCAAAGGCCTCGCCGGTGTGGCGCTGTCGCTGTCGGCGTGGAGCTCGTTTATCGGTGCATTTATCGCCACCTGCGGCATGGTCCTGTTCGCGCCGCTGCTGGCGAAATGGGCGATTGCCTTCGGCCCGGCGGAATACTTCGTGTTGATGGTGTTTGCGATTGTCTGTCTTGGCGGTATGGCCGGTGATCGACCGTTGAAGACCTTCATAGCGGCATTGATCGGGCTGTTCCTGTCGAGTGTCGGCATCGACGCCAACAGCGGCGTTTACCGCTTCACCGGCGACAACATCCACCTGACTGACGGCATTCAATTCGTCGTACTGGTGCTGGGCCTGTTCTCGGTCAGCGAGATTCTGTTGCTGCTGGAGAAAACCCATCGCGGTCAGGAAGCGGTGAAAGCCACCGGCCGGATGATGTTCAACTTCAAGGAAGCCTCGTCGGTGTTCGTGGTGAACATCCGTTGCGGCCTGCTTGGTTTCATCATGGGCGTGTTGCCGGGTGCCGGCGCGACGCTGGCCAGCGCCGTGGCCTACATGACCGAAAAACGCATCGCCGGTGCCAGCGGCAAATTCGGTCAGGGTGACGCCCGTGGCCTCGCCGCGCCGGAAACCGCCATCGGTGCTTCGGCCTGTGGCGCGCTGGTGCCAATGCTGACCCTCGGCGTCCCAGGTTCGGGCACCACCGCGGTGATGATCGGCGCGCTGTCGCTGTACAACATCACCCCTGGCCCGCTGCTGTTCCAGCAACAACCGGACATCGTCTGGGGCCTGATCGCGTCGTTGTTCATCGCCAACATCATGCTGGTGATCCTCAACATTCCGATGATCCGCATCTTCACCCGCATCCTCGCCGTGCCGAACTGGGCACTGGTGCCGGTGATCGCGATCATCACCGGGATCGGCGTCTACGCAGTTCACGCCACCACCTTCGACCTGTTCCTGATGGTCGGCATCGGCATCTTCGGCTACATCCTGCGCAAGCTCGACTTCCCGTTGTCGCCGGTACTGCTGGGCTTCATCCTCGGCGGTCTGATGGAGCAGAACCTGCGTCGTGCGCTGTCGATTTCCAACGGTGCGCTGGAAATCCTCTGGTCGAGCCCGATCACCTTCGGTGTCTGGGTGCTGACCGCGATCATGCTGCTGATGCCGCTGCTGCGCATCTGGCGCAAACGTTCGGTCGCGCGTCGCGCCATTGCCGATGTTTGATCGCGCCTCACTTAAATCCTGGTGGGGAACCCCGCTGGTCGGTCTGCTCGGCGGCTACCTCGCCAGCCAGATCGGCTGGCCACTGCCATGGATGGTCGGCTCGTTGCTGGCGATCATCCTCGTGCGCTGCCTGACTCCGTGGCAACTCACGGAAATCCCTGGCGGCCGCAAGTGCGGCCAGTGGATCGTCGGCATCGGCATCGGCCTGCACTTCACCCCGGTGGTGATGGAGCAGGTGCTCAGTCATTTTGGTTTGATCTTCTTCGGCGCGCTGGTCACCAGTGTCTCGGCGGTAGTCGGCGTGTGGTTGATGCGCCGCACCGGTGAGGATCGCGCCACGGCGTTTTTCTCAAGCATGCCTGGTGGTTCCGGGGAGATGGTCAACCTCGGCGCACGTAACGGCGCGATGCTCAGCCACGTTGCGGCGGGGCAGAGTTTGCGGGTGTTGGTGGTGGTGCTGTGTGTGCCAGCGGCTTTCAAGTATTTGCTTGGCGATGGCAACCCGATTGCTCATGCGGGCAGCGTCGATTGGCGCTGGCTGGCGATTCTGTTTCCGGCGGGCGGTTTGCTTGCGTGGCTCTGGCAGCGTTTGCGCCAACCCAATCCATGGTTGTTCGGGCCGTTACTGGTGAGTGCGGCGGTAAGTATCAGCTGGGATTTGCACATCGGTCTGCCCAATGGCGGCAGCCAGATTGGTCAGTGGCTGATTGGCAGCGGTTTGGGCTGCCACTTCAACCGGCAGTTCTTCCGCCGCGCCCCCTCCTTTATGGGGCGGACGTTGATTGGCACGGCGTTGACCATGTTGATCGCGACGTTGGCGGCGCTGGGCTTGAGTGCGCTGACCCATCTGGATCTGCGTTCGCTGACGCTGGGCATGATGCCGGGCGGGATCGCCGAGATGAGTCTGACGGCGGAGACGCTACAACTGTCGGTGCCGCTGGTGACGGCGATGCAGGTGATGCGGCTGTTGTTTGTGCTGTTTCTGGCGGAGCCATTGTTCAAGTACTGGAATCGTAATCCCGAGTGAGACCGCGTTGCCCCTATCGCTGGCAAGCCAGCTCCCACAGATTTTTGGGGTGGTCACATAATCTGTGGCACCCACAAAACCCTGTGGGAGCTGGCTTGCCAGCGATGGGGCCCTTCAGATGGGCGGCAAACGCCACTCGATCGGCGTCTCACCATTCTGCTCAAGAAACTTGTTGGTGCGGCCAAAGTGCCCGCAGCCCAAAAACCCGCGATACGCCGACAACGGCGAAGGATGCACCGACGTCAGCACCAGATGCTTGGTCGCGTCGATCAGCTTCTGCTTGCTCTGCGCATGCGCGCCCCAGAGCATGAACACCAGATGCGGCTGGCGCTCGCTGACCAGTTCAATGATCCGATCAGTGAAAAACTGCCAGCCCTTGTCCTTGTGCGCATTGGCGTTGGCGCGCTCGACGGTCATAGTCGTGTTGATCATCAGCACGCCCTGGTCGGCCCAGCTCTGCAGGTAGCCGTGATTGGGAATGTCGATGTTCAGGTCGCGCTTCAACTCTTTATAGATGTTGACCAGCGACGGCGGCGCCGGCACGCCTGGTTGCACCGAGAAGCACAAGCCATGCGCCTGGCCCGGGCCGTGATACGGGTCCTGGCCGAGAATCACCACCTTTACTTTATCCAGTGGCGTCGAGTTCAGCGCGTTGAAAATCATCGGCCCCGGCGGATAGATTTCCTTGCCGGCTGCCCGCTCCTGCTGCAGAAACTGGCGCAACTCTGCCATGTAAGGCTGGTCGAACTCAGCACGCAGTGCCTCCTTCCAGCTCGGTTCGAGTTTGATACGGTCGTCAGCAGTCATGGTCATACCCGGCAAAAACAATGGGGCGAACCCTAGGAAAGCCGACCACGCTTGTCAATTGATCTGACGCAGATCCGGCACTTTCCCCCACAACGATCATACTGATCGTTCAAATTCCCGATCGAGGTCACGATGAATCTGCACTTCGAAGAACTCACCGGCACCGACGGCGCCCGCATCGGTATCGCCAGCCTGGATGCTGAAAAATCGCTGAACGCGCTGTCCTTGGCGATGATCAACGCCCTCAGCGACAAACTGAACGCCTGGGCCAAGGATCCACAAATTGTCTGCGTGCTGCTGCGCGGCAATGGTGACAAGGCATTCTGCGCCGGCGGCGAAGTGCGCAGCCTGGTCGAAGCCTGCCGCGCTCATCCCGGCGAAGTCCCGCCGCTGGCCGCGCAGTTTTTCAGCGCGGAATATCGCCTGGATTACAGCCTGCACACGTATCCGAAACCGCTGATCTGCTGGGGCCATGGTTACGTGCTCGGCGGCGGCATGGGTTTGCTGCAAGGCGCCAGCACGCGGATCGTCACGCCGAGCAGCCGTTTGGCGATGCCTGAAATCACCATCGGTCTGTATCCCGACGTCGGCGCCAGTTGGTTTCTCGCGCGGTTGCCGGGCAAGCTCGGATTATTCCTCGGTCTGACCGGGGCGCACATGAACGGCCGTGATGCGATCGATCTGGATCTGGCCGACCGTTTCCTGCTCGACGAACAGCAACCGCAACTGATCGAAGGCCTGCTGCAACTGAATTGGCAGGAACAGACCGCCATGCAACTCAATAGCTTGCTCAAGGCCCTGCAACAGGAAGCCCTGGCGCAGATGCCCGAAGCGCAATGGCTGCCGCGTCGTCAGCAGATCGACGAACTGCTCGACGTCAGCGACGTCACCTGCGCGTGGAAAGCCATCAGCCTGCAACGCGACAGCAACGACCCGCTGATCGCCCGTGCAGCGAAAACCATGAGCGAAGGCTCGCCACTGACGGCGCATCTGGTCTGGGAACAGATCATCCGTGCTCGCCACCTGTCGTTGGCCGAAGTCTTTCAGATGGAATACACCCTGAGCCTCAATTGCTGCCGGCACCCGGAGTTCAGCGAAGGGGTTCGCGCGCGCTTGATAGACAAGGATCAGAAGCCGCACTGGCATTGGCCGGACATTAACAATGTGCCGGATGCGGTGGTTGAGGCGCACTTTCACAAGGTCTGGGAGGGGCGGCATCCGTTGGCGGATTTGACGCAGTATTAAAATCCGCGCACAAAAAAGCGGCGCTCTAAGCGCCGCTTTTCATTTGCGGGTGATTACCAGCGGTTGCCACGTCCGTTGTGGTCACCGCGTCCGCTGTGTCGGTCGTAGTTGCCACGACCGCGGTGATCGTTGTCCCAACCGCCGCGACGGTGGCCGTCCCAATTGCCGCGATCATTGCCGTGCCAGCGACGGCTTTCGTAATAACGCGGGGCCGGTTGATAGTAACGTGGCGCAGGTTGGTAATAGCGCGGTTGCTGGTAGTACCGCGGGGCTGGCTGGTAGTAGCGCGGTTGCGCGTAATACGTGCTGCCACCGTTGTAATACGTGCCACCCGTGTTGTAGTAGGCCGGTGCGGGTGATGTGTAGACCTCTGAGCTGTAATACGAGTCCGCGTAGGAGTACGGGACGCAACCGGCAACGGAAAACATCAACGCAGCAAGTAGAAGAATTCGTCTATACATGGCGGCCTCCTGGACCGCGGGTTGGCCACACCAGCGACGCTGGCAGGCGACAGGCATTTAATCGGTGACTGTCGAAAAATCAGACAGCGTTTTTGGCATCTGGTGCGTTCCTGCAACAAGTTGAAACAAGTGATTGATGAAACCTTGTTCATCCGCAAAAACGCAGTCATTCAGGCGCTGATTAATGGTGGCCACCGTGATATCCGCCGCCGTGATAACCCCGCCCGTATCCGCCGCGATAGCCGTAGCCACCGTAGTAATAACGCGAGCCGCCGTAGTAGCGCGGGCCATAATAACCACCGTAGTAATAGGGTGAGTAATAACCGGGGTAGTAATAGGTCGCGGGGTAAGCATCGTAGGGGCCGGCATAGTAGTAACAACCGGACAAACCGAAAACCAGCACTGCACCGAGCAACATCTTCTGAACACGCATGGCGGCCTCCTGAAAGACCCACGGCCGCAACGGAACAGAGCGGCCGACACACGTTTGACTGGTGCGGATCAATCAAGTGCCCAGTCCGCGATGGCTTCAGATCAGCGGTGTCCACCCCATCGCAAAACCCTGTGGGAGTGAGCTTGCTCGCGAAGGCGGTGGATCAGCCAAATCCGTGTTGAATGACATACCGCATTCGCGAGCAAGCTCGCTCTTACAGGTTTGTGTCCATCCTCCTACGATGCAGGAACGACCATTCGCGCCGTACATGAAGCAGTTATTTCTCGACAGTGCCACTAGAATGCATGCCATCGGGCCACTGCCAACGGAACTGCCATGCCGCTTCGTTCTCCCCTCTACTCGCAACGCTCGCTGGTCCTGACGCTGATCGCCCTGCTCGGCGCCGGTTTCCTCGCGACTTCACTACTGAGTTACTACGCCTCCCGCGCGTCGATCCGCGACAACATCGTCAACACCGAACTGCCGCTGACCTCCGACACGGTCTACTCGGAAATCCAGAAAGACCTGGTCCGGCCGATCCTGATTTCCTCGATGATGTCCCGCGACACCTTCATGCGCGACTGGGTGGTCAACGGCGAGCAAAACCCCGAGCAGATGACCCGTTACCTCGACGAAGTCATGACCCATTACGGCGCCTACACGGCGTTCTTCGTCTCCAACGCCAGCCACACCTACTACCACGCCAAAGGCGTACTCAAGCAAGTCAAGGTCGACGAACCGCGCGACGCCTGGTACTTCCGCGTGCGTGACATGAAGGATCCGTACGAGATCAACGTCGACCCGGATCTGGCCAACAAGGACAATCTGACTTTCTTCATCAACTACAAGGTTTACGACTACCACAACCGCTTCATCGGCGCGGCGGGCGTCGGTCTGACCGTGGACGCGGTAATCAAGCTGATCGACAAGTACCAACAGCGCTATCAACGCAGCGTGTACTTCGTCGATACCTTTGGCCGGTTGGTCCTGACCGGTGCCGAAGGCGGGCCTGAAGGCGCGCACATCGGCCAGAGCCTGAGTGAACTGGAGAGCATGAAGAGTCTGGTCAACCAGTTGCCCAAACCGCACAGCGGCAGTTACGAATATTCCGCCCACGGTCAGGGCCATTTCCTCAACGTGCGGTTTATCCCGGAGCTGAACTGGTACCTGTTCGTGGATAAACGTGAGGACGGCGCGCTGAGTGAAATCCGCCAGTCGCTGTATCTGAACCTGCTGATCTGCCTGCTGGTGACGCTAATTGTCCTGGCGTTGCTCAACCGCGTGATCAAACGTTATCAAAGCAAAATCCAGGCGCAGGCCATTCTCGACAGCCTCACCGAACTGCCCAACCGCCGTGGCTTCGACATTCTCGCCGCACAGGCCCTGCACGAAGCCCAGCGCGAAACCAAACCACTGACCGCGTTGCTGCTCGATCTCGATCACTTCAAGGTATTGAACGACACCTACGGGCACATGGCCGGCGATCAGGTGTTGATCGGTTTTGCCCGCGATCTGCAAAGTTGCCTGCGCCACGCCGACATCGTCTGCCGCTGGGGCGGTGAGGAATTTATCGTGTTGCTGAAGGACACCGACGGCGACACCGGTCAGAAAATTGCCGAGAAGATCCGTCAACACGTCGAACAGCACGAATATGCCTACGACGGCCACCGTCTCAATCTGACAGTGAGCATCGGCGCCACCACCCTGCAACGCGATGACACCTTGCACAGCCTGCTGTCGCGGGCCGATCATGCGATGTACCGAGCCAAACAAACCGGCCGCAATCGCACCTGCGTGGAAATGCCTCACTCGACTTATGCCTGATTCTGACGTTAAACCCGACCATTGCCCGGCCTGCGGCGCCCGCAACGATTGCAGCCTGGCCGACCCGCGCACCGCTGACCGCGAATGCTGGTGCTATGGCGTCAGCATCGACCCTGCCGTGCTTGAAGCGTTGCCGTCAGAACTGCGCAACCAAGCCTGCCTGTGCCCACGTTGCGCGCAGGTCGAAGCGCAACTGCAAGCAGCCAGGCGGCCGATCCCGTAAGATGCGCGCCCCTTCATTCATCGAACACTGAACATGCGTGTCGACCGTTTCCTCAGCAACCTGCCCCGCTACAACCGTCAGCAGGTTCGCCTGTTGCTGGTGGAAAAGCGCGTGCGGATCGACGGAAAAGTCGTCAGCGACCCGCACAGCGAAGTGTTGGAGTTCAGTCGCGTCGAAGTCGATGACGAAGTCCTGCAAAGTGGCAAACCAACACGCTATTTCATGCTGCACAAACCGCCAGGCTGCGTCAGCGCCACCCGCGATCCGCAACACCCGACGGTGCTCGACCTGATCGATGAGCCGGACAAGGACGACCTGCATATCGCCGGGCGCCTGGACTTCAACACCACCGGCCTGATGCTGATCACCAACGACGGCGCATGGTCGCGCCGCCTGACCCAACCGCAGACCAAACTGCCGAAGGTCTACTACGTCGAGACCGAGCAGGAGATTGGCGCGCAATATGCGAGCACCTTTGCCGAGGGGATCTACTTCGCTTTCGAGGATCTGACCACGCAACCGGCAAAGCTGGAACTACTGGGGCCACGGTCGGCGCGGTTGAGCATCGTCGAGGGGCGCTACCATCAGGTGAAACGCATGTTTGGGTTCTTCAATAACAAAGTCCTGCGCCTGCACCGCGAATCGATGGGCCCGCTGCTGCTCGATAACGCGCTAAAACCGGGCGAGTACCGCGCTTTGCGCACCGAAGAGATCCAATTGTTCTAAGCCCGCGACCGCTCAGCAGAAGTTGTCGAACAATTTACCAACGGCACTTGCGCGATGCCGACTCCCCTGCTTGAATCAGGACGTCGGCCAAATTGTGACCGATGAGTCACAACATACCTCTAAGAAACTTTTTGCCGGTCGTCAGCCCTTTGGGTTGCGCCTCAGCCGGCAGACTGCCCGCCAATAACAACACCCGTCGACCGCAGTCATGGATCGACATGGGCCAAGCAAATTCCAGGCGTATGCCTACCTGTCACAAAGCTCGTGCAATCTCTATTTGCGCGCATACCCGCTTGCTTGCCAGGAGTCTTATGACATGAGGCCAGAAATCGCTGTGCTGGATATACAGGGTCAGTATCGGGTTTACACGGAGTTCTATCGCGCAGACGCCGCAGAAAAGACCATCATCCTGGTCAACGGCTCGATGGCCACGACTGCGTCGTTTGCACAGACTGTGAAAAACCTGCACCCGCAGTTCAACGTGGTCTGCTACGACCAGCCCTACGCGGGCCGGTCAAAAGCCCACAACCGCCACGAGAAACATCTGACCAAGGACGTCGAAGGGCAGATTCTGCTCGAGCTGATCGACCACTTCGCCGCCGAACACGTGCTGTCGTTCTCCTGGGGCGGCGCCGCGACCCTGGTCGCCCTCGCCCACCAGCCACGGCGCATTGAACGAGCGGTGATCAGCTCGTTCTCGCCGGTCATCAACGCGCACATGCTCGATTACCTCGAACGCGGCGTCGACTACCTCGGCCAGCGCGACGGCGACCGCGTCGGCCATCTGGTCAACAACACCATCGGCAAACACCTGCCGTCACTGTTCAAACGCTTCAACTATCGTCACGTCAGCAGCCTGGCCGAGCACGAATACGGGCAGATGCATTTCCACATCAGCGACGTGCTGCACAGCGATCGTCAGTGCTATTTGAATGCGGCGAAGAAGATCAACGTGCCAGTGCTGTTTCTAAACGGCGAATGGGACGAATACACCGCTGCCGAAGACGCACGCCTGTTCGGCAACCACGTCGCGCAGAGCACCTTCACCACACTGCAAGCCACCGGGCATTTCCTCGACATGGAACACAAGGCCGCGTGCCGCGACAGCCAGAACGCCCTGCTCGGCTTTCTGAAACCGGCGCAGCAGACCAGCCGAACGCGTTACTCGTTTGTTCAGGATCAACATGCATTGGCTATTTGAAAGAGTGTCTTCGCGTGCGGGACTGCGGGGCTGGGATTTTGCTTTACGCACCGCAGTGCTCGCCCGCGATTGACCGTTTTCAGTGATTCAAAGCGTTCATGAGTAAAAGAAAAACTTCAAATCCTTGGCCGAGTCTGGTACAAAGTCAGCCGCTCTGAGCGGGTATAGTTTAATGGTAGAACAGTAGCTTCCCAAGCTTCCGACGAGGGTTCGATTCCCTCTACCCGCTCCACTCGAATATTAGTCTCACGTTGTGTTTTTTGACGGGGGATGCAGGAACAGAAAAAACCGGCCTTGATGGCCGGTTTTTTTGTGCCTGAAAAAATCCGATGCTGCATTTCGAAACAATGCAAAAACCTGCAACACACTCTGAATCCCTGCGCTGCCTCCCTATCTAGACTGATTCACACCGCTGAGCCGAATGACGGACGATGACCACTTGGTGGTTATAGTGTTGATCGCAAAAACCAAGTAGGTATAGTACCCACCAAGCACACCACAAGGAGGTGTTGTGAATAGCCGTTTTTTAATCGGCCAACTCGTCGCAGACGGTTGGTATTTAGTGCGAGTCAGAGGCAGCCACCATCACTTCAAACACCCGGTCAAGCCTGGACTGGTCACTGTGCCGCATCCGAAGAAAGATCTGTTGAAGAAAACGGCCATCAGTATTTTGCAACAAGCGCTGCTCTGACTTGTTCAGGTCATCGGCGCGATGGAGGAAACGAATATGCTCTACCCGATTGCGATTTCAATAGGTGATGAGGAACACGCCTGGGGCGTGGAGGTGCCGGACATTCCGGGCTGCTTTTCAGCTGGCGATGATCTGGATGATGCCGTCGCCATGGCTCGCGAAGCCATCGAGGGACATTTCGAAATTTTGGCTGAGGACGGTGCGCCGATCCCGGCTGCGAGCAAACTGGGCGTGAACGTCGCTAATCCGAAGTACGCAGGATGTGCATGGGCCGTGGTCGATATAGATGTCGTGAAGTACTTGGGTAAAGCCCAGAAACTCAACATCACGTTGCCGGGGCATTTGCTTAACCGCATTGACGAATATGTGTTGCACCACCCGGAAGAAAAAAGCCGCTCCGGCTTTCTGGCGTCGGCGGCTCTGAAAGTTTTGCAGCAGGGTTGAAACTTGTCGCGTCAACCTGTGCTGACCTCCTCCTACCCATTAAACCTAATTACATTTTCCTGTGAGTTAAATGATATTTTTAGGCTTAATCCACAGTATATTGCGTACTGATAATCAAAACTGAACGCCGACGGTACACACGACATGCTGGATTTAAGCCTCACCACCGCAAGCGAGATCGTCAACCGGATTTGCCAACGCCTGCGCACAGAACGATTGGCTTTGGAGATGACACAGGCAGACGTGGCCGCTCGCGCGGGCATTGCGACGAATACGGTGTCAAACCTTGAAGCCGGTCGTAATGTGAGTTTCGACAACATGGTGCGAGTGGCGATGGTTCTCGGACGCGAAAAGGAACTCGAAGGGTTGTTTCTGCCAAGGCTCGAAACTCTGGACGATATCATTCGCTACGAAAAAACGGCCAAGCGTCATCGCATCAAAAGGAAAGTCGACAATGCTTGAACGAGTTGACGTCTACTACGAGGGCTGGGGTGAACGTTGGCGGTGGGGCACACTTGCTTCGACGAAAGCCCTGACCGGTCGCCCGCAGGTCATGTTTGAGTACAGCGATGAGGCAAAAAACAGAGGGCTGGAACTCTCGTCCTTGAGGCTTCCATTACAGGGAGCCAGGTTAAACCGGGATTTCCCGTCACATCAGTTGGGACTGCCTGGGCCGGTTTATGACTCGCTGCCAGATGGCTGGGGCATGTTGCTGATGGACCGATTGTTCAAACGTCGAGGCCTCAACCCCGCGCGTGTAGGCCCCTTGGAGCGGCTAGCCTACATTGGCAACAATGCCATGGGGGCCATGTCGTTTGAACCTGTTGCACCCGAGGCGCTGGAACCGCAAATGCATGTTCCCATCGAGTTGCTCGCCTCCGAAGTGCAGGAAGTACTCAAAGGTAAAGGTGGAGAGCTTCTTCAGAAGCTGCTACTGGTCGGAGGTTCTCCACAGGGCGCCCGACCAAAAGCGCTGGTATATCGCGATCCGCACACTGACGCCTTCACTACGGTTGCCACTCCCGGTTTCGAAGCCTGGTTGGTGAAATTTCCGGCTCAGCAAGAACATCCCGAGGTGTGCGCCATCGAAATGGTCTATGCCGAATGTTTACGCTTGTGCGGTATCCAAACTCCTGACACTCGTTATTTCAGCCTGTCTGAGGGAATGGCCGCTTTTGCCAGCAAACGCTTTGACCGACAAAACGACTTGCGGGTGCCCATGCAGAGTCTTGCAGCCTTTACCGGTGCGGATTTCAGATCCCCCGGGGCGCTGGACTACGTCAACTTCCTGCGTGCGACTCATAAGTGCAGCAATGACGTACGAGAGAAAGCCGCAGCATTTGAGCGGGTCGTCTTCAATGTCGCATTCAACAACCGAGACGACCATCCGAAGAACTTTGCTTACATCATGTCGCCTGGCGGAGACTGGAAATTAGCGCCGGCCTATGACGTCACTTTCTGCGAGGGGCCGGGAGGCTATCACCAGATGGACGTGATGGGTGAAGCCTTGGAAATTGGAAGAGAAAACCTGCTCAACCTTGCAGTGGAGGCTGAAGTAAACGCCGCTACGGCCGCCGACATCATTGACAGATTTTGCGAGGTAGCTAGCCGATTCTCAGCCATGGCTGAAAGTTTGTATCCGGGTGTGATCACCCAGGAAACCTTGCGCACCATTCAACAACGTATCGACCAAAACATCGGTCTACTTGCCTGAGTTCGTGCTGCCAACTAGCAGTCTCGAGAAACCGGCACTCATTGGCCGGTTTCTTTGGCGTCTTAAAGCGATCGGGTTAACCCGCTGGCACGACCTTATCCAGGGCCTGATTCACCGCCAACTCCCCCAACATGACGACCTGCGCGATGCCGAGTGCGGTCTTGCGGTGTGAGGTGTCGAGCAGCGCGGCGAAGTTGTTGAGCATGGTGGTAGCCGAGCCGAGTGTTTCGCTGGCGTTGGCCAGCAGGGATTCGGTGTCGTATTTCGGGTTGGCGAGGTACATCGGTTCGGGTTCGTGGGTGGAACCCATGATTCTGGCCGTGGGGCTGAGATAGTGGTCGAGGGCGCGTTCGGCGGCTTCGTGGAATTTCTTTGAGTTGGGTGATTCGTAGGGGGATGCCGGATCGGTTTCCGGCGGATTGGGCGTTACTTTGAACATTGGATTGAGACCTTTTAGTAAGGCCGCAACCGATCTCGCTACTAAACGGATGGGTGGCAGCTGTGCGCAAGTTAGTAGACCGGACCCCAATCCAAATCCGGCGCACCCGAGGGCGCCATGCGCACAGCCACCATCAGGTGCAAGCATTCGCCTGACTGAGTGGTACTCATGCAGCTATTTAGATTGAGGATGCCGGGCTACTAAACCCGATCACTGGAAATCAGTGATGCGAACCAAGTTACCGACCGCCTTCCAAGCGCACAAGCCGGCGGATTCTGGCTTAGCGGTAGGCAACGGCGCAAGGATTTGTAGGCTTCAGGACGTAACACCGAACGCTTATAAACACTTGCCACCGAATGCGTTTAAGCAGCCAAAAACCTTGCAGCATTTTCTGACATTACAGATCCACAACACTCCATCGATTTTCACCTTCGTCTCGACCGACTAGCATTTCCCTATCAGCCACCACCCTCCCCCTGCGCGGCCATCGACGAATACGCGCCATCACTTTCGAGGGATTCCAATCGCGGCCAATTTGCCGCTGACGATCGAACTCAAAAGAGCACTTCACCATGACGCAAAACATTTACGACGATCCCGAATTCTTTCAAGGCTACAGCCAGATGAACCGCTCCATCGGCGGCCTCGACGCGGCGCCGGAGTGGCCGGCGCTCAAGGCGCTGTTGCCCTCCATGCACGGCCTGAACGTGGTGGATCTGGGCTGCGGTTATGGCTGGTTCAGCCGTTGGGCCATTGAGAATGGTGCGACGAGCGTACTGGGGCTGGATGTCTCGGAGAAGATGCTGGAGCGGGCGCGGGAGACCACGAAGGCGGCGAATATTCGCTATGAGCGTGCCGATCTGGAACAACTCGATCTGTCCGCCTGTAGTTTTGATCTGGCTTACAGCTCACTGGCGCTGCATTACATCAAGGATTTGCCGGGGCTGTTTGCTCACCTGTACGCGGCACTGAAACCGGGTTCGCTCTTTGTCTTTTCCATTGAGCATCCGATCTTTATGGCACCGCGTAATCCGGGTTGGTTGATTGACGCTGAAGGTAACAAGCGTTGGCCGCTGGACAGTTATCAGTTGGAGGGTGAGCGGGTTACGAACTGGTTGGCCGAGGGTGTGATCAAGCAGCATCGTACGGTCGGGACGTTGCTCAATTCGTTGATTGATGCGGGATTCACGATTCGTCATGTCAATGAATGGGGGCCGAGCGATGCTGAAGTGGCGGCGCAACCGGCGCTGGCGGAAGAGCGGGAGCGGCCGATGATGATGTTGGTGGCGGTGCAGCGCTGAGCTTAAAGCCCCTCACCCTAACCCTCTCCCAGAGGGAGAGGGGACTGACCGCGGTGCAGGTAAGAGCTACGCCGACGTGCAAAATCCAGCCGAACTCAGGTTTGGAAACAACACAACTCGGCTCCCTCTCCCTCGGGAGAGGGCTGGGTGAGGGGACCAATTTATTTCAGCGCGTCGCGACGATAAACAACCTGGGAAATGGCAGCAGTACCGAGCCATCCGCCAATGCCGGATAAGCCTTCTCAACCTCCGCCAGATACCGCTCCAGGTACTGCGCCTTTTCCGCTTCGGTCAGCGGATTCAAAAACGGAATCAACCCGCTGCCCTTGAACCACTCCACCACCCCCGCCGCCCCGCCTGACAGCTGATGGTGATAGGTGGTGCGCCACACATCGACCCGCGCGCAGTGTGGCCGCAGCATCGAGAAGTAATCGCTGGCACTCGCCATGTCGGTACGCTGCCCCGCAGCGCCTGAAAGCTTGCTCGCCCACGGACCATTCGCGGCGACTTCACGCATCAAACGGTGGGAGGGCTCATTGAGGTTATCCGGCATCTGGATCGCCAGACTGCCACCGGCCGACAACTTGCGGGCCAATGTCGGCAGCAATGAAGCGTGATCCGGCACCCACTGCAGCACGGCGTTGGCGAAGATCACATCGAAGGGGCCTGCATCCGCCCATTGATCAATCTCGGCCACATCGAACTGCAACTGCGGCAAGCGCTCGCGAGCCGCGTCGATCATGTCTGCCGAGCTGTCCAGCCCGCTGACCTTCGCCCCGGAAAAACGCTGCACCAGCAGCTCCGTCGAGTTACCGGGGCCACAACCGATATCAACCACTGTCCTCGCTTCAGGCGTGGGAATCGCCGCCAGCAAATCGCGGGCCGGACGGGTGCGTTCATCTTCGAAAGCGACGTATTGTTTGGCGGACCAACTCATTGCGTTCTCCTGTCGGGACATTTTGGCGGTTCGTCACGATACCGCGATCTGGCGCGCATGCCTCCCCTACCAACGTCCGGTGACGTCAGCGGATTTGTAATTAGAATTTTCCACCAGCCGCAGATGTCTGAATTTCAAGACTCTTCCCAATAAGGAACACCGCTATGAAATTCGCAAAAATCTCCCAGAAGCTCGCGATGGTGGCCGGTAGTCCGAAGACCTTCATGGGCGCGTTGATCCTGATCGGGTTGTGGGGTTTGAGCGGGCCGATCTTTCATTACAACGATACCTGGCAACTGATCATCAACACCTCGACCACGATCATCACGTTCCTGATGGTGTTCCTGATCCAGAACACGCAGAACCGCGATACCGACATTCTGCATTTGAAGATCGATGAATTGTTGTTGGTGACCAAAGAGGCGCAGAACGCGATGCTTGGGCTGGAGGCGCTGGATTTGAAGCAGTTGGAGGCGCTGCGCAGGCACTACCGCTCTTTGGGCGAGGGTGAGGTTTTCAATCTTGAGGGGCTGGGCGAGAAGAGCAAGCCGAAGCAGGATTTGAATGAGTGCTGAAATGCAAAAGACCGCCGCCGACGGCAGCGGTCTTTTGATCTGATTAGCGACTGGCCTGTAACTGGCGGGCCATTTCGAGGTGGATTTGCAGTTTTGGCAGTGTCTCGTCGGCGAAGGCTTTGATCTCCGGCACGTCGGTGGTCTGCGCTTCCTGCTGAATCTGCTCGATGGCCTCTTCGGTGGCTTTGACCTGACTCGCGGCATAGGCCTGATCGAAGGAGGCGCCATCGGTCACTTGTGGCATCAATTCCTTGGCCTTGTCGGCCAGTTCTTCACGGGGCGCGACCGGCAGGTCGAGCTTCTTGGCGATTTTCGCCAGGTGCTGGTTGGCCGTCGTGCGGTCGTTGATGACGACGATGGTGTAGTCCTTGACCTCTTTCGATTCGGCCTTGCTATGAGCCAGACGACTGGCCTCGATGTCGGCCATGCCTTTGGCCGAAGCATCGTTGATGAAATCGGCGGGCGACTGGGCAAAAGCACTGCTGGCACACAGACCCAACAGCGATGCAAAACTCATGGTGCGTATACGGGTGGCCATTCGGCTCATGGTCGCGCCCTCCTTACTTGCAAAATTCAAGCGGGAGCTGACGCCCCCGCCTCTCAATCAAAACAACCTTCACCGACTACTTCGATTTCTGAGCAGGCTTGCGGCCCATCTCTGGTTTTGACTCTTTGTCGACAGTCGTTGTGGTGGTTTTCCCACCTTTGCGACCTGCTTCAGAGGCCTTCGTTCGATCGTTGGCGAAGTTTCCCGAGTTCGAGTTTCTTGAGTTAGGCATGATTCTCTACCTCTTGGTAATGATCGTGGCGAGCCGGTGCCCGCCTATGATTGAGAATTTTTTGCCCGGCAAAGGTTTAGAAAAGTTGCAGTTGCTGCGACGAACGGCGCCGACTTATCAGCTGTTGAGCGCGTGATGGTTCAGGCGTTTAGCGGCGTACATCGCCTGATCGGCATGGCGAAACAGTTGCTGCTCCTCCCTGCCATGCTCTGGGTAGCGGGCAACGCCGATGCTCGGTTCGATGCGCAGGTTGTGGCCATCGAGGCGCATCGGTTGCACCAGTACCTGTCGAATTTTTTCCGCCACGCCGTCAGCATCTTCCGAAACCTGCACGCTGTGCAGCAGCACGACAAATTCATCGCCGCCAATTCGGGCCACGGTGTCGGTTTCCCGCACGCAGCCCTTGAGGCGGTTGGCCACGGTTTGCAGAAGCATGTCACCGACAGCGTGACCAAAGGTGTCGTTGACCTGTTTGAAGCGATCCAGATCGACATACAACAAGGCCATGTGCCCGGATTGCTCGCGAGCGCCGGCCAACGCGGCTTTCAAGCGATCACGCAGCAATTCACGATTGGGCAGTTGCGTCAGTTGATCGTATTGCGCCATGCGTCGCAGCCGGGCGTGCAGTTGCTGGCGCTCGATGGCGGTGGCGACCTGGGCGCAGACGTATTGCAGCAATTCCTTGTCCTGCTCGGTGTAGCGCTCGCCGCCGGGCAGACTTTTGACGATCAACGCACCGATGATGCCGTTTTTCGAGTTCAACGGTACGCCGAGCCAGCAAGGCGAGTTCTGTCCCGTCACCAGTTCGGCGAAATCGGCTGGGGAATCAGGACTGTCTGGCGTCAGAAGAATCGGCTGGCCGCTACGGATAACTTCCGTGCACAGGCGTCCGGTGACGGTACCCGGTTGCTCGGGCTGCAATTCGTGATCGTCGACGTGATAGGGGAAATTCAGTTGTGCGCAGTGCTCGTCGTACAACGCCACGGAGAAATTCATCGCCGGTAACCATTCGCCGATGATCAGATGAATACGCTTGAACAGCGCCAGCAGATCTTCGGCCGCATGGGCCGCTTCGGAAATCGCGTACAGCGCTGCCTGGCGCGATTCGGCCTGTTTGCGCTCGGTGATGTCGCGCGCCACGGCGATGCGCAGTTGATCGACTTCCGACCAGCGCGCCGACCAGAGGATATGCACGACGCTGCCGTCCTTGCGCAGGTAACGGTTTTCGAAGTTGAGTTTGGGCTCGCCGCCCATGATCTCGTTGGCGGCGGCGAGGGTGCGCTGGCGATCCGCCGGGTGCACCAGCTCGATCATTTGCCGGCCGATCAACTCTTCAGGCGAATAACCGAAAACACGCTCACAAGCGGCACTGACAAAAACAAAGCGACCCTGCTTGTCGACCGCGCAGACGGCGTCCAGCAACAGATCGATAAAACTCGCCAACGGCGCGGAATTTCGGCTTTCCATGGTTCAGCGTAAGTGTCCGGGCAATGCAGCACTGATCAACCGTCCCTGACCTCTTGATTGCGCATCCCTGCACTCACCTTCAAGCCTTGTTCGGCATCAGACCCGGTAGCGCATGCACCAGCGCGTTGATGGCAAAACCGATAAACATCACGCCGCACAAGCGGGTGATAAGTAACTCATGACGCTGATACAGCGTGCGTACCCGTTGCGCGCCGACCACACCAATCAGAATAGCGTAGGCCAGCAGGCCACCGAGGAAACTCAGGGCAATCAGCGCCGGCAGCATCGACCAGTTGAGCAGCTCGGCGCGGCTCGACAGCAATGCAGTGAAGGTCGCAACAGCCACCGGATAAGCCTTGGGATTGGTCAGACCGAACAGAATGCCGTGCCAGAACGGCTTGCGCGCCGCGCCTTGCGGTTCGTCGCCGTTGCGACGCTGGGCCCGCACGGCGCGCCAGCCGAGCCAGAACAGGTACAACCCACTGAGCACACCGAGCACATCAAACGCGGTGCTGCCGATTTCCCGGGCGCCGACAATCGCGATCAGCGCCGTGCTGCACCAGACCACATCACCGAGCAGGTGTCCGCAAAGGAACCCTGCTCCGGCCCGTCGCCCATGCGCTGCGCCGATGCCGAACACCGCCAGCACACCCGGCCCGGGCGTGATGCCATAAATGAAACCCGAGGCCAGCACGGCCATTAGCAACGATGGAGTCATGGAAAACCTGCAAGCGCCAGAACACGTGGCCGCCAGTCTATAACAGACAAATGTGTCTGATCATGACTCGTCGTAAAAACGCATGCCGGCGTACGGTTTTTGCCGACACGCTGCCAGTCGTGAAGCGAGATCGCCGACATGAGCTTCGAGCTTGTGGCCGTCGGGATCGAGAAAGTAGAACGACGCACCTTCGCTGCGGTTATCGCGCCATTCCTGCGCATTCGCCGCTTTTAGCCTTGCAACGAATGTGGAGAAATCGGCTGCATTGAGGCTGAAAGCGTAATGGGTGTAATCGGCGCACGGTTCGCTTGAGCGCAGCGGATCAAGCGACAGACACAACCACAGTCCCGGCAGCGACAGGTAAGCGCCGGCGTCCCACGAGGCTTCGACGCGCAACTGCAGCACATCGCGATAGAACGCCAGGCTGCGCTGCACATCGCTGACCGCGAGGGTCAGGTGATTGAGGCCGGTGAGCATCGGGTCAGTAACCTCTGAGGTCTTCGGGGACGACGTATTGCTGGCCGTCGTAGGTCAGGGTGATCTGTTTCTGCTTCAGGCGAGTGGTATTGGAAACGCACTCTTTACCCGACTGGGTGTTTTTCATTTTGCTGCCGCTGGTAGTGACGATCAAATCGGCCAGACCATGATGACTGGAAGAGCCAATCTCGACAGTTCGGCGAATGGTCTTCGTATAGCCTTCACAATCATTCATAAACTCGCCATTGCTCTTGGCAACCACCAAGCCCTCCAGCACCGGACGCAACTCATTGCCTTCGCGAACATACAGCGCCAGATCGGTTTTCTCGTAGGGAATGGCGTGGGAACTGTGCGCGAACTTTGAACGCAGTCCGAAAGCCCGAACTTCCGGCGCCAGTCGATAACGGGCGGTGTCGATGCGCAGATCCTCAAAGCGCACGGCATCGGAGTTGTAAGCACCCGGTTTACGGTAAGTGGCGATGGGGTTGTAAGTGCTGGCGTTGACGATCGACAGATCCAGATCGAACACCCCGGCATCATCGCCGCCGGCGTCGGCAAGGTAGGTGGATTTGACTGCGATCGCCTGATTCTGCAAGGCTGGCCAGATTTTGCAGCGCGACATGGTTTTGCCGTCGAAGTCTTTGGTCTGGCAGGCGGCCAGGGCTTGAGGAGCGAGGGTCAGAATACTGAAGGCTATAAGGAGTCTGGTGGGCGTGAGCATTGTTCTTCCTTGATAAGAGTCGTGTTAAGCAGGCCGGTTAAAGGCCTTTGAAGCCTTGCGGCAAGACGTAAGACTTTCCGTCATAACGCAATGTTGTGAGAACGGGCGGGTAACGGGTGATTTTATCTTCACAAGCCTCTGCGTCGCCCACGCTGCTTGTGCCGGTTTGCTGAGTCTTGACGATCAGATCCGCGTAACCATTGGAGCTTGTTTTGGCGACTTCCACCGTTCTGGTAATTTCGCTGCGTTCACCTTCGCAAACATCATTCCACTCGCCGCTGTATTGGGAGACCAGCAACTGGCTCAGGACTGGACGCAACGTTGCTCCCTCTCTCACGTAAAGCGAGAGTTGAACCTCTTCCAAAGGATTGAGACGGGATGCATTGGTGACACGGGCACGCACACCGAAGGCACGGAAATCGGCAGCAACTTTGTAGCGTGCAGTATCGAGTGCCAGTTCCACCAAGGCTACGCCGTCAGTTTCGAAAGCAGCGGCTTGATGATAAGTGGCAAGAGGAACTGATCGTCCATCCTGCAATACAGACAAATCAACATCGTAAAAGCCGTGCGAGTTTCCCTCGACATAATCGGGAGCGCGCTCGAACCTGGCGGTGGCGCCGAGGGTCTGCCCGGGATAGGCCGGCCAATCCTTGCAAACCGAAAAATCCAGATCCCCCGACACTACCGGCGGCGTGCAATCGGCAAACGCCTGCCCTGCCAGCAACCAACCGCACAATGCGGCACACCCGATCCAGCCAGACTTCACTGTCACTTCCCGCTCCTTGATAACGTTTCAGCCGCGCACTATCCCCTCCTCAATCGTCCGATTCAACCAGTTCAACGCCTGATCGCCACCCCGCCGCTTGTGCCACGCCAGTACAAACGTGAATGGCGGTATTTCGAACGGCGGCGGCACCACGATCAGTTCGCGTTGATCAATCTCGCGCACGCTGCGCGAAGACACCGTAAGAATCAGATCCGTGCCACTGATGAACTGCGGCGCGACGTTCCAGTGCGGCAGGCTGATCGCCACGCGGCGACGTTCGCGCAGAGACGTCAGTGCGCGCTCGATTTCCGGTGTGCCACTGCCGCGCATCTCCAGCAGAACGTGCGGACGAGACAGGTAGGTCGGCAAGTCCAGCACACCGCTGGCCGGCAGCGTCTGGCGATCCAGCAGGCAGACGTAGCGTTCTTCAAACAGCACCGAGCTGCGCAGTTCGTGGGGCATGTCCGGGAAGACGCCGGCGGCGATGTCGATATCGCCATTGAGCACGCCTTCCAGCATGCCTTCGCGGCTGGCATGGCTGATTTGCAGGTCGATGCCCGGTGCTTGCCGGCGCAGGGTGCGAATCAGCGTAGGCAGAATGATCGCTGCGCCGTAGTCCGACATCGCCACGCGAAAGGTCCGACGTGCACTGGCCGGATCAAAGGTGTTCGGCGCCAGCAGCGATTGCACCTGGGCCAGCGCTTCGGTCAACGGCGCGACCAGTTCCAGCGCTCGTGCGGTGGGCACAAGGCTTGAGCCGGCGCGCACCAGCAGCGGATCGCCAAGCAGATCGCGCAAGCGCGCCAGCGCATGGCTGACCGCCGGTTGACTGAGGTGCAAACGCTCAGCGGCGCGGGTGACGTGTTGCTCGCTGAGCAAGGCGTCGAGGATCACCAGCAGGTTGAGGTCGATGCGACGTAGATCATTCATCTGGTGCATGTTCTGGATGACGAAACGGAATTTAAATCTGCGTGGCGAATACTCTAGAGTCCAGCAAAACCTGTTGGAGTGTTGAACATGAGTACGTGGCAGTGGGCTGGTTTGTTGATGCTGGCCGCGTTCGCCGGGGCGGTGGTGCCGTTTCAGAGTGCGATCAACAGCAATCTGGCGCGTGGGCTGGGACATCCGTTGTGGGCGACATTGGCGTCGTTGCTGGTCAGCGTGTTGGTGCTGTTGCCGGTGATTATGGCGTTGCGTTTGCCGTTGCCGTCGTTGGCGTTTATCAGCAAGGCGCCATTGTGGATGTGGGCCGGGGGTGCGTTTGGCGTGTGTTTTGTGGCGTTGGCGGTAGTGTTGTTGCCCAAGCTTGGCGCTTCAGGGTTTGTCGCGCTGGCGTTGGCTGGGCAGGTGATTGCGTCGATGGTGCTGGATCACTTCGGGTTGTTCGGGCTGGTTGAGAAACAACTGACGGTATCGCGGGTGTCGGGCGCGCTGTTATTGATTGCCGGGGTGGTGTTGATTCAGTTTGGCGGGGCGTTTGATAGGAGTGTCGTGACTGCTGGGTAATCCCGTTATTTATTCAGCGTCTGGAGGTCAGTCTTCGCGAGCAGGCTCGCTCCCACAGGGGAATGCATTTCAACTGTGGGAGCGAGCTTGCTCGCGAAGGTGTCAGAGCTGATATCAATATTTGTCGAGCGTACGCAATTTCTGCGGCAAACCCCACAGCAACAGTGCCGCCGCGATCAACGCCGCCACGCCAATGACATACAGCGCCGGCGTAGTGCTGCCCGTCAGATCCTTGATCCGCCCGACCATCACCGGGCTGACGATCCCGCCAAATTGACCAAGGGTGTTGATCACCGCAATCCCGCCCGCCGCACCCGCGCCAGCACCGGCGAGCAATTTCGGTGGCAAGGTCCAGAAGCTCGGAATCGAAGCGATGATCCCGGCGCCGAGCAAGCCAAGCGCAACGATCAAAAACGTGGTGTGACTGGCGAAAATCCCCGCACTGAAAAAGCCGATCGCACCGACGACGACCAGCCCGGCGACAAACTTGCGCCGCTCACCAGTGGCATCCGACAAACGCCCGATCACCACCATGCTGATCGCCCCGCAAATGTACGGAATGGCCGTCAGCAGACCGATCATCACCGGACTCTCGGTGCCGGCGCTGCGGATCAGCTGCGGCGCCCAGAAGTTCAAGCCGTAGGACGCGACCTGGATCAGAAAGTAGATCAGCCCCAAGGTCAGGAAACCCGGAATCTTCAACGCCGCGAGCAACGAACCACCGCTCTTGTGCGGCTCATGCTGGGCGATGCGGCTGGAGAGCAATTTCTTCTCGTCAGCCGTCAGCCAGTGCGCATCCTCGATGCGATCCTTGAGCAGCATCAGCACCAGAAAACCGAGGCCGATGCACGGCACGCCGCCAAGCAGGAACAACCAGTGCCAGCCGCGCATTTGCAGCACGCCGTCGAGGTGCTCCAGCACCAGCCCGGAAAACGGCGCGCCGACCAGACCGGCAAACGCCGAGGCAAGAAACAGCATTGAGGTGATGCGGCCACGGAAGTGCTGCGGGAACCACAGCGTCAGGTAATACAGCACGCCCGGGGCAAAACCGGCTTCCATTGCGCCAATCACAAAGCGCAGCGCATAGAACTGCCATTCGCTGTTGACGAACACCATCGCCGCTGTCGCCACACCCCACGACATCATGATCCGCGCGATCCAGCGGCGTGCGCCGACCTTGTACAGCATCATGTTGCTCGGCACTTCGAACAGCACGTAACCGACCACGAACAACCCGGCGCCGAGGCCATAAGCGGTGTCGCTCAAGCTCAAATCGGTCTGCAACTGGAACTTGGCGAAACTGATGTTGATGCGGTCGAAGAAGGCGAACAGGTAGCAGACCATGATCAGTGGCATCAGGCGCCAGGCGACCTTGCTGACCAAGGCTTTTTCGGCGTCGTGATCGACGGACGGACGCGCGCCCGCCTCCATTACATTGAGGCTCATAGCTTTTCTCCAGGCGGACTGCCGGTGGGCGTCCGATTGTTTTTGTTGTCTGGTCATAACGCTCACTGTGGAGCGCTTTTCTGTGGGAGCTGGCTTGCCAGCGATGGCGTGAGATCAGTCGAAATCCACGTTGGATGTGACGCCCTCATCGCGGGCAAGCCCGTTCCCACGGGGAATAGCGGTGTTCAGGTGGGAATTGGGTGCAGGTCGCAGTTGCGCCCGGCCTTGGCCAGTTGGCCGGGCACTTCGTGGCCCAACAGATCCGGCAAGCTGCGCGAGAGTTGCAACAACAGCGGCAAATCAATGCCGGTGTGGATGCCGATCTCAGCGCACAGATTCACCAGATCTTCCGTGCAGATATTGCCTGACGCCCCCGGCGCAAACGGGCAACCACCGAGGCCGCCAAGCGCCGCGTCGAAACGCCGGGCACCGGCCTCATAAGCCGCCAGTACATTGCACAATCCCAGACCACGGGTGTTGTGGAAATGCAGGGTCAGATCCGCCGGCGAAACCCGCTGCAGCACCCGCCGCACCAAGCGATCCACTTGACGCGGATTGGCCATGCCGGTGGTGTCGGCAAGGGTGATGCCGGCAATACCGAGCTCCTGATAAGCGTCGACAATCTGCAGCACGCGATCCTCGTCGATCTTGCCTTCGAACGGACAACCGAACGTCGTCGCAATGCTGCCATTGAGGCGCACGCCCGAACCGCTGGCGAACGCGACAATCTCGCCAAACGCCGCCAGCGAATCCTCGCAGCGCATGCGCATGTTGGCCATGTTGTGTGTCTGGCTGGCGGACATCACCAGATTCAGTTCATCGGCACCCGCCACCAATGCACGCTGCGCACCTTTGAGGTTGGGAATCAGCGCGACATAAATAACACTCGGCTGTCGCTGAATACCGGTGAAGACTTGCTCGCCATCACGCAGTGCCGGAATGGCTTTCGGTGAGACGAACGAGCCGGCTTCGATGCGGCTGAAACCGGCCAGCGACAGTTGATCGATCAGCGCGATCTTGTCAGCGGTTTCCACCCACGTCTGCTCGATCTGCAAGCCGTCGCGCGGTGAGACTTCCTGGACGATCAGGGTTTGCGAATAGTCGGTGATCATTGCACCACCCCTTGGCTTTTCAAGCGTTCGATGTCGAGTTCAGTCAGGCCGAGGCCGGCGAGAATGCCGTCGGTGTGTTGGCCAAGTGACGGCCCCGACCAGTTCACGCCGCCGGGGGTTTCCGAGAGCTTCGGCACGATGCCGGGCATCTTCACCGTGGCGCCGCCGGGCAGTTGCGCGTTGAGCAACATGTCCCGCGCCTGATAATGCGGATCGGCAACGATGTCGGCCACCGAATAGATGCGCCCAGCGGGCACTTCAGCGGCTTCGAGCGCGGCGAGCACGTCGTCGATCGGCAGGCTGCTGGTCCAGTGAGTGATGGCGGCGTCGAGCAAACCGCTCTTGGCCGCGCGCCCATCGTTGTGAGCGAACTCTTCTGCTTCAGCCAGATCGTCGCGCCCGACGATGTGCATCAACCGTTTGTAAATCGGGTCACTGTTGCCGGCGATCACCACGTAAGCGCCATCGGCCGTGAGGTAGGTGTTGGACGGCGCAATGCCCGGCAACGCACCACCGCTGCGCTCACGAACATGCCCGAGCAGGTCGTATTCCGGCACCAGGCTTTCCATGACGTTGAACACGCTTTCGGCCAGTGACACGTCGACCACTTGCCCGCCGCCCTGCCCGGTCTTGACCCGCAGCAGCGCCATCAGCGCGCCGATCACCGCATGCAGCGAGGCCAGCGAATCACCAAGGCTGACGCCGACCCGTGCCGGTGGCGAACCGGGGGTGCCGGTGGTGTAACGAATGCCGCCCATGGCCTCGCCGATCGCGCCGAAACCCGGACGATCGCGGTACGGGCCGGTCTGGCCGTAACCGGAGATGCGCACGAGAGTGAGATTGGGGTTCAGCGCGTGGAGCACGTCCCAGCCCAGGCCTAGTTTTTCCAGCGCGCCGGGGCGCAGGTTTTCGATGATCACGTCGGCATCGCTGGCCAGTTGTTTGACCAGTTCGATGCCTTCGGCAGATTTCAGGTTGAGCGCCAGGGATTTCTTGTTGCGTGATTGCAGGTACCACCACAGCGACGTGCCTTCGTGCAGCTTGCGCCATTTGCGCAGTGGGTCGCCCTGACCCATGGCTTCGATCTTGATCACCTCGGCGCCGAACTCGGCGAGCATGCGCGCGGCAAACGGCGCGGCGATCAGGGTGCCGATCTCGATCACTTTGATCGCACTCAAGGGAGCAGTCATCGCGGGGTACCTCTTGTTCTTGGAATATGCGCCAAGGCTAGAGGAACGATGATCGGGCAATCCAGCCGTCTCTCGGCAATGGGCGTTCGCCAAATGCGAACGCTCAAAGTTGATGTGGTGAGTTCGAGGCCGCCTTCGCGAGCAAGCTCGCTCCCACAGGGATTGAGGTCAGCCGCAAAATCTGAATGCACAGTAAAAACTGTGGGAGCGAGCTTGCTCGCGAAGAGGCCGGAACATTCACTGGAGATCTATGCGCCCTACCCGCGCAAATGCTCAAACAACAACCGACTCACCGGCGACAACTGCGCCTCGTCACGCACCACCACAATCAACGCGCGATCCGACCAGTCATCCGTCAACGGCACCGCGTGCAACCCCAATGCCTGACCAAACAGTTCATAGGCACGCTGCGGCAAAATGCCGATGCCCATGTTGGCCTGGACCATCCGGCACACCGCATCGAACCCCGGCACATGAATGCGGATACGCAGGACTTTGCCAGCCTGCCGCGCCGCCGCGTGGGTGCGCATGTTGATCGAACTGGCGGCGTGCAAACCGACGTAATCGCTGTCCAGGGTTTCGGCGAACGCCACGGCCGCACGCGCCGCCAAAGGATGTTCGGGCAACATCACGACGACCAGTTTGTCCTCGCGGTACAACACGCTGTGCAGGCCTTTGGTGTCGCTGTCGTTGGAGCAAATCCCGAGATCAGCTACGCCATCGAGCACGCCCTGAATCACCCCGGCGCTGGGCCGCTCTTCAAGGTCGGTCTTGACCTGCGGATGCTGCGCGGAGAAGTCGCGCAGGTCTTCGGGCAGGAACTGAATGATCGCCGAGAGGTTCGCCAACATGCGCACATAACCGCGCACACCGTGGCTGTGCTCGCCGAGCTCCAGGCCCATTTTCTCGACGTTGAAGAGCATCTGCCGCGCATGGTGCAGCAGTGTTTCCCCGGCCGGCGTCAGCGTCATGCCCTTGGCCTGACGCACGAACAGGCTGATCCCGAGCGCCTCTTCCAACTCCATCAGCCGTTTGCTCGCCGCCGACACCGCGATGGCTTCACGCGCGGCGGCACGGGTCAGCGTGCCCTCTTCGTGCACGGCGACAAACAGTTGCAGGGTGATCAGGTCGAGGCGGCGGATCAGGCTTTTTTGCAGCATGGAGGGCTCGCTGACTGGGGTTCGTCCGAGTCGGCAGGATAGCCCGGATTTCAATCACCTCGACACCTGTGAATACCCCGCCGTCAGTCCGTCGCTGTCAACAATCGCACCAGTTGAGCCGCTTCATTGCTCTGCCCCAGCACCAGCACCGACGAACCCTGCAGACAGGCATCCTGCGCAATCCACTCGATAGCGGCCGCGCCTTCGACATCAAATGCCGGATCCACGGCGCCATCGACCAAAAAGCCCCCGGTCAGCAACTGTCGTTGCCCCGCCGAGGTCTGCCCGAGCGTGACGATTCGCGGGCCGGGAAAATCATCCAGCGCAAACCCGGCGCTCCAGCCTTTCAGATCCAGTGACTGCGTTGCGACAGTGATGACTGGCGCGCCGCCGTTGAACGCGGGATCAAAGCCACCGACGCGGGTGATCCCGCTGATAAACCCGTGCTGACGTTTCTCCCCGGCCGACGACTCGACGGCGGATCCGATCAACAACAAGCGTTGCGCCGATTGCACAACGATGCGATTCACCGAACTCTCGAGCGATGCGCCGCCATGGCGCAAATTCAGCAACAAAGTACCGCCCTGGCCGAACGACCTGGCCACCTCTCCGGCGTTGTCGAAAGCCATGACCAATCCTTGGTTGGTCACTTCGGTCTTGCCATGCAGCAGAATTTCGCCGTCGTACAACGGCGTGACCCCATGCAACGTAATCGCCACATCAGGCAGCGTCAGGTGAATCCAGCCTTTGCCAGCAAACTCGACGTCGTCCTTGCCATCAAGCAAGAACCGCGTCAGTAAGCCGTTCCCCCCTTTGGATGTGACGAAAAGCAATCGATCCGGCGATGCCACCTGAGGTGCGGATTTTGCCAATACCAGGCTGCCGTCAAAGGCATTGGTCAGCGCCGGAATACGCATGGGCACGACTTTGAAACCTGTCTGCTCATCACCGAACTCGGGATCGAGCGAACCGTCAGGCTTGAATCGAGCGATGACCTGTTGGTAACCCGTGGGGGCTTTGTTGATCAGGCCGCACATCCAGATCCGGCCGTGCATATCGACGATCAATCTGCCGCCCTGTGAAAACACGCCATTGCCGAATTGCTCCCAACGGTAGCCGGCATTGCCAAACGTCGGGTCTGGATTGCCATCGGCATCGAGCCGTGCCAATCCGTAATACGCATGGCCCGATGCAACGATAACGGTCGCGCTGACCATGATCTGTCCCGACGGCGTCGTCGCCACACCTTCGCCAATGGTCTTGCTTGCTCCGGGAAATTTCAGCGTTCGCAGACCAAAGGAACTGTCCAGCTCTCCCGCTGACTGCGCTTCAGATGCTCTGGATGTCGGCATAGTCGTGTGCTCCTCAAGCGGGCGGGGTCGCCCCTCGTTGTCAGAGCATTCGATCCCAGGCAGCCACAGCAGACAACTGACAGAAATGACAGCTTTTTAGAACAAAGAGCAATAACCCGCCAATCGATCAGGTCTAAAAGACTGGTAGTTCTTACAGGTTCGAAATACACAAACCCATGTCAGTCTTTTGCTCCAAATCAGCAGGCGGACATGAACGTGACCAAAAACAACAAGACCCACCGGGCAACGCAAGCGCCCCTCGAACCGTGGCCCGCACCGTACGTGACCTATCCCGCAGCCGGAGAAATCTGCAAACCCTCAACACTTCTGCTCGGCAGCGGTATCCCCGGCGCCGATGTCGAGGTCTGGAGTAGCGACGAAACCCAATTGCACGGCAAGGGCAAAATCAACAAAAACGGGCGCTGGGCGTTCAGTGTCAGTGGTGATCTGGAGCACGGACCACAGGTGATCAAGGCCCGCCAGACCTATAGGGAAACGGTGTCAGTCTGGAGTAACGATCGTTCGTTCGACGTCGATCTGCAATCGGGGCTCGACGTACCGGCGATAGCTGAACCGCGAGAGGGCAAGGTGCTGGATAAAGCGGTGATCATCAAAGGCGACGTACAACACCCCGCAGGCATGGTCGACATCATCGACCTGGACAAGGACCTCTGGATTGCTTACGCATTGGTCAACCCGCAAGGCAAATGGGCCACAGAAAAACCCGTAAGGTTTTCTGTCGGCGAGCATCGAATTTCGGCCATCCACCGTGCCGATGGCAAAAAATCAGACTGGGCGCGCGTTCGGACATTTACAGTGATCGGGGCACGCAAGACGGGCAAACAGACCGGTTAAAGCTGTTCGCCCATCCTCCTGTTTTCAAAACGCGTTGCGAAAGATTTCCTCGATCTGGCGTTGATCCGCCGCCCGAGGATTGGTCAAACCGCAAGCGTCTTTCAGGGCGTTGGTTGCAAGGATCGGGATGTCGCTGAGCTTGGCGCCGAGTTCACGCAGTCCGCCGGGAATCTCGACGTCTTTGGCCAGACAACGGATCGCACTGATCGCCGCTTGTGCCCCCTCCTCCGGGCTGAAGCCGCGAATGTCGGCACCCATGGCGTGGGCGACATCGGTCAGCCGCTCGGCACAGACCAGCGCGTTGAAGGTCTGCACATGCGGCAGCAGCACGGCGTTGCACACGCCATGGGGCAAGTCGTAGAAACCACCCAATTGATGCGCCATGGCATGCACGTAACCGAGCGAAGCATTGTTGAAGGCCATGCCGGCGAGGAACTGCGCGTACGCCATGTTTTCCCGTGCGGCGAGGTCGCTGCCGTCGCGCACGGCCAGGCGCAGGTTGTTGCTGATCAGGGTCATCGCCTTCAGCGCACAAGCATCGGTGATCGGGTTGGCCGCAGTCGACACGTACGCTTCGATGGCGTGAGTCAGCGCGTCCATGCCGGTGGCGGCGGTCAGACCTTTGGGCATGGCGACCATCAGGGCGGGGTCGTTGACCGACAGCAGCGGCGTGACGTTGCGGTCGACGATGGCCATTTTCACGTGGCGCGATTCGTCGGTGATGATGCAAAAACGGGTCATCTCGCTGGCGGTGCCGGCGGTGGTGTTGATGGCGATCAGCGGCAGTTGCGGCTTGCTCGATTGATCGACACCTTCGTAATCAGCGATCTGCCCACCGTTGGTCGCGCACAGGGCGATGCCTTTGGCGCAGTCGTGGGGCGAACCGCCACCGAGGGACACGACGAAATCGCAGCGACTTTCCTTGAGCAGACCCAGGCCCGACTCGACGTTGGCGATGCTCGGGTTGGGTTTGGCGCCGTCGAAGATCATCGAATCGATGTCCTGCATAGCCAGTTTCTCGGCGATCATCGTGGCCACGCCAGCCTTGGCCAGCCCGGCGTCGGTGACGATCAGCGCCTTGTGAAAACCGTAGTTGCGGATCGCGACCATGGCTTCGTCGAGGCAGCCGCTGCCCATGATGTTGACCGCCGGAATGAAAAAGGTACTGCTCATCGTGCGTCTCCTGACTGGGGCCGAATCGACTGCGCCGATCCGGCGGATGCACACAGGATCGACCGATCGGTCACGGCGGATGTTGATCTGGCTCAATGCCCGCTCGTGATAAAGTCGCCGCCCATCAGCCCCTTTGTTTTGAGACCGCCTACGCAATGACCGATTTTCTCGATGTCGACGCCACCCTCGAAGACTGGAACGCCCTGCGCGCCGCGACCGACTTCAGTGGCTTGCTGGTGGGCAACGGTGCCAGCCGCGCGGTCTGGGATGACTTCGGCTACGACTCGCTGTTCGAAAACGCCCGCACCGTGGAAGAGAAACCGCTGAGTCCGTCGGAACTGGCGGTGTTCGACGCCATGCAAACGCGCAGCTTCGAGCAGGTGCTCGGCGCGCTGAAAACCACCAGCCGGGTCAACAAGGCGCTGGCCGTAAGCTCCGCCGCGCCGCGCAACCGTTACTACGCGATCAAGGAAGCGCTGATCAACACCGTGCACGCGGTGCACATTCCGTGGCGGCTGATCGAGCCTGCGACGCTGACGGTGTTGAATGAGGAACTGGCGCGCTATCGCACGGTGTTCACCACCAATTACGACCTGCTCAACTACTGGGCACTGCAACACAACAGCGAAGCGATCGATGACCTGTTCAACGGTCCGAATGCCAGTTTCGACCTGAGCGAAAGCACCACCGACAAACCGCGTTTGCTGTACCTGCACGGGGGTCTGCACCTGGTGCGTAATCAGGACGGCACTGCACGCAAACTGACCTCGACCGAGGGCACACTGCTCGGCAGTTTTGCGATCAACAACACGCTCAAGACGCTGGACGACGTGCCGCTGTTCGTCACCGAAGGGCCGAGTGCGGACAAGCTCAAGACCATCCGCAGTTCGGATTATCTGTCGTTCTGTTATCAGCAGTTGCTCGGGCATGGCGGCAGTTTGTGCATCTTTGGCCATGCCTTGGGCGAGCAGGATGCGCACATCGTGCGGGCGCTGCGCCTGGCGAAACCGGCAACGGTGGCGATCTCGATTTATCCGCGCAGTGCGGCGTTTGTTCAGCATCAGAAGCGCCATTACGCGCAGGTGTTCGAGGGCACCGGGGTTGCGTTGCGGTTTTTTGATGCGAAGACGCATGCGCTGGGCAGTCCGAAGTTGTCGGTGCCGGTCGAGGTTTGATGTAAACCGGTCTGACGCCTTCGCGAGCAAGCTCGCTCCCACATTGGAACGCGGACTACTGTGGGAGCGAGCTTGCTCGCGAAGCTTTTAGCAGACACCTCATTCTTCGGCGCTGTGCACCACCACCAGCAACTGCGCCTGCACATCGCCCACTGATCTGATCCGGTGCGGCTTTTGCGCATTGAAGTGCAGTGCATCACCGCGCTCCAGCAGCACCTTCTCGTTCATGAAATCCACTTCGACCTGCCCTTCGTGGACGAACAGAAACTCCTCGCCCAAATGCTCCTTGAAGGTTTTGTCAGTGAACTCGCTGGGCGGGTAGATGATGAACGGCAGCAGGTTACGCTCGCTGACCTGATGCGCCAGCACCGCATACCCCGGGCTCTGATCATTCGCCGCCAGTGACTGCCGTTCGTGGCTGCGCACCAGGCTGTAGCTGTCGAGGCTGACGTTGTCTTCGGAGAACAATTCCTCGACCTTCACGTTCAGCGCTTTCGCCAGTTTCAACGCAGCGGCAATCGACGGCGTGTTGAGCCCGCGTTCGACCTTGGACAGATAACTCTTGGTCATGCCGGATTTTTCGGCCAATGCCTCAAGCGTTACCCCGAGTTTTTTTCTCAATAATTTCAAACGGATAGACATGCGCAGCGGTTATTCCATGGAGGAAGCGACGATTTGTGCTTGCCAATGACACTTTGTGTCATATAGCCTCTTTCGTGTCATTTGCAATCACCCAAAGGACACAGACATGGCCAAGACATTAGCACTACCCAAAGACCAACTGGTCAAGCAAGCGCTGACCCAGATGCAAAAAAGCCTGGCGGATAATACGTGGACGGACCGGCAAAAGCTGGCCCTGACCTGCCGGATTCTGTTCGAGAACGGCCACGACTCCGGTCTGGCCGGACAAATCACCGCCCGTGGCCCGCAGCCCGGCACTTATTACACTCAGCAACTGGGCCTGGGTTTCGATGAAATCACCGCGAGCAACCTGCTGCTGGTCAACGAAGATCTGGAAGTCCTCGAAGGTCACGGCATGGCCAATCCGGCCAACCGTTTCCACAGCTGGGTGTACCGCGCCCGGCCGGATGTGAACTGCATCATCCACACTCACCCGACCCACGTGGCAGCGCTGTCGATGCTCGAAGTGCCGCTGCAGATTTCCCACATGGACCTGTGTCCGCTGTACGACGACTGCGCGTTTCTCGAGGGCTGGCCGGGCGTGCCGGTGGGCAACGAAGAAGGTGAACTGATTGCCGGCGCGCTGGGCGACAAACGCGCGATCCTGCTTTCGCACCACGGTCAGCTGTCGACCGGTACGACCATTGAAGAAGCATGCGTCATCGCCCAACTGATCGAACGCGCGGCCAAGCTGCAACTGCTGGCGATGGCCGCCGGCACGATCAAGCCGATCATCCCGGAGCTGGGTCGCGAGGCGCATGACTGGATCGCCAAGCCGAAACGCCACGCCGCGGCCTTCAACTACTACGCCCGGCAGAACCTGCGTCAACACGCCGATTGCCTGAACTGAACCCTGTTACGGAGAGATTCCCATGTCCACTATTCACGGCATCATCGGCTACACCATCACCCCGTTCGGCGCCAACGGCGAAGGCCTGGATCTGCCAGCGCTCGGGCAATCGATCGATCGCCTGATCGACAGCGGCGTCCACGCCATCGCGCCACTGGGCAGCACTGGCGAAGGCGCTTACCTGAGCGACGCGGAGTGGGATCAGGTCGCCGAGTTCAGCATCAAACACGTGGCCAAACGCGTGCCGACCATCGTCAGCGTGTCCGACCTGACCACTGCCAAAGCCGTGCGCCGCGCGCGATTCGCCGAAGCTCATGGCGCTGATGTAGTGATGGTGCTGCCGGCCTCCTACTGGAAGCTGACTGAAGCGGAAATCCTCGCCCACTACCGCGCCATCGGCGAGCGCATCGGCGTGCCGATCATGCTCTACAACAACCCGGCCACCAGCGGCACCGACATGTCGGTGGATTTGATTCTGCGCATCGTCAACGGTGTGGAAAACGTGACCATGGTCAAGGAGAGCACCGGCGATATTCAGCGCATGCACAAGCTGCAATTGCTGGGCGACGGTCAGGTGCCGTTTTACAACGGCTGCAATCCGCTGGCGCTGGAGGCGTTTGCCGCCGGGGCGAAAGGTTGGTGCACGGCGGCGCCGAATCTGATTCCACAACTGAATCTGGACTTGTACGCGGCCGCCATGGCCGGTGACCTGGATCGCGCCCGCGAGTTGTTCTATCGCCAGTTGCCGTTGCTGGACTTCATCCTCAAGGGTGGCTTGCCGGCGACGATCAAGGCCGGGTTGCGGCAGACCGGGCTGGAGGTCGGCGATCCGCGCTTGCCGGTTTTCCCGTTGAATGAGGCGGGTCACACCCAGCTGCAAACACTGCTGAAAACCCTGCGCTGATTCACTGACAACGCAAAAACCTGTGGGAGCTGGCTTGCCAGCGATGGCGGTGGTTCATTCAACATCGATGCTGAATGAAATGGCCTCATCGCTGGCAAGCCAGCTCCCACAGGAATGGTGGTGGCTATAAAAAGGGTTCAGAGCACCGGCAGCGTCTTGTCCTTGATCACTTTCGTCGGTCCGTTTGCCTTGACGCTGGCAATGCCTTTGTCGCACGCCGCATCCGAGGAATACGATTCGCTGCTGCCGATGATCTGATGATTGGCCGCTTTCAGATTGAAGTACGGATGGCCGTCCTTCGTCGACTTCTTCTCGTAGCGCTCATCCAGCGCACTGTTGGTCTGCACCGAGGCAATGCCGCCTTCGGCCGCCGCGCGGGTGGTGTACAGCTCGCTGGTCAGAATCGTTTCGGCATTCGCCGCTTTCAGCACGAACCTGAACTGGCCGTTGCTGCTTTTACTGAGTTCGTACCATCCGGACATGCTCGTTTCTCCTTGGCGATTGAGAGATTTCGCGCTTCAGAGTAAAGACCAGCCCCAGCCTTCTGTCGCCTGTACCGGCCCAATCGCTGGCAAGCCAGCTCCCACAGGGGTCTGTTGTGTGCCCTATAACTGCGCCGCATCACAATACCTGTGGGAGCTGGCTTGCCAGCGATCGGGTCAACTCGGTTTCGGCTACTTCACCACTGCCCGCACCACTGACAACTCCGGCGCACTCACCCGCCGCTGACTCAGATACCGCGTACAACTCACCCGCAGGAACGAGGCGAAATTCACCACCTCCCCGCGATAATCCATCACCTCTTCATACAGCTTGGCGATCAGTTGGTTGGTGGTCATGCCGTCGACCTCGGCGATTTCGCTGAGGATGTCCCAGAACTGATTCTCCAGGCGCAACGTCGTCACCACGCCGCAGATGCGCAGCGAGCGCGAGCGTGATTCGTAGAGAATCGGGTCAGCTTTAACGTAGAGCTCGCACATCGGCGATTCCTCGTTACAGGGTGATTTTAGTGCCGAGCAAACCAAGGAAACCGGCCAGCCAGTTCGGATGCGCCGGCCATGCCGGGGCTGTGGCCAGATTGCCTTGAACGTGGCCGTCCGTCACCGGAATGTCGATGTACGTACCGCCCGCCAGTCGCACTTCCGGCGCGCAGGCTGGATAGGCGCTGCACTCGCGACCTTCGAGAACGCCCGCCGCTGCCAGCAATTGCGCACCGTGGCAGACCGCGGCAATCGGTTTGCCGGCCTTGTCGAAGGCACGCACCAGATCGAGAACTTTTTCGTTGAGCCGCAGGTATTCCGGGGCACGACCGCCGGGAATCAACAGTGCGTCGTAGTCGGTCTCTTTGGCGTTGGCGAAGTCGAAGTTGAGGGCGAACAGGTGACCGGGTTTTTCGCTGTAGGTCTGGTCGCCTTCAAAGTCATGGATCGCAGTGCGCACGGTTTTGCCGGCAGCCTTGTCCGGACACACGGCGTGGACAGTGTGACCGACCATTTGCAGGGCCTGGAACGGCACCATCACTTCGTAGTCTTCGACGTAATCGCCGACCAGCATGAGAATCTTTTTCGCGGCCATGGGGAGGACTCCTCTGGAGAATGCTTGGGAGTATTGAAGGTAGACCTTATCCGCAAGGTCGGGTAACAACCGGCTACTACCGAGTTGACTTCATCGCTGGCAAGCCAGCTCCCACAGGTTCTGAGGCGATCACCGATGTTGTGTTCAACTCGGACACTGTGGGAGCTGGCTTGCCAGCGATGCGATCTCAAACTGTACGGATAAGTCTGTGCCTAGCTGTAACAGCCCGAACTGCACGGTTTATGGCTTGATGAAGGCTATTCCCTGCCACTTACGATTCCGGTTCCCCCTCATGTCCTCGCGCGAAAACACCGGCATGGCCCTCGGCCTGCTCGGCGTGGTGATTTTCAGCCTTACCCTGCCCTTCACCCGCATCGTGGTGCAGGAACTGCATCCGCTGCTCAACGGTTTGGGCCGCGCGTTGTTCGCGGCGATTCCGGCAGCGTTGCTGTTGTTGTGGCGCCGCGAGAAATGGCCGACCTGGCAGCAAGTCAAAGGCCTGAGCCTGGTGATCGTCGGGGTGATTCTGGGTTTCCCGGTGTTGTCGGCGTGGGCCATGCAGACCTTGCCGGCGTCCCACGGCGCACTGGTCAACGGCCTGCAACCATTGTGCGTGGCGCTGTATGCCGCGTGGTTGTCCCATGAGCGTCCGTCAAAAGCGTTCTGGGCCTGCGCGGCGCTGGGCAGTGCGTTGGTGCTCGGTTATGCGTTGTACACCGGCGCGGGGAGTATTCAGGCGGGCGATCTGTTGATGCTCGGCGCGATTGCAGTCGGTGGATTGGGTTACGCCGAAGGTGGCCGGTTGGCCAGGGAGATGGGCGGCTGGCAGGTGATCTGCTGGGCGCTGGTGCTGTCGACGCCGCTGTTGATCGGGCCGGTGTGGTATCTGGCGCTGCAGCATCATGGCGCGGTGTCGGCCAAGACCTGGTGGGCGTTTGGTTATGTGGCGTTGTTTTCGCAGTTTCTCGGCTTCTTTGCGTGGTACGCCGGGCTGGCCATGGGTGGCATCGCCCGGGTCAGTCAGATCCAGTTGCTGCAGATCTTCTTCACCATCGCGTTTTCGGCGCTGTTCTTTGGTGAACATGTCGAACCGATTACCTGGGTATTCGCCTGCGGCGTGATTGCGACCGTCATGCTCGGCCGCAAGACTGCGGTGAAATCAAATGTGGGAGCGAGCTTGCTCGCGAAAGGGCCGTAACAGGCGACATCATCGTTGCCTGTCAGTCCGCTTTCGCGAGCAAGCTCGCTCCCACAGGGTTTTGTGTCAGGCCAGGAAACCGTCAGCACGCAGCAGCGTTTCCAGGCAGTGTTCACTGATGTTGTAGAACGCTTTCAACTCTTCGATCTTCACCAACATCTGAGCCGGATTCACCGGCTCGGCGCGCTTCACCGCGAGAATCATCTTGTTCTTGTTGGTGTGTTCCAGCGAGATGAACTCGAACACCTTGGTCTCATACCCGCAGGCCTCAAGGAACAATGCGCGCAAGCTGTCGGTGACCATTTCCGCCTGCTGACCGAGGTGCAAACCGTATTGCAGCATCGGCTTGAGCAGTGCCGGGCTCTGGATCTGCAAGCGGATCTGTTTGTGGCAGCACGGCGAGCACATGATGATCGACGCGCCTGAACGAATGCCGGTGTGGATCGCGTAGTCAGTGGCGATGTCGCAGGCATGCAGGGCGATCATCACGTCCAGTTCGCTCGGCGCGACGCTGCGCACGTCACCGCACTTGAACACAAGGCCCGGATGGTCGAGCTTCGCCGCGGCGGCGTTGCACAGGTTGACCATCTCTTCACGCAACTCGACGCCGGTGACTTCGCCCTCGGCCTGCAAGGTGTTGCGCAGGTAGTCGTGAATCGCAAAGGTCAGATAGCCCTTGCCCGAACCGAAATCCGCCACCCGCACCGGTTGGTCCAGCGCCAGCGGCGACGTGGTCAGGGCATGGCTGAACACTTCGATGAACTTGTTGATCTGTTTCCACTTGCGCGACATCGCCGGGATCAACTCGTGTTGCGCGTTGGTCACGCCGAGGTCCTTGAGGAACGGCCGGCTCAGTTCGAGGAAGCGATTCTTCTCGCGGTTGTGCTCGGCGGACGGCGCTTCGCGCAATTGCTGAGGTTTGCTCTTGAACAGTGAACTCTTGCCCTTTTTGCTGTATTCCAGCTGCGCTTCGTCGGTCAGCGTCAGCAAATGGGCATTTTTGAACGAGGCCGGCAACAGCTCGGCAATCGCCGCCACCCCTTCGACCAAGGGCAGGTTTTTGGTGATGTCGCGGGTTTTGTAGCGATAGACGAAAGACAGATTCGGCTGCGCCTTGACCGTCACCGGTTTGATGATGACCCGCTGCAGATCCGCCTCTTCACCGACGTACTTGGCCAACACCAGTTTGATGAAGCCGTTGTGTTCGAGGCTGCTTTGCAGCAACTCGATGAACTGGGCGTGGTGATCGGGCGCGGGCGGGTTGGCAGGAGCAGTAACAGACATGGAAAAGCGGCCTCGGACGGGCGATATCGGGAATGGCGGGTATTTTAGGGGGGATGGGGGTTGGGGACACGCTCTTATTTACCGAACGGTTGTTAAGAGCCCCTCACCCTAGCCCTCTCCCGGAGGGAGAGGGGACTGACCGAGGTGTTTTCACGAGTTACACCGACCTGAGATACCGAGCCGAACTCAGGTTTGAACGAGTTGCCTTGAATCCATAATCGACTCGGTTTTTCAGGTCGATGTCGAGCGCAAGACACCTCGGTCGGCCCCCTCTCCCTCCGGGAGAGGGCTGGGGTGAGGGGCTTTGGCTTTTAGCCCATCAGGCCAACACCACAAGACGATTCGGCAACTCATTCCTGACCTGCGTCACCGGTACATGCACCTTCAGCAATTCCCCACACGCCTCGATGCACGTCACAAACCCCTCAAGCGTGCGCCCCTGCCGCACCTGCTCGGTAAACGCAGCAACAATCGCATCCCAGGTTTTATTGTCCAGCCGTTTGGAAATCCCCTCGTCCACCAGAATTTCCACATAACGCTCAGCCTCGCAGACAAAAATCAGCACCCCGGTGCTGCCCACCGTGTGGTGCAGGTTCTGTTCGAGGAACTGCCGGCGTGCCAGGTTCGACGCGCGCCAGTGGCGCACTCGGCGAGGGACCAGGTGCTGAAGGATGCGCGGCTGACGAAACAACAGACTCAACGCAAAGAAGCTGATCCATTGCACCAGCAACAGGCTATGCACTGTCAACCAACCGCTCAGGTAATGCACGACGCCCGGCACCAGCAGCGCCAGCAGGCTCGCCCACAACAGCGGGATGTAGGCGTAATCGTCGGCACGCGCCGCCAGCACCGTCACCAGTTCCGCATCGGTGTCACGCTCGACCCGGGCAATCGCCTCGGCGACTTTGCGTTGTTCGTATTCACTCAGTAATGCCATGTTTACCCACGCCTGTTCATTATTGTTGTTGCCTGCTGCGCCATCACCAGCCGCCCGAAGCACCGCCGCCGCCAAAGCTGCCACCGCCGCCGCTGTAGCCGCCACCGCCACCACCGCTGCTGCCGCCGCCACTGGAGCCGCCGCTGTCAAAAGGGTCGTCGGAGGAACTGCGCGGAGCGGTCTTGATCACGCCGATCATGCACAGGAACCAGTACGTCATCAAAAACGGCAGGGCCAGGAAGAACAATAACCCCATGGTGTTGGCAAACCACTGGCTGAAGGACGTCTCGTGTTCCGGTTCGGCCTCGTCCAGCGGGTTGCCCCCCAGCACCACCAGCATCGCGGCCACGCCGTCGCTGATGCCCTGGCTGACTTTGCCGTTTTTGAACGCCGGTGAAATCACCTGGTTGATGATGACGGCACTCTGCGCATCGGTCAGGCGCGCTTCCAGGCCGTAGCCGACCTCAATGCGCAGCTTGCGCTCATCGCGGGCAACGATCAGCAGCGCGCCGGTGTTCTTGCCTTTCTGGCCAATCCCCCAATGCCGCCCCAACTGATAGCCGAAGTCCTCAATCGCGGTGTCTTGCAGGTTTTCCACCGTGACCACAACCACCTGTTCGCCGGTGGCGTTTTCGTGGGCCTGGAGTTGCCGGGTCAGTTGCTCGATGACCGCGGGCTGGATCATGTGAGCGTCGTCGACCACTCGCCCGGTCAATGCCGGAAACGTCAACTCCGCATGTACCACCATCGCCATGACACACAACAGCAGCGCCAGGCCTGTTCTCAAAACTTGCATTGCAACCTCATCCCTGGGGAATACATCGCCCTTGCGGCGTTAATCAAAATTCCAGCTGGGGTGCCTTCTCGCTGCCGGCAGATGCTTCGAACGTTTCGCGAATCGGCAAATCGCTGTACATCACGCTGTGCCACAGGCGTCCGGGAAACGTGCGAATCTCGGTGTTGTATTTCTGCACGGCGAGAATGAAATCGCGACGGGCCACGCTGATGCGGTTTTCCGTGCCTTCAAGTTGCGATTGCAAGGCCAGAAAGTTCTGGTTGGCTTTCAGGTCCGGGTAGCGCTCGGACACCACCATCAACCGGCTCAGCGCACCGGACAGTTGATCCTGGGCCTGCTGGAACTGTTTGAGTTTTTCCGGATTGTCGAGGGTCGTGGCATCGACCTGAATCGAGGTAGCCTTGGCTCGGGCCTCGGTCACGGCAGTCAGGGTCGCCTCTTCGTGTTTGGCGTAGCCCTTGACCACTTCCATCAGGTTGGGAATCAGGTCAGTGCGGCGCTGGTACTGGTTTTGTACCTGTGCCCAGGCGGCCTTGACCTGTTCGTCGAGCGTCGGAATGGTGTTGATGCCGCAACCGGCGAGCCATGTGCTCAGCAACAGGATGACGGCCATTTTCAGGCTCGATCGGTAGGGGTGTTTTACATTCATCGGGCGAAGCTCCCTCGTCCATTCCATTGAAAAATATCCTGCGACCAACAAACCGGGCTCTTGGGGCATAATCTGCCGCCACCACTGGATTGCATCAGCCCAATGGGCTAAAAGATGCCCAATGCGAACCCTTGATCAGCAATACAAGCGCATAAGTGTGCTGCATTTGCACCAACAACAATAGCCGCTCCTTATTCTTGCTGAACGGCACGAACTCAATGCCGAACAGGCTTTTGGAAAAAACATTCATGAAGAAGCTGTGTTTGCTGGGCCTGTTCGTCAGCCTGGCCAGTCATCAAGTATTGGCCGCCACGACCCCGGCACCTCTGGAAAACAAGGATGCGTTCATCAGCAATCTGATGAACCAGATGACCCTCGATGAAAAGATCGGCCAGTTGCGCCTGATCAGCATCGGCCCGGAAATGCCCCGCGAGCTGATCCGCAAAGAGATCGCGGCCGGCAACATCGGCGGCACGTTCAACTCGATCACCCGCCCGGAAAACCGACCGATGCAGGACGCGGCCATGCGCAGCCGCCTGAAGATTCCGATGTTTTTCGCGTACGACGTGATCCACGGTCACCGTACGATTTTCCCGATTCCACTGGCCCTCGCGTCGAGCTGGGACATGGATGCCATCGGCCAGTCCGGGCGCGTTGCCGCCAAGGAAGCCGCTGCCGACAGCCTCGACATCACCTTTGCGCCGATGGTCGATATTTCCCGCGACCCGCGCTGGGGCCGCAGCTCCGAAGGTTTCGGTGAAGACACCTACCTGACTTCGCGCATTGCCGGCGTCATGGTCCGCGCCTATCAGGGCGCCACCCCGAGCGCGGCTGACAGCATCATGGCCAGCGTCAAACACTTCGCCCTGTATGGCGCGGTTGAAGGGGGTCGCGACTACAACACCGTCGACATGAGTCCGGTGAAGATGTACCAGGATTACCTGCCACCGTACCGCGCCGCGATCGATGCCGGCGCCGGTGGCGTGATGGTCGCGTTGAACTCGATCAACGGCATTCCGGCCACCGCCAACACTTGGCTGATGAACGACCTGCTGCGCCGCGACTGGGGCTTCAAAGGCCTGGCGGTCAGCGACCACGGCGCGATCTTCGAACTGATCAAGCACGGCGTCGCCCGCGACGGTCGTGAAGCGGCGAAGCTGGCGATCAAGGCCGGCATCGACATGAGCATGAACGACACCTTGTACGGCAAAGAGCTGCCGGGGCTGCTCAAGTCCGGCGAGATCGAACAGAAAGACATCGACAACGCCGTACGTGAAGTGCTCGCGGCCAAGTACGACATGGGCCTGTTCAAGGACCCGTACCTGCGCATTGGCAAGGCTGAGGATGATCCGGCTGACACCTACGCCGAGAGCCGTCTGCACCGTGCCGAAGCCCGTGAAGTGGCGCGTCGCAGTCTGGTGCTGCTGAAGAACCAGAACGAAACCCTGCCGCTGAAGAAAGACGCGAAAGTCATGCTGGTCGGCCCATTGGCCAAAGCACCGATCGACATGATGGGCAGTTGGGCCGCTGCCGGTAAGCCGGCGCAATCGGTGACCCTGTTCGACGGCATGAGCGCAGTGATCGGCAACAAGTCGAACCTGATCTACGCCCGTGGCGCCAACATCACCAGCGACAAGAAGGTGCTGGACTACCTGAACTTCCTCAACTTCGATGCCCCGGAAGTGGTCGACGATCCGCGCCCGGCCAACGTGCTGATCGACGAAGCGGTAAAAGCCGCCAAGGACGCTGACGTGATCGTCGCCGCCGTGGGCGAATCCCGTGGCATGTCCCACGAATCCTCCAGCCGTACCGACCTGAACATCCCGCAAAACCAGCGCGAGCTGATCCGTGCGCTGAAAGCCACCGGCAAACCGCTGGTACTGGTGCTGATGAACGGCCGTCCGCTGACCATCCTCGAAGAGAACCAGTCGGCTGACGCGATTCTGGAAACCTGGTTCAGCGGCACCGAGGGCGGTAACGCGATCGCTGACGTACTGTTCGGCGACTACAACCCGTCGGGCAAATTGCCGGTGACCTTCCCGCGCTCCGTGGGCCAGATCCCGACGTACTACAACCACCTGAGCATTGGCCGGCCGTTCACGCCGGGCAAACCGGGCAACTACACCTCGCAGTATTTCGATGACACCACAGGCCCGCTGTTCCCGTTCGGTTATGGCCTGAGCTACACCCAATTCGCCCTCAGTGACATGGCGTTGTCGTCGACCACCCTGAACGCCACCGGCAAGCTCGACGCCAGCGTCATGGTGAAAAACACCGGCCAGCGTGACGGCGAAACCGTGGTGCAGCTGTATATTCAGGACGTCACCGGCTCGATGATCCGCCCGGTGAAAGAACTGAAGAACTTCCAGAAAATCATGCTCAAGGCCGGCGAACAGAAAGTCGTGCACTTCACCATCAGCGAGGATGACCTGAAGTTCTACAACGCCCAGCTCAAGTACGCGGCAGAGCCTGGCAAGTTCAACGTGCAGATCGGCCTGGATTCCCAAGACGTGACGCAGCAAAGCTTTGAATTGCTGTAACCAACGCCGCAGTACCCTGATCGTTCCCACGCTCCGCGTGGGAATGCCTCAAGGGACGCTCCGCGTCCAGTGACGCGGAGCATCACGGGCTGCATTCCCACGCAGAGCGTAGGAACGATCAACGTGAGCGACTAGCCGCGTCTATCGAGGATGTTAACCACCACCCGATCCACCCAGCCCCACACCCGCTGCTTGACCCGCCGCCACAGCGGCCGGCGCTGCCACTCTTCCAGACTCACCTGCTGGCTCAGCCCGAAGTCCTTCACAAAACTCGCCTGCACCGCTGCCGTCAACGACGGATCCAGCGCCTCCAGATTCGCCTCCAGATTAAAACGCAGGTTCCAGTGATCGAAGTTGCACGAACCGATGCTCACCCAATCGTCGACCAAGACCATTTTCAAGTGCAGGAAGCACGGCTGGTATTCGAAAATCTGCACGCCGGCCTTGAGCAGTCGCGGGTAGTAGCGATGCCCGGCGTAGCGCACTGACGGGTGATCGGTGCGCGGCCCGGTCAACAGCAGCCGCACGTCGACTCCGCGCGCGGCAGCCTTGCGCAGGGAGCGGCGGATTTTCCACGTCGGCAGAAAATACGGCGTGGCCATCCAGATGCGTTTTTGTCCGCTGTTCAGGGCGCGAAACAGCGATTGCAGAATGTCGCGGTGCTGGCGGGCATCGGCATACGCCACGCGGCCCATGCCTTCGCCCTTGTCCGGCACGCGGGGTAACCGTGGCAGACCAAAATGCGCGGCCGGGCGCCAGGCGCGGCGATAACGGTTGGCGATCCACTGTCGGTCGAACAGCAATTGCCAGTCGATCACCAACGGGCCGCTGATCTCGACCATCACTTCGTGCCACTCGCTGGTGTCATGGCCCGGCGTCCAGAACTCATCGGTGACACCAGTGCCGCCGACCACCGCCAGACGCTGATCGACCAGCAGCAATTTGCGGTGATCACGATAGAAATTACCGACCCAGCGCCGCCAGTTCAGCCGATTGTAGAAACGCAGCTCAACGCCGGCATGGGTCAGGCGCTGGCGTAGATTGAGGGTAAACGCCAGGCTACCGTAATCATCGAACAGGCACCGCACGCGCACGCCACGCTCGGCTGCCAGCACCAGCGCTTGCACGATGGTTTCGGCACAGGCGCCGGCCTCGACCAGATACAGTTCGAGTTCAATCTGCTCCTGCGCGCCAGCGATCTGCTCGAGCATGCGCGGAAAGAATTGCGGGCCGTCGATCAACAGCTCGAAACGGTTGCCGTCCCGCCATGGGAACACTGCGCCGCGCATGTCAGCGCGCCGTGAAAATCAGCACCGCACCCACCGGCACCGACAGACTGATGGCCGACAGGTCGGCAAGTTTGCGCAGGCTTTCCAGCCCCGGCACGAGGTCGAAATCCTCGGCATTGATCACCAGCGGTTCCAGCGTCACCACTTGAAAACGCCGGTCATCCAGACGCGTTGCCAAGAGTTCGGCGGGGTATTCATGTTGTTTGCCGTGCAGGTTGACGGTCAGCGGCAGACGCAACTCCAGCTGCGCACCGGGGGCCAGATCGTTGATCGGGCGCAGGTCGATCTGGGTGGTGATGGTCGCTTCGGGGAATTGCTCGATCTGGAACAGCTCCTTGCGCATGCGCTCATCACGCAGCGGGATGCCGCTGTTGATCGAGTCCAGCTCGACTTCGACTTCGGCGCGACCGTTGGGGTCGACCTTGCCGTGCAGCACCAGAAAGCGCTGCACTTCAGAAATATGGGCGTTTTTCGTGCTGACGAACGACAGCCGCGACGACTCGCCGTCCAGATACCAATTGGCCTGCGCCGGCAGCGCGACGGCGGCGAGCAGCAGGCTGGACAGGGTTGCACTGAGGGAGCGGTTGAACATTGAACACTCGTGGGGCTGATAAACCTGCACGAACCTTAACCGCCCCCGCGGTTATTGCAAACTCGGTCGCCGCAAATCTATCACTTGCTGAAAATCCCTGTGGGAGCTGGCTTGCCAGCGATGGCGGTGTATCAGTCAGACAAATATTGCCTGTGCCGGCGCCATCGCTGGCAAGCCAGCTCCCACAGGGGCCTCTATTCACAGGAGGATTGCGTGTTTTCAGGGATTTAGGCGACAGCCTTGCCGTTCGCTTTGCCACTGGGCGCGATTGCTGCGACCCATGCCGCTGACGGTGATGGTTTTACTGGCGGGGTCATCCGTGAAGGTGCTGGTGGGTAGCCATTGTTTGACGTAGCCACGGCAGTATTCGGCGTCGTTGTTCATCACATAACGGCAGGAACAATATTCCTTGGCGGTGTAGGCGCTGATGATGTCGGGGAAGGCCCACAGATTTTCGCGCTCGTAGACGATCCAGCCGAGCAGCACGACCAACAGCAACAGCAAAAAGCGCTTCATGGCTGCACCGCCTTCAACACGCGTTTGAGCAACTCGTTATGGCGGTAGCTGCCATCGCGATCATCGCCATAGCGCACAATCACCAGTTTCTCGTTGGGCATCACGTACAGCGCCTGGCCCCAATGGCCCAAGGCAGCGAAGGTATCGGGCGGAGCGTCGGGCCACGGCGAGGCGGCGCCATCGACCGGGCGATTGAGCCACCATTGGCCGCCGGGCACCGCTTCGTCCTGATGAGCCTTATAACCGGCGAAAGGTTTGAGGTTGAACGCGAGCCAATCTTTGGGCAGCAGTTGCCGATCATTCCAGCGCCCGTCACGGGCCATCAGCAGACCGACGCGCGCCAGATCCCGCGCGGTGAGGTAGGCATAAGAGGAAGCGACAAACGTGCCGCTGGCATCGGTTTCCCACACGGCGTGATGGATGCCTAACGGTTCGAACAATGCCGTCCACGGATAATCCGCATAACGCTCAGGGCCGACGATATTTTTTAACGCTGCCGCGAGCAAGTTGCTGTCGCCACTGGAATAACGGAAGGCCTGCCCCGGTTCGGCGTAGGCATCGTGATCGGTGGTAAATGCAGCCATGTCGCGATGACCACGGGTGTAGAGCATCGCCACCACCGAGGATTTCAGCGGCGCGTATTCGTAGTCTTCCTGCCAATCGATGCCAGAGGCCCAGTGCAGCAGATCGGCGATTTGTATCGCCGGGTGTTTGGTCAGTGGTGGGTAAAACTTCGCGACCGGATCGTCGAGTTTGAACAGGCCTTCGCCATACGCCACACCGAGGACGGTGGCCATCAGGCTTTTGCTGATCGACCAGGTCAGGTGCGGGGTGTGTTCGGTGGTCGGGGCGGCGTAGCGTTCGTAGATGATCTGGCCGTCGCGGATGATCAGCAAGGCGTCGGTGCGGATGCCTTGGCGGGTGGTGTCGTCGCGGGGTGGGAAGGCGTAACTCTCCAGCTCCCTTGTATCAGTGATCTTTGGGCCGGTTGGCCATTCTTCGCCCGGCCATTGTTCGGCGTGAACGGTGAAGCTGATCAGCAACAGAAACAGCGACAGACCTTTGCACATGGTGAGGGCTCTTGGAGAGAACCTGCTGAGACTAGCCGGGACTCATGACAAATTTGAGATTTTGCTTTTCCATGAAATCGCCATCGCTGGCAAGCCAGCTCTCACAGGGGTTTTTAGTGAATACAAATTTTGTGAACACCTGTGAAACCTGTGGGAGCTGGCTTGCCAGCGATGAGGCCCTTCAGCCCGCAGCCAAAGCCTTGGCCAGACGCTTGGCCCGAGCCCCCGCCGCCAACTGCATCACGCCTTGATCGCGTTGCCACATCTGCGCCCATTCTGCCGGCCCGTCAGCCAACGCCTGACTCACCTCCCCCTCCAGCGCTTCAAACTGCGCAAACAACCCGCCCAGCAACACATGCCCGGCCGGATTGTTCGGTGGCTGCCGACTCGCCTCGGCACACCCGGCCAACAGCGCCAGCAAACGCAATTGCAGCGCTTGCGGCCAGTCGCTGTCTTGCCCGACGCCATACAGCCACGCAGTCATCGCGCTCAGCACATAGACATCTTCCAGCGTGCGAAACGGTTTGACGTAAGCATCCCAACCATCCCCCGCCAGCAACTCACACAACGCGCCATCAAGCTCCAACCGGCCATGACTGATGTCCGGCATCAACGGCAGCGCCGGCAATTTCTCCACAGTCACACCGGGCTCGCCTGGATACACCACCGCCAGACTTAAACGCGGCGTTTCACCCGGTTCTTCACTGCGCGCAGCGATCAGCAACCAGTCCGCCGCATCGCCAGCGGTGACGAAATCCTTGCGTCCATTGAGGCGCAAATCGCTCAACCGTGTCTGCATGTCCGCCGGGCGCAAACTGCGCTGTTCGGTCGCACACAACGCACCAAGACTCAGCGGTGCACTCGGCCACAACATGCGCAAAGCCGCTTGATAACCGATCAGAAATGCCAGCCCCGGCGTCGCCATCCGCCGCCCGCCCGCCACTGCCAATTCGAACGGCGTGACGTTGCCCAGTTGCTGTAACAACGTCGCAAACCCCTCGGCCAGGTCAGCAACGGCGGGCAATCGGTCGCGGCTGTGCAGCAGATCTGGCCAGGGCATAAGAGGCTCCTCGTGGGCTGTCATATAAGCATCACCGAACGTTCATGGCGATGACACCGGGGCTACATAGCCTGACTTTGCACAACACGGCTGCATAAAGAAAGTCGATCGGCTGCAACCCACGACGGGTTAAAGGCCCGTACGGAGATTCACATGACTCAGATCGCCCGCATCAGCGACACCGGCAATGAACGCCGCCTGCAAGCCGAACGCCTGATCGGCGCCGAGGCCTTGCAGCAAGCCCAGGCCTTGCGCTTCAACGTCTTCAGTGGCGAGTTCAACGCCAAACTGAAAGGCGCGGAACTGGGTCTGGACATGGATGATTATGATGTTCACTGCAGCCACATCGGCGTGCGTGACTTGAACACCGGCCGTTTGGTCGCGACCACGCGTTTGCTCGATCACACCGCCGCGAGCAGCCTGGGCAAGTTCTACAGTGAAGAAGAGTTCAGCCTGCACGGCCTCGCGCATCTGAAAGGCCCGATCCTCGAAATCGGCCGCACCTGCGTCGACCCGGCGTACCGCAACGGCGGCACCATCGCGGTGTTGTGGGGCGAGTTGGCCGAAGTATTGAATCAGGGCGGCTACAGCTATCTGATGGGTTGCGCGAGCATTCCGATGCAGGACGGCGGCATTCAGGCCCATGCGATCATGCAGCGTCTGCGTGAACGCTATCTGTGCACCGAGCACCTGCGCGCCGAGCCGAAAAATCCGCTGCCGACGCTGGATATTCCATCGAACGTAATCGCGGAAATGCCACCACTGCTCAAGGCGTATATGCGTCTGGGCGCGAAGATCTGCGGCGAGCCGTGCTGGGACGAAGATTTTCAGGTCGCCGACGTGTTCATCCTGCTCAAGCGCGACGAACTCTGCCCGCGCTACGCCAAGCACTTTAAGGCGGCTGTGTAATGAGCCGGTTGCGGGTGTACGCGCGGATCGCGCGGGTGCTGTTGGTGGTGTCGCTGGGCTTGACCATGGCCAGCGTCTTCGGCGTATTTGAACGCATTGGCCTGGCGCATTCGATGGAGCGGCGTCAGCGTTGGTCGCGCTTCTTCATGGCGCGCTTGAGCAACGCCCTGCCCTTTCGCGTGACGGTGCACGGTGAGCTGCCGAAACAGCCGATGCTGTGGGTCAGCAATCATGTGTCGTGGACGGATATTCCGCTGCTGGGGATGCTTACGCCGCTGTCGTTTCTGTCCAAGGCCGAAGTGCGTACCTGGCCGGTAGCCGGTTGGCTGGCGGCGAAGGCTGGCAGCCTGTTCATCCGTCGCGGTTCGGGCGACAGCCAGTTGATCCGCAAGCAGATGACCCGTCACCTGCAAACCGAGCACGCCTTGCTGATGTTCCCGGAAGGCACCACCACCGATGGCCGCTCGCTACGTACCTTTCACGGCCGCTTGTTGTCGGCGGCGATTGATTCCGAGGTGATGCTGCAACCGGTGGCGATTCGTTATCTGCGTGACGGCAAAATCGATGCACTGGCACCGTTCATTGGTGACGACGATTTGCTCTCGCACCTGATGCGCCTGTTCAGCAATGATTGCGGCGATGTCGAAGTGCACCTGCTCAAGCCGATTGCCTGTCAGGGTCGTGAGCGTGCGGCATTGGCGTTCGAGGCGCAGCAGGCGGTGCAGAAGGCGTTGTTTGGTGCGATTCCGGAAATCCAAAAATCCCCAATGCGCCCGGCCATCGCTGCCTGAAATACAAATCCTGAAGTCACCCTGGCCCCTGTGGGAGCTGGCTTGCCAGCGATAGCGGTAGATCAGCCGACATCAATGTTGAATGTGCTGACGCCATCGCTGGCAAGCCAGCTCCCACAGGGATTCAGGGTGTTGGTGGGGACTGTGCGAAGTCCTGGAGTTGTGGGTAGAACAAGCGGAAGTCTTCACTCAGCGGCTCATACAACCGCCGCAATTCCTGCATCGCTCCCGCCAGCTCTTCCGGCCGGGTCAAGCGCCGCGAGATCCCGCGCAACACCTGCTCCAGCACTTCAAATTCCTGATACGAGCCCAACCAGTCATTGGCAACCATGTGCGGGGCGATCTTCGCCAGGCGCTCGGGCAATTGCGGTTCACGGGTCAGCACCCGATACACATCAGCGGTGAAAACCTCTAGCGGCTGGTCGGCATACAGCTTCCAGTCCCGCGCCAGGCAATGATCGAAAAACACATCGAGCACGATCCCGGCATAACGCCGGCGCGTGTCGGAAAACCGCCCCAGGGCGATGTCCACCAGCGGATGGCGATCGGTGAATACGTCAATCCGTCGATGCAGTTGAATGGCCGCTTCTACCTCCGGCGCAAAATGCCCTTGCAGCCGGCCTTTGACGAAATCGCCATACAGACTGCCGAGCAGTTGCCCGGGGCGCTGGCCACCGAGGTGTAAATGTGCGAGATAGTTCATGGGCGCAGCTTAGCACTGCGGCCCGCCCCCGACACATCCATGTATCGTTATAACGCGATATACCAATTTATGCTGACGTCAGATCAAAATCATATTGGTGTATCGCGATCTAACGATTTATATTTCGCCACATCGCGATATAGCGTTGTACACATTGTGAGCACCCTGCCATGAACCTCGACCTCGACGAAATAATAAAAGCCCTGGCGCACCCAGTACGGCGAGACATCCTCAACTGGCTGAAAGACCCGAAGAACGAATTTCCGGAACAGTTACACAACCACGAGTACGGCATCTGCGCCGGGCAGATCGATCAACGCTGTGGCCTGTCGCAGTCGACCGTTTCGGCACACCTCGCAACGTTGCAGCGCGCCGGTCTGATCAGCAGCCAGAAGGCCGGGCAATGGCACTTTTTCAAACGTAACGAGGACGTGATTCAGGCGTTCCTCAGCACTCTCAGTAAAGAGCTCTGACCCTTAACGTCAGCCAGCCGACAAGGAAACCTGCATGCCCCTCTCGCTACTCATCCTCGCCTTGAGCGCCTTCGCCATCGGCACCACCGAGTTCGTCATCATGGGCCTGCTGCCCGATGTGGCGGCCGATCTCGGTGTGTCGATCCCCGGTGCCGGCTGGCTGGTGACCGGTTACGCCCTCGGCGTGGCCATCGGTGCGCCGTTCATGGCCATGGCTACCGCCAAACTGCCGCGTAAAGCAGCACTGGTCGCGTTGATGGGCATCTTTATTGTCGGCAACCTGCTGTGTGCCATTGCCAGCGACTACAACGTGCTGATGTTCGCCCGGGTGATCACTGCGCTGTGCCACGGTGCGTTCTTCGGCATCGGTTCGGTGGTGGCGGCCAATCTGGTGCCGGCCAACAAACGTGCTTCGGCGGTGGCGTTGATGTTCACCGGCCTGACCCTGGCCAACGTCCTCGGTGTGCCGCTGGGCACTGCGCTGGGTCAGCAATACGGCTGGCGCTCGACCTTCTGGGCAGTGACCGTCATCGGTGTGATTGCGCTGATCGGCCTGATCCGTTTCCTGCCGACCAAGCGTGACGAAGAAAAACTCGACATGCGCGCCGAACTCGCCGCCCTCAAAGGTGCCGGAATCTGGCTGTCGCTGAGCATGACCGCGCTGTTCGCCGCCTCCGTCTTCACCCTGTTCACCTACGTCGCCCCGCTGCTCGGCGAAGTCACCGGCGTGTCGCCGCGTGGCGTGACCTGGACGCTGATGCTGATCGGCCTGGGCCTGACCGTCGGCAACATCATCGGCGGCAAACTCGCCGACAAGGGCATGGCCGCCACGCTGATCGGCGTGTTCATCGCCATGGCCGTGGTTTCCACGGTACTGACCTGGACCAGCGTCGCGCTGATCCCGACTGAAATAACCCTGTTCCTCTGGGCCACCGCATGTTTCGCCGCCGTGCCGGCGCTGCAAGTCAACGTGGTGACCTTCGGCAAGGCTGCGCCGAACCTGGTGTCGACCCTGAACATCGGCGCGTTCAACGTCGGCAACGCCCTCGGTGCCTGGGTCGGCGGCAGCGTCATCGCCCACGGCTATGGCCTGACCAGCGTGCCACTCGCGGCGGCTGCTCTGGCCGTGCTCGCCCTGCTGGTGACCCTGATTACTTTCCGCCAGAACGGCAATGCCGATCTGGCCCCGGCTACTCACTGATTAACTTTCACCTACGAGGGTTGTAGACATGGCAACTATTTTTGATCCAATCAAACTCGGCGACGTCGAACTGGCCAACCGCATCATCATGGCCCCGCTGACCCGCTGCCGCGCCGACGAAGGCCGCGTGCCAAACGCGCTGATGGCTGAATACTACGTACAACGTGCTTCCGCCGGCCTGATCCTCAGCGAAGCCACGTCGGTGACGCCAATGGGCGTTGGCTACCCGGACACCCCGGGTATCTGGTCCAACGATCAAGTGCGCGGCTGGGCCAACGTGACCAAAGCGATTCACGGCGCTGGCGGCAAGATCTTCCTGCAACTGTGGCACGTCGGCCGGGTTTCCCATCCGTCGTACCTCAACGGTGAAGCGCCGGTGGCACCGAGCGCAATCCAGCCAAAAGGCCACGTCAGCCTGGTGCGCCCACTGGCCGACTACCCGACTCCGCGTGCTCTGGAAACCGCTGAAATCGCCGACATCGTCGACGCTTACCGCACCGGTGCCGAAAACGCCAAGGCCGCCGGCTTCGACGGCGTGGAAATCCACGGCGCCAACGGTTACCTGCTCGACCAGTTCCTGCAAAGCAGCACCAACCAGCGCACCGACAACTACGGCGGCTCGCTGGAAAACCGTGCACGTCTGCTGCTGGAAGTGACGGACGCTGCGATCGAAGTCTGGGGCGCTGGCCGTGTTGGTGTGCACTTGGCACCGCGTGCCGACTCCCATGACATGGGCGACGACAACCTGGCAGAAACCTTCACCTACGTCGCACGTGAACTGGGCAAACGCGGCATCGCGTTCATCTGCTCCCGTGAGAAAGAAGGCGCCGACAGCCTCGGCCCGCAACTGAAAGAAGCTTTCGGCGGCCCGTACATTGCCAACGAGCGCTTCACCAAGGCCAGCGCCAACGAGTGGCTGGCGAGTGGCAAGGCTGACGCTGTGGCGTTTGGTGTACCGTTCATTGCCAACCCGGATCTGCCGGCGCGCTTGAAGGCGGATGCACCGTTGAACGAGGCGCGTCCGGAGTTGTTCTACGGTAAAGGGCCGGTCGGTTACATCGACTATCCGGCGCTGTAAGGCATAGCCCAGAAACGCGAAAGCCCCCGACTTGAGAGTTGGGGGCTTTTTACTGTTCGGCTTAGGAATTGTTGCGCAGCGTAATGCCTAGCCCCTCATCGGAACGCCGCCCGCCCAGCCCTCTCCCGAGGGAGAGGGAGCCGATTTGTGTAGTTTTCAAATTCGGAGTTCGACTGGATATTTCACGTCGGCGTATCTCGAAAGAACACCTCGGCCAGTCCCCTCTACCTCTGGGAGAGGGAGCCGATCGGGGGATGTTCGAAACCTGAGTTCGGCGGGATTTTTCACGTCGGCGTATCTCGAAAGATCACCTCGGTCAGTCCCCTCTACCTCTGGGAGAGGGAGCCGATCGGGGGATGTTCAAAACCTGAGTTCGACTGGATTTTTCACGTCGGTGTAACTCGCAAGATCACCTCGGTCAGTCCCCTCTACCTCTGGGAGAGGGCTAGGGTGAGGGCAAGCGGCTCACACTCATTCACACAGAAGACACAAATTCCCTACAAAATGCGTAGCTCGCTACGTATAAACTCCGCACCGCAAACGTATGGATCCGTGCAGGCCGATTGACATAACCTGTGCCAATTACGCATTTTGTTTCATTTGCGCAGGCTGGGGCTCAGGCGCAGCATATCCAACCCTGTATCGACCCAACGCTCGGCCTCGGCATGCAGCTCAAAGCTGTCCGGCGCCAGAAGCCATCCATACAGCAGGCCATCGATGTAAGCGTGAATGCTGATGGCCGCGCGGGCAGTGTCGAGATCTTCCGGCAATTGGCCGCGATTCACCGCATTACGCAGGGTCAGCCCGATGCGCTCATTGCACTCGAGACTGGCCACCCGGCGCTGCTGGCGCAAATCGCACATTTCATCGGTGAACTCGCACTTATGAAACAGAATTTCGTTGATACGCCGGGTCTTCGGGTCCAGAGCAACTTGATGAAACAAATGAATCAGCAATTTGCGCATGCAGCCCAGCGGGTCCAGTTCGTCTTCGCTCTCGCTGGCCTTGGCCAACTCATCCAGCGGCTCATGCAGGCTGTCGAGCATGGCCTGCACCAGATCGGCCTTGTTGCTGAAATGCCAGTAGATGGCGCCGCGGGTGACGCCGGCCATTGTCGCAATGTCGGCCAAGGTCGTACGCGCAACGCCCCTTTCATAAAAGGCTTTCTCCGCCGCTTCCAGAATCTGGCTGCGGGTTTCCTGAGCTTCCTCTTTGGTACGACGGACCATGGCAGTAAAACCTCAAACAGGATGTTTCAGGGATGGCTGAATATCCGCTGAATAAAGAGGGGGCGATCTCTCATGAATCGGCTCCCCGGCCTACAATTTCAAACCTTGCGACGAGTTTTGTAACAGGGTGGGTACGACGCCAAGGTGTTTACAAACAACCATGAACGTAAGTATATTCCTTAGCAAGCTACTTATCCACCCGGTACCCTTTTTTTACCCTTCCACACTTCTTGTGCGCTTTTCGCGCGCCTGACCCGAGGATCTTCATGCAATTCAAGCCAGCTGTTACCGCTCTGGTCACTGCCGTCGCCCTGGCATCGCTGCTCAGCGGATGTAAAAAGGAAGAAGCGGCCCCGGCCGCTCCACCGCCTCAGGTCGGCGTCGTCACCCTGCAACCACAAGCGTTTACCCTCACCTCCGAACTGCCGGGCCGCACCAGTGCGTACCGCATCGCTGAAGTTCGACCGCAGGTCAACGGCATCATTCTCAAGCGTCTGTTCAAGGAAGGCGGCGACGTCAAAGCCGGCCAGCAGCTGTATCAGATCGATCCGTCGGTCTATGAAGCGACCTTGAAAAGCGCCGAAGCCAACCTGCGTTCGACCAAGTCGATCTCCGACCGCTACAAACAATTGGTCGATGAGCAAGCCGTCAGCCGTCAGGAATACGACACCGCCGTGTCCAACCGCATGGAATCGGAAGCGTCCTTGCAGAGCGCGCAGATCAATGTGCGTTACACCAAGGTGTACGCGCCGATCTCCGGTCGCATTGGCCGCTCCTCGGTGACCGAAGGCGCACTGGTCAGCAATGGCCAGGCCGACGCGATGGCGACGATCCAGCAACTCGACCCGATCTACGTCGACGTCACCCAGTCTTCGGTCGAACTGCTGGAACTGCGCCGCGAGCTGGAAAGCGGCCGCCTGCAAAAATCCGGCGACAACGCTGCAGCGGTCAAACTGACCCTGGAAGACGGCAGCCAGTACAAGCTCGACGGTAAGCTGGAATTCTCCGAAGTCACGGTCGACCCGACTACCGGTTCGGTGACCCTGCGCGCAGTGTTCCCGAACCCGGATCACACCCTGTTGCCTGGCATGTTCGTTCGCGCCCAATTGCAGGCCGGTGTCAACGCCGCCGCCATTCTGGCACCGCAACAAGGCGTGACCCGTGACCTCAAAGGCACCCCGACCGCTCTGGTCGTCGGCGCCGACAACAAGGTTGAACTGCGTCAGCTTAAGGCCAGCCGCACCGTCGGCAGCCAGTGGCTGATCGAAGACGGCCTGAAGGCCGGCGATCGACTGATCACCGAAGGGCTGCAATACGTGCGTCCAGGTGTTCAGGTGAACCCGACCGAAGCCACCAATGTCGCGAAAAAGAACCCGGCACCCGCTCAGGCAGCTGATAAAGCCGCCGGCGGCAAAGGGGAGTAATCCATGTCAAAATTCTTCATCGACCGTCCGATTTTCGCTTGGGTAATTGCCCTGGTGATCATGTTGGTCGGGGCACTTTCGATCCTGAAATTGCCGATCAACCAGTACCCGAGCATTGCGCCACCGGCCATTGCGATCTCCGTGACCTACCCGGGCGCTTCGGCGCAAACCGTGCAGGACACCGTGGTCCAGGTGATCGAGCAGCAGCTCAACGGTATCGACAACCTGCGTTATGTGTCCTCGGAAAGTAACTCCGACGGCAGCATGACCATCACCGCGACCTTCGAGCAAGGCACCAACTCCGACACCGCGCAGGTGCAGGTTCAGAACAAGCTGAACCTCGCCACCCCGCTGTTGCCGCAGGAAGTGCAGCAACAAGGTATCCGTGTGACCAAGGCAGTGAAAAACTTCCTCTTGGTGATCGGCGTGGTATCGCGTGACGGCAGCATGACCAAGGACGACTTGTCCAACTACATCGTGTCGAACATGCAGGACCCGATCTCGCGGACCGCCGGTGTCGGTGACTTCCAGGTCTTCGGTGCCCAGTACGCGATGCGCATCTGGCTCGACCCGGCCAAACTGAACAAGTACAACCTGACTCCGGCGGATGTCAGCGCTGCCATCTCGGCGCAGAACGTCCAGGTGTCCTCCGGTCAGCTCGGCGGTTTGCCGGCGCTGCCAGGCCAGCAACTGAACGCGACGATCATCGGCAAGACCCGTCTGCAGACTGCCGAGCAGTTCAAGGCGATTCTGCTGAAGGTCAATCAGGACGGTTCGCAAGTTCGTGTCGGTGACGTCGCCGATGTCGGCCTGGGTGGCGAAAACTCGACCATTTCGGCCCAGTTCAACGGCAAGCCATCTTCCGGTCTTGCGGTAAAACTGGCCAACGGCGCCAACGCCCTCGACACCGCCAAAGCCCTGCGCAAGACGATTGACGAGCTCAAGCCGTTCTTCCCGGAAGGCATGGAAGTGGTGTTCCCGTACGACACCACCCCGGTGGTGACCGAATCGATCAAGGGTGTGGTTGAAACCCTGGTCGAAGCGATCGTGCTGGTATTCCTGGTGATGTTCCTGTTCCTGCAAAACTTCCGCGCCACCGTCATCACCACGATGACCGTGCCGGTAGTATTGCTCGGTACATTCGGCATCCTCGCGGCGTTCGGTTTCAGCATCAACACCCTGACCATGTTCGGTATGGTGTTGGCCATCGGCTTGCTGGTGGACGATGCCATCGTTGTGGTGGAAAACGTCGAGCGGGTGATGAGCGAAGAAGGCTTGTCACCGAAGGAAGCGACCAAAAAGTCCATGGGCCAGATCCAGGGCGCACTGGTCGGTATTGCGCTGGTGCTGTCGGCGGTATTGCTGCCGATGGCGTTCTTCAGCGGCTCCACCGGTGTGATCTACAAGCAGTTCTCGATCACCATCGTCTCGGCCATGGCCCTGTCGGTATTGGTTGCGCTGATCTTCACCCCGGCGCTCTGCGCCACCATGCTCAAGGCGATTCCGAAAGGCGAGCACGGCACACCGAAAAAAGGCTTCTTCGGCTGGTTCAACCGTAACTTCGACCGTGGCGTTCGCAGCTACGAGCGCGGCGTTGGCAACATGCTGTCGCGCAAAGCCCCGTACCTGCTGGCGTACCTGCTGATCGTGGTTGGCATGATCTGGCTGTTCACCCGCATTCCGACCGCGTTCCTGCCGGAAGAAGACCAGGGCGTACTGTTCGCTCAGGTGCAAACCCCGGCCGGTTCCAGTGCTGAACGTACCCAAGTCGTCATCGACGAAATGCGTTCCTACCTGCTGGAGAAAGAGTCCAGTGCGGTGGCCTCGGTGTTCACCGTGAACGGCTTCAACTTCGCCGGTCGTGGGCAGAGCTCGGGTCTGGCGTTCATCATGCTCAAACCGTGGGACGAGCGTGACGCCAGCAACAGCGTGTTTGCCCTCGCCCAGCGTGCGCAGCAGCACTTCTTCACCTTCCGCGACGCGATGGTGTTTGCTTTCGCCCCGCCAGCGGTACTGGAGTTGGGTAACGCCACCGGTTTCGACGTGTTCCTGCAAGACCGTGCCGGTATCGGTCACGACAAGTTGATGGAAGCGCGTAACCAGTTCCTCGGTCTGGCCGCGCAGAGCAAGGTGCTCTACCAGGTACGTCCGAACGGCCTGAACGACGAGCCGCAATACCACCTGGAAATTGATGACGAGAAAGCCCGCGCCCTGGGTGTGAGCATTTCCGACATCAACAGCACCCTGTCGATTTCCTTCGGTAGTAGCTACGTCAACGACTTCATCGACCGTGGTCGTGTGAAGAAGGTGTACGTGCAAGGTCAGGCTGGTGCTCGCATGAGCCCCGAAGACATGAAGAAATGGTACGTGCGCAACAGCGCCGGAACCATGGTGCCGTTCTCCGCGTTCGCCAAGGGCGAGTGGATTTACGGTTCGCCGAAACTGGCGCGTTACAACGGTGTAGAAGCGATGGAGATCCTCGGTTCTCCGGCGCCGGGTTACTCCACCGGTGATGCGATGGCCGAAGTCGAAGCGATTGCCAAGAAGCTGCCGGCGGGTGTCGGTATCTCCTGGACCGGTCTGTCTTATGAGGAACGTCTGTCGGGTTCGCAAGCGCCGGCGCTGTATGCCCTGTCGCTGCTGATGGTGTTCCTGTGTCTGGCGGCGTTGTATGAGAGCTGGTCGATTCCGATCGCGGTGATGCTCGTGGTTCCGCTAGGGATCATCGGTGCGCTGCTGGCCACCAGCCTGCGCGGTCTGTCCAACGACGTGTACTTTCAGGTAGGCCTGTTGACGACCATCGGTCTGGCGGCTAAAAACGCCATTCTGATCGTCGAATTCGCCAAGGAACTGCATGAACAAGGGCGCAGCCTGCGTGACGCGGCGATCGAAGCGTGCCGCATGCGTCTGCGACCGATCATCATGACCTCGCTGGCCTTCGTCCTCGGTGTTGTACCGTTGGCGATCTCCACCGGCGCCGGTTCAGGCAGCCAACACGCAATCGGTACCGGCGTAATTGGCGGTATGCTCACGGCCACGATCCTGGCGATCTTCTGGGTCCCACTGTTCTTCGTTACGGTTTCGTCCCTGGGCCAGCGTAAGATCGCTGACGAGGATGAAACGACTGAAACTCCTAAAGAGGCTGGCCAATGAGCAAGTCGCTACTCTCCATCGCAGTCGCCGCCTTCGTGCTGAGCGGTTGCTCGCTGATACCTGACTATCAGCAGCCTGAGGCTCCGGTCGCAGGTCAGTACCCACAGGGCCCGGCGTACTCGCCGGCCCAGGCACCGGCGCAAGCCGCTGCCGAGCAGGGCTGGAAGCAGTTTTTCCATGACCCGGCGCTGCAACAGCTGATCCAGGTGTCCCTGGAAAACAACCGCGACCTGCGTGTCGCGGCGCTGAACATCGATGCCTATGCGGCTCAATACCGCATCCAGCGCGCCGACCTGTTCCCGGCCGTTTCGGCCAATGCCAGCGGCAGCCGTCAGCGGGTTCCGGCCCGTGCCTCGCAGACCGGTGAAGCGGGCATCACCAGTTCGTACTCGGCCACCGTCGGCATCAGCGCCTATGAACTCGACCTGTTCGGTCGGGTTCGCAGCCTGAGCGAGCAAGCGTTGCAACAGTACTTCGCTACTGAAGAAGCGCGTCGCAGCACCCAGATCAGTCTGGTCGCCAGCGTCGCCAACGCTTACCTGACCTGGCAAGCGGACAAGGAACTGCTCAAGCTGACCCAGGACACCCTCGGTGCCTTCGAAGAAAGCTACAAGCTGACCAGCCGCAGCAACGAAGTCGGTGTGGCGTCGGCGCTGGATCTGGCGCAGTCACGCACCTCGGTGGAAAACGCTCGTGCACAACTGGCGCGTTATACCCGCCAGGTCGCGCAGGACGAAAACAGCCTGACCCTGCTGCTCGGCACCGGTATCCCGGCCAATCTGCAAGCGGCCAAACCGCTGTCGGATGACCTGCTCAGCGACGTACCGGCCGGTCTGCCTTCGGACCTGCTGCAACGTCGTCCGGACATCCTCCAGGCCGAGTACAACCTGAAGGCAGCCAACGCCAACATCGGCGCGGCCCGTGCGGCGTTCTTCCCGAGCATCAGCCTGACCGCCAACGCGGGCAGCCTGAGCCCAGACCTGTCCGGCCTGTTCAAGGGTGGTTCGGGAACGTGGCTGTTCCAGCCGCAGATCAACCTGCCGATCTTCAACGCCGGCAGCCTGCGCGCCAGCCTCGACGCCGCCAAGATCCAGAAGGACATTGGCGTGGCGAACTACGAGAAGTCCATTCAAACGGCCTTCCAGGAAGTCGCCGACGGCCTCGCCGCACGTCAGACCTACACCGAGCAACTGCAAGCGCAGCGTGACTTCGTTCAGGCCAACCAGGATTACTACCGTCTGGCCGAACGTCGTTACCGCATCGGCGTCGACAGCAACCTGACCTTCCTCGATGCCCAGCGTCAGCTGTTCAGCGCGCAACAAGCACTGATCACCGACCGCCTCGCGCAGCTGACCAGTGCGGTCAACCTGTACAAAGCCCTGGGCGGTGGCTGGAATGCGCAAACCGCGCAGAACGAACCACTGAAAGAAGAAGCGCCGAAGATGAAGTTGTTCTGATCATCATCAGGTGAACACAAAGAGCCCACCGCTTGGTGGGCTTTTTGTTGCCTGTCGGAAAGTTGTGGTGTCTGGGCTGGCCCCTTCGCTGGCAAGCCAGCTCCCACAATGTTCTGTGGTGTACCCAACATTGTGAACGACACAAAAACCTGTGGGAGCTGGCTTGCCAGCGATGAGGCCCTCCCATTCACCCAAAACCCCGACCAAATCTTGCGTTCGATAATCGCCCAAAAACCGATTCCGCCGATTGAATCCCCACCACCGCCCCCCGCACCATTCGCTCCACAAAACCAATAACAACAGGTTCGACACCATGCTCCCGCGCCCTGCCCCGTCCGGCTGATTGCCTTCGTTTCACCTCTGAACACTTTTCATGTCTGCACCCCCGAAAACCGGTGGCAGCGCCCCCGTTCGCCTTAAAAAAACAAGAGAGACCCCCGCCATGACAACCTCCCCTGCGCCCTACGCATTCCCCGGCCTGATCGCCCTCGCCCTGGCTGGCGCGGCGCTGCCCGCAGCGGCTGAAGAAGCCGGTTTCATCGAGGGCGCCAAGGTCAACCTCAACCTGCGCAACTTCTACATCAACCGTAACTTCACCAACCCGACCAAGGCGCAGGGCAAGGCTGAAGAGTGGACGCAGAGCTTCATCCTCGACGCCAAATCAGGCTTCACCCAAGGCACCGTCGGCTTTGGCATGGACGTGTTGGGTTTGTATTCGGTGAAGCTCGATGGCGGTAAAGGCACCGGCGGCACGGCGTTGCTGCCGTTGGACCATGACGGTCGCCCAGCGGACAACTTCGGCCGCACCAACGTCGCCTTCAAAGCCAAGCTTTCCCAGACCGAAGTGAAAGTCGGCGAGTGGATGCCGGTGCTGCCGATCCTGCGCTCTGACGACGGCCGCTCGCTGCCACAAACCTTCCGTGGCGGGCAGATCACGTCTAAGGAAATCGACGGTCTGACCCTCTACGGCGGCCAGTTCCGCGCCAACAGCCCGCGTGACGACAGCAGCATGAGCGACATGTCGATGACCGGCAAAGCGGCGTTCACTTCTGATCGCTTCAACTTCCAGGGCGGTGAATACGTTTTCAACGAAAAACGCACACAGATCGGCCTGTGGAATGCTGAACTCAAAGACATCTACAGCCAGCAATACGTCAACCTGATCCACAGCCAACCGCTGGGCGACTGGACGCTGGGCGCCAACCTCGGCTTCTTCTACGGCAAGGATGACGGCAGCGCCCGCGCCGGCGATCTCGACAACAAGACCTGGTCCGGCATGTTCTCGGCGAAGTACGGCGGCAATACTTTCTACGTCGGCCTGCAGAAACTCACCGGCGACAGCGCGTGGATGCGCGTCAACGGTACCAGCGGCGGCACCTTGGCCAACGACAGTTACAACGCCAGTTACGACAATGCGCAGGAACGCTCCTGGCAACTGCGCCACGACTACAACTTCGCCGCCATGGGCGTGCCCGGCCTGACCCTGATGAACCGCTACATCAGCGGCGACAACGTGCACACCGGGACGATCACCGACGGCAAGGAATGGGGCCGCGAATCGGAACTGGGCTACACCGTGCAAAGCGGCACGCTCAAGGACCTGAACGTCAGATGGCGCAACTCGACCATGCGCCGCGACTTCAGCAACAACGAGTTCGACGAGAACCGCTTGATCGTCAGCTACCCGATCAGCCTCCTCTAAACACACATCCCCCCCAAGGAGCGAGCTTGCTCGCGAAAGCGGCGTGACATTCAAAAGAGATGTCGACTGACACAACGCCTTCGCGAGCAAGCTCGCTCCCACATTGAATCTGCGCCACTGGTCAGGAGAAGTGGTGATTTGCCGGGCGGCGGGTAAAGTGACAAAACCTGAAGGACTCAGGTGCTTCACCTTTGCGCTTCCGTCGTCGTAGTCGGTCCTCAAGCTGTGAGCCAGGTTGTCATCGGAAGACACCAACGATCACCGGAGGACCCCCTCAATGATCTCTCGTCTCGCAAAACCCGACTGGGACGCCAAGGCGTACCAGCAGTTTTCCCGTCTCAGGCAACGGCCGGTCAATGAGTTGCTCGACCGTGTCGAAATGCACCACCCACAACGCATTTACGACCTCGGCTGCGGCACCGGCATTGCCACGCAGTTGTTGGCCAAGCGTTGGCCGCGCGCGCAATTGCAGGGGATCGACAGCTCCGCGCAAATGCTTGATGAAGCACGCTGCCTGCCGATCAGGGCACTGTGGAAACACTGCGACCTGCTCGACTGGCAAGCGGAGCAGCCGGCGGATTTGCTGTTCGCCGCCGCCGTGCTGCACTTTATCGATGGCCATGAAACGCTGTTGCCACACCTGCTGGGTTATCTCAACCCGGGGGGCTGTCTGGCGGCGCACATGCCCGACTGGCGCGATGCGCTGTGGTATCGGCTGATGCTCGACACCCTCGAAGACGCCGGCCCCGACGGTACGCCACTGGGCACACCTGAACTGCGCCAGCGCATGGCGGCGCGGCCGTTGTTGGCACTGGAGGATTACTACCGTTTGCTCGCGCCAATGACTACGTCGCTGGATATCTGGGAGACCGAGCAGCTGCAGGTAGTCGACGGCAAATCACCGGTATATGACTGGGTGAAAGTCTCGGCGCTGCGGCCGGTGATGCAGGCGCTGAATTCGGAGGAACAGGCGCGGTTTATCTATCGCTATCTGATGCGGGTGCATCAGCACTATCCGCAAGAGAGCGATGGGCATACGTTGTTTGCGTTCAAGCGGATATTTATTGTTGCCAGGGTTTGAGTGCATGCGCTGATTAACGCATAACGGCGTCTGGCGCTTTCGCGAGCAAGCTCGCTCCCACATTTGTTTTGTGATCGACACAACTCCAATGTGGGAGCGAGCTTGCTCGCGAATGCGTTGTTTCGGGCGCCATCAATCCCGGGATTCGACTCCCAGCTCATCCCAAACCGACTCGGCCAAATGAAACGTCGCATTCGCCGCCGGGATCCCGCAATAAATCGCACTCTGCATGATCACTTCCTTGATCTCGCCACGGCTCACCCCGTTATTGGCCGCCGCACGCAAATGCAGTTTCAGCTCACCTTCGCGGTTCATGCCGATCAGCATGGCGATGGTGATCAGGCTGCGCGTGTGCCGAGGCAGCCCCGGACGCGTCCAGATATCACCCCAGGCGTGGCGGGTAATCATCTCCTGAAACTCCGAGTTGAACTCGGTCAGCGTGGTCAGGCTGCGATCGACATGGGCATCGCCCAGTACCGCGCGGCGCACTTGCATGCCGTCGTCATAACGTTGTTTCTCGTCCACGAAAATCCCCTTATCAGGCGTTTAGAAACGCCAACACGCGATCACTGAAATCAGCACCGGCCTGCACGTTGGACAGGTGCGCCGCGTAGAACTCGGCGTACTCGGCACCGCGCACGTGCTCCTGAATGAAATGCCCGCCGGCCGGTGGCGTCACCGCATCTTCAGTGCCGGCAATCACCAGCAGCGGCACGTTGATCGAAGCCAGTTGCTCGCGGAAATCGGCATCACGCACGGCCGCGCAATTGGCCGCGTAACCTTCAGGCGAAGTGACAGCGAGCATGTCAGTAATCTGCTTGGCCGCCGCCGGATGCGCAGCGGAAAAATCCGGAGTAAACCAACGGGCAATCGATGCATCGCGCAGGGCAACCATCGCCGCCGCGCCATCGCGCAACACGGTGTCGATGCGTGGATTCCACACCGACGGATCGCCGATTTTTGCCGCCGTGTTGCAGACGATCAGCTTGTGCAGACGATGCCCGGCGTTGATCCCCAGCCATTGGCCGATCAGGCCACCCATCGACAGTCCACAGAAATGCGCACGATCGATGTGCAGCGCATCCAGCAAACCCAGCACGTCATGACCGAGCTGCTCAATGCTGTACGGGCCCGGCGTGACCAGCGATTGGCCGTGCCCACGAGTGTCAAAACGCAGCACCCGAAAATGCTCGGTAAACGCCGGCATCTGCGCATCCCACATGTGCAGATCAGTGCCCAGCGAGTTGGACAGCACCAGCACCGGCGCATCGACCGGGCCCTCTATTTCATAGTGCAGTTCGCCATCGGCGAGTTGAACGAAAGCCACAGCCCTCTCCTTTCAGACAGACAATGCGTTGTGTTCGGCCACCGCACGCTCGACCCAGGTTTTCGCCTGACCGAGGTAATGGGCGGGGTTCAGAAGATGATCGAGTTCGGCGCTGCTCAACTCGGCGGTAACCTTGGGTTCGTCACCGAGTACGGCGCGCAAATGGCGCTGCTCGGCCACGGCGCGTTTGCAGCATTGTTCGAGCAGGTGATGCGCAGTGTCGCGGCCAACCCGTTGCGCAAGCACGATGCTCACCGCTTCGGCCAGCACCAGCCCCTGCGTCAATTCAAGGTTGCGAGCCATGCGCTCGGCATCGACTTCCAGGCCGTCGGCCAGCAAGCGAGCCTGTTGCAGCGAACCGGAAACCAGGCAGCAGATTTCCGGCAGGGTTTCCCATTCGGCATGCCACAGACCGAGGCTGCGTTCATGTTCCTGCGGCATCGCGCTGAACAGCGTCGAGACCAGACCCGGCACCCGCGTCGCCGCACCGAGCAACACCGCCGCGCCGACTGGATTGCGTTTGTGCGGCATGGTCGACGAACCGCCCTTGCCCGGTGCCGACGGCTCGAACACTTCGGCCGCTTCGGTCTGCATCAACAGGCTGATGTCGCGACCGAATTTGCCGAGGCTGCCGGCGAGCAAACCGAGCACCGCGCCGAACTCGACCACACGATCACGCTGGGTGTGCCACGGTTGTTCGGGCAAGGTCAGTTGCAGTTCTGCAGCCAGCGCTTCGGCAATCGGCATCGCCTGTTCGCCAAGTGCTGCAAGCGTCCCGGAGGCGCCGCCGAATTGCAGCATCAGCAGACGCGGCTTCAGTTCGCGCAGACGCTGACGGCTGCGAGTCACTGCGCCCAGCCATCCGGCGATTTTCATGCCGAGGGTGACCGGCGTCGCGTGTTGCAGCCACGTGCGTCCGGCCAGCGGCGTCGCTGCATGCCGTTGCGCCTGGGTGGCGAGCGAATCGGCCAATTGCGCCAGATCACTTTCAATCAATTTCAGCGCCTGACGCAATTGCAGCACCAGCCCGGAATCCATAACGTCCTGACTGGTCGCGCCCAAATGCACATAACGTTCAGCCTCGGCATCGGTCGCGGCGATCTGTTTGCCCAGCGCCTTGACCAGCGGAATCGCCGAATTGCCGGCCGTGGCAATCGCCTCGCCCAGTGCTGCGAAGTCATACAGACCAGCGTTGCAAGCCGCCGCAATCGGCGCCACCGCAGCGGACGGAATCAAACCGACCCGCGCCTCGGCCCGGGCCAATGCGCCTTCAAAGTCGAGCATGGCCTGCACGCGGCCCTGATCGCAGAACACTTCGCGCATATCGCGGGCAGTGAAATAGGCATCGAACAATTGATTGCCCGGTCGCTGAGTCATAAACAGTCCTTGCCGGCGCGGGCCATCACGGCCCGCGCGCATCGGGTTAAAGATCGTGGTGCAAGTACGCCGCCTGTTTCGGCAAGCGCAGGCTGAACAGGAACGCAATCGCCATCATCACCGTCACGTACCAGTAGAAGGAGTTTTCCATGCCGATGTTTTTCAGGCTCAGCGCGACGAATTCCGCCGAGCCGCCGAAGATCGCATTCGCTACCGCATACGCCAGGCCGACGCCGAGGGCGCGGACCTCCGGCGGGAACATTTCGGCTTTCACCAAGCCACTGATCGAGGTGTAAAAACTGACAATTGCCAGCGCCACGGTGATCAGCACAAACGCGAGGAACGGGCTGCTGACGCTTTTCAGGCTCAACAGAATCGGCACGGTGAACAGCGTGCCGAGCGCGCCGAACCAGAGCATCGAATTACGTCGGCCGATCTTGTCGGCGAGCATGCCGAACAGTGGCTGCATGCACATATACAGGAACAATGCGCCGGTCATGATGTAGCTGGCGGTCTTGGCGTGCATGCCCGCAGTGTTCACCAGATATTTCTGCATGTAGGTGGTGAAGGTGTAGAAAATCAGCGAGCCCCCGGCGGTGTAACCGAGCACGGTGATGAACGCGGCTTTGTGATCGCGGAACAGCGCTGCGATGCTGCCGGCGTCTTTGTGCGCGCGGGTTTCCTCGTTGGTGGTTTCTTTCAGGGAACGACGCAGGAACAGCGAAATCAACGCCGCCACCGCACCGACCACAAAAGGAATCCGCCAGCCGTAGGCACGCAGATCGTCTTCGGTGAGGAATTGCTGCAGAACCACCACCAGCGACACCGCCAACAGTTGCCCGCCGATCAGCGTCACGTACTGGAACGAGGCGAAAAATCCGCGCTGGCCCTTGAGGGCGACTTCGCTCATATAGGTCGCGGTGGTGCCGTACTCGCCGCCGACCGACAGGCCTTGCAGCAAGCGTGCGAACAACAGCAGGACCGGCGCCCAGACGCCGATGTCCTTGTAAGTGGGCAGACAAGCGATCAACAACGAGCCAAAGCACATCATCAGAATCGAGATGAGCATGGATTTCTTGCGCCCGTGCTTGTCAGCGACCCGGCCGAAAATCCAGCCACCGATCGGGCGCATCAGGAAGCCGGCAGCGAACACGCCAGCCGTGTTGACCAGTTGCACGGTGGGGTTGTCGGAGGGGAAAAACGCCGGGGCAAAATAGATCGCGCAAAAGGCGTAGACGTAGAAGTCGAACCATTCGACGAGGTTGCCGGACGAGGCGCCGACAATGGCGAAGATGCGCTTGCTGCGCTCTTCACCGGTGTAATGGGAGGTGGTGGTTGTCATTGTTTTTCACTCGATAGGGACAGTGAGAGTCTAGACATACTTTGCAACAGTCCCATTCCACATCCTACATCGATCGTTCCCACGCTCCGCGTGGTAACGCATCCGGTGACGCTCCGCGTCACGGTGGACGCAGAGCGTCCATGGCGGCATTCCCACGCAGAGCGTGGGAACGATCAGTAGGCAGCGATCAGTAATCGAAGAACACCGTCTCGGCGTCGGTGCCCTGCAGAATCACATTCCACTGGTAAACACCCGAGGCGTCCTGCTTGGCCAGCAACGTCGTGCGGCGCTCGGCCGGCACGCACTCGAGCAACGGATCATCAACGTTCGCCGGCTCGCCTTCAAAGTAGATCCGCGTCAGCAAATGCTTGACCAAGCCACGGGCAAACACCAGCACCACCAGATGCGGCGCCTGGGTCGAGCCCTTCAGCCCTTCAACCGTACCCGGTTTAATCGTGGTAAACCGAAACCGCCCTTCAGCGTCCACCGGCACCCGGCCGAAGCCTTCAAAGTTCGGGTCGAGTGGTTTGTTCTGCTCGTCTTCCGGGTGATCGTATTTGCCGGCGGCGTTTGCCTGCCAGACTTCAAGCATGGCGTCGTTGACGACATCGCCGTTGCCATCCACCACCTGCCCGGTGATCGCCACGCGCTCGCCGAGGGTTTGTTCGTCGGTGAGGTCTTCGCGGTTCAGCCAGGTCAGGCCGATGTGGTAATACGGCCCGACGGTGTGGGACGTGGTCGCAGTCAGCGTCATCTTATTTCTCCATCGGCGTGGCTTCACGCCCGCGCAGCACGATGTCCCAGCGGTAACCGAGGGCGTAGGACGGAATGGTTTTTTCCAGATCGAAACGGGCGATCAGGCGTTCCTTGGCCGAAGTGTCCGGCACGCAGTTGTAGATCGGGTCGTAGGCCAGCAGCGGATCACCCGGGAAGTACATTTGCGTGACCAGGCGCGTCAGGATGCTCGGTCCGAACAGTGAAAAGTGAATGTGCGCCGGACGCCAGGCGTTGTGGTGGTTGCCCCACGGATAGGCGCCGGGCTTGATGGTCTGGAACTGATACCAGCCGTCAGCATCGGTGACGGTGCGGCCGGTGCCGGTGAAATTCGGGTCCAGCGGCGCGTCGTGCAGGTCGCGCTTGTGGTTGTAGCGCCCGGCGGCGTTGGCTTGCCAGATCTCCACCAGAATTCCCGGTACCGGCAGACCATTTTCGTCGAGCACGCGGCCGTGAATGATGATGCGTTCACCCTGCGGCTCGCCTTCATGCTGGGCGGTCAGGTCGTTATCGGTGTCGCCCACGCGCTCGGCGCCGATGGTTGGCCCGGTGATTTCCGACAGCGAGTGCGGCAGAAACACCAGCGGCTTCGACGGCGAGCGCAGGTTGGTGGATTGATACGTCGGGTGCAGGTACTCAGGCTGAGTGCCTTCCTGCGGACGGCGGTAACCAGGCTTGTCAGACATGTCGCTTTCCTCTGTTCTTTTTCGTCACGGCTTGCGTCAGACGCGTTCGATGGCCAGGGCCAGACCTTGGCCGACACCCACGCACATGGTCGCCAGACCTTTCTTGCCACCGGTTTTTTCCAGCTGATGCAGGGCAGTCAGCACCAATCGTGCGCCGCTCATGCCCAACGGGTGACCGAGAGCAATCGCGCCGCCATTCGGGTTGACCTGCGCGGCGTCATCCGCCAGCCCCAATTCACGCAGCACCGCCAAGCCTTGGCTGGCAAACGCTTCGTTGAGTTCGATCACGTCGAAATCGCTGACCGCTACGCCGAGACGCTCGATCAATTTGCGCACCGCCGGCACCGGGCCAATGCCCATCACCCGAGGTGCGACACCGGCGCTGGCCATGCCGAGCACTTTGGCGCGGGCGGTCAGGCCGTGTTTCTTCACCGCTTCGGCCGACGCCAGTATCAGCGCCGCAGCACCGTCGTTGACGCCGGAAGCATTGCCGGCTGTGACGGTTTTGTCCGGGCCGTTGACCGGTTTCAATTTGGTCAACGCTTCAATGGTGGTGTCGGCGCGCGGATGCTCATCCTCGCTGACTACGGTTTCGCCTTTCTTGTGGGCGATCCGCACTTCGACGATTTCTTCAGCGAAAAATCCTGCAGCTTGCGCGGCGGCGGTGCGTTGCTGACTGCGCAGGGCGAACGCGTCCTGATCGGCGCGCGACACTTTATAGTCGTCGGCGACGTTGTCGGCGGTCTGCGGCATCGCGTCGACACCGTATTGCGCCTTCATCAACGGGTTGATGAAACGCCAGCCGATGGTGGTGTCTTCCAGTTTCATGTTGCGCGAAAACGCCGCATCAGCCTTGCCCATCACGAACGGTGCGCGGGACATCGACTCGACGCCACCGGCAATCGCCAACTCCATCTCGCCGCTGGCGATGGCGCGGAACGCGGTACCGATCGCGTCCATGCCCGAAGCGCAAAGGCGATTGAGGGTCACGCCCGGCACCGTCTCCGGCAGGCCGGCCAGCAACAGCGCCATGCGCGCGACGTTGCGGTTGTCTTCGCCGGCCTGGTTGGCGCAGCCGAGGAACACTTCGTCGATGGCGTTCCAGTCCACCGAGGGATTGCGCTCCATCAGGGCCTTGATCGGCACGGCGGCCAGGTCATCAGCGCGAACGGCCGACAGTCCGCCGCCAAAACGGCCGATCGGGGTGCGAATCGCGTCGCAGATATAAACGTCACGCATCATGCTTCTCCCGGTGCCTGGCCGTGGGCGGCGGCGGTGCGCGCTTCGAGATCGCGCAGCGCGGTCAGTTCGACGTCGGTCGGTTCAGCGGTGGTTTCAACGTTGTCAGCAAAACGAATCGCCCAACCGGTGGCCGCAACCACTTGCTCGCGGGTCACGCCGGGGTGCAACGCAGTGACCACGAACTCGTGGGTGCCCGCTTCCGGTTCCATGATGCACAGGTCGGTGATGATCCCCACCGGACCGGCGCCCGGCAGGCCCAGACGTTTGCGCGAGTCGCCGCCTTCGCCGTGACCGACCGAGGTGATGAAATCGAGCTTGTCGACAAACGAACGCGCCGACTGTTTAAGGATGATCAATACGCTTTTCGCCGAACCGGCGATCTCCGGCGCGCCACCGGCACCCGGCAGACGGACTTTCGGCGAGAAGTAATCGCCGACCACGGTGGTGTTGATGTTGCCGAAACGGTCGACCTGCGCGGCGCCGAGAAAACCGACGTCGATGCGCCCACCCTGCAACCAATAGCGAAAAATCTCACCGGTCGGTACGACAGTGTCAGCGGTTTCTGCCAACTCGCCGTCACCGATCGACAGTGGCAGCACGCTTGGTTTGGCGCCAATCGGACCCGATTCGTAGATCAGCACCACGTCTGGCGAGGAGGTCAGACGCGCGAGGTTGGCGGCTTTCGACGGCAGGCCGATGCCGACGAAGCACACCGAGCCGTTCTTCAGGCGACGGGCCGCGGCAACGGTCATCATTTCATTGGTGGTGTAAGTCATTACTTGGCCTCCGAAGCAGCGGCCAACTTGGCCTGAAACTCGCTGAAGTCAGCGCAGCCATGGATGTATTCGTTGATCCACGCGGTAAACGTCTCACGGTCGCGGGCGATCGGATCCCACGCCTGATAGAAACGATTGTCGCGTTCGGTGTAACCGTGGGCGTAGGACGGATGTGCGCCGCCGGGTACATGGCAAACTGCGCTCAAGGCCCAGGTCGGCAATACGCAAGCGTTCATCGGTGCATTGAGGTTGTCGACGATTTCTTCGACGGTGACGATGCAGCGCTTGGCCGCCAGTGCCGCTTCTTTCTGCACACCGAGAATGCCCCACAGCAACACGTTGCCCTGGCGGTCGGCTTTCTGTGCGTGAATCACGGTGACGTCCGGACGCACCGACGGCACCGCCGCCAGTACTTCACCGGTGAACGGGCAGGTCACTGTCTTGATCAGCGGATTGACCTTCGGCAGGTCGGAGCCAGCGTAGGCGCGCAGCACTGCGAACGGTAGGCCGGATGCGCCGGCGACGTAGGCATTCGCCAGGTCGGCGTGGCTGTGTTCTTCGATTTCCAGCGGCTGCGGCCATTGCTTCTCGACCGCGTCGCGCAGACGGTGCAGCGAACCCACGCCCGGGTTGCCGCCCCAGGAGAAAATCAGTTTACGGGCACAACCAGCACCGATCAGTTGGTCGTAGATCAGGTCGGGCGTCATCCGCACCAGCGTCAGATCTTTCTTGCCCTGACGAATGATTTCATGACCCGCGGCCGTGGGGATCAGGTGAGTGAAGCCTTCGAGCGCAACGGTGTCACCGTCGTTGACGAATTGCTTCACCGCGTCGTGCAGCGAAAGGATCTCAGCCATGGAGCGGGCTCCTGTTTTTGTAATGAATCGCCAGATAAAAAGGCGCGAGGTTCAGCGCCGGAGTGACTGAAGATTAAGCCTGGGAAATGTGCCAAACAATCCGATAATCGACTGAGTGTTCGTTTATCGAACAGATTGTTATTTCCCTAACAATCAAGATCAAAGGCTTCGCCAGCAAGGCCGCTCCCACATTTTGAAATGCATTCCAATGTGGGAGCGAGCTTGCTCGCGAAGGGGCCAGAACATTCAAAGAAGATTCTGACAGTAGTACTCAAGTCGCATCCGCATGGCTGACCATGCCTTTGATCAGCACCGCCGTGGTGGCCACCGCCGCCGGAATCACCAACGCCGTCAACACCTGCTCGAAATTCCAGCCAAGCCCCAACAAGGTCGCGCCCATCCACGCCCCGAGAATCGCGCCGAAGCGACCAATCCCGAGCATCCACGACACCCCGGTCGCCCGCCCCTGGGTCGGATAAAACCGCGCCGCCAGCGATGGCATCGCCGATTGCGCGCCGTTCACGCACATCCCGGCCACCAGCACCAAGGTCGCCAACAAGGTGATATTGCCCAGGCTCTGCCCCACCGCGTAGGCAAACACCCCGGCCAGCAGGTAGAAAGTGCCGATGACCTTGTGCGGATTGAAGCGATCCATCGCCCATCCCACACCGACCGCACTCAACACCCCGCCGAACTGGAACAACGCACCGATAAACGCGGCTTGCTCCATGCTAGCGCCGCTGTCACGCATCAGCGTCGGCAGCCAACTGGTCAGCAGATAGACAATTACCAGGCCCATGAAATAGGTCAGCCACAACAGCAAGGTGCCGGTGCTGTAAGTACCGGAGAAAATCACCGCGAAAACGTTACGTGCCTTGACGGTTTTCTGTTCCGGCACACTGAAGCTGGAAGCCTGAGCGACGGTGACCGGATCGATCGGCGCCAGGGTCTTGCGGATTTTGTCGGTGCCACGGTTACGCACGACCAGATAACGCGCCGATTCCGGCAACCAGAACAGCAGCACCACGGCGAGGATCAGCGGCAAAATCCCGCCGATCAACAACAGGCTGTGCCAGCCGAACGCTGGTATCAGCTTGGCCGAAATGAACCCGCCACCGGCCATGCCGAGGTTGAAACCGCAGAACATGCTGGTCACCAGCAGGGATTTCTTGCGCTCCGGGGTGTATTCCGAGAGCAGCGTGGTGGCATTGGGCATCCCGGCGCCAAGACCCAGGCCCGTGAGGAAGCGCAGCACCAGCAGTTGTTCAACGTTGGAGCTGTACGCCGACGCGAGGCTGAAGGCACCGAACAGAATCACGGCGCCGACGAGCACGACTTTTCGCCCGAAGCGGTCAGCCAAAGGGCCAGAACCGAGCGCGCCGAAGACCATGCCGATCAACGCGGCGCTCATCACCGGGCCGAGGCTGGCGCGGTCGATGCCCCAGTCCTGCGACAACGCCGGGGCAATGAAGCCCATCGCGGCGGTGTCGAGGCCATCGAGGAAGACAATCAGGAAACACAGAATCACCACCCGCCACTGGTAGCGCGAGATCGGTTGGGCATTGATGAAGGTCTGCACGTCGAGGCATTGACCCACAGCGGACTGAGGCTGGTTCATTATTTTTATTCCACGCAAAAAACGCAGTCGAACGGCGGCCGGCCAAAGCGCGGCACGGTCACAAGAATAGAAGGTCGGGATCAGGCGTTGCGGGAAACCCGGCAACAGCGGGTGGAGCGGAGACAGTCGGGGAGCGTGCGCATGGTGAGTTGCCTCTTGTCATTATTATGGGAGTCGACCATCCGGCGGGCTCATTCACATCAGCGCCGGATGACGCTGCCGCGACATTAATGATCCAAGGGTTTTAGCGTCAATTCGATAAACGCAACACTGTGCGTTTATCGAACAGCTTAATCAGGCGAACAGCTGCGCACTGAGGTCGCGGCTGGCGCTGAGCAGGCCCGGCAGGAAGCGCTGTTCCAGTTCGGTACGGCTGACGCGACCGGCGTGGGTGCTGACGTTGAGCGCCGCAACCACCTGGCCGGACGCGTCGTAGACCGGCACGGCAATCGAACGCAGGCCTTGTTCCAGTTCCTGATCGACAATGCACCAACCCTGCTGCCGTACTTCTTGCAGGCATTCGAGCAACGCCTCGGGGGTGTGAATCGTGCGGCTGGTCTTGGCCACCAATTCAGCGTGGTCGAGGTATTCACCCAGCGACGTATCGTCGAGCGCCGCCAGCAGAATGCGCCCCATCGATGTGCAATAGGCCGGCAGGCGCCCGCCCACCGACAGGTCGACTGAAATCAAGCGCTGGGTGGTCGCCGAGCGAGCGATGTAGAGAATGTCGTCCCCTTCGAGCGTGGCCATGTTGCAGGCTTCATGCAGCTGCTCGCTCATGCGATCGAGGTACGGCTGCGCGGACACAGCCAATGGCGTCGACGACAGATAAGCGTGGCCGAGGGTCAACACTTTTGGCAGCAATGAATAAGTGCGGCCGTCGGTCGTGGCGTAGCCGAGCTTGATCAATGTGTGCAGGCAACGGCGCACGGCGGCGCGTGGGATTTCCGTGCGGTGGCTGATCTGCGCGATGGTCAGGTGCCGTTTACGCTCCTGAAATGCCTGCACCACCGCCAGACCACGGGCCAGCGAGGTCATGAAATCCGGATCGCCGGTCAGCGCCTGAATCCGCTTGGCCGGTGAGGCGACGATGGGCGGCGCCACGGAGGTGAAGGAGTTGCGCATTTGATCGTTCATTTCCTGTCCTTTTATCCGGCACGGATCAACGGCTATACAAACGGCTCACGGGCAGATGCACAAGCATCGAGCCGACAACATTGGGCGATTATCGAACGACCGACCGATTATCGCAATTGCGTCGAGTCTTACCCTGTTTCGCCGTTCGAGACCCGCGTCCAACTTTGCCAGCCAATTGAAACGCGGTTTAGTTGATCGACTAAATGGCGCCAAAAACAGATCGCAGCCAAGTAAACGTTTGCCTGCATTTGAACTACTCATAAAAGTTGCGAGTAACAAAACAATCACACATCCGGAACCGTTTTTAACTTGGCAAAGATAGTCATTCCTGAATCGACCGCTATAATGCATTCAGTGGGGCCGCGTTTTTAAACGCTGCGGTCACTACCTGCTGCCGCGATGTCCATCGCCGACAGCCCGGCCAGCGCCTGACGCTCATCACTCATGCAACGCCAGCGCTTGCTGAAACAGGACACTGAAGCTGCGTCAGTTTTAATCTGGTGCTGCAGCCGCCTGTAACACGGAAGTCTTGATCGCCCCGCCCGATGTCGTCGATGCCTGTTCAGGCGTTGCGCTTTGGTCGGGTTCGTTCAATTGATTCGTTGCAGTGCGTTTCACCAGACATTTATCTCAACTCATACAGGTAGCACTGTGACGAAAGACGAACTGCGCGCGGAACTTGAGCGCCAGGAACAACGTTACAAGGAAGTTTACGGCGGGGAAGTCACCACCTACGCCGCGCAACCCGAACCGGAACGCAAGGCATGGCGCAAACGCCCTACCGTTCAGGATCAGGTCTTCAAGCAAGAAATCGAAAAGATCGAAAAGGAACTCAAAGCCGAAGAGCCGTGAGCCACGGTTCTTGAGTTCTTCGAGGGTTCGCGTGCGCACCGGTTACAAGCGCGGTGTCCGGACGAAGCCTTGCGCGCCCGCTACCCGCGGGCAGCGGCGATCCCCTGGTCACCAGGCATCAGGGACGCTTCCTACACGTTTCACAGATATTTCAGACAAGCGTTTGAGCCTTTGTCGCGGCCGTAAAAATGGCCGCTAAAAAAGTATTTTTCCATACAAATCAAACAGTTGAAAAACCCTGCGTGACGCTTGGTTTTAATGCGCTGCAACAAATTAAATCGAAGAAGTGTGTAACCGATGAGCAGGTAGGGGATCGATTTCCAGTCTTTTCTGGCATAATCGCGCCCCCTTACGACCGGGTCAGAAAACCTTCATGATCGATTTATTCAGCGGACTGGATGCTTGGGTGCTTGTGAGCCTCTTGCTCGCCCTGACGTTTGTCCTCGCCTTCGAGTTCATCAATGGATTTCATGACACCGCTAACGCGGTAGCCACTGTTATCTACACCAAAGCCATGCCGCCTCACCTGGCGGTGTTCTTTTCCGGTGTGTTCAATTTCCTCGGCGTGCTGCTGGGCGGCGTTGGCGTGGCGTATGCCATTGTCCATTTGCTGCCGGTTGAGCTGCTGATCAATGTGAACACCGGCCATGGTCTGGCGATGGTGTTCTCGTTGCTCGCCGCGGCAATCGCCTGGAACCTGGGCACCTGGTACTTCGGTATCCCGGCTTCCAGCTCGCACACGCTGATCGGTTCGATCCTCGGTGTCGGCCTGGCCAACGCCCTGATCAACGACATTCCGTTGGCCGATGGTGTGAACTGGCAGAAAGCGATCGACATCGGCGCCTCGCTGGTGTTCTCGCCGATGGCCGGCTTCCTGATCGCCGCGCTGATCCTGATCGGCCTGAAATGGTGGCGCCCGCTGTCGAAGATGCACAAGACACCGGAACAGCGCCGCAAGATCGACGACAAGAAGCATCCGCCGTTCTGGAACCGTCTGGTCCTGGTGATCTCGGCCATGGCCGTGAGCTTCGTGCACGGTTCCAACGATGGCCAGAAAGGCATCGGCCTGATCATGCTGGTGTTGATCGGTATCGTCCCGGCGCAGTTCGTCCTCGACCTGAACAGCACCACGTATCAGATCGAGCGCACCCGCGATGCGACCCTGCACCTGAGCCAGTTCTACCAGCGCAATGCCGATTCGCTGGGTGAATTCCTGGCCTTGGGCAAAAGCGTTGAAGGCGACCTGCCGGAGAAATTCCGCTGCAACCCGCAGCAGACCGAACCGACCATCAGCGCCCTGCTGCACACCCTTAAAGGCGTAGCGGACTACCACTCGTTGTCGTCCGATAGCCGCATCGAAGTGCGTCGTTACCTGCTCTGCCTGGACGACACCGCGAAGAAAGTTGGCAAGCTGCCTGGCCTGGAAGCCCGTGAAAAGGCTGACCTCGACAAGCTGCGCAAAGACCTGACCACCACCACTGAATACGCCCCGTTCTGGGTGATTCTGGCGGTTGCACTGGCCTTGGGCCTGGGCACCATGGTCGGCTGGAAACGCGTGGTACTGACCATCGGTGAGAAGATCGGCAAGCAAGGCATGACTTATTCACAAGGCATGTCGGCGCAGATCACCACCGCCAGTTTGATCGGTATGGCCAACATCTTCAGCCTGCCGGTGTCGACCACTCACGTGCTGTCTTCGGGCGTGGCTGGCACCATGGTCGCCAACAAGAGCGGCCTGCAGGGTGGCACGGTGCGCACGATTCTGTTGGCGTGGGTGTTGACTCTGCCGGCGACTGTGGCGCTGTCGGCCGGGTTGTTCTGGCTGGCGTCGAAGGCGCTGGGTAGTTGATAGATAGCGGGACTTGAGAAAGGCGCGATTCGAGAGGATCGCGCCTTTTTTGTTCTTGGGGTTTTGGGATTGGGATTGGGATTGGGGGCATATCCGTTGCTGCGGGTGTTGCCGCTGGCGGTTTCGCTCTTACAGCGACTCACTTTTCCAGACGCCGAAAAGTAAGCAAAAGGCTTGGCCCCTGGCGTACGGCACTTCGCTCAGGCTCAGTGTTCCCTCGCTACGGTGTCCATCCGGGGGCATCGCCTACGGTTGGCTTCGCTGCACCTCCTCTCGATGTGTGCGGCTGCGCCGCACGGCGCTGCGCGCCTAACCCCCGGATGAACACCTTCGCTCGGCCTGCCGATAGGGGCTGAAGATCAAAAGCCGGAGCAAAAGCCAAAGCCAGATCAAGAACCAAAGCCAGATCAAGAGCCCCTCACCCTAGCCCTCTCCCGGAGGGAGAGGGGACTGACCGAGGTGTTTGGGAGAACTACGCCGACGTGCGATACCGCGTCGAACTGAGGCTTTGAAAAACACACAAATCGGCCCCCTCTCCCTCCGGGAGAGGGCTGGGGTGAGGGGCAAATCCACCACAAATCCAAAGCCAACCACGCCCCGCTCTTCACCACTCAATAGGCCGAGTGTCAGCTCGCCTGCTCTTGATCTTGATGCACGAGCGACGTCGGAAGGCTTCGTTGCGGGATTGATCCGGGCGTGGGAGCGCAGCGACCGTTTGGCGCAGCCAAACACAGCGAGAGGAGGTGCAGCGAAGCAAACCGTAGGCGCTGCGCCCGGATCGACCCCGCAGCGAAGGAACTCCGAGCCCCAGCGAGCGGGCCGCACGTAGGAGCAAGCGTTTTTTTGCTTACTTTTTTGAGGCGTTTGTCAAAAAAGTGAGTCGCCGTCAGGGCGAAACCCTAAGCCGCCGTTACCGCAGCAACGGATATACACACCAAACCCCAAGAACATGGTCGGCCCAAAGGCCGCCAAGTCAAAAGCGTGAACCCTGTCAAAACCCTGAACACACAATCAGAAACACCGCCCCCCATTGAAACCACCCAAGCCCTGCCCCATCTAAGACCCATACTCCATTGCGCAGGTGCCCCATGAGCGACCAGCAAGAATTCCCGGAAAACCCCGACGACTACAGCGAAGCCGAACACATCGAACACACCTCCAGCGGCAAAGGCCTAGCCCTGCCCGGCCAAAACCTGCCGGACAAGGTCTACATCATCCCGATCCACAACCGCCCGTTCTTCCCGGCGCAAGTCCTGCCGGTCATCGTCAACGAAGAACCCTGGGCCGAAACCCTCGAACTGGTCAGCAAATCCGAACACCACTCCCTGGCCCTGTTCTTCATGGACACCCCCCAGGAAGACCCGCGCCACTTCGACACCGGCGCCCTCCCCGAATACGGCACCCTGGTCAAAGTCCACCACGCCAGCCGCGAGAACGGCAAACTGCAATTCGTCGCCCAAGGCCTGAGCCGCGTACGCATCAAAACCTGGCTGAAACACCACCGCCCACCGTACCTGGTCGAAGTCGAATACCCGCACCAGCCCACCGAGCCGACCGACGAGGTCAAGGCCTACGGCATGGCGCTGATCAACGCGATCAAGGAACTGCTGCCGCTCAACCCGCTGTACAGCGAAGAACTGAAGAACTACCTCAACCGCTTCAGCCCCAACGACCCGTCGCCGCTGACCGACTTCGCCGCCGCCCTGACCTCGGCCACCGGCCCCGAACTGCAAGGCGTGCTCGATTGCGTGCCGATGCTCAAGCGCATGGAAAAAGTCCTGCCGATGCTGCGCAAGGAAGTCGAAGTCGCGCGCCTGCAAAAAGAGATTTCGGCGGAAGTTAACCGCAAGATCGGCGAGCATCAGCGCGAGTTTTTCCTCAAGGAACAACTCAAGGTCATCCAGCAGGAACTCGGCCTGACCAAAGACGACCGCAGCGCCGACCTCGAACAGTTCGAACAACGCCTGGAAGGCAAAGTCCTGCCGGCGCAGGTGCAGAAACGCCTCGAAGAGGAAATGAACAAACTGTCGATCCTCGAGACCGGCTCGCCGGAATACGCGGTCACCCGCAACTACCTCGACTGGGCGACATCGGTGCCGTGGGGCGTCTACGGCGACGACAAACTCGACCTCAAGCACGCGCGCAAAGTCCTCGACAAACACCACGCCGGCCTCGACGACATCAAGGATCGCATCCTCGAGTTCCTCGCCGTCGGTGCCTATAAAGGTGAGATCAGCGGTTCCATCGTGTTGCTGGTCGGCCCGCCGGGCGTGGGTAAAACCAGCGTCGGCAAATCCATCGCCGAATCCCTCGGCCGACCGTTCTACCGCTTCAGCCTCGGCGGCATGCGCGACGAAGCCGAGATCAAGGGTCATCGCCGCACCTACATCGGCGCGCAGCCGGGCAAACTGGTGCAGGCGTTGAAAGACGTCGAAGTGATGAACCCGGTGATCATGCTCGACGAGATCGACAAGATGGGCCAGAGCTACCAGGGCGACCCGGCCTCGGCGCTGCTGGAAACCCTCGACCCGGAGCAGAACGTCGAATTCCTCGACCATTACCTCGACCTGCGCATGGACTTGTCGAAAGTCCTGTTCGTGTGCACCGCCAACACCCTCGATTCGATCCCCGGCCCGTTGCTCGACCGCATGGAAGTGATTCGCCTGTCGGGTTACATCACCGAAGAAAAAGTCGCCATCGCCAAGCGTCACCTGTGGCCGAAACTGCTGGAAAAGGCCGGTGTGTCCAAGGGCAGCCTGAGCATCAGCGACAGCGCGCTCAAAGCCTTGATCGACGGTTATGCCCGTGAAGCCGGTGTGCGCCAGCTGGAAAAACAGATGGGCAAACTGGTGCGCAAAGCGGTGATGAAGCTGATCGACGAGCCGAAAGCGGTGATCAAGCTCGGGCCGAAAGATCTGGAGGCTTCACTGGGTCATCCGGTGTTCCGCAACGAACAAGTGCTGTCCGGCACCGGTGTGATTACCGGTCTGGCGTGGACCAGCATGGGCGGCGCGACTCTGCCGATCGAAGCAACGCGGATTCACACGCTCAATCGCGGCTTCAAACTCACCGGGCAACTCGGTGATGTGATGAAGGAATCGGCGGAGATCGCCTACAGCTACGTCAGCTCGCACCTGAAACAATTCGGCGGTGACGCGAAGTTCTTCGACGAAGCCTTCGTCCACCTGCACGTACCGGAAGGCGCGACACCGAAAGACGGCCCGAGCGCCGGCGTGACCATGGCCAGCGCCCTGCTCTCGCTTGCGCGTAATCAGCCGCCGAAGAAGGGTGTGGCGATGACCGGCGAACTGACGTTGACCGGGCATGTGCTGCCGATTGGCGGGGTGCGTGAGAAAGTGATTGCGGCAAGAAGGCAGAAGATTTTCGAGTTGATTTTGCCGGAGCCGAATCGGGGCAATTTTGAGGAACTGCCGGATTATTTGAAGGAAGGGATTACTGTGCATTTCGCGAAGAAGTTTGCCGATGTGGCGAAGATCCTGTTCTGACAAACAGCCCCTCACCCCAGCCCTCTCCCATAGGGAGAGGGAGCCGACCGAGAGATATTGCAGAGTTACGCCGACCTGAAAGTCCTTCGCTGAATCCATAATCGACTCGGTCTTTCAGGTCGATGTATGACAGAAGACACCTCGGTCAGTCCCCTCTCCCTCTGGGAGAGGGTTAGGGTGAGGGCTTGGCGTTGTCACACTTTGTCTCATCTTCAGTTATGCTCGCCGTTCGTCGTAAACGCCGGAGCCTCTGACCTTATGTCCCCCACTCGCCTGTTTCTCCCCCTCGCCCTCTCGCTGCTGGCCGCCTGCGCCACGCAACCGAAACACAACGTGACCGTGGAAAAACAAAGCGAATGCCCCGTCCGGCTGACCAACGGGCAAAACCTCATCATCATGCTGCCAAGCAACCCGACCACCGGTTATCGCTGGGCCATCCAGGATTCCGCTGGCGGCGTATTGCGCGCGCTCAGCCCCGAGGTCTATAGCAATCCGGAAGACGCCGGCGTCGTCGGCGCAGCGGGTTTGTCGACCTGGCGCTTCCAGGCCTTCGCCCCCGGCACCGGGCGTCTGCGCCTGACCTCGCAACAACCGTGGGCACCGGAAGTGTTGCCGGTAGAAACCTTTGACTGCGCCATTTCGGTGAACTGATCGTGGGCTGGCTGATTCTGGCGCTGATGGGCGCGGTGACGTTTCTCTACGGTGTCAGCACCCATGCGGCGTTGCTGTGCCTGTTGGTCAAACCGCTGCCGGTGCTGGCGTTGCTCGGCTGGTTGCACGATGCGCCGCCCAGCGACTATCGGCGCTGGATCAGCCTCGGTCTGATTTTCTCGCTGCTGGGTGATGTGTTGCTGGCATGGCCGGGGGACCTCTTCGTGTTTGGCCTCGGTGCGTTTCTGGTCGCGCATCTGGCGTATCTGAAGGCTTACCTGAGTGACTGCAAGCGTCTGGCGATTCTGCCCTTAGTGCTCGCGCTCGCTGTTGGCGCGATCTTACTGGGGATTCTGGTTTCCAGCGGATTAGGTCCGTTGCTGGTGCCGGTGATCGTTTACGGCACGGCAATCAGCGCGATGCTCTGGCGCGCCCTCGCTCGCCTCGGCACCGATGTGCCCAAGCGTTCGGCGCTACTGGCGGCGGGCGGTGCGCTGGCATTTGTGTTCTCCGACAGCGTGATCGGCATCGACCGTTTCGTCGCCCCTTTCCACGCCGCACCTTACGTCATCATCCTGAGCTACTGGCTGGGCCAGTGGGGCATCGCCGCCTCCGCTTTCTCCCAGACTAAACGGATCTGATCGTTCCCACGCTCCGCGTGGGAATGCATCCTGTGACGCTCCGCGTCACTTACGCAGGGACGCAGAGCGTCCGGGGCGGCGTTCCCACGCAGAGCGTGGGAACGATCACCGGCAAAAAACGCTTTATCAGACAACCCAAGCATCCCGACGCCACTTTGGCTAAAATGCCGGCCTTTTCCACCGACACCGCCGGAACCGCCGTGAGCAAAGAACCCGATCGCATTTTCGCCAAGCCCTTGGCCCAGGTACCCGACTTCGCCTTCAACGAAGACGTCGTGCGGGTGTTCCCGGACATGATCAAGCGTTCGGTGCCGGGTTACCCGACCATCGTCGAAAACCTCGGCGTGCTTGCCGCGCAATTCGCTCAGCCAAACAGCGTGCTCTACGATCTCGGCTCATCCTTGGGCGCGGTCACTCAAGCCCTGCGTCGCCACGTGCGCACCGACGGTTGCCGGGTGATCGCGGTGGATAACTCGGCGGCGATGGTCGAACGCTGCCGCGAATACCTCAATGGTCAGGACTCGATGTTCCAGGAGTTGCTGCCGGTGGAGGTGATCGAAGGCGACATTCTCGCCCTCGACTTCCAGCCTGCGTCCGTGGTGGCGCTGAACTTCACGCTGCAATTCATCGCCCCGGATCAGCGTACGGCGTTGCTCTCGCGCATTCGCCAATCGCTGCTGCCCGGCGGCGCGCTGATTCTGTCGGAGAAGCTGCGCTTCAACGATGCCGAAGAACACGCATTGCTCACCGATCTGCACGTCGCCTTCAAACGCGCCAACGGCTACAGCGAACTGGAAATCGCCCAGAAGCGCAGCGCCATCGAAAACGTCATGAAGCCCGACAGCCTCGAAGAACACCGCGAACGCCTGTTGGCGGCCGGTTTCTCGAAAGTCGTGCCGTGGTTCCAGTGTCTTAACTTTGCCTCGTTGATTGCCTTGCCATGATTGATCTGTCCCCCCTCGCCCGCCGTCTGGCTGGCACACCGCTGGCCGAATGGGCCAACACCCTGCAGGCGCAACTCGACAAGAAAATGGAGAAGGGTCACGGCGATCTGGAGCGCTGGCAAAGTGCGCTGGATGCGCTACCAAAAATTCAGCCGAGCGAAGTCGACCTGCTCAACGGCCTGAAACTCGACACCGATTGCGACGACGCAACCCGCGTGCAGATGCGCACTGCACTGATGGGCCTATCACCGTGGCGCAAGGGGCCGTTCGATCTGTTTGGCGTGCACGTCGATACCGAATGGCGTTCGGACTGGAAATGGTCGCGGGTGGCACCGCATCTGGACCTGAAGGGCAAACGCATCCTCGATGTCGGTTGCGGCAACGGCTACTACATGTGGCGCATGCTCGGTGCCGGTGCGGACAGCGTGATCGGCGTCGACCCGAACTGGCTGTTTTTCTGCCAGTTCCAGGCCGTACAGCGTTATCTGTCAGAACCGAATGCCTGGCACTTGCCGTTCCCGTTCGAAGACCTGCCGCCGAATCTGGAAGGGTTCGACACGGTGTTTTCCATGGGCGTGTTCTATCACCGTCGCTCGCCGATCGAGCATCTGCTGGCGCTGAAGGATTGCCTGGTCAAGGGCGGCGAACTGGTACTGGAGACGCTGGTGGTCGAAGGCGACAAGCATCAGGTGCTGGTGCCGGAAGATCGTTATGCGCAGATGCGTAACGTGTGGTTCCTGCCGTCGGTGCCAGCGTTGGAGTTGTGGCTGCGTCGCGCGGGATTCACCGATATTCGATGCGTTGATGTGAGCACAACAACCGTTGAAGAACAGCGCGGGACTGAGTGGATGAAGTACCAGTCGCTGAGCGATTTCCTTGATCCGGAAGATCACAGCAAAACGATTGAAGGATTGCCGGCGCCGATGCGCGCGGTGATTGTCGCCAAGAAGTAAACCAATCGCCCAAACACCGCGGTGAGCCCACCCCTCACCCCAGCCCTCTCCCCAGGGAGAGGGAGCCGATCGTTGGGCTTTTCGAAACCTGAGTTCGACTCGATAACTCAGATCGGTGCACCTCGCCCATCCAACCCGGTCAGCCCCCTCTCCCTCTGGGAGAGGGAGCTGATCGTTGAGCTTTTCAAAACTTGAGTTCGACTCGATAACTCAGGTCGGCGGATCTCGCCCATCCAACCCGGTCAGTCCCCTCTCCCCCCGGGAGAGGGAGCTGATCGTTGAGCTTTTCAAACTTGAGTTCGACTCGATAACTCAGGTCGGTGCACCTCGCCCATCCAACCCGGTCAGTCCCCTCTCCCTCTGGGAGAGGGTTAGGGTGAGGGGCTTTTCGCTCTGCGGGCGCGGAAAAACTCGGTCAGTACAGCGCCACACTCTTCAGCCAACACCCCACCTTCATACAACACCCGGTGATTCAAAAAGCCCTGGGTAAAAAACTGCCCCTGACTCTGCACAATCCCCGCCTTCGGCTCCAGCGCGCCGTACACCACCCGCGCCACCCGCGAATGCACGATCAAGCCGGCGCACATGCTGCACGGTTCCAGCGTCACATACAGCGTGCTGCCCGGCAGCCGATAGTTATCCACTGCCTGCGCCGCCGCGCGGATCGCGACCATTTCTGCGTGGGCACTCGGGTCGCTGGTGCTGATCGGGCAATTGAAGCCGCGACCAATGATTTCGCCGCCTTGCACCAGCACCGCGCCCACCGGTACTTCGCCGAGCGCTGCGCCTTGCGCCGCCAGGGTCAGGGCTTCGCGCATGAAATCGCGGTCACGGCTGCGGTCGATGATCGCCGCAGGGCGAATCTGACGCATCACTTCACCTCGATGGCGGCCATCAGGCCGGTTTCCATGTGGTCGATCACGTGGCAATGGAACATCCACACCCCCGGATTATCGGCCACCAGCGCCACTTGCGCGCGCTCGTTCTTGCCCAGCAGATAGGTGTCGGTGAAGTACGGAATGATCTTGTGCCGGTTCGACGCAATCACCTTGAAGCTCATGCCGTGCAGGTGGATCGGGTGCTGATACTGGGTCATGTTCTTCAGTTCGAAGATATAGCTCTGCCCCAGTTTCAGACTGGCAATCGGCCGGTCGGCGCAGGTCTTGTCAGTGATGTCCCAGGCCTTGCCGTTGATCTGCCACAGGCTTGGCGGCTTGCCGTTGTCGACGTTGACCGAGACCGAACCGACCCATTCAAAATTGAAGTTGAGTTTCTCGGCATTGGCCAGATCCGGCTCAGCCACCGGGTTGGCCGGCAACGCTTTCGGCCAGTCAGTCGGCGCATCGTTGTTGGCCACCGAGCGCAGCGTGCCCAGACGCACCGGGCCGTTGCGCAGCGATAGTTCTTCGCCGGCCGCCGGCGCCTTGATCGCCAGGCAAATGCGCATGCCCGGGCCCAGCCAGTATTCCTTGCCCAACGGGCGTGGCTCGATCGGGTTGCCGTCCAGCGCGTAGATCTTCGCTTCGACGCCGGGGATGTTGATGCGGTAAGTCAGCGTGTTGTCGAGGTTGAGCAAGCGCACGCGAGTGATCTGCCCGGCGGGCAATTCAATCACCGGCGTCGGCACGCCATTGATCGTCGAAAGACGCCCCGCCGTACCGCCACGCGCCGCTTCACGCGGAATGCTGAATTCGACGAAATTGCCTTCGTCGTCGATGTGCCAGTTTTTCAGGCTCAAGGTCTTTTCGTACACAAAACCGGTCGGCTCGCGTTCTTCGATGATCAGCGGTCCGACCAGCCCGCGCCCCAGCTCTTCACTGCTGCTGACGTGCGGGTGATACCAGTAGCTGCCGGCGTCCGGCACGCGGAATTTGTAATCGAAGTATTCGCCCGGCAACACCGGCAGTTGCGACACGTACGGCACGCCGTCCATTTCCAGCGGCAGGCGAATGCCGTGCCAGTGAATCGTGGTCGCCACCGGCAGATGGTTGATGAAGCGCACCCGCAGCCATTCACCCTGGCGCACGCGCAACTCGGTGCCCGGCGCCGACGGGCCGAACGCCCAGGCTTCAGTCTTGTGCCCCGGCACCAATTCAACGTCCAGCGGCGCGGCGATCAACTCGTAGTCGTGCCCCGCCTCGGCGTCAGCCATCTTGCCCAGCCAGTAACGCGACGCGCCCCCCGCTCCGACACCAACGACAACAAGACCGGCCAGGCCACCGAGGATTTGGCGACGGGTAAAGGACATGAACTCAACTACCTCACGTATCAGCGACAGACCCTGAAGGCCCGTAAAAGGCGAATACGATACACCTGCGGTTGAGAAACAGTAAGGGCGACTCAGGGCCGCACATCACCACCACCGGCGAAAGGCGACGGCGCCATACATAACTAGTGCATGACGGCGGCGCCAATCGGCGATGCTCGATCTCCGTTTTCCCATGGATGGAGCAACGCATGAACGCACCCGAACGCCGCCTGCTGCCGAACGCGACAGACAAGGCCAGCCTCAAGACAATCGCCACAACACTGGTCCAGAACTGCCCGAGCCTGCTGGAGGCAGCCCGTGAAGTGGCCAGCCAGTTACTGACCGACAAAGGCCTGTCGGGCCTCGATCCGGACCGGGTGTATTTCCACCGGTTCAGAGCCGCGCAGAGCAGCACGCAGACTTTCACTGGTTGGGAACACCTGCTGGAAAAGCCCTACGAATCGTTGACCCTCACCCAACTGGTGATCCATCGCTTTCGCGCCACCGATCAGGACAACGCAGACCTGCTGGGCCTTTACGGCGGCTTCTACTCGGACGGCCCGCAGACTGAAAACTTCAATCAGAGCAATGAAGTGCGCCTGCTCGGCAGCGAGGTGCTACAGGCGTTCTGGAACGTCGACTTCAGCACGCGCTACAACCAGCAACTGACCACGTTCTGGCAAACCTCGGCGAGCGATTTCCGCACCTTGGCCAAGTGCAATTTCCTCAGTCACGCGGTGCAGGCGCTGCAACACGGTCACCTCGACGGCAACGATTTTCAGCGCGTGCTCAACTCGGTGATCGGCCCCGTCACCTGGCCTGTCACGCTGTCCATGCTGCAAGCATTGCACCCGGTGACCGGCGATGTCCGCGCACTGGATCTCGATGGTCACGTCGCGAGCAATGTCTTGCGTCTGGTGGAGGACAGCGGCCGCCAAACCCTCTACTTGCCCGGCGAGGCCCAGGCCTTTCGGCTGATGGAGAACGAAGCGGATCTGCACTGGTGGCTGCTGGAACAGCTGAACGTGGAGAACCGGCGCAAGACGTTTCTCAATCACTTCCCGCTGGCTGACCGCGAGCAGATCACCGAAAACCTCACCACGCTGATGAACCGTCTGGTCAGCGCGTGGGGCCACAGCGATCATCAAATGGTCAATCGCAGCGACCACGCAATCAGCGGTGACGCGTTCACCTGGTTAAGCGATTCGACCCAACGCGCCATGTCGGCCGAAGCGAGCCTGTCGCTGACGTCCAACAGCGACCTGCGCAAAAAAATCTGGATGGGTTATCTGAGTGCCGGCCTCAAGGTCTTCGGGCCAATGGCGGCAGTGGGCTGGCCGCTGGCATTGCCGGTCATTGGTGCCGGCATTGCCAACATGGGGCTGAACATCGATCAGGCCATCCACGGCAGGACCGCCGCCGAGCGCAAGGCTGGCACCCTCGGCGCGATACTCAATGGCATCGAAACCGTTTTCAGCGTTCCGTTCCTGATCGCCACTGGCGAACTGCTGGAGGTGGGGCCGCAGGTGGAATTTGCCGAAGCCGAGGAAATGGCCGGGCTGATCGAGTTCACTTCGGCCAATCAACCCTTGCTGCCCGCCCTGGATCCGGCGCCGGTGGTGGAGGAGGCGCAAGTCCGGGCTGAAGAACTGCCCAACGAAATCCCCACCGAAACGACACTCACCTCGCCGACGCTGGATAGTCCGCCCAGCCCGCCAATTCCCGCCCGTTATCAATGCAACGAATTGCTTGATCGCTATACGGCAGAGACCGCTGCGGGCAAGTATCAAGGCATTTACCGCCTCGACAGCGACCCGCCCTATGCCATCACGATCGATGGCAACGCTTACTACGTGCGTTACTTCGCCGCCAGCGAAGACAGCGGAAACTGGGCCATCGTCGAACCTGAGCAGCCCAACCAGTTCGCCCGTTCATTGCCCGTACGCTTCAACGCCGCCGGACAATGGCAGCGCATGCCCGCGCTGCGCCTGCGCGGGGGCGGCCAGTGTTCGACCAAACAATGTACGCCGGACATTGAACTGCGCTCATTTACCAGGTCCTCCACGCCATCGCCGGACCTGCCTCTGGTCGAGCCGGTGCCGTCGACTTCACGTCCGCTACGCCTGGTGACCACCCTCCAGAATTTCATGGGCCTGGACATGCTCAGGTTGCGCAGGTGGGCGATGAATTTGCCGGAAGATCCGGTCGAGGTGTCCCGTGACGCCATGGGCGATATCAGCGCCGAGGAACTGTACAAAAGGTATTTCAGCCACAAGCGCACACAACTGCTGAATGAAGCCAAAGAGCATTATTCAGAGCTGAAATGGACCAACCTGCCTGCACGTCCGGCCATGCCCGAGATCAGTCATTCGATGGATATCAATGTCCTCATTGATCGCATCTTTGCCAATACCCACGGTCTGGTCGTGGGCGAAACCCTGGACCGCATCACCAGCATGCGTTTCATGATCGAAAACATGCCGGCGTTCGCCCGCCACACCAGAACGCTGTATGTGGAAGAACTGCTGAACGATTTGCCCAGGCCGACCTGAACAGTTTCTACACCTCTGGTGAGATGACCGAGGATTTACGAATTTACCTCACCGGCCTCAATACCGACCCCAATGGCGCATTCAACGCCCTGGAGCTGGTCAAGGCCGCCCGGGAAAACGACATCCGGGTTCAGGGCCTCAATAACACGGCGAATTACAAAGTGCGGGTTTCGCTGACTTCACTTGAAGAGCAAATGATGCGCACACGTCTGGCTTCGCAAGTCATGTGGGGCGATCAGATCCTCAATAAAACAGAGAGATGGGTTGCCCTGGTCAGCGCCGAGAACACCAATAACTTCCGGGATTTGCCCGGCATCAGCGAACTCAAGGGCGGCATCGGTTTACGGATTGAAGAGGCCTACCCCGCCGAAGAGGCCGGCGTCAGTGTCGACCCTGGGCTCAAGGTCGTTCGAGGCCCGTTTGACAATGGCACGACGACACGGGATTCGTTCGACTACCTCTACGCCGACCTGCGCCTGCAAATCGAAGCGCCGCCGGTGAGCTGGACCGAAGAAACGCTGGATCATCTGCTGCAACGCAATGGCACGTTCCTGTTCGAGAAAGTGCAAAACGATTACACACTGGTACGTCGCAACAGCACCGGCAGCATCGTCCGCACACCGGTCAATCAGACCCTCGACGGTCAGACCTACATCTGGTTCCAGTCCATGCCGCGCATCAGTGGCGTCATGTTCCCGGATATCGCCGCATTGGCTCAACGCCTGATCGAAATAGGCCTGAAACTGCAGAGTCGCATTCCCGTTTGAATGGGTATCAAACGGTCCTGAAACAAAAAACCCCTGGCCTGGGCCAGGGGTTTTCAGTCACTCAATGCCGGGCATCGAAGTGCAGCGGGATCACTCCCACTCAATCGTCGCCGGCGGCTTGCTCGACACGTCGTAAGTGACGCGCGAAATGCCTTCGATTTCATTGATGATGCGGCCGGAAACGGTTTCCAGCAGTTCGTAAGGCAGGTGAGCCCAACGTGCGGTCATGAAGTCGATGGTTTCTACGGCACGCAGGGCCACGACCCAGGCGTAACGACGGCCGTCGCCGACCACGCCAACCGATTTCACTGGCTGGAACACCACGAAAGCCTGGCTGACTTTGTGGTACCAGTCGGCTTTGCGCAGCTCTTCGATGAAGATGTGGTCGGCGCGACGCAGCAGGTCGGCGTATTCCTTCTTCACTTCACCGAGGATGCGCACGCCCAGGCCCGGGCCCGGGAACGGGTGACGGTAGACCATGTCGTACGGCAGGCCCAGTTCCAGGCCCAGACGGCGGACTTCGTCCTTGAACAGTTCGCGCAGTGGCTCGACCAGTTTCAGGTTCATCTCTTCCGGCAGGCCGCCCACGTTGTGGTGCGACTTGATCACGTGGGCCTTGCCGCTCTTCGCGCCAGCCGACTCGATCACGTCCGGGTAGATGGTGCCCTGCGCGAGGTATTTGATGTTTTCCAGTTTGTTCGACTGGGCATCGAAGACGTCGATGAAGGTGCGACCGATGATCTTGCGCTTCTTCTCCGGATCGGCTTCGCCGGCCAGGTTGTTGAGGAACTGCTCTTCAGCGTTGGCGCGAATCACCTTGACGCCCATGTTCTCGGCGAACATGGCCATCACTTGCTCGCCTTCGTGCAGACGCAGCAGGCCGTTGTCGACGAAGACGCAGGTCAGCTGGTCGCCAATGGCCTTGTGCAACAGCGCAGCAACCACCGAGGAGTCAACACCGCCGGACAGACCCAGCAGCACGTTGTCGGTACCGACTTGTGCGCGGATGTTGGCGATGGCGTCTTCAGCGATCTTCGACGGCGTCCACAGGGCTTCACAGCCGCAGATGTCGAGAATGAAACGCGAGAGGATGCGACCGCCCTGTTTGGTGTGGGTCACTTCCGGGTGGAACTGCACGCCGTAGTAGCCACGGTCGTCGTTGTACATACCGGCGATCGGGCAGCTCGGGGTGCTGGCGAGGATGTGGAAGTCTTCCGGCATCTTGGTGACCTTGTCACCGTGGCTCATCCAGACGTCGAGGCCGAACAGGCCGTCGGCGTCGATGTGGTCTTCGATGCCGTCGAGCAGGCGGCTCTTGCCGACCACGTCAACGCGGGCGTAACCGAACTCACGCAGTTCGGAACCTTCGACCTTGCCGCCCAGTTGCTCGGCCATGGTCTGCATGCCGTAGCAGATACCGAAGACCGGTACTCCCAGATCGAACACTGCCTGCGGGCAACGCGGGCTGTCGGCGACGTGCACGGACTCGGGGCCGCCGGCGAGGATGACGCCTTTAGGAGCGAATTCGCGGATCGCATCTTCGTCCATGTCGAACGGGTGCAGTTCGCAGTACACACCGATCTCGCGCACGCGGCGGGCGATCAGTTGGGTGTATTGCGAACCGAAGTCGAGGATCAGGATGCGGTGAGCGTGAATATCGAGGGCCATGATTCAGTCTCGTCTAAGTCATTCAGAAACAGTCGTGATTCAGAAACAACTCGGGGCTGAATCAAACAGCCCCGGTTGCTTTGCTTGTTGCTTGAAGGCTCAACCTACGCGGTAGTTTGGCGCTTCTTTAGTGATCTGCACGTCGTGAACGTGGGATTCGGCCATGCCGGCGCCGGTGATCCGCACGAATTCAGGCTTGGTGCGCATCTCTTCGATGTTGGCGCTGCCGGTGTAGCCCATCGAGGAACGCAGACCGCCCATCAGCTGGTGAATGATCGCGCTCAGGGTGCCTTTGTAAGGAACACGGCCTTCGATGCCTTCCGGAACGAGCTTCTCGGCACCTGCCGAGGAGTCCTGGAAGTAACGGTCGGAAGAACCTTGAGCCTGGGACATGGCGCCCAGCGAACCCATGCCGCGATACGCCTTGTACGAACGGCCCTGGAACAGTTCGATTTCGCCCGGCGCTTCTTCAGTACCGGCGAACATCGAGCCCATCATCACGCAGGAAGCACCGGCTACGATGGCCTTGGACAGGTCACCGGAGAAACGGATGCCGCCGTCGGCGATCAACGGCACGCCAGTGCCTTCAAGGGCAGCGGCAACGTTGGCGATGGCACTGATTTGCGGGACGCCGACACCGGCGACGATACGCGTGGTGCAGATCGAGCCAGGGCCGATACCGACCTTGACTGCGTCAGCGCCTGCTTCGGCCAGCGCCTTGGCAGCGGCGCCGGTGGCGATGTTGCCGCCGATCACCTGCACTTCAGGGAAATTCTGTTTAACCCAGCGAACGCGGTCGATCACGCCTTTGGAGTGACCGTGGGCGGTATCGACTACCACCACGTCCACGCCAGCGTTGACCAGAGCGGCGACGCGGTCACCGGTGTCTTTACCGGTACCGACCGCAGCGCCCACGCGCAGACGACCTTGATCGTCCTTGCTGGCCAGCGGGTAGGCTTTGGCTTTTTCGATGTCGTTGACGGTCATCATGCCTTTGAGGGCGAATTTGTCGTCGACGATCAGCACACGCTCGATGCGGTGTTTGTGCAACAGCTCGCGTGCTTCGTCCTTGCTCGCGCCTTCCTTGATCGTGACCAGACGCTCTTTCGGCGTCATCACTTCACGGACAGTCGCTTCCAGACGGCTTTCGAAACGCACGTCACGGGAAGTGACGATGCCGACCAGGTCGCCATCGTGCAGCACCGGAACGCCGGAAATGTTGTGCATGCGGGTCAATTCGAACAGATCACGAACCGTGGCATCTGCCTCGATGGTGATCGGATCCTTGACGACGCCGGCTTCGAACTTCTTGACCTTGCGCACTTCGGCAGCTTGCTGCTCGATGGTCATGTTCTTGTGGATAATGCCGATGCCACCTTCCTGAGCCATGGCGATTGCCAGACGGGCTTCAGTAACGGTGTCCATGGCGGCAGAAACCAGAGGAATGTTCAGCTCGATGCCACGGGTAAGGCGGGTCTTGAGACTGACTTCGTTAGGAAGTACCTCGGAATAACCGGGCACTAGGAGAATGTCGTCGAATGTCAGAGCTTCTTGGCTGATACGCAGCATCGCGGGGGCTCCCGAGCGGGAAAATGGAAGCGCGCCATTATAGTCAGACACCCCCTGCTGTTCAATGTAAAACTCAGCTTAATATCAATGTTGCTGATGTACGGGAATCCCCGGCCCTACAGCTCCACCTTGACCCAAGAGACAGGTTGATCGAGCCAATCGGCGAACTCATCGATAAAGCTTTGCTTGAAGCCCGCCTCCAGCCAGTTGTTGAAGATGAAACCAAGGTTGGAAAACGCGCACTCCTGCAAATACAGAAAGCCGTTGATGTCGTCTTCATGCCCGCATTCGGGGCAGGTGAAGTTGTCGGTGCGACCAGGGAACCACTCTTCGAGGCTTTCGAACAGTGCTTCGCCAACTTCACGACGGCACTCGGCGCAACCGGCCTCCTCGAGAAAGCCCTTGGCCGGGGTGTAGATGCAGCGTTTGGTGACGATCTCCAGGCCGTTGATTGGCTCACCAAACGGCAGCGCTTGCGGGTGCAGGACCACGGCACGCGCGCCGTCGGCAATCGCGTAAGCCATGCGGTTGCCGGTGCGGCCACAAGTGCTCAGCTCTTCCTTGATGATGTTCTTGCGCACCAGCCAGCGCACGATCGCCCGGGCCCGGGGTTCGTGGACCGGCAGGGTGGAGATTTTCGGGACGATGATGCTTTGCGAATTCATGGAAAGTCCTGCGGTGTGGCTTCTGACGCCTTCGCGAGCAAGCTCGCTCCCACAGGGAACTGTATTCCAATGCGGGAGCGACGGTGCGACGATTCGACTTGCTCGCGAAGAGGCCCTAAAGGCCGGCAGCTTAATCCCTGACGAAATCCGGTCAAGTGCTGAGGTAGCGTCCGATCAACGCCAGCCCGCTCGCCAGCACCAGCCACGTTACCAGCCGCACAAACGCCTCGCGCGACAACTTCATGCTCAACCGCCGCCCGATCCACAGCCCCAGCGCCATGGCCGGCAACAGACACAGCGCCAGCATCAACAAGGGTAGCTCGGCATACACACCGGCGATAGCGAACAGGCTCAAACGCACCACCGTGCTGCAACTGATCAGTGCACTTTGCGTGGCCCGCGCCGCGTCTTTCGGCAGCCGACTGTTCAGATAGATCGCATATAAAAAGCCGCCACTGCCAAACAACGCCCCAAACAACCCGCCTACCGTGCCCATCGGCACCGCCCACGCCGCCGACAGTTGCGCCGGCCGCGCTTTGACCCACAGGCTGTAAATCGCGTAAGCGCTGATAAACAGCCCCATCAACAGCAGCAACACATCCGATTTGAGGTTAAGCAGGAAAATCACTCCCAGCGTGCAGCCCACCGCCATGCACGGCAGTAGCCGCAATAACTCGGGCTTGGCCACATCCCGCCGCGACGGCAGCAGATTGCCGAACGCTGCGACAAAATCCAGCAACACCAGCAGCGGCACAATCTTCGACAACGGCATGAACAGAATCAGAATCGGCCCCGCCACCAGCGCGGTGCCGAATCCGGCAATGCCGAACACGATATAGGCCAGGGCGATCCCCAGCCCGATCACCGCCCAACCACCGGCGCCCCAGGTCCACTCACTCAGCAATCCCGCCACGCTCATCGATGCGCTTCCTTAATAAGCCTGCGATGACTTTAGCCAGCGTCGAGGCTTGCGACTAATATCTTCAAAGCCACCCACTCATCTCAAAAAGGCATTGCTCGTGCTGTCGACTCGTCAATTGCGCTACTTCGTGGAAATCGCCGAATGCGGCAGCTTCAGTGCGGCGGCTGAACGCTTGTTCGTTGCGCAATCGGCATTGAGCCGGCAGATCAAGGACATGGAAACACGCCTGCAAACCCCATTGTTCGAACGCACAGCGCGCCAGCCCAGACTCACGGCGGCGGGCGAAGCGTTTCTGCCGCGGGCAAGAAATCTGCTCAATGAGCTGAGTAAGGCCAGCGCCATGGCCACCGAGGTCGGCAATGGTCAGCTCGGCAGCTTGCGCCTCAGTCATTCCAGCACCGTGTCGATCAGCGGCCGTTTGCTCAGGGACATCGGCGTTTATCTGCAGCAACAACCTGGCGTGTCGCTGGACATCGGCAAGTTGTCTTCCGAGGCGCAGTTGGAGGAGTTGGCCGAAGGACGCCTCGATATCGGTCTGCTGCGCCTGCCGGTGTTGCGCCAGCGCGAAGGTATTCAGATTGTGCCGCTGTTTACTGAACGGCTGCTGCTGGCAGTTCCGATGGATCATCGATTGGCCGAGGCTGAGCGTGTTGATTTGGCTCAATTGAAGGACGAAGCGTTCATCTCGATTCCGCATCCGCAACGCGGCGGTCTGAGTTATCTGTGTGCCGATCTGTGCATGCGTCAGGGCTTTTTCCCGAAAGCGGCGCGGGTGATGTCGCGCAAGACCACCCAGCTTCAGTTGATTCAGGCCGGTTTCGGCATTGCCCTGCTGCCGAAATCCATGCAGGAAATCGCGCCGAGCGGCGTACGATTCCTGCCGCTGGCCGATACCGACTGCCAAAGCACCGTCGCCCTCGCCTATCGCCAGAACCCCACGCCGCTGATTCAACACTTCCTCCAGACATTCACCAATTCCCCCTGGGGGAGCGAGCTAGCTCGCGAAAGCGGACCGTCAGCCACTGAGGATGTCGAAGGATAAGACGCCTTCGTCGGATCGCCGCCCGGAGCAAGCTCGCTCCCACAGGGTTTTGTGCGGTGTAATGGTGATTCGGCGGCAAATGCCTTTAAACTGCGCCCCATGATTAAAGATCCCTTTGCAAGACTTGGCCTGGACCGTGAAGTCCTGACCGTCAGCCAGCTCAACGGCCGCGCGCGGGTGTTGCTTGAAGACGTGTTCAGCAACATCTGGGTCGAAGGCGAAATCTCCAACCTCGCCCGTCCGGCGTCCGGCCACATCTATTTCACCCTCAAGGACAGCGGCGCGCAGGTGCGTTGCGCGCTGTTCCGGCAGAACGCCGCGCGCGTGCGTCAGGCGTTGAAGGACGGCCTGGCGGTGAAGGTGCGTGGCAAGGTCTCGCTGTTTGAAGGGCGTGGCGACTATCAGTTGATTCTCGATACCGTCGAACCTGCCGGTGACGGCGCCCTGCGTCTGGCCTTCGATGCGCTGAAAGAAAAGCTCAGCGCCGAAGGTCTGTTCAGTGCCGAACGCAAAGTGCCGTTGCCCGCGCATCCGCAGCGCATCGGCATCATCAGTTCGCCGACCGGCGCGGTGATTCGCGACATCATCAGCGTGTTCCGCCGGCGTGCGCCGCAGGTGCAGTTGACGTTGATCCCGACTGCCGTGCAGGGCCGTGAAGCCACCGCACAAATCGTCCGCGCCCTGAAAATGGCCGACGCGCGTGGTTTCGACGCGCTGATCCTCGCCCGTGGCGGCGGTTCGCTGGAAGACCTCTGGTGCTTCAACGAAGAAGCCGTGGCCCGTGCCGTTGATGCCTGCGTGACGCCGATTGTCAGCGCGGTTGGCCATGAAACCGATGTGTCGATCAGTGACTTTGTCGCTGACGTCCGCGCGCCAACGCCATCAGCGGCTGCCGAATTGCTCGCGCCGGATTCCAGCCATCTGATCCGTCAGGTAGAGAGCCTGCATCGCCGCTTGGTGATGCGCATGCGCGACCGCTTGATGCGTGATCGCCTGCGTCTGGAAGGCATGGCGCGTCGCTTGCGCCATCCCGGCGAACGTCTGCGCCAGCAAGCGCAACGGCTGGATGATCTGGACATGCGCATGCGCCGCGCTTTCGAGCGTCATCTGAACACCCGTCGCGAACGCTTGATCCGCCTGGAGACCCGCCTCGCCGGGCAACATCCGGGACGGCAATTGGCGATGTTGCGCCAGCGCCTCGACAGCCTCGCCGAACGCCTGCCCCGCGCCATGCGTGAGGGCCTGAAAAACCGTCGTCTGCAACTGCACAGCCAGATGCAGACGCTGCACGTGGTCAGCCCGTTGGCAACGCTCGGCCGTGGTTACAGCATTCTGCTCGATGAGCGCGGCCACGCGATCCGCAACGCCGCGCAGACCCAGACTGGCCAGCGCCTGAGGGCCAAACTCGGCGAAGGCGAACTGCAAGTGCGCGTCGAAGACAATCACCTGACGCCTGTCACCCTCTCTTTACTGGACTGATCCATGCCGCGTTTTCTCGCTCCATTGTTTCTGCTGTGTCTGACCTTCAATGCCCACGCCGACAGTTACATCACCCGGCTGCTGAACAAACCGGTGCCGGGCGGCGTCGCGGTGGTTGATCTGGGCGCGGCCGCACAGGCGCCGAAAGCCACGTATCAGGGCAAACCGGTGCTGGTGGTCAAGGAACAGAACAACTGGCTGGCGATTGTTGGCGTGCCGCTAACCGTCAAACCGGGTGCGCAGCAGATCAGCAGTGGCGGGCGTAATCTGCCGTTTACCGTGGGCAACAAGAAATACCCGGAACAGCGCATCACCCTGAAGAACAAGCAACAGGTCAATCCGGATCAATCGAACCTTAAACGCATCGAAGGCGAACTGGCCGAACAGATCAAGGCGTATCGCAGCTTCAGCCCGAACACGCCGAGCAATTTGCTGTTGGACAAACCGGTCAACGGGCCGCTGTCGAGCAAGTTTGGCGTGCGTCGTTTCTTCAATGGTGAAGAGCGCAATCCGCATGCAGGCCTCGACTTCGCGGTGCCGGCGGGCACGCCGATCAAGACCCCGGCGGCGGGCAAGGTGATCCTTACCGGCAATTACTTCTTTAATGGCAACACGGTGTTTGTTGACCATGGGCAAGGCTTTATCAGCATGTTCTGCCATATGTCGAAGATTGACGTGAAGGTCGGCGATCAATTGGCGCGTGGCGAAGTGGTTGGCAAGGTGGGCATGACCGGCCGCGCGACCGGCCCGCACATGCACTGGAATGTCAGCCTGAATGATGCGCGGGTGGATCCGGCGATTTTCATTGGTGCGTTTCAACCTTAAGACAGTCGATGAACTGATGTCCCCTTCGCGAGCAAGCTCGCTCCCACAGGGATTTGTGTTGTGAACACAATCCAATGTGGGAGCGAGCTTGCTCGCGAAGGCGACCTATACAACACAGCAATACTCCATGAATTCCTAAAAACCCCGATTGCGCCCCAATCAAACCTCGCGCAAATATCACAACGATCAGCGACCTCCTGCGCAATAAAATCCCGCAAAACCCCGCTTTCCGAGTATTCCTCTCAATTTTTTTCGACTGCTTGCCATCCTCTGCCCTCGCGGTTAGGGTTGAAGGCATGAAAACCTCTCACACCCTCATTCAGCTTCGCCAGCACCGCAGCTTGTGCCTTGTCAGCGCACGACTGCCAGGCTGAATCGCGGCACCTCGTCCCACGCTGTTCCCAGAACATTCGTAACACCGGCAGGCCGCCTCTTTTCGGCCCAGACAATAAGGAATTTCCCGATGAGCATGCTCAAAGATCCGTCTTCGAAATACCGCGCGTTTCCTGTCATCAACCTGCCGGATCGCACCTGGCCGTCGAAAACCATCGACACCGCGCCGATCTGGTGCAGCTCCGACCTGCGTGACGGCAACCAGTCGCTGATCGAGCCGATGGACGCGGTGAAGAAGCTGCGCTTCTGGAAAACCCTCGTTCAGGTGGGCGTGAAAGAAATCGAAGCCTCCTTCCCGGCCGCTTCGCAAACCGACTTCGACTTCGTGCGTACCCTGATCGAAGAAGGCCACATCCCGGACGACACCACCATTCAGGTGCTGACCCAGGGTCGTGAAGACTTGATCGAGCGCACTTTCGAATCCCTGCGCGGGGCGAAGAAAGCCATCGTTCACCTGTACAACGCCACTTCGCCTTCTTTCCGTCGCATTGTCTTCAACCAGGACAAGGACGGCATCAAGGCCATCGCCGTCAACGCCGCCAAGCTGTTCGTCAAATACGCGGCGATGCAGCCGGACACCGAGTGGACCTTCGAATACTCGCCGGAAACCTTCAGCGCCACCGAGCTGGAATTCGCCAAGGAAGTCTGTGACGCGGTGATCGAGGTGTGGAACCCGACGCCTGAGCACAAGATGATCCTCAACCTGCCGGCTACCGTTGAGTGCGCAACCCCGAACATCTACGCCGACCAGATCGAGTGGTTCGGCCGCAACATCAACCGTCGTGACAGCGTGATCATCAGCCTGCACACCCACAACGACCGTGGCACTGGCGTTGCGGCTACCGAACTGGGCCTGATGGCTGGCGCCGATCGTGTCGAAGGCTGCCTGTTCGGCAACGGCGAACGTACCGGTAACGTCGACCTCGTCACCGTCGCCCTGAACATGTACACCCAGGGTCTCGACCCGCAGCTGGACTTCTCCGACATCGACGGCGTGCGCAAAGTCGTCGAAGAGTGCAACCAGATTCAGGTGCACCCGCGTCATCCGTACGTCGGCGATCTGGTGCACACCGCGTTCTCCGGCTCGCACCAGGATGCGATCCGCAAAGGCTTCTCCCAGCAGAAACCCGATGCACTGTGGGAAGTGCCGTACTTGCCGATCGACCCGGCCGACATTGGCCGCAGCTACGAGGCGGTGATTCGCGTCAACAGCCAGTCGGGCAAGGGCGGCATCGCTTACTTGCTGGAGCAGGAATACGGCATCAGCCTGCCACGTCGCATGCAGATCGAATTCAGCCAGGTCGTGCAGCGTGAAACCGATCGTCTGGGCCTGGAGATGACCGCCAAGCAGATTCACTCGCTGTTGATCAGCGAATACCTGCAAGCCAACACCCCGTACGCGCTGGTCAGCCATCGCCTGCAGGAAGAAAACGGCAACAGCAATGTTGAAGTGGAAGTGGCGAGCAAAGGTCAGGGCGAAACCAACCTGCACTGGCGCGGCAAGGGTAACGGTGCGCTGGAAGCACTGGTCGCCGGCCTGCCAGTTCCGGTGGAGATCATGGACTACAACGAACACGCGATCGGCGCCGGCACCAACGCCAAAGCAGCAGCGTACATCGAGCTGCGTGTGAACGGCGAACGTGCGGTACACGGCGTGGGCATTGATGAAAACATCACCACGGCCAGCTTCAAGGCCCTGTTCAGCGCGCTGAACCGCTCGCTGAGCCAGCCGGAGGCGAAAGCGGCGTAATCGACTGCTGAAATGCAAAAGGCCCCGGCGTGCGAACTCCGGGGCCTTTTTTTGCCTGCGATCGTTCCCACGCTCTGCGTGGGAATGCCTCAAGGGACGCTCTGCGTCCAGTGACGCGGAGCGTCACGGGCTGCATTCCCACGCAGAGCGTGGGAACGATCAGTTACCTCAGGTGAACTCGAAGGTGTCGGCGTCCAGATTCGCCGGAAACCGCTCGCGATACGCCGCCAGTGACGCCGCCTCCAAAACCACCTTGAACACACCATCCGCCTCCCCCGCCGCCAGCAAGGTTTCGCCCTGGAAATCCAGCACCTGACTGTCACCGGTATAGGCAAAACCTTTACCGTCAGTGCCAACGCGATTCACCGCCGCCACATAGCAAAGGTTCTCGATCGCCCGAGCCGGCAACAGTCGGTTCCAGTGCAACCGTCGCGCACCCGGCCAATTGGCGGTGTACAGCAGCAGATCGGTGTCCTGGGCATCGCGACTCCACACCGGGAAACGCAGGTCGTAACAAATCAGCGGACGCACACGCCAGCCCTTGAGCTCGAACTGCACCTGGCGTTCGCCGGGGGTGTAGTGGTTGTGCTCGCCGGCCATGCGGAACAGGTGACGCTTATCGTAATGCAGTACTTCGCCGTCCGGTCGCGCCCACAGCAGGCGATTACGATGGCTGCCGTCTGCCGCCTGAATAATCACGCTGCCGGTAATCACCGCATCGAGTTTCGCCGCCTGAACCCGCAGCCATTTACTGGTCGGGCCATTCTCGGCTTCGGCGAGGGTCTCGGACTCCATGGAGAATCCGCTGGTGAACATTTCCGGCAGGATGATCAGATCCGCCCCGCGCGCCTGCTCCAGCAGCGCATCGAAATGCTCGAGATTCGCCTGGCGGTCATGCCAGGCCAGGGTGGTCTGGATCAGCGCCAGGTTGAGATCGGGTAACGCACTCAGATCACGCATAGTTTCGCCGCCGCTTCACGCAGCGTCTCCTCGCGTTTGGCGAAGCACAAGCGCACCAGGCGCTGGCCTTCGGGTGGATTCTGGTAGAACACCGACACCGGGATACTGGCCACGCCATGCTCGCGGGTCATCCACATCGCCATCTCGACGTCGTTCAAATCGGGACGGATCTGCGAGTAATCGACCAGTTGGAAATACGTGCCGGTGACACGGCTGAAGGTGAAGCGTGATGGTGCCAGCAAATCGCAGAACAGATCGCGTTTGGCCTGATAGAAACCCGGCAACTCTTCGACGTGCTCCGGGTGCTCGGCCATGTAATCGGCCAAGGCGTATTGCAGCGGCGTGACGCCACAGAAACTGACGTACTGATGGACTTTGCGCAGTTCCGCAGTCAGGGCTGGCGGCGCGACGACGTAGCCGGTTTTCCAGCCCGTGACGTGATAGGTTTTACCGAACGAGCTGACCACGAAGGCGCGCTGATACAACTCTTCATGGGCCAGCACACTGACATGCGGCACGCCGTCGAACACCAGATGTTCATAGACTTCGTCGCTGATCAGGTAGATGTCGCGACCACGGATCAATTGCGCCAGTTGATCGAGTTCGTCGCGGGTGATCAGGGCGCCGCTCGGGTTGTGCGGGGTGTTGATGACGATCATTTTCGTGCGCGGGCTCAGGGCCGCTGCGAGTTGCTCGAAATCGATGGAGAAGTCATCCGGGTTCAACTGCACATGCACACAACGACCGCCCGCCAACTCTGTCGCCGGTTCGTAGCTGTCGTAGCACGGATCGAACACGATGACTTCGTCGCCGCTGTGGATAACCGCCTGAATCGCACAGAAGATTGCCTGGGTCGCGCCCGGCGTAACCGTTACTTCGCTGTCGGCATTGACCTGCACGCCATAGCTGCGAACGATTTTCGCCGCAATCTGCTCGCGCAGCGCCGGCAGACCGGTCATTGGCGAATACTGGTTATGACCACTGGCAATATGCCGACCCACCGCATCGCGCAGCGACTGCGGGCCGTCGAAATCCGGAAAACCCTGGGACAGGTTGATCGCGCCGGTTTGCGCCGCGAGCTGAGACATCTGCGTGAAAATAGTGATGCCGACATTCGGCAGCTTACTGGTGATCATCGGGGGTTCCCTGCTCAACACCCGGCTCTGACGACGGCGCGGGAGAGCCCGAGGATAGCCCATCCGGCGCCCATAAAAAAAGGGCGCCGGATGGCACCCTTCTCTCAAGTTGATCGTTCCCACGCTCTGCGTGGGAATGCAGCCTTGGACGCTCTGCGTCCGCCGCTTTTGTGACGCAGAGCGTCACGGGATACATTCCCACGCGGAGCATGGGAACGATCAATGACCCGCGACCTTACTTCTTGTCGCGGCGCTTTTTGTCGGCTTTCTTGCTGTGCGACATCATTCGACGCTTCCTGTTGACCTGGCGGTCGGTCAGCGTATTTTTGTTGCCTTCGTACGGGTTCTCGCCACCCTTGAACTCAATCCGGATCGGCGTACCGACCAGCTTCAGCACACGGCGGTAAGTGTTCTCCAGATAGCGCACATACGACTTCGGCACTTTCTCGATCTGGTTACCGTGGATCACGATAATCGGCGGGTTAGCACCACCCAAGTGGGCATAACGCAGCTTGATCCGGCGGTTGTTGACCATCGGTGGCGCGTGCTCGCCCACCGCGTCTTCCAGAATCTGGGTCAGACGGTTGGTCGGCCAGCGGGTGACCGCCGACTTGAACGAGTTCTGTACGGATGCGTAGAGGTTGCCCACTCCGGTGCCGTGCAGTGCCGAGATGAAGTGGATGTCGGCGTAATCAACGAAGAACAGACGACGCTGCAACTCGACCTTGACGAAGTCGCGCTCGCTCGGCGTCATGCCGTCCCACTTGTTGATCGCGATGACCAGCGCACGACCCGACTCGATGGCAAAACCGAGCAGGTTGAGGTCGTGATCGACCACACCTTCGCGGGCGTCCATCACGAAGATCACCACGTTGGCGTCTTTGATCGCTTGCAGGGTTTTCACCACGGAGAATTTTTCGACTTCTTCGTGGATCTTGCCGCGCTTGCGCACACCGGCGGTGTCGATCAGCGTGTACTTCTCTTCATTACGTTCGAACGGAATGTAGATACTGTCGCGGGTGGTGCCGGGTTGGTCATAAACGATTACCCGGTCTTCACCGAGCATGCGGTTGACCAGCGTCGACTTGCCGACGTTCGGACGGCCGATGATGGCGATCTTGATCCCGTCTTTTTCACTCGGGCCAGGAATGCGCTTGGCTTCCTCGCCTTCGGCAACGATCTCTTCCTCGCCGTCTTCAGGCTCTTCTTCGTCTTTGGGGAAATCACCCAGGGCGATTTCCAGCATCTGGGTGATGCCACGGCCGTGAGCACCGGCGATAGGAATCGCGTGACCCATGCCCAACGGAGCGAATTCGGCGCGGGCCATTTCCGGGTCGATGTTGTCGACCTTGTTGGCGACCACGTAGGAACGCTTGTTACGTTTGCGCAGGTGTTCGGCGATCATCTGGTCGGCGGCGGTGAAACCGGCCTTGGCATCTACCAGGAACAGCACAACATCCGCTTCTTCGATGGCCAGCAGCGACTGCTCGGCCATTTTTTCGTCCATACCGTGCTCGTCACCGGAGATACCACCGGTGTCGACCAGAATGTAGGAACGCCCTTGCCACTTGGCCTCACCGTACTGGCGATCACGGGTCAGACCGGACAAGTCGCCGACGATGGCGTCACGAGTCCTGGTCAGGCGGTTGAACAAGGTGGACTTGCCGACGTTCGGTCGGCCCACCAGGGCGATTACGGGAACCATGCGGCTCTCCACTTCGTTATTTCAGAAAATACAAAAGCCGCTGCGAGGCAGCGGCTGGTGCTCGGGGCAACACTGCGGGAGTGAACAGGTCCACTTCCACAAGTGAAGCTGCCTGGGGTGTTATCCCCAAGCATAGTTGTTACTTGATGGTCAGGGCTTCCAGTTTGCCGCTGTTGCCATACACATAAATCATGTCACCCACCACCAGCGGACGGGCACGCAGGCCGTCGCTGTCGATGCGCTCACGGCCGACGAAACGACCGTCAACCTGACTCAGCAGGTGCAGATAACCTTCCAGGTCACCTACTGCAACATAGCTGGAGAACACTTCCGGAGCCGACAGTTGACGGCGAGCCAGCGAATCGTTGCTCCACAAGGCTGTGGTGGAACGTTCGTCGACGCCTTCAACGGTGCCCGAGGACAGGCTTACGTAAACGCTGCCAAAACCCTGAGCGATACCGGCGTAGCTCGACGCATCGCGCTGCCAGAGTTGACGACCGCTTTCCAGGTCCAGTGCCGCGACGCGACCCTGATAGCTGGCAACGTACAGCGTACCGCCGGACAGCAGCAGACCGCCGTCGATGTCGACCACGCGCTCCAGTTCCGAACGGCCCTGTGGAATCGCGATGCGTTGTTCCCACACCGGCACGCCGTTGGAAATGTCCAGCGCGACCACTTTACCGGTCGACAGGCCAGCCACCGCGAGGCGGTTGGTGACCAGCGGGGCACTGGTGCCACGCAGGGTCAGTACCGCAGGCGTGCTGTCATACACCCAGCGCTGGGTACCGGTGGAGGCATCCAGACCGATCAGACGATCGTCCTGAGTCTGCACCACTACGACATCACCGTTGTTGGCCGGCGGCGCGAGGACTTCGCTGTTGACGCGTGCACGCCATTTCTCTTCACCGTTGCTGGTGTCCAGAGCGACGACTTCGCCACGCAGCGTACCGATCAGAACCAGACCGTAACCCACGCCGACTGCGCCGGAGACAGGCAGATCAAGATCCTGCTTCCATTTCACGTCGCCGTTGCTGCGATCCATGGCCATTACCACGCCGGTTACGTCAGCGGCGTAGATGGTGTCACCGTCGACCGCCGGCACCAGCATGTTGTAGGTTTCGCCCTGACCGTCACCGATCGAACGACTCCACTGCTTTTGCAGAACCACTTCTTCCTTGAAGTCGGTCAGTTCAGCCGGTGGCAATTCTTTTTTGCTGTTGCTGCTGCAACCCGCGGCCAGAAGGGCCAGAGCCAGCAATGCTGCATGCTTCCAACGGATCACGTCACGCATCCCCTTTGGCCAGGTCGTCGAGCTTGATTTGAAGGCCACCGACCGCCGCTTCATCCGACAGTGCCGCCTTGGCTTTTTGATACGCCTTGTTCGCGTCATCGGTACGGCCCAGCTGTACCAGCAGGTCGCCCTTGAGTTCTTCGCGAGTGGCCAGGAACGCTTTGTCGGCATCACCGTCGAGCAGTTTCAGGCCGTCTTCAGCCTTGTTCTGCGCGCCGAGCACCTGCGCCAGACGCTGACGGGCGATTTCGCCCAGCGCCGGGTTGGCCGGTTTGTCGACAATGGCTTTGAGCTCGGTCGCGGCGTCATCCAGCTTGCCGCTGTCGACCGCCACTTTGGCCACGAACAGGCTGCCGTACTGCGCGTAGGCAGAACCGCCGAATTCGCTGTTGAGCTTGCCGGCCAGATCCGCAACGCGGGCAGCATCAGGCTTGCCGTCAGGCGTCAGCGTGGTTTCCAGCAGTTGCTGATAGAGCACCGAGGCGCCTTGCGACTGGTTGCTCTGGTATTTGTGATATGCCTGCCAGCCGAACACGATGACCAGCGCCAACAGGCCGCCAGTGACCAGAGGTTTGCCGTTGCGTGTCCACCAGTCCTTCAAATCCGCCAACTGTTCGTCTTCGGTACTCGACACCCCAATACTCCTTAATCGCTAAATCGGCTGTTTAGACAGCTTCAACCCTGCACGACGCAGGTGGCCAGGTGAGCGGCGAGCGCATCCCAGGCAATGCTTTGTTGTTCGCCCTGGCCACGCAGGGGTTTGAAACCTACCACTTGCTGGGCCATTTCGTCGTCACCCAGAATCAGTGCATACAGCGCACCGCTCTTGTCGGCTTTCTTGAACTGGCTTTTGAAGCTGCCGGCGCCGGCATTGACTTGCAGGCGCAGGTTTGGAAGTTGATCGCGAACACGTTCAGCCAGGGCCAGACCGGCCAGCTCGGCTTCTTCACCGAAGGCGCACAGATAGACATCAACCTGACGGGAGATTTCTTCCGGGATCTGCTCCAGGGTTTCCAGCATCAGCACCAGACGTTCGATACCCATGGCGAAACCGACGCCGGTGGTTGGCTTGCCGCCCATCTGCTCGACCAGACCGTCGTAACGGCCGCCGGCGCAAACAGTGCCCTGGGCGCCGAGTTTGTCGGTGACCCATTCGAATACGGTTTTGCTGTAGTAATCGAGGCCGCGCACCAGTTTCGGGTTGAGCACGTAAGGAATGCCGACGGCATCCAGACGAGCCTTCAAGCCTTCAAAGTGCGCACGGGATTCATCGTCGAGGTAGTCGGCCATTTTCGGCGCATCGACCAGTACCGCTTGTGTGTCGGCATTTTTGGTGTCGAGCACGCGCAGCGGGTTGGTTTTCAGGCGACGCTGGCTGTCTTCGTCGAGTTTGTCGTGGTGCGCCGAGAGGTACTCGACCAGCGCTTCACGATAACGCCCACGGGACTCGCTGGTGCCGAGGCTGTTGAGTTCGAGCTTGACCGCATCACGAATGCCCAACTCGCCCCACAGGCGCCAGGTCATGGTGATCAGCTCGGCGTCGATGTCCGGACCGTCGAGGTTGAACACCTCCAGACCGATCTGGTGAAACTGGCGATAACGGCCTTTCTGCGGACGTTCGTGGCGGAACATCGGGCCGATGTACCAGAGTTTCTGTACCTGACCACCGCCGGTGATGCCGTGCTCGAGCACCGCTCGCACGCACGCCGCGGTGCCTTCCGGACGCAGGGTCAGGGAGTCACCGTTGCGGTCTTCGAAGGTGTACATCTCTTTTTCGACGATGTCGGTCACTTCACCGATCGAGCGTTTGAACAGCTCGGTGAATTCAACGATCGGCATGCGGATCTGCTTGTAACCGTAGTTATCCAGCAGACGCGCAACGGTGCCCTCGAAATAACGCCACAGCGGGGTCTGTTCGGGCAGGATGTCGTTCATGCCACGAATGGCTTGCAGAGACTTGCTCACTTTAAATCCTTAAATTCGTTCGGCGCTTCAGTCAGGCTCAGCCGCGCGCAATAACCGCAGCGTCAGCTTCGACCTTTTCGGCCGCTTTCTGGCGGATCAGCTTTTCCAGCTCGTCCACCAGATTGTCATTCGTCAGTTTCTGCGACGGCTTGCCGTCGATGTAAATCAGGTTTGGCGTGCCGCCGGTCAAGCCGATATGGGCTTCCTTGGCTTCGCCGGGGCCGTTGACCACGCAACCGATCACCGCGACATCCAGCGGCACCAGCAGGTCTTCAAGGCGCCCTTCCAGCTCGTTCATGGTTTTAACCACATCGAAGTTCTGCCGCGAGCAGCTCGGGCAGGCGATGAAGTTGATGCCACGGGAACGCAGATGCAAAGACTTGAGAATGTCGTAACCGACTTTCACTTCTTCGACCGGATCGGCCGCCAGCGAGATGCGGATAGTATCGCCAATCCCTTCGGCGAGCAGCATACCTAGGCCCACGGCGGATTTCACTGTGCCCGAACGCAATCCACCGGCTTCGGTGATGCCCAGGTGCAGCGGCTGGACGATTTCTTTCGCCAGCAAACGGTAGGCTTCGACGGCCATGAACACGTCGGAAGCCTTCACGCTGACCTTGAAGTCCTGGAAATTCAGGCGTTCGAGGTGTTCAACGTGACGCAGGGCGGACTCGACCAGCGCGGCCGGCGTCGGCTCGCCGTATTTCTTTTGCAGGTCTTTTTCCAGAGAACCGGCGTTAACACCGATGCGGATCGGAATCCCGCGATCACGCGCGGCATCGACCACCGCGCGAACACGGTCTTCACGACCGATGTTGCCCGGATTGATGCGCAGGCAATCCACACCCAGTTCGGCCACGCGCAGAGCGATCTTGTAGTCGAAGTGGATGTCGGCAACCAGCGGCACCTTGACCAGTTGCTTGATCTTGCCGAACGCCTCGGCGGCGTCCATGTCCGGCACCGATATGCGCACGATGTCGACGCCAGCGGCTTCCAGACGATTGATTTGCGCAACAGTGGCGGCAACGTCATTGGTGTCGCTGTTGGTCATGCTCTGCACAGCGATCGGCGCATCGCCGCCTACCGGTACGTTGCCGACCCAGATCTTGCGCGAAACGCGACGTTTGATTGGAGATTCGCCGTGCATGACTTATTGACCCAACTTCAGGCGAGCAGTCTCGCCACTGGTGAACGGAGCGATATCAACCGGTTGGCCGTTGTAGCTGACCTGTGCGGCGCGGGCAACGCCCAGGCGCACGGCGAGCGGCGGCTTGCCACTGACTGTCACATTATCGCCTTTGTGCTTCAGACCACTGAACAACACTTTGCCACGGCCATCGGTGACTTGTGCCCAGCAATCGCCGGTGAATTGCAGTTGTACCTGACCGTCACCTGCAACGGGAGCGGCAGTTTCAGCGCTTGGCGCTGGCGTCGCGGCAACCACCGGAGCAGTAACGGTCGGCGCAGGAGTAGCCGGAACGTTTGGCGCAGGGGTGGCCGGGCTTGCCACAACCGGAGCAGGCGTATGAGCCGGGGCGGTCGGGGTTGCAGCGGGAGCAGCAGCCGGTGCGGCTGGAGCCGTGCCTGGCGCAGCGCCTTCGGCACCGGTCGATTCCGCGGTGGTTTCAGACTGCGGCAATGCCAGCGTCGTCGAACTGTCGGCCTGATTTTCCTCGACAGCCTGGTCTTCCGGCTCATCGATCGGGTGAATCTGGGTGGTGCCGTCAGCGCCTTCGACTTCAACGTGCTCAGGCGCCAGCGACGTCAGATCCTTGGTGCGCTGGGATGTCTGATCCTGCCACCAGACGAAACCACCGCCGATGACCGCGATCAGCAACAGCAGGCTGACAATACGCAAAATGGTGTGGGAAACCCGCACGGGCTCCTCGATTCGGCCCAGGGCGTGAACATTGCTGCCCTGGGAGTCGGTGCCGGTGGACTGGTCGAATTGCTGGACCAGAACGGTCTGGTCCATGCCGAGCAACTTGGCGTACGCGCGAATGTAACCGCGAGCGAAGGTATGCCCCGGCAGCTTGTCGAAAGCGCCGGCTTCAAGATTGCTCAGGGAAGTCACGGTGAGGTTGAGCTTGAGGGCCACTTCGGCCAGCGACCAGCCATTGCTTTCGCGGGCCTGGCGCAGGGTCTCACCGGGGTTAACGCGATTCGCTGCTACAACTTCGGGATGCGCCGCTTTCATCATTGCTCCGACAGGTATTGCTGATATTCCGGCGTACCGGGATAGAGTCGTTTTAATTGCAGGCCATAACTGGCGGCCTTGTCGCGATCTTCAAACACTTTTGCCAGCCGAACGCCGAGCAATAGACTACGTGCATTTTGTTCGGTCAGCAGGCTGAAACGGTCGTAATAGTCACGTGCGGGCACATAATGCCTGTCTTCGAAGGACAACTCAGCCATTTCCAGCAATGCGCGCGGTTGTTGACGGTTCAAACGCAGTGCCTTTTCCAGCTGTTGCTGCGCCAGATCACGCTGACCGAGTTTCGCCGCCGTCATGCCGAGGTTTTCGAACACACGCGAACGCTCAGGATACAGGGTATCGGCGGCGGCCTGTTCAAAACGCTCGTAGGCTTCTTTATAACGCTTTTGTTCGTAGAGAAAACTGCCGTAGTTGTTGAGGATGCGCGCATCGGCAGGACGGGAGGACAAAGCCTTGCGAAAGTGTTCGTCGGCCAGCTCAGGCTCCATTTCGGACTGAAACACCAACCCGAGGGCAGCGTTGGCGTCAGGATCGGAGCCGTCGATTTCCAGCGCCTTCTTCAGCGGCACCTTGGCCCGCTCGCTCATGCCTTGCTGCAAATACCCCAGCCCCAACTGCACGTAGGCAGCCCGCGCTTCATCGCGGCCCTTGCTGGTCTTCATCGGGTTGTAGTCACCCGACAGGACACAACCAGCACACAGGCTGGCCAACAGCAACAGCAGCGCAAAGCGCAGGGACATAGAGATCCTCTCTTAGTTAGTGTTCGCGGCGTTCTGTGCCAGATCGCTGTCGGCGTTCAACTCACGCACGGCGATGTAACGTTCGCTGCGACGGGTGCGATCCAGCACCTGCCCTACCAATTGACCACATGCAGCGTCGATGTCTTCACCACGGGTGGTGCGGACAGTGACGTTGAAACCGGCCTGATGCAACTGATCCTGAAAACGGCGGATCGCGTTGTTGCTCGGACGCTCGTACCCGGAATGCGGGAACGGGTTGAACGGAATCAGGTTGATCTTGCACGGAATGTTCTTCAGCAGCTCGATCATCTCAACGGCGTGTTCGACCTTGTCGTTGATGTCCTTGAGCAAGGTGTACTCGATGGTCAGCACACGTTTCTCGCCCAGGGACGACATGTAGCGCTGGCACGACTCGAGCAGCATCTTAAGCGGATACTTCTTGTTGATCGGCACCAATTGATTACGCAATGCGTCATTGGGTGCGTGCAGGGATAACGCCAGGGACACGTCGATGTGCTTGGCCAGCTCATCGATCATCGGCACCACGCCCGAAGTGGACAGGGTCACGCGGCGCTTGGAGATCCCGTAGCCGAGGTCATCCATCATCAGATGCATGGCGGCGACGACGTTGTCGAAGTTCAGCAGTGGCTCACCCATGCCCATCATCACCACGTTGGTGATGGCACGGTCGACGGTAGCCGGGACACTGCCGAAAGATTTGTTGGCAATCCACACCTGACCGATGACTTCGGCGGCGGTGAGGTTGCTATTGAAGCCTTGCTTGCCGGTGGAGCAGAAACTGCAATCCAGGGCACAGCCTGCCTGGGACGAAACGCACAGAGTGCCGCGTTTGCCCTGGGGAATGTACACGGTCTCGACGCAGCTGCCGGATGCCACGCGCACCACCCATTTACGGGTGCCGTCGCTGGAGATGTCCTCGCTGACCACTTCCGGACCACGGACCTCGGCAATGGCCTTGAGCTTGTCGCGCAGGGCCTTGCTGACGTTCGTCATGGCGTCGAAATCATCGACACCAAAGTGGTGAATCCATTTCATTACCTGACCGGCACGGAAACGCTTCTCCCCGATTGAGTCGAAGAATTTTTCCATTTCCTGTTGAGTCAGACCCAGCAGGTTGGTTTTTACAGTCGATGTAGTCATGGATTCACCTTCACTCTTAAGCCAATGCTTAGCGAGTGGTTACTTCAGTAGCTGCGAAGAAGTACGAGATTTCACGAGCAGCTGCGGCTTCGGAGTCCGAACCGTGAACAGCGTTGGCGTCGATGGAATCAGCGAAGTCAGCGCGGATGGTACCGGCAGCAGCTTCTTTAGGGTTGGTAGCGCCCATCAGCTCACGGTTCAGAGCGATAGCGTTTTCGCCTTCCAGAACCTGAACAACAACAGGACCGGAGATCATGAAAGCAACCAGGTCGCCGAAGAAACCACGAGCGCTGTGCTCAGCGTAGAAGCCTTCAGCTTCGGCTTTGGACAGTTGCTTGAGTTTCGAAGCTACAACGCGCAGGCCGGCTTTTTCGAAACGAGTGGTGATTTCGCCGATGACGTTTTTTGCAACAGCGTCAGGCTTGATGATGGAGAAAGTGCGTTGAACAGCCATGGTGTAACTCCAGAAACGGTAATTTGCGAAAAATTAAACCCGCGAATTATACGCGGGTTCTTGGGTATTGCCTAACCTGCGAGACGATCAGTCCAATTCTTTGGCCCAGAGCGTCTGAACCGCTTCCAACACCTTCTCGCCTACTCGACCAGAGGTATTGTCAAAATCCGGCAGTTCTTTGATCCATTGCTGCAAGTCGACGAAATTGACAGAAAACGGATCTACACCCGGCTTGGCCTCGGCCAATTCTTCTGCAATACGTTGAACATCATTCCAACCGTAGCTCATGACAGTCTTACCAGTCAGTGCGGCGCTTCTGCCGCATGGTTAAGCGAATATTTCGGAATCTCGACGGTGATATCTTCTTCACCGACGATAGCCTGACAGGCCAGACGCGATTGCGCTTCCAGACCCCAGGCGCGATCGAGGAAGTCTTCTTCCAGTTCGTCAGCCTCTTCCATCGAGTCGAAACCCTCGCGGATGATGCAGTGGCAGGTGGTGCAAGCACACACGCCGCCGCAGGCGCTTTCCATTTCGATGTGGTGTTCGTGGGCCAGTTCGAGAATCGAGGTGCCGGGCGCAGCCTCGACCACCATGCCTTCAGGGCATAACTTCTCGTGGGGCAGAAAAATGACCTGCGGCATCAGATATCCTCGATTTCATTCAGATTGCGCCCCGACAGAGCGGCTTTCACCGTCAGATCCATGCGGCGGGCAGCAAAAGCATCGGTCACTTGCGACAGACGTTTGGTCTGCTGCTCGATGGCGTAACCATCGGTACCTTTCATCAGTTCGGCCAGTTCCTGCAACTGCAGGTCAATAACCATGCGCTCTTCGGCGTCGAGCAAGCGCTCGCCATCAACCTCTAGAGCCCCCTGCACCGCTTCGATCAGGCGCTGGGCATCAACTTGCTGCTCGCGCAGAACGCGGGCGACCTTGTCGTCATTGGCGTGCTGGAACGAATCTTTCAGCATTTTGGCGATTTCGCCGTCGGTCAGGCCGTAGGACGGCTTGACCTGAATGCTCGCCTCAACGCCCGAACCCAGCTCACGGGCAGAAACGCTGAGCAGACCGTCGGCATCGACCTGGAAGGTCACGCGAATCTTCGCGGCACCGGCGACCATCGCCGGAATGCCGCGCAATTCGAAGCGCGCCAGCGAGCGGCAGTCGCTGATCAACTCGCGCTCACCCTGCAATACGTGAATCGCCATGGCCGACTGGCCGTCTTTATAGGTAGTGAAATCTTGTGCGCGAGCGACGGGGATGGTGGTGTTGCGCGGAATCACCTTCTCCATCAGGCCGCCCATGGTTTCCAGCCCCAGGGACAGCGGAATCACGTCGAGCAGCAGCAGTTCGCCGCCGTCGCGCTTGTTGCCAGCCAGGGTATCGGCCTGGATCGCGGCACCGATGGCCACCACTTGATCCGGATCGATTTCAGTCAAAGGCTGACGACCGAAAGCTTCAGCAACAGCTTCGCGAACGCGCGGCACGCGAGTCGAACCGCCGACCATGACCACGGCGTGCACGTCTTCCAACTCGATACCGGAATCGCGCACGGCGCGACGGCAGGCTTTGAGGCTGCGCGCGACCATCGGCTCGATCAGCGCATCGAACGCTTCGCGGGTCAGCGGCGCTTTCCAGTCGCCATAGACCACTTCAACACTGGCCGCATCGGTCAGGGCTTCTTTGGCCGCGCAAGCGGTTTGCAGCAGATTGCGTTGTGCGCCCGGATCGAGATCGGCGGACAGGCCCGCGCTCTCGATGATCCAGCCGGCAATCGCGTGGTCGAAATCATCGCCGCCCAGCGCGCTATCGCCGCCAGTGGCCAGAACTTCGAAAACACCGCCGGTCAGACGCAGAATCGAAATATCAAAGGTGCCGCCGCCCAGGTCATAAATGGCGACCAGACCTTCAGCATGCTGATCCAGACCATACGCCACAGCCGCTGCGGTCGGCTCGTTGAGCAGACGCAACACGTTCAGACCGGCGAGTTTTGCCGCATCTTTGGTGGCCTGACGCTGAGCATCATCGAAGTAAGCAGGAACGGTGATCACCGCACCAACCAGTTCTCCACCCAAGGTCGCTTCAGCGCGCTGACGCAAGACCTTGAGGATATCGGCGGAGACTTCGACCGGGCTTTTCGGGCCCTGCACAGTGTCGATGAACGGCATGTGCGACTCGCCACCGACAAAGCGGTATGGCAGTTGCTCGCCCAATTGCTTGACGTCGGACAGACCACGACCCATCAAGCGCTTGACCGACAGCACGGTGTTCAAAGGATCGGAAGCGGCGGCCAGCTTGGCCGACTCGCCGACTTCGACGCGATCGGCGTGGTAACGCACAGCGGACGGCAGGATGACCTGCCCGTCGGCGTCGGCCAGCGGCTCGGAAAGACCACTGCGCAACGCAGCGACCAACGAATTGGTAGTGCCCAAGTCGATCCCCACAGCCAGACGACGCTGGTGCGGTTGAGGACTTTGGCCGGGTTCGGCGATCTGCAGTAGGGCCATCGTGATCAGGACTTATCTGTATATCAGGCGTGCGACCGGAGCGGCACTGGGTTAATCGTCGAGGCGCTCTTCTAACTGGCGCACTTCGTAGGTGAGCTTGTCGAGGAACTGCATGCGCCGCATCAGGCGTTCGGCCTGTTCACGTTGCGCTGCATCATCCCAGCAGGCTGCGAAACTTTCGTTGAGTTCTTCCTGAGCCACTTTCAAGCGCCGCTTGAACACCGCGACACCGTCGAGGTCGGCGCTGTCCTGGAGGTCTTCGAGTTCTTCGCGCCACTGCATCTGCTGCAGAAGAAACTCGGGATCATGGACCGTGACTTCCATCGGCACTTCATGCCCGCTGATGTTCAGCAGGTAGCGTGCGCGCTGGGCCGGACTCTTGAGCGTCTGATAGGCGTCGTTGAGCCGCGCAGACTGCTCGAGCGCAGACCGCTGCTCACGCTCGGAAGCGTCGGCAAAGCGGTCAGGATGAACGCCGCGCGCCAACTCACGATAGCGCGTGGCCAACTGCTCGAGATCCAGACGGAAACTCGGTTGCAGCTCGAATAAAGCGAAATGACAAGGAATACCCACGACAAGCCTCAGATGTTGAAGCTTTCGCCGCAGCCACATTCACCGCGTACGTTGGGGTTGTTGAACTTGAAGCCTTCGTTCAACCCTTCCTTGACGAAATCGAGTTCGGTGCCGTCCAGGTAAGCCAGGCTTTTCGGGTCGATGATCACTTTTTCGCCGTGACTCTCGAACACCTGATCCTCTGCAACCACCTCGTCGACAAACTCCAGCACGTAGGCAAGGCCGGAACAGCCTGTGGTGCGAACACCCAGACGAATCCCTTCACCTTTGCCGCGCCCGTCGAGGGAGCGCCGCACGTGTCGAGCAGCCGCTTCTGTCATGCTGATAGCCATCGGTGACTCCTTACTCGTCGCCAAATCCAGAAAGTCAGATCAAGCCTTTCTTCTGCTTGTAATCGCGAACAGCCGCTTTGATAGCGTCTTCAGCCAGTACCGAGCAGTGAATTTTCACTGGCGGCAGGGCCAGTTCTTCGGCCAGCTGGGTGTTCTTGATGGTTTCAGCTTCGTCCAGGGTCTTGCCCTTCATCCACTCGGTGGCGAGGGAGCTGGAAGCGATAGCCGAACCGCAGCCGTAGGTTTTGAACTTGGCGTCTTCGATAACGCCTTGATCGTTGACCTTGATTTGCAGACGCATCACGTCGCCGCACGCCGGAGCGCCGACCATGCCGGTGCCGACATCAGGATCTTCCGCGTTCATCTTGCCGACGTTGCGCGGGTTTTCGTAGTGGTCGATGACCTTTTCGCTGTAAGCCATGATTCTCAATCCTCACTCATCAGGGCCGCTCTTGAGACCCTGCAACTGCGCTGCGTAAACCGCCGCGTCGCTACAGGATCTGTATCCGGCGGCTTCTATATTTAGTGTGCCGCCCACTCGATTTTCGAGATATCGACGCCGTCTTTGTACATGTCCCACAGCGGCGACAGAGCGCGCAGCTTGGTAACGGCCTCGCAGACTTTCTGCGCGGCGTAGTCGATTTCTTCTTCGGTGGTGAAACGGCCGAAGGTGAAGCGGATCGAGCTGTGCGCCAGTTCGTCGTTGCGGCCCAAGGCGCGCAGCACGTACGAAGGCTCCAGCGACGCCGAGGTGCAGGCCGAACCGGACGATACCGCCAGATCCTTGAGCGCCATGATCAGCGACTCGCCTTCAACGTAGTTGAAGCTCAGGTTCAGGTTGTGCGGAACGCGGGCGGTCAGGCTGCCGTTGACGTACAGCTCTTCCAGGTGCTCGACCTGCTTGTAGAAGCGGTCGCTCAACGCTTTGATACGGACGTTTTCGGCAGCCATGTCTTCTTTGGCCACACGGAACGCTTCGCCCATGCCGACGATCTGGTGAGTCGCCAGGGTGCCGGAACGCATGCCACGCTCGTGACCGCCACCGTGCATGGTCGCTTCGATGCGCACACGCGGCTTGCGGCTGACGTACAGCGCGCCAATGCCTTTAGGGCCGTAGGTCTTGTGGGCGGAGAACGACATCATGTCGACTTTCAGTTTCTGCAGGTCGATGTCGACCTTGCCAGTGGACTGAGCAGCGTCGACGTGAAACAGAATGCCCTTGGAACGGAGCATTTCGCCGATCGCGGCGATGTCGTTGACGGTGCCGATTTCGTTGTTCACGTGCATCACGGAGACCAGGATGGTGTCTTCGCGCAGTGCAGCGTCAATCATGGCCGGGGTGATCAGACCGTCTTCGGTCGGCTCGAGGTAAGTGACCTCGAAACCTTCACGCTCCAGCTGGCGCATGGTGTCGAGGACAGCCTTGTGCTCGATCTTGGAGGTGATCAGGTGCTTGCCCTTGGAGGCGTAGAAATGTGCCGCACCCTTGATAGCCAGGTTGTCGGACTCGGTAGCGCCCGAGGTCCAGACGATTTCGCGCGGATCGGCGTTGACCAGATCGGCCACCTGACGACGGGCGTTTTCGACGGACTCTTCAGCCTTCCAACCGAACACGTGGGAACGGGACGCCGGGTTACCGAAGTTTCCATCGACCAGCAGGCATTCACTCATTTTTTGCGCAACGCGCGGATCGACCGGGGTGGTCGCAGAGTAATCAAGGTAAATCGGCAATTTCATGGACTATCTCCTAAATCAGGGCTGGCGTGCCGCTAGCTCTCTGGCTGTCATTCGACGGCGGACGCTTCAATCTTGTCCAGGCGTGGCGCCTTGCTGTTGCAACGGCGCTGGTCCTGACGCTGGGCTACTTCTTGCACCTCACGGCGAGTCACAAGATCAGCCAAGCTGATACCACTTAGAAATTCGTGAATCTGCAGGCTCAAATCGCACCACAGATGGTGGGTCAGGCACGTGTCGCCGGAATGGCAATCGCCCTGGCCCTGGCATTTGGTGGCATCGACCGATTCGTTTACCGCGTCGATCACCTGAGCGACCTGGATGCCCTGCATGTCGCGGGACAACTGGTAGCCACCACCCGGGCCGCGAACACTGGAAACCAGGTTGCTGCGGCGCAGTTTGGCGAACAGCTGTTCGAGGTAGGACAGGGAGATGCCTTGGCGCTCGGAGATATCGGCCAGGGACACGGGCCCGTGCTGCGCGTGCAACGCCAGGTCAAGCATGGCGGTCACGGCGTATCGGCCTTTTGTAGTCAGTCGCATGGACAGTTACCACGGAGTTCAGAATGGGGCGAGTATGCAATTCCCGAGTATTTAAGTCAACTTTAAGACCTAGTACTTTAGTCAGGTTTACCCGCAAAAGAGCGCGCGCATCATAGCAAAGGCTGGCGGCGTACAGCCAGCGGTAGCGCGTTATCGCTCTTCGCGAGCAAGCTCGCCCCCACAGAGGATTGCATTGCAATGTGGGAGCGAGCTTGCTCGCGAAGGCCGCGCTGCGGTTTAGCTGGCTTTCGACTCATCTTTACCTTTGACGCAGGCAAAGTCTTCTTCGCGCAGCTCAGGCAGATCTTTCGCACAGTAATTGCTGCCCAGATCCTTCAGCGCACCGCACATCCCTTCCAGACGTCCGTCCACCGCTTGCAGGTGATCGAGCAACTGACCAATGGCGCGCGCCACCGGGTCGGGCATGTCTTCGCTGACGCCGTAGGCATCGAAACCGATCTTCTCGGCCATGGCCTTGCGCTTGGCGTCCTGCTCGTCGTCGGATTTGACGATGATACGCCCCGGAATACCCACCACAGTGGCGCCCGGCGGCACTTCTTTGGTCACCACGGCATTGGAGCCGACCTTGGCACCGGCACCGACCGTGAACGGGCCGAGCACCTTGGCGCCCGCACCCACGACAACACCGTCGCCCAGCGTCGGGTGACGCTTGCCTTTGTTCCAACTGGTACCGCCAAGGGTCACCCCCTGATAAATCGTCACGTCATCGCCGATTTCGGCAGTCTCACCGATAACGATGCCCATGCCGTGGTCAATAAAGAAGCGTCGACCGACTTTTGCCCCCGGGTGAATCTCGATTCCGGTCAACCAGCGACCAAAGTTCGACACCAGCCGCGCCAGCCATTTCAGTTCGTTGCGCCACAGCATGCCGGCCAATCGATGAATCCAGATCGCATGCATGCCGGGGTAGCAGGTCAGGACTTCAAAAGCGTTACGCGCCGCCGGGTCTCGATGGAACACGCTCTGGATATCTTCACGCAAACGCTTAAACATCATTTAATCCTTCCGCTTAAGAAGCTCACCACGGGCCGCTTTCTGGGTTTCCGTGAGGATGCCACGCAAAATATTCATTTCCGCCCGGCTGACCGAGCTGCGTCCGTACAACCGGCGCAGGCGCGCCATCAAGTGCCGTGGTTTCTCCGGATCGAGGAATTCGATGGCAACCAGCGTCTGCTCCAGATGCTCATAGAATCGCTCCAGCTCATCCATGGTCGCCAGCTCGGCGCTTTTTACCGAGGCCACTTCTTCTTTCTCGATCTTGCTCGGCTGACCTTGTGCGGCCAGCCAGGCCATACGCACTTCATAGCTCAACACCTGCACCGCCGCACCGAGGTTCAGCGAACTGAACTCAGGGTCGGAGGGGATATGCACGTGAAAGTGACATCGCTGCAGCTCGTCATTGGTCAGGCCGGAATCTTCACGACCGAACACCAGAGCGATTTCTGCGCCCTGCCCGGCCTCCTCGACCACTTTGGTACCGCATTCGCGCGGATCCAGCAGCGGCCAAGGGATACGGCGGTCACGGGCGCTGGTGCCGAGCACCAGATTGCAGCCGACCAAGGCGTCTTCCAAGGTGGCGACGACTTGTGCGTTTTCAAGGATGTCACCGGCACCGGAGGCGCGAGCATCGGCCTCGTGGTGCGGAAACAGGCGCGGTTCGACCAGCACCAGTCGCGACAGACCCATGTTTTTCATGGCGCGCGCAGCCCCGCCGATGTTGCCGGGGTGGCTGGTATTGACCAGGACGACACGAATGTTCTGCAGCAAGGGAGGCGCTCTCGGACACAGGAAAGGGGTGCAAATCTTACAGAACAGCCTACCGTTAAGCTATGAAAGCGAACAGCGTCCTTCACCTGAAGAAAAGTTCTGATAGAATGCGCGGCTTTCTTTAACAACCTTAGGTGACACATCCATGCAGCCCATGCTGAATATCGCGCTGCGCGCCGCCCGCAGCGCCAGTGAACTGATCTTCCGCTCCATCGAGCGCCTGGATACCATCAAGGTCGACGAAAAAGACGCCAAGGATTATGTATCCGAGGTCGATCGCGCCGCTGAACAGAAAATCATCGACGCGCTGCGCAAGGCTTACCCGAACCACTCCATCCGCGGTGAAGAGACTGGCCTGCACGCCGGTACCGGCATCGAAGGCGAAGAGTACCTGTGGATCATCGATCCACTGGACGGCACCACCAACTTCCTGCGCGGCATTCCTCACTTCGCTGTCAGCATCGCCTGCAAATACCGCGGTCGCCTGGAACACGCAGTGGTTCTGGATCCGGTTCGCCAGGAAGAGTTCACCGCCAGCCGTGGTCGCGGCGCTCAACTGAACGGTCGTCGCCTGCGCGTCAGCGGTCGCACCAGCCTCGACGGCGCCCTGCTGGGTACCGGCTTCCCGTTCCGTGACGACCAGATGGACAACCTCGAAAACTACCTGGGCATGTTCCGCGCCCTGGTTGGCCAGACTGCCGGCATCCGCCGCGCCGGTTCCGCCAGCCTGGACCTGGCTTATGTTGCTGCCGGTCGTTTCGATGCGTTCTGGGAGTCGGGTCTGTCCGAGTGGGACATGGCTGCAGGCGCCTTGCTGATTCAAGAAGCCGGCGGCCTGGTGAGCGACTTCACCGGCGGTCACGACTTCCTTGAAAAAGGCCACATCGTTGCCGGCAACACCAAATGCTTCAAGGCAGTACTGACGGCGATCCAGCCGCACCTGCCGGCTTCGCTGAAGCGCTAAGCTTTAGGCGAAACGAAAAAAGCACCCTCCGGGGTGCTTTTTTTATGCCTGTATTCAGGCCGAAACAAATCCTTGCTCGCGAAAGCGGTGGAACAGCCTGCATAGATGCTGAATGCCAGACCGAATTCGCGAGCAAGCTCGCTCCCACAGGGGATCCGGGGCTAGCCAAAAATGGCGGGCACAAAAAAAAGCACCCCGCAGGGTGCTTCTTGTTAAAACAGTCGGTCTTTACTGACCCGGCTCATTCTGCGACAGAATCAGCTTGCCTTCCTTGTCGACCGGAATCTGGTTGCCCGGATCACGATCCATGCGCACCTTACCTTCCTTGCCATCGAGCGAGTAACGCACGTCGTAACCGACAACCTTGTCACTGATGTCATTCACGGTGTTACAGCGAGTCTGGGTGGTGGTGTAGGTGTCGCGATTCTGCATACCTTCCTGCACCTTGTTACCGGCATAACCGCCACCGACCGCGCCAGCGACCGTGGCAATCTTCTTGCCGGTGCCACCGCCGATCTGGTTACCCAGCAAACCACCCGCCACGGCACCGATTGCAGTGCCGAGGATCTGATGTTGATCTTTAACCGGAGCCTGACGGGTCACGGCTACATCCTTGCACACTTCACGTGGAGTCTTGATCTGTGTTTTAACCGGTTCGACGGCCAATACTTGCGCATACTCAGGGCCGCTTTTAACCAGGCTGTAGGTGGCAACAGCACCCCCGGCAGTCACACCGACAGCACCCAATACCGCACCAACCAGCAACGACTTGTTCACATGAACCTCCTGACCATCACATGCGGGACACGCCCGCGCTTCTCCCAGCCTTGGAGCATAAAAAAAGGCGCGAGTTCAACTCGCGCCTTTCTTGGGCTGACAGCCGGGAAAACGATGGCCGTTATGGACGGTCGTCGACTTCCTTCTCGGTGTTGGCCGGAGGAATCAGATCCTCAGTGCTCAGGTTCAGCCAGATCAGCACCACGTTCGCGATGTAGATCGACGAGTAAGTACCCGCCAGAACACCGATGAACAGTGCGATGGAGAAACCGAACAGGTTGTCACCACCGAAGAACAGCAGCGCCGCGATCGCCAGCAAGGTCGAAATCGACGTCGCCATGGTCCGCAGCAGGGTCTGGGTGGTCGAGATGTTGATGTTCTCGATCAGCGAAGCCTTGCGTAAGACACGGAAGTTCTCACGAACCCGGTCGAATACCACGATGGTGTCGTTCAGCGAGTAACCGATGATCGCCAGTACCGCCGCCAGCACCGTCAGGTCGAAGGTGATCTGGAAGAACGACAGGATACCGATGGTCACGATCACGTCGTGAATCAGCGAAACGATGGCGCCGACCGCGAACTTCCACTGAAAGCGGAAGGCCAGGTAGATCAGAATGCCGCCAAGCGCCAGCAGCATGCCGAGGCCGCCCTGGTCGCGCAGTTCTTCACCGACCTGCGGGCCAACGAACTCGACACGCTTGACCGTCGCCGGGTTGTCGCCACCGAGTTTCTGCAGCGCTTGCGCGACCTGATGGCCCAGCTGCGGGTCTTCACCCGGCATGCGCACCAGCAGATCGGTGGTGGCACCGAAGCTCTGCACGATAGCTTCGTGGTAACCGGAAGTTACCAGCTCTTCACGCACCTTGGTGACGTCAGCCGGACGCTCGTAGGTCAGCTCGATGAGCGTACCGCCGGTGAAGTCCAGACCCCAGTTCATGCCCTTGGTGACGACGCTGAAAATAGCCAGCAACGTGAGAAACACTGTGACGCCGAACGCGAAGTTGCGAACGCCCATGAAGTTGATTGTACGTAACATGGCAGCCCCTTAAATCCACAACTTCTTGAAGTCACGTCCGCCGAAGATCAGGTTGACCATTGCGCGGGTCACCATGATGGCCGTGAACATCGAGGTAAAGATCCCGAGGGACATGGTCACTGCGAAACCTTTGACCGGGCCGGTGCCCATCGCAAAGAGAATCCCGCCGACCAACAACGTGGTCAGGTTGGCGTCGAGAATCGCGGTGAATGCCCGGCCGAAGCCTTCGTTGATTGCACGCTGCACGGTCATGCCGGCGGCGATCTCTTCACGAATCCGCGAGAAGATCAGCACGTTGGCGTCGACCGCCATACCCATGGTCAGCACGATACCGGCGATACCCGGCAGGGTCAGCGTTGCACCCAGCAGCGACATCAAGGCCAGCAGCAGCACCATGTTCACCGCCAGCGCGACGGTGGCGATGATGCCGAAGAAGCGGTAGATGGCGATGATGAACAGCGACACGAACAGCATGCCCCACAGCGACGCATCGATACCTTTGGTGATGTTGTCAGCACCCAGGCTCGGGCCGATGGTGCGCTCTTCAGCGAAGTACATCGGTGCGGCCAGACCACCGGCACGCAGCAGCAGCGCCAGTTCGGACGACTCGCCCTGACCGTTCAGGCCAGTGATGCGGAACTGAGCACCCAGTGGCGACTGGATGGTCGCCAGGCTGATGATCTTCTTCTCTTCTTTGAACGTTTGCACCGCAACGTCTTTCTCGACGCCATCGACCACTTGCTTGGTGTAAGTGGTGATCGGACGCTGTTCGATGAAGATCACCGCCATGCTGCGACCGACGTTCGAACGAGTAGCGCGGCTCATCAGCTCACCACCGTGACCATCCAGACGGATGTTCACTTCAGGCGTGCCGTGCTCGCCGAAACCGGCCTTGGCGTCGGTGACCTGGTCACCCGTAATGATCAGACCACGTTCGATCTGTGCTGGCGGACGCTTGCCTTCACGGAACTCGAAGGTTTCGGAAGTGGCTTTCGAAGCACCCGGCTCTGCAGCCAGACGGAACTCAAGGTTGGCCGTCTTGCCGAGGATACGCTTGGCTTCGGCAGTGTCCTGCACGCCCGGCAGCTCAACCACGATGCGGTTGGCGCCTTGACGCTGAACGATCGGTTCGGCAACACCCAGCTCGTTGACGCGGTTACGTACCGTGGTCAAGTTCTGCTTGATGGAGTATTCACGGATTTCCGCCAGCTTGGCCGGGGTCATCGCCAGACGCAGCACCGGTTGACCGTTGAGGTCGGCCGGAACAATGTCGAAATCGTTGAAGTTCTTGCGGATCAGTGCACGGGCCTGTTCGCGGGAGTCTTCATCGCTGAAGCCCAACTGAATGGCACCGCCCAGTTGCGGCAGGCTGCGATAGCGCAGCTTCTCTTTGCGCAGCAGGCTCTTGACGTCGCCTTCGTAGACTTTCAGGCGTGCATCAAGGGCTTTGTCCATGTCCACTTCCAGCAGGAAGTGCACACCACCGGACAAGTCCAGACCCAGCTTCATCGGGTGCGCGCCGAGGTTGCGCAGCCATTGCGGGGTGGTCTGTGCCAGGTTCAGCGCGACGACGTAGTCATCACCCAATGCCTTGCGCACAACGTCTTTGGCCGGCAGCTGATCTTCAGCCTTGCTCAGACGGATCAGGCCGCCCTTGCCGTTGGCTGCCAGCGTAGCTGCCTTGACGTTGATGCCGGACTCGTGAAGCGCGGTGCTTACGCGGTCCAGATCGGCCTGATTGACCTGCAGAGCCGTGCTGGCGCCGCTGATCTGAATGGCCGGGTCATCGGGGTATAGATTCGGAGCGGAATAAATCAGACCGATCGCCAGCACCGCCAGGATCAGAATGTATTTCCACAGAGGATATTTGTTCAGCATCACGCCGCCCGTTATGACGCGGGGCGCCTTGCGCGCCCCGTCGATTGAGTAGAAGTTGTTGCTCTTAGATCGCTTTCAGCGTGCCTTTTGGCAGCGTGGCGGCGATGGCGCCTTTCTGGAACTTCATTTCGACGGTGTCGGAAACTTCCAGAACCACGAAGTCATCGGCCACTTTGGTGATCTTGCCGGCGATGCCGCCAGTGGTCACAACTTCGTCGCCTTTCGCAAGGCTGCTCAGCAGGTTCTTCTGCTCTTTGGCGCGCTTGGCCTGTGGACGCCAGATCATCAGGTAAAAGATGACCAGGAAGCCGACCAGGAAAATCCACTCGAAGCCGCCGCCCATTGGACCGGCAGCAGCCGGTGCAGCCGCGTCAGCCATGGCGTTAGAGATAAAAAAGCTCATTTAGCACTCCAGTTGCAAATGTTGAATCTTGGGGTCAGAAAACTCAGTCCAAAGGCGGAACGGGGAGCCCGCGTTTGGCGTAGAAGGCATCGACAAAGGCGGCCAATGTACCCTGTTGAATAGCCTCGCGCAAACCAGCCATCAGCACCTGATAATGGCGCAAGTTATGGATGGTATTGAGCATGCTGCCGAGCATTTCGCCGCACTTGTCCAGGTGATGCAGATAAGCGCGCGAGAAGTTCTGGCAGGTATAGCAATCGCAGGTCGGATCCAGTGGCGATTCATCATGGCGATGGAACGCGTTACGGATCTTCAGCACGCCGGTATCAATGAACAGATGCCCATTGCGGGCATTACGGGTTGGCATCACGCAATCGAACATGTCCACACCGCGGCGCACACCCTCAACCAGATCTTCCGGTTTGCCAACACCCATAAGGTAACGAGGTTTGTCAGCCGGCATCATGCCCGGCAGGTAATCCAGCACCTTGATCATTTCATGCTTCGGCTCACCCACCGACAGACCGCCAATGGCCAGGCCATCGAAGCCGATCTTGTCGAGGCCTTCGAGCGAGCGCATGCGCAGATCCTGGTGCATGCCGCCCTGAACGATACCGAACAGCGCCGCGGTATTGTCACCGTGGGCATTTTTCGAACGCTGGGCCCAACGCAACGACAATTCCATCGATACGCGCGCGACATCTTCGTCAGCCGGGTACGGCGTGCACTCGTCGAAGATCATCACGATGTCGGAACCGAGGTCACGCTGAACCTGCATCGATTCTTCCGGCCCCATGAACACTTTGGCGCCATCGACCGGAGAGGCGAAGGTCACGCCCTCCTCCTTGATCTTGCGCATCGCGCCCAGGCTGAATACCTGAAAGCCGCCGGAGTCGGTCAGGATCGGGCCTTTCCACTGCATGAAATCATGCAGGTCGCCGTGTTCCTTGATGACCTGAGTGCCGGGACGCAGCCACAAGTGGAAGGTGTTGCCCAGAATGATTTCCGCGCCGGTGGCGACGATGTCACGCGGCAACATGCCCTTGACCGTGCCATAAGTGCCCACCGGCATGAAGGCCGGGGTCTCGACGGTGCCACGCGGGAAGGTCAGACGACCACGACGGGCCTTGCCATCAGTAGCAAGGAGCTCAAAGGACATGCGACATTCGCGACTCATTCTGTTTCCTCTGGGCCGGTTTGTTTAGGGGCAGTAGGTGCGGGATTACGGGTGATGAACATCGCATCACCGTAGCTGAAAAAGCGGTAACCGTTATCGACGGCAGCCTTGTAGGCAGCCATGGTTTCGGGATAACCGGCAAACGCGGAAACCAGCATCAACAGCGTGGATTCCGGCAAATGGAAATTGGTCACCAAGGCATCGACCACGTGGAACGGGCGGCCCGGGTAGATAAAGATATCGGTGTCGCCGCTGAACGGCTTGAGCACGCCGTCGCGCGCCGCACTTTCCAGCGAACGCACACTGGTGGTGCCGACAGCGATCACACGACCACCGCGCGCACGGCACGCCGCGACGGCATCAACCACGTCCTGGCCGACTTCCAGCCACTCGGTGTGCATGTGGTGGTCTTCAAGTTTCTCGACGCGCACTGGCTGGAAGGTACCGGCGCCCACGTGCAGCGTGACGAACGTGGTCTCGACGCCTTTCGCCGCAATCGCCTCCATCAGCGACTGATCGAAATGCAGCCCCGCCGTCGGCGCCGCCACCGCACCCAGACGCTCGGCGTACACGGTCTGATAACGCTCGCGATCCGAACCTTCGTCCGGACGGTCTATATAAGGAGGCAGCGGCATGTGCCCGACGCGCTCGAGCAGCGGCAACACTTCTTCAGCGAAGGCCAGCTCGAACAATGCATCGTGACGCGCGATCATTTCCGCTTCGCCACCACCGTCGATAAGGATCTTCGAACCCGGCTTCGGCGACTTGCTGGAGCGCACATGGGCCAGCACGCGGTGCGTATCGAGCACGCGTTCGACGAGGATTTCCAGCTTGCCGCCGGACGCTTTCTGCCCGAACAGCCGCGCCGGAATCACGCGGGTATTGTTGAACACCATCAAATCGCCCGGGCGCAAATGCTCAAGCAAATCAGTGAATTGACGGTGTGCGAGGGCGCCGCTCAGCCCATCAAGGGTCAGCAGGCGACTACCGCGACGCTCGGCCAAAGGGTGGCGAGCGATCAGCGAATCAGGGAGCTCGAAAGTAAAGTCAGCAACACGCATGATGGGGTTCGTCTAGCAGGGCCGGAAAGTTTAGCGGAAATATCGAAAATAGACCATGAAACGTGATTGACCAACGGTAATCTCATCTCTATACTTCGCCGCCATTGAGCCCTGATGGCGGAATTGGTAGACGCGGCGGATTCAAAATCCGTTTTCGAAAGGAGTGGGAGTTCGAGTCTCCCTCGGGGCACCATTTGCAAGACATAGACGACTACCAGCGTCTACGTAACAACTCTAAAGCCCGCTAACTGCGGGCTTTTTTGTTTCCGGGATTTCATCCCTCCCCCTCGCAAGCCAGCCTCTTTTTTGCAGCAGGCTCTGTACAGATTTCCAAGCGTACAGTCACGCCACACCTCACCGACTCCCCAACTCAAGACCTATCAGGAATCAAGGTTACTGGCTCGTGCTTGTCCTTATGGTTTTAACTGAGCCATATGCGCCTCTAACGGGCCTTCATGGGCCGTCTTGCGTGCGTACTCGAACACCGCCATACAGAGGCTCGTGAGAGGGCTGCAGGCCAAATGGCGATCCGTGGCGCCGTGACATCGCGAGCGCGCTGCTACGCGAACACGGGCGGCTTAAAGACCATATGAAAATCGACTGGCGCATGTCGCTGATGGCACTGCCAGGGAGTACTACCAGGCGACGCCCTGATACAACGACGAATCATGAGCAGAGCCGCCCGAAAGCGTTGAAAAACGTTCCTGCGGGCAAAACAAAACCCCAACTGCTTTCGCAATTGGGGTTTCGGAATTTAATCTTGACGATGACCTACTCTCACATGGGGAAACCCCACACTACCATCGGCGATGCATCGTTTCACTGCTG
>NZ_JBAQKH010000027.1:0-235371 GCF_049300855.1 Pseudomonas sp. | reverse complement strand
CTACTGACGTGACTGGTAACTGCGAGCTGCCAGAAGGCGTTGAAATGGTAATGCCAGGTGACAACATTCAGATGACTGTTACCCTGATCAAAACCATCGCGATGGAAGACGGTCTGCGTTTCGCTATTCGTGAAGGCGGTCGTACCGTCGGCGCTGGCGTCGTAGCCAAAATCATCGAGTAATCTCTTTTATAGAGTCTGCTTGATGGATTGAAAAAGCCCCCGCTCAGCGGGGGCTTTTTTATTGGGTTGACACCTATCTGGGGCGTCTATAGAATTGCGCCTCCTTTTAACGGGCGTATTGCGCTCGGTGGGAATAGCAGCCGGAGTCTGAAATCCAATGCAAAATCAGCAAATCCGTATCAGGTTGAAGGCTTTTGACCATCGCCTGATCGACCAATCAACCCAGGAAATCGTGGAAACCGCGAAACGTACTGGTGCTCAAGTGCGTGGTCCAATTCCACTGCCTACCCGTAAAGAGCGGTTCACCGTTCTGGTTTCTCCGCACGTCAACAAAGACGCGCGCGACCAGTACGAAATCCGCACTCATAAGCGCGTTCTGGACATCGTCCAGCCAACGGATAAAACCGTTGATGCACTTATGAAGCTTGATCTTGCGGCCGGTGTGGAAGTGCAGATCAGCCTCGGCTAAGACTCGGTCTTAGTCGTGTAACGCTCTGAAATGGGCGGCCATAGCGGGTGAAAGCCCCGTACACTCATGAGGTTTACAACATGACTATTGGTGTAGTCGGTCGTAAATGCGGTATGACCCGTATTTTCACCGAAGAAGGTGTCTCCATTCCGGTCACGGTCATTGAGATCGAACCGAATCGCGTCACCCAGTTCAAAACTGAAGAGACCGATGGCTATCGTGCAGTGCAAGTCACTGTCGGCGAGCGTCGTGCTTCGCGCGTAACAGCAGCTCAGGCTGGCCACTTCGCCAAGGCGAACGTAGCCGCTGGTCGCACCACCATGGAATTCCGCCTTGAAGAAGGCGAGTACCAGGCTGGCGATCTGATCAACGCTGAAATCTTCGCCGCTGGTCAACTGGTTGATGTAACCGGTCAGTCCAAGGGTAAAGGCTTCCAGGGTACGATCAAGCGTTGGAATTTCCGCGGGCAAGATAACACCCACGGTAACTCCGTATCCCACCGCGTCCCAGGCTCTATCGGCCAGTGCCAGACTCCTGGTCGTGTATTCAAGGGCAAAAAAATGTCCGGTCATATGGGCGCTGAGCGCGTGACCGTGCAGTCCCTGGAAGTAGTGCGCGTGGACGCTGAACGCAATCTGTTGTTGGTCAAGGGTGCTGTTCCTGGCGCTACTGGCGGCAACCTGGTTGTACGTCCAGCAGCCAAGGCTCGCGGTTAAGGGGAAGCTGACATGCAATTAAATGTAAATGACGCTCAAGCGATCGAAGTTTCCGAACTGACGTTTGGCGGCGAGTTCAACGAGACGCTGGTTCACCAAGCAGTCGTGGCCTACATGGCCGGCGGCCGTCAAGGTACCAAGCAGCAAAAGACCCGTTCCGACGTTCGTGGTGGCGGTAAGCGCCCATGGCGTCAGAAAGGTACTGGCCGTGCTCGTGCCGGTACTATCCGTAGCCCAATCTGGCGTGGCGGCGGTACCACTTTCGCAGCTCGTCCACAGGATCACTCCCAAAAGCTGAACAAGAAGATGTATCGCGCAGCAATGCGTTCCATCCTTGCTGAGCTGGTGCGTACTGATCGTCTGGTCGTGGTTCAGGATTTCGCTGTTGAAACTCCAAAAACCAAAGATCTGCTGGGCAAGCTGAACAACATGAGCCTGACCGATGTTCTCATCGTGTCGGACGCTGTTGATCAGAACCTGTACCTGGCTGCTCGTAACCTGCCGCACGTAGATGTACGTGACGTTCAAGGTTCCGATCCAGTTAGTCTGATCGCATACGACAAGGTGTTGATCACCGTGTCGGCCGTGAAGAAATTCGAGGAGCTGCTGGGATGAACCAGGAACGCGTATTTAAAGTTCTGCTTGGCCCGCACGTTTCCGAGAAGGCTACGGTTCTGGCAGACAAGAAAGGCCAGTTCGTTTTCAAGGTTGCTACTGACGCAACCAAGCTGGAAATCAAGAAGGCCGTCGAAAGCCTGTTCAGCGTGAAAGTAGAGCGCGTCACTACCCTGAATGTTCTGGGTAAGAGCAAGCGCACTGCTCGCGGTCTGGGCAAGCGTAATGACTGGAAGAAGGCAGTTATCTCCCTTCAGCCAGGCCAAGATCTCGATTTCAGCAGCAGTGCTGAGTAAGGAAGGGGTGCATCATGGCAATCGTTAAATGCAAACCGACTTCCCCTGGCCGCCGTTTTGTGGTCAAGGTGGTCAACCAGGAGCTGCATAAAGGCGCTCCTCACGCACCGCTGCTCGAGAAAAAATCGAAGACTGGTGGTCGTAACAACAATGGCCGTATTACCACGCGTCACATCGGTGGTGGTCATAAGCAGCATTATCGTATGGTCGATTTCCGTCGCAACGACAAAGATGGCATCGTCGCCACTGTCGAGCGTATCGAATACGATCCAAACCGTACTGCTCACATCGCACTGCTCTGCTACGCAGACGGCGAGCGCCGCTACATCATCGCCCCTAAAGGCGTGAGTGCTGGCGACCAGCTGATCGCAGGCGCTCTGGCTCCAATCAAGCCAGGCAACGCTCTGCAACTGCGCAACATTCCAGTCGGTTCTACCGTACACGGCATCGAACTGAAGCCAGGTAAAGGCGCACAGATCGCTCGTTCCGCTGGTGCTTCGGCTCAGCTGATCGCTCGTGAAGGCGTGTACGTTACCCTGCGTCTGCGTTCCGGTGAAATGCGTAAAGTCCTGGCTGAATGCCGTGCGACCCTGGGCGAAGTCTCGAACTCCGAGCACAGCCTGCGTTCGCTGGGTAAAGCTGGTGCCAAACGCTGGCGTGGCGTTCGCCCAACCGTTCGTGGTGTTGCCATGAACCCGGTTGACCACCCGCATGGTGGTGGTGAAGGTCGTACCTCTGGTGGTCGTCATCCGGTATCGCCATGGGGCTTCCCGACTAAGGGCGCGAAGACTCGTGGTAATAAGCGTACCGACAAAATGATCGTCCGTCGTCGCAAGTAAATAGAGGGATACGACAGTGCCACGTTCTCTGAAAAAAGGTCCTTTTATTGATCTTCACCTACTGAAGAAGATCGAAGTGGCGGCGGAAAAGAACGATCGCAAACCAATTAAGACTTGGTCGCGTCGTTCGATGATCCTGCCACAGATGGTCGGTCTGACCATCGCCGTACATAACGGTCGTCAGCACGTCCCAGTTCTCGTGAACGAAGACATGGTCGGCCATAAACTGGGCGAGTTCGCCGGTACCCGCACATATCGTGGGCACGTGGCTGACAAGAAAGCCAAGCGTTAAGGGGTTAGGAAATGGAAGTAGCCGCTAAGTTGTCGGGCGCTCGAATCTCCGCCCAGAAAGCCCGCTTGGTCGCCGACCAGATCCGCGGGAAGAAGGTGGGCGAAGCGCTCAACTTGTTGGCTTTCAGCAGTAAGAAAGCCGCCGAGATCATGAAGAAAGTGCTGGAGTCGGCCGTAGCCAACGCCGAGCATAACGAAGGCGCAGACGTTGATGACCTTAAAGTCAGCACCGTTTTCGTCAACGAAGGGCGTTCGCTGAAGCGCATCATGCCACGTGCCAAAGGCCGTGCTGATCGCATCGTCAAGCGGTCTTGCCATATCACTGTCAAGGTTGCTGACAAGTAACGGAGTCGAAGAGATGGGTCAGAAAGTACATCCCATTGGCATTCGCCTGGGAATCGTCAAGGAGCACACCTCCGTCTGGTACGCAGACGGTCGGACTTATGCGGACTACTTGTTCGCAGATCTGAAAGTGCGTGAGTATCTCCAAGACAAACTAAAAAGCGCGTCCGTAAGCCGTATCGATATCCATCGTCCGGCCCAAACTGCACGTATCACCATCCACACCGCTCGTCCAGGTATCGTTATCGGGAAGAAGGGTGAAGATGTTGAGAAACTGCGTCAGGACCTGACCAAGCAAATGGGTGTGCCTGTGCACATCAATATCGAAGAGATCCGCAAGCCGGAGCTCGACGGTATGCTGGTTGCGCAGAGCGTAGCTCAGCAGCTGGAGCGTCGTGTAATGTTCCGCCGCGCTATGAAGCGCGCCGTTCAGAACGCCATGCGCATTGGTGCCAAAGGCATCAAAATCCAAGTGAGCGGTCGTCTCGGCGGTGCTGAAATCGCACGTACTGAATGGTATCGCGAAGGTCGTGTGCCATTGCACACCCTGCGTGCCGACATCGACTATGCCAACTACGAAGCTCACACCACTTACGGTGTGATCGGTGTAAAGGTTTGGATCTTCAAAGGCGAAGTAATTGGTGGTCGCCAAGAAGAGCTGAAACCACAAGCACCAGCGCCTCGTAAAAAAGCTGCTAAGTAAGGGGTACGCCAAATGTTGCAACCTAAGCGTACGAAGTTCCGCAAGCAGATGACAGGCCACAACCGTGGTCTGGCTCAGCGCGGTAGCAAAGTCAGCTTCGGCGAGTTCGCGCTGAAGTCTGTAGCTCGTGGTCGTCTCACCGCTCGTCAGATCGAGTCAGCGCGTCGTGCACTGACCCGTCACGTTAAACGTGGCGGCAAGATCTGGATCCGTGTATTCCCGGACAAGCCTATTTCCAAGAAGCCACTCGAAGTTCGGATGGGTAAAGGTAAGGGTAGTGTGGAGTACTGGGTTGCCCAGATTCAGCCAGGCAAAGTCCTGTATGAAATCGAGGGTGTTTCTGAAGAGCTGGCGCGTGAGGCTTTTGCCCTGGCTGCTGCAAAGCTGCCGCTCGCCACCGCCTTTGTTAAACGGACGGTGATGTGATGAAAGCGAATGAACTTCGTGAAAAATCCGCACAGCAGCTGAACGAGCAACTGCTCGGCTTGCTGCGCGACCAGTTCAATCTGCGTATGCAGAAAGCAACTGGCCAGTTGGGGCAGTCTCATCTGCTCTCGCAAGTTAAGCGTGACATCGCTCGCGTGAAGACTGTGCTCAACCAGCAGGCAGGTAAGTGATCATGGCTGAAGCCGAAAAAACTGTCCGTACGCTGACTGGCCGTGTTGTCAGCGACAAGATGGACAAAACCATCACCGTACTGATCGAGCGTCGCGTTAAGCACCCGATCTACGGTAAATACGTTAAGCGTTCGACTAAGCTGCACGCGCACGACGAAACCAATCAGTGCCACATCGGCGACAAAGTCACTATTCGTGAAACTCGTCCTTTGGCCAAGACCAAGTCTTGGGCGCTGGTTGATGTTCTCGAACGCGCTGTGGAAGTCTAAGGACTAGGGGTCGGAGAAATTATATGATTCAGACTCAATCCATGCTCGATGTGGCCGATAACAGCGGCGCTCGCCGCGTTATGTGCATCAAGGTGCTGGGTGGCTCCCATCGTCGTTACGCTGGTATCGGTGACATCATCAAAGTTACCGTGAAGGAAGCAATTCCTCGCGGTAAAGTGAAAAAAGGCCAAGTGATGACTGCTGTTGTAGTCCGCACTCGTCACGGCGTACGTCGTGCTGATGGCTCCATTATCCGCTTTGATGGCAACGCTGCTGTTCTTCTGAACAACAAGCAAGAGCCGATCGGCACCCGTATCTTTGGGCCAGTGACCCGTGAACTTCGTACTGAGAAGTTCATGAAGATCGTCTCGCTCGCCCCAGAAGTGCTGTAAGGAGATCCGACATGCAAAAGATTCGTCGTGACGACGAGATCATCGTGATCGCCGGCAAAGACAAAGGTAAGCGCGGTAAGGTGCTTAAGGTTCTTGCTAATAACCGTCTGGTTATTGGCGGTCTGAACCTGGTTAAGCGTCATACCAAGCCTAACCCGATGTCGGGCGTGCAAGGCGGTATCGTCGAAAAAGAAGCTCCACTGGACGCTTCTAACGTCGCCATTTTCAACGGCGAAACCAACAAGGCTGACCGCGTTGGTTTCAAAGTAGAAGACGGCAAGAAAATTCGTGTCTTCAAGTCGACCCAAAAAGCGGTTGATGCTTGAACACTGCTAGGTAGAAGACCATGGCACGACTAAAAGAGATTTACTGGAAGGAAATCGCACCGAAGCTTAAGGAAGAACTTAAGCTTTCGAACGTGATGGAAGTTCCACGCGTTACAAAGATCACCCTGAACATGGGTCTGGGCGAAGCTGTTGGTGACAAGAAAGTCATCGAGCATGCTGTTGCTGACCTGGAAAAGATCACCGGCCAAAAAGTCGTTGTGACCTACGCTCGTAAATCCATCGCTGGCTTTAAAGTCCGTGAAGGATGGCCGATCGGCGTCAAAGTGACTCTGCGCCGTGAGCGTATGTATGAATTCCTGGATCGTCTGCTGTCGATCTCCCTGCCTCGGGTTCGCGACTTCCGCGGCCTGAATGCCAAGTCCTTCGATGGTCGTGGTAACTACAGCATGGGCGTGAAAGAGCAGATCATTTTCCCGGAAATCGACTACGACAAGATCGATGCTCTCCGCGGTCTGGACATTACCCTGACCACCACTGCCAAGAACGATGATGAAGGCCGCGCTCTGCTGCGTGCTTTCAAATTCCCGTTCCGCAACTGATTGGAGTAGGAAAATGGCCAAGAAGAGCATGAAAAACCGTGAGCTGAAGCGTCAGCTCACTGTTGCCAAGTACGCCACCAAGCGTGCAGCGCTGAAAGCTATCATCGTTGATCTGAACGCAAGTCCAGAAGCGCGTTGGGAAGCTACCGTAGCTCTGCAGAAGCAACCACGTGACGCAAGCGCTGCGCGCATGCGTAACCGTTGCCGCCTGACTGGTCGTCCGCACGGCGTTTACCGCAAGTTCGGCCTTGGCCGTAACAAGCTGCGTGAAGCTGCAATGCGTGGTGACGTACCAGGTCTGGTTAAAGCCAGCTGGTAATTGCTGTCAAAGTCTCGATGGTCAGGTTTGCAAGAACCTGACCATCGGTGGCCTTGAATCTGAATCAAGCCCCTTTTGGGGCTTGATTCATTTCCGGGGTATGTCTAGAATGACCGGCTCGCCTGAGCCCGTGTTTTTCATGCCCGGAAGTTCTCGGCGACAAGTAGTAGCCGCAAGGCTAATTTTTCTGTATTAGGAGCGTCTAGCCCATGAGTATGCAGGACCCGTTAGCGGACATGCTAACTCGAATCCGTAATGCCCAGATGGCTGAAAAGTCTGTCGTAAGCATGCCGTCTTCCACGCTGAAGGTGGCTGTAGCAAAAGTCCTGAAGGACGAAGGTTACATCGCGGATTTTCAGATCACCACCGACGCTAAGCCGTCGTTGTCCATCGAGCTGAAGTACTTCGAAGGCCGTCCGGTTATCGAAGAAGTGAAGCGCGTTAGTCGTCCAGGCCTGCGTCAGTACAAGTCCGTTGAAGATCTGCCGAAAGTTCGTGGCGGTCTTGGCGTGTCTATCGTCTCCACCAACAAAGGTGTGATGACGGATCGTGCTGCGCGCGCTGCCGGTGTCGGCGGCGAAGTTCTTTGCACTGTGTTCTAAGGGGGGATAAGCATGTCTCGCGTCGCTAAGAACCCCGTTAAGCTGCCAGCCGGTGTCGAAGTAAAATTCGCAGGCCAACAGCTTTCGGTGAAGGGTGCCAAGGGTACTCTTGAACTGAACATCCATTCGTCCGTTGAGATCGTTGAAGAAGCTGGTGAGCTGCGTTTCGCTGCTCGCAATGGCGATCAACAAACTCGCGCAATGGCCGGTACCACGCGTGCGTTGGTAAACAACATGGTCCAAGGCGTAAGCCAAGGCTTCGAGCGTAAGCTCCAGCTGGTCGGTGTTGGTTACAAGGCGCAAGCAAAAGGCACGGTTTTGAACCTGGCCCTTGGCTTCTCGCACCCAGTGGATTACGAACTGCCGGAAGGCATCACCGCTGAGACTCCTAGCCAGACCGATATCCTGATCAAGGGCATCGACAAGCAGCTGGTAGGTCAAGTGGCCGCTGAGATCCGCGACTTCCGTCCACCAGAGCCGTACAAAGGCAAAGGTGTGCGCTACGCGGACGAAGTCGTCCGTCGTAAAGAAGCCAAGAAGAAGTAGGGCATAGCAAATGACCGACAAAAAAGTTACTCGACTGCGTCGCGCTCGCAAAGCACGCCTGAAAATGCACGAACTCGAAGTCGTGCGTCTCTGCGTGTTCCGCTCGTCGCAGCACATCTACGCCCAGGTCATCTCGGCCGACGGCAACAAAGTCCTGGCAAGCGCCTCGACTTTGGATAAAGAACTGCGTGATGGCGCCACTGGCAACATCGACGCGGCCACAAAGGTTGGCCAGCTGGTCGCTACGCGTGCTAAGGCCGCTGGCGTCTCGCAAGTGGCTTTCGACCGCTCTGGCTTCAAGTACCACGGCCGCGTTAAAGCGTTGGCTGATGCTGCTCGTGAAGCTGGGCTGGAGTTCTAAGTTATGTCAAATAACGACCAAAAGCGCGACGAAGGCTACATTGAGAAGCTGGTTCAAGTTAACCGCGTAGCCAAAACCGTTAAAGGCGGCCGTATCTTCACTTTCACCGCGTTGACCGTGGTTGGTGATGGTAAAGGGCGTGTTGGCTTCGGCCGTGGCAAGTCGCGTGAAGTGCCTGCTGCGATCCAGAAGGCAATGGAAGCTGCTCGCCGCAACATGATCCAAGTTGATCTGAACGGCACCACTCTGCAGTACGCAATGAAGTCCGCTCATGGCGCTTCGAAGGTGTACATGCAGCCTGCTTCTGAAGGTACCGGTATCATCGCTGGCGGCGCTATGCGTGCTGTCCTCGAAGTTGCTGGCGTTCAGAACGTTCTGGCCAAGTGCTACGGCTCGACTAACCCGGTAAACGTGGTTCACGCCACTTTCAAAGGTTTGAAAGCTATGCAGTCTCCTGAATCCATTGCCGCCAAGCGTGGCAAAAGCGTCAAGGAGATCTTCTGATCATGGCTACCGTTAAAGTAACGCTGATCAAAAGCATGACCGGCCGCATCCCTAACCACAAATTGTGCGTTAAGGGTCTGGGTCTGCGTCGCATCGGTCACACTGTAGAAGTCCAGGATACTCCCGAGAATCGCGGGATGATCAACAAGGCTTACTACATGCTGCGTGTCGAGGGTTAATCGATGAAACTCAATGATCTGAGTCCAGCGCCGGGTTCCCGTCGCGAAAAGCATCGTCCGGGCCGTGGTATCGGTAGCGGTTTGGGTAAGACTGGTGGCCGTGGCCACAAAGGTCAAACCTCCCGCTCCGGTGGCACCATTGCTCCAGGCTTTGAAGGCGGTCAACAGCCGCTGCATCGTCGCCTGCCGAAGTTCGGTTTCGTTTCCCTGAAGGCCATGGACCGCGCAGAAGTGCGTCTGTCCGAGCTGGCTAAAGTGGAAGGCGACATCGTCACCGTGCAGTCCCTGAAAGATGCCAACGTGATCAACGTCAACGTACAGCGTGTGAAAATCATGCTGTCCGGTGAAGTGACTCGCGCTGTCACTATCGGCAAGGGAATCGGCGCCACCAAAGGTGCGCGTGCGGCTATCGAAGCAGCTGGCGGCAAGTTCGAGGAATAAATGGCTAAGCAAGGTGCTCTCTCTGCGCTCGGCAAAGGCGGTATGTCTGAACTCTGGGCTCGTCTGCGTTTTCTGTTCCTGGCGATTATCGTCTACCGAATAGGCGCACACATCCCGGTTCCAGGTATCAACCCGGACCGACTCGCAGACCTGTTTCGACAGAATGAGGGGACCATTCTTAGCTTGTTCAACATGTTCTCCGGCGGCGCGCTGGAACGGATGAGCATCTTTGCACTGGGGATCATGCCGTACATTTCGGCATCGATCATCATGCAACTGATGACCGCCGTCAGCCCGCAGCTGGAGCAGTTGAAGAAGGAAGGTGAAGCTGGCCGTCGCAAGATCAGCCAGTACACCCGCTACGGCACCGTCGTCCTCGCTCTCGTTCAGGCTATTGGCATGTCCATTGGTCTGGCAGGGCAGGGCGTTGCGTTCACTGGTGACTTTGGCTTCCATTTCGTCGCGGTATCCACGTTTGTGGCTGGTGCGATGTTCATGATGTGGCTGGGTGAGCAGATTACTGAGCGTGGTGTAGGTAACGGTATCTCGATGTTGATTTTTTCGGGTATCGTCGCCGGTCTTCCGAGAGCAATCGGGCAGTCTTTCGAGTCTGCGCGTCAGGGTGATATCAACATCTTCGCCCTGGTTGCCATCGGTTTGCTGGCAGTAGCGATTATCGGTTTCGTGGTGTTCATTGAGCGTGGTCAGCGTCGTATCGCTGTTCACTACGCCAAGCGTCAGCAGGGCCGCAAGGTTTTTGCTGCGCAGACAAGCCACTTGCCGTTGAAAGTGAACATGGCCGGCGTTATTCCGGCTATTTTCGCGAGCAGCATTTTGCTGTTTCCGGCTTCGTTGGGTGCCTGGTTCGGTCAGTCTGAAGGTATGGGCTGGTTGCAGGACATCTCGCAGTCGATCGCTCCTGGTCAGCCGTTGAATATTCTGCTGTTTAGTGCAGGGATTATTTTCTTCTGCTTCTTCTATACGGCGTTGATGTTCAATCCGAAAGACGTAGCGGAAAACCTGAAGAAGTCCGGTGCCTTTATTCCGGGCATCCGTCCAGGTGAGCAGTCTGCGCGCTACATTGATGGCGTTCTGACTCGCTTGACCATGTTCGGTGCTCTTTACATGACGGCCGTGTGCCTGTTGCCCCAGTTCCTGGTGGTTGCAGCAAACGTTCCGTTCTACCTTGGCGGGACCTCGTTGCTGATCGTGGTCGTGGTTGTGATGGACTTCATGTCCCAAGTACAATCGCACCTCGTTTCGCACCAGTACGAATCCCTGATGAAGAAAGCCAACCTGAAGGGTTACGGCAGCGGCATGTTGCGCTGAGTACCCATAAGGTTCGAGGAGTTGGTGATGAAAGTTCGTGCATCGGTGAAAAAGCTGTGCCGTAACTGCAAGATTATTCGCCGCGAAGGTGTTGTTCGAGTAATTTGCAGCGCGGAACCGCGTCACAAACAGCGCCAAGGCTGAGTGTGATCTGCTTGAAGCCCGGCAGCTAGTGCGCTGCCGGGTTGATTATTTGTTATTACAGCGATATTATCTCGCGCCCTATTTCTTGGCTTCCGGGGCGTAGGTAGCTGTCAATTGGAGTCCCACTGAATGGCCCGTATTGCAGGCGTTAACATTCCAGATAACAAGCACACTGTTATCTCGCTGACCTACATCTATGGTGTTGGTCGCACTACTGCGCAGAAAATTTGCGCAGAGACTGGGGTAAACCCAGCCGCAAAGATCAAAGATCTGAGCGACGAGCAGATTGAGCAGTTGCGTGGCGAAGTGGCGAAGTTCACCACTGAAGGTGACCTGCGTCGCGAAATCAACATGAAAATCAAGCGTTTGATGGACCTCGGTTGCTACCGTGGTCTGCGTCATCGTCGTGGTCTTCCAGTACGCGGTCAGCGTACCAAGACTAACGCGCGTACCCGTAAAGGTCCGCGTAAGCCGATCCGCAAGTAATCGCCCACGCGAATCGACAGGAAATTAATCATGGCAAAACCTGCTGCTCGTCCTCGTAAAAAAGTTAAAAAGACAGTGGTTGATGGCATCGCCCACATCCATGCTTCTTTTAACAACACCATCGTGACCATCACCGACCGTCAAGGTAACGCGCTTTCTTGGGCTACCTCCGGTGGTTCGGGTTTCCGCGGTTCCCGCAAGTCCACCCCGTTTGCTGCTCAAGTAGCTGCTGAACGTGCTGGTCAAGCTGCGCTGGAATATGGCCTGAAAAACCTCGACGTTAACGTCAAAGGTCCAGGTCCAGGTCGTGAGTCTGCTGTCCGTGCATTGAACGGCTGTGGCTATAAGATCGCCAGCATCACCGACGTGACGCCAATCCCGCACAACGGGTGCCGTCCGCCGAAGAAGCGCCGCGTGTAATCCAGGAGATTGTAAAGAATGGCTCGTTACATTGGTCCAAAATGCAAACTCGCTCGTCGCGAAGGCACCGATCTCTTCCTGAAGAGCGGCGTGCGCGCGATCGAATCGAAGTGCAACATTGAAGCAGCACCTGGTATCCACGGCCAACGCCGCGGTCGCCAGTCCGACTACGGCACCCAACTGCGTGAAAAGCAGAAGGTCCGTCGTATCTACGGCGTTCTCGAGCGTCAATTCAGCGGCTACTACAAAGAAGCTGCTGGCAAGAAAGGTGCAACCGGTGAAAACCTGCTGCAACTGCTCGAATGCCGTCTGGACAACGTTGTATACCGTATGGGCTTTGGTTCGACTCGTGCCGAATCCCGCCAGCTGGTATCGCACAAGTCGATCAGCGTTAACGGTCAGACCGTAAACGTTCCGTCGTATCAGGTTCGTGCTGGTGACGTGGTTGCAGTTCGCGAGAAAGCAAAAAACCAACTTCGCATTGTCCAAGCTCTCGATCTGTGTGCCCAACGTGGCCGCGTAGAATGGGTAGAAGTAGACACTGAGAAGAAGTCGGGCGTTTTCAAGAACGTTCCTGCTCGCAGTGATCTGTCCGCCGACATCAACGAAAGCCTGATTGTCGAGCTCTACTCCAAGTAAGGGCTAGAAAATAGGTGCATCCATGCAGATTTCGGTAAATGAGTTCCTGACACCCCGCCACATTGATGTGCAGGTTGTCAGTCCAACCCGCGCCAAGATCACTCTCGAGCCTCTCGAGCGTGGTTTTGGCCACACCCTGGGCAACGCGCTGCGCCGCATCCTGTTGTCCTCAATGCCCGGCTGCGCAGTAGTCGAGGCCGAGATTGACGGTGTGCTCCACGAGTACAGCGCCATCGAAGGTGTACAGGAAGACGTAATTGAAATCCTGTTGAACCTTAAAGGTCTGGCCATCAAGCTGCACGGTCGTGACGAAGTTACGCTGACCTTGTCGAAGAAGGGTTCGGGGGTGGTTACCGCTGCCGATATTCAGCTGGATCATGATGTCGAGATCGTTAATCCCGATCACGTAATCGCTAACCTGGCGTCTAACGGCGCCCTGAACATGAAGCTCACCGTAGCTCGTGGTCGTGGTTATGAACCAGCCGACTCGCGTCAGAGCGATGAAGACGAAAGCCGCAGCATCGGTCGCTTGCAGCTTGACTCTTCGTTCAGCCCGGTTCGCCGTATCGCATACGTGGTGGAAAACGCCCGTGTCGAGCAGCGTACCAACCTGGACAAGCTGGTTATTGATCTGGAAACCAACGGTACTCTGGACCCTGAAGAGGCTATCCGTCGCGCTGCAACCATCCTGCAACAGCAGTTGGCTGCGTTCGTCGACCTCAAAGGTGACAGTGAGCCAGTGGTTGTCGAGCAGGAAGACGAGATCGATCCGATCCTGCTTCGCCCGGTTGACGATCTGGAACTGACTGTACGTTCGGCTAACTGCCTTAAGGCGGAAAACATCTACTACATCGGTGACCTGATTCAGCGTACCGAAGTAGAGCTGTTGAAGACTCCGAACCTGGGCAAGAAATCCTTGACTGAAATCAAGGACGTTCTGGCCTCCCGCGGTCTGTCCCTCGGCATGCGCCTCGACAACTGGCCGCCTGCAAGTCTTAAGAAGGACGACAAGGCGACTGCCTGATCGTCGTAATCACCGAACGTAGTGTTTGGTAAGGAATGAACCATGCGTCATCGTAAAAGTGGTCGTCACCTGAGCCGCACCAGCTCGCACCGCAAGGCCATGTTCCAAAACATGGCGGTGTCGCTGTTCGAGCACGAGCTGATCAAAACTACTCTGCCAAAAGCCAAAGAACTGCGTCGCGTTGCTGAGCCGCTGATCACTCTGGCCAAGACAGACAGCCTGGCTAACCGCCGTCTGGCTTTCGACCGTACTCGTTCGAAAGCTATCGTTGGTAAGCTCTTCAACGACCTGGGCAAGCGTTACGCTACCCGTGAGGGTGGCTACCTGCGCATCCTCAAGTGCGGTTTCCGCGCTGGCGACAACGCGCCTATGGCGTACGTCGAGTTGGTTGATCGTGCTACTGCTGGCGAAGCTGTATCCGCCGAGTAAGACGTCAGTCTGAAACGAAGAACCGGGCCTAGTGCCCGGTTTTTTGTGTCCGCAAGAAAATGCGCGGTTCATACAAGCTTCCGACGCTCTTCTGTTGTCACTATGTGCTGGGAAACATAATTAGTAATTATCTATCGATGTCTGCAAGTTAATGAATTTGTGGCTGTCACATGGATGATCGATACTTCCCAGCAAGCCGATTAGCCGGCAGTTTCAAGACTGACAGAGGAAGAAGACCGTATGAGCCAGATCAAAACGCTTACGACCGCCAGTGGCGCTCCTGTCGCTGATAACCAGAATTCTCGCTCCGCCGGCCCACGTGGCCCGCTGCTGCTCGACGATTTTCACCTGCTCGAGAAGCTTGCCCATTTCAACCGTGAAAACATCCCTGAGCGCCGCGTACACGCCAAAGGTTCGGGTGCTTACGGTACCTTCACGGTGACTCGTGACATTACCGAGTACACCAGCGCCAAACTGTTTGAAGCTGTCGGCAAGCAAACCCCGACGTTCCTGCGTTTCTCCACAGTGGGTGGCGAGCGTGGCTCGGCAGACACTGAGCGTGACCCGCGCGGTTTTGCGCTGAAGTTCTACACCGAAGAAGGTAACTGGGACATTGTTGGCAACAATACGCCGGTGTTCTTCATTCGCGATCCACTGAAATTCCCCGATTTCATCCACACGCAAAAACGTCTGCCGCAAAGCAACCTGAAAAGCGCGCAGATGATGTGGGATTTCTGGTCGCATTCACCTGAGGCACTGCACCAGGTCACGATTCTGTTCTCCGACCGCGGTATTCCTGACGGCTACCGTCATATGCACGGCTTCGGCAGTCACACCTACAGCCTGATCAGCGCTAAAGGTGAGCGTCACTGGGTGAAGTGGCACTACAAAACCAGGCAAGGTATCAAGAACCTAGCGCCGGCCGATGCAGCGCGTCTGGCGGGTACCGATCCGGACTATGCCCAGCGTGACCTGTTTGAGGCAATCGAACGCGGTGACTTCCCGAAATGGCGCGTGTGCATTCAGATCATGACCGAGGCTCAGGCCGCGGCGCACTACGAGAACCCGTTCGATGTGACCAAAACCTGGTCGCAAAAGGAATTTCCGCTGATCGAAGTGGGTGAGCTGGAACTGAACCGCAACCCGCTCAACTATTTCGCTGAAGTCGAACAAGCGGCATTCGGCCCAAGCAACATGGTGCCAGGCGTGGGTCTGTCGCCAGATCGCATGCTGCAAGGTCGTGTATTCGCTTACGCCGATGCCCATCGTTATCGTGTCGGTACCAATCACCAGCAGTTGCCGGTCAATGCTCCACGCAGCCCGGTCAACACTTACCAGCGTGACGGTTCGATGGCGTTTGGCAGCAACGGTGGGGCGGCGCCTAACTACGAACCGAACAGCTACATCGAATCGCCGAAGCAAGCTCCGCACTACGCCGAGCCTGCACTGGCCTTGAGCGGTGCGGCTGATCGTTACGATCATCGCGAGGACACCGATTACTACAGCCACGCTGGCGCGCTGTTTCGCCTGATGAGTGATGAGCAGAAAGCACTGCTGGTCAGCAACATCGCCGGTGCGATGGGTGGTGTTTCCAGTGATGTCGTCGATCGCCAGTTGCAGCACTTCTACAAGGCCGACCCGGCGTATGGAGAAGCAATCGCAAAGCTGCTCAACGTACAGCTTAACGAAGTCTAAACGAGAAGCAGAACCGCCCTCATTTGGGCGGTTTTTGCGTTATTTAGGCTGCTTTTCTAAGAATATCTTCGCTTTTATTGCGCTAATCGGGTGACCTTCCGGTCAGCTTGGTTCAAACTACAGACTTTCAAGTAGGGAGATGTAGGGCGATGCAAGGCCACCCAGACGTAATCGATTACCTCAACACGTTGCTGACCGGCGAACTGGCCGCGCGTGATCAATATTTCGTTCATTCGCGGATGTATGAGGACTGGGGGTTCACCAAGCTCTACGAGCGAATCAACCACGAGATGGAAGAAGAAGCGGGTCACGCTGATGCGTTGATGCGCCGGATTCTGATGCTCGAAGGCACACCGCGCATGCGTCCGGATGATCTGGATGTCGGCACCACTGTGCCGGAGATGCTCGAAGCTGATCTGCGTCTCGAATACAAAGTTCGCGCGGCGCTGTGCAAAGGCATTGAACTGTGCGAACAGCACAAAGACTATGTCAGCCGCGAGATCCTGCGGGTTCAGCTCAACGACACCGAAGAAGATCACACCTACTGGCTGGAAAAGCAGTTGGGCCTGATCAAGCTGATCGGTCTCGAGAATTACCTGCAATCCCACACGTCCTGATTGCAGTCGATATAAAAAAGCCCCTGTCACTGATGAAGTGACAGGGGCTTTTTCATGCCCGGCGTTTAAGCCCGGTCGCGGATCAGCAACGGCTTGAGGTAATGGCCGGTGTGAGATTGCTTCATCTCGGCCACTTGCTCCGGTGTACCGGTGGCAATGATCTGTCCACCTTTGGAGCCACCCTCCGGACCGAGATCGACCAGCCAGTCGGCGGTTTTGATCACATCCAGATTGTGCTCGATCACCACCACCGTGTTGCCGTGGTCACGCAAGCGATGCAGCACATCGAGCAGTTGCTGGATATCGGCGAAGTGCAGACCCGTGGTCGGCTCATCGAGGATGTACAGGGTTTTGCCGGTGTCGCGTTTGGAGAGTTCGCGAGACAGTTTGACCCGTTGCGCCTCACCGCCGGACAACGTCGTCGCCGACTGCCCAAGCTTGATGTACGACAGACCGACATCCATCAGCGTCTGCAGCTTGCGCGCCAGCGCCGGCACCGCATCGAAGAACTCCCGGGCTTCCTCGATAGTCATCTCGAGGGTTTCGTGGATGCTCTTGCCCTTGTATTTGATCTCAAGGGTTTCGCGGTTGTAGCGCTTGCTCTTGCACACGTCGCAGGGCACGTAGATGTCCGGCAGGAAGTGCATTTCCACCTTGATCAGGCCGTCGCCCTGACAAGCCTCGCAACGACCGCCCTTGACGTTGAAGGAGAAGCGCCCCGGGCCATAACCACGCGAGCGTGATTCCGGTACGCCAGCAAACAGCTCGCGGATCGGCGTGAACAGCCCGGTGTACGTCGCCGGGTTGGAACGCGGCGTACGACCGATCGGGCTCTGGTCGATATCGACGACTTTGTCGAGATGCTCCAGGCCCTTGATGCTGTCGTGCGCAGCGGCTTCCAGCGTGGTCGCGCCATTGAGTGCGGTGGCGCTCAGCGGGAACAGCGTGTTGTTGATCAGCGTCGATTTGCCCGAGCCGGACACACCGGTAACGCACGTCAGCAAACCGATCGGGATCTCAAGGTCGACATTGCGCAGATTGTTGCCGCGCGCGCCCTTGAGCGACAGCGTCAGCTTCTTGTTGCGCGGCGTGCGCTTGGCCGGCACCTCGATCTTCACTCGGCCGGACAGGTACTTGCCGGTCAGAGAGTCAGGGTGGGCCATGACTTCGGCCGGCGTACCTTCGGCAACGATCTGCCCGCCATGCACACCGGCACCCGGGCCGATATCCACAACGTAATCGGCCAGGCGAATCGCATCTTCGTCATGCTCGACCACGATCACCGTGTTGCCGATATCGCGTAGGTGCTTGAGCGTGCCGAGCAGTCGATCGTTGTCACGCTGATGCAAGCCAATGGACGGTTCGTCGAGGATGTACAGAACGCCCACCAGCCCCGCACCGATCTGGCTGGCCAGACGAATACGTTGTGCTTCACCACCGGAAAGGGTGTCAGCGCTGCGATCCAGCGACAGATAATCGAGACCGACGTTGACCAGGAACTGCAGACGCTCACGGATTTCCTTGAGAATCTTGTCCGCGATCTCGCCACGGCGGCCGGTCATTTTCAGCTGGCCGAAATACTCGCAAGCATCGCCAATTGGCAAATTGGTCACCGCCGGCAGAGTCTTCTCGCCAACCCAGACGTGACGTGCTTCACGACGCAGGCGAGTGCCGCGGCAATCCGGGCAGGACTGAGTGCTAAGGAACTTGGCCAGTTCTTCGCGCACGCTCGCCGACTCGGTTTCGCGGTAGCGCCGCTCTAGGTTGGGCACGATGCCTTCGAACGGGTGCGAGCGTTTGACGATGTCGCCACGGTCGTTGAGGTATTTGAAGTCGACGTTCTGCGAGCCGCTGCCATGCAGGATGAATTTCTGCTGATCGGCCGGCAGTTCGTTGAACGGTACTTCGAGGCTGAAACCGTAGTGCGAGGCCAGTGAGCCGAGCATCTGGAAGTAGTAGACGTTGCGTCGGTCCCAGCCGCGAATCGCACCCTCGGCCAAGGTCAGGTCGCCGTTGACCAGCCGCTTGATGTCGAAGAATTGCTTCACGCCCAGACCATCGCACGTCGGGCAGGCGCCGGCCGGGTTGTTGAAGGAAAACAGCTTCGGCTCAAGTTCGCTAATGGCGTGGCCGCAGATCGGGCAGGCGAAGCGCGCGGAGAAGATCATCTCTTCGCCCGGCTCGTCGTCCATTGGCGCGACCAGGGCGATGCCGTCCGCCAGTTTCAGCGCGGTCTCGAAAGACTCGGCCAGACGTTGCTGCAGATCGGCGCGGACCTTGAAGCGGTCGACGATCACATCGATCGAATGCTTCTTCTGTTTATCGAGTTTCGGCAATTCGTCGAGCTCGCAGATCCGCCCGTTGACTCGCGCACGAACGAAACCCTGGGCGCGCAGCTCTTCGAAGACCGAAAGGTGTTCACCCTTGCGTTCGCGAATCACCGGAGCCAACAACATCAGTTTGTTGCCTTCTGGCTGCGCCAACACCAGATCAACCATTTGGCTGACGGTCTGCGCCTCCAGCGGAATGTCGTGATCCGGGCAGCGTGGCGTACCAACGCGTGCATAGAGCAGACGCAGGTAATCGTAGATTTCAGTGATGGTGCCGACCGTGGAGCGCGGGTTATGCGAGGTCGACTTCTGTTCGATGGAGATCGCCGGCGACAGGCCTTCGATGGTGTCGACGTCGGGTTTTTCCATCATCGACAGGAACTGGCGGGCGTAAGCCGACAGCGATTCGACATAGCGGCGCTGACCTTCGGCGTACAGTGTGTCGAAGGCCAGGGACGACTTGCCGGATCCGGACAGGCCGGTGATGACGATCAGCTTGTCCCGTGGCAGGGTCAGGTCGATGTTCTTCAGGTTGTGGGTACGGGCCCCACGTATCAGGATCTTGTCCAAAGTGGCCTCGCTCGGCGGGCGTCGAAAGCGTAAGAGTATACGGGCAAATACTGGATGGATGCACACTATCAAGCGTAGCGTTGTTTGCCCTGAATGAAGAGTGTTTCATCTGTACGCGTCAAAGCGTCGCGATCTACCCCGTCTTTCGATGGGACTGGTAGAATCGCCGCCGGTTCACACGAGGTTTTTCCATGCACGATCCCCACAGCGAACGCATGAGTGGCAGCGAGACCCGCGCGGCGAGCGGTCTGGCCCTGGTGTTCGCCTTCCGTATGCTGGGCATGTTCATGGTGTTGCCGGTACTGGCGACCTACGGCATGGATCTGGCAGGTGCGACCCCGGCCCTGATCGGGTTGGCCATCGGCGCTTACGGCCTGACCCAGGCGATTTTCCAGATTCCGTTCGGGATCATTTCCGACCGTATTGGCCGCCGCCCGGTGATTTACCTCGGGCTGATTGTCTTCGCCCTCGGCAGTGTCCTGGCCTCGCAAGCCGATTCGATCTGGGGCGTGATTGCCGGGCGGATCCTGCAAGGCGCCGGGGCGATTTCCGCTGCGGTCATGGCGTTGCTCTCCGATCTCACCCGCGAACAACACCGTACCAAAGCGATGGCGATGATTGGCATGACCATCGGCCTGTCGTTCGCCGTGGCCATGGTCGTCGGGCCGTTGCTGACCCGCGCGTTCGGCTTGTCCGGGTTGTTCCTGGCCACAGGTGGCATGGCGCTGGTGGGCATCGTCATCGTGATGTTTATGGTGCCCAAGTCCACTGGACCGCTGACGCATCGCGAGTCCGGCGTGGCGCGTCAGGCTTTGATGCCGACGCTCAAGCATCCTGACCTGCTTCGCCTTGATCTGGGCATCTTTGTGTTACATGCCATGTTGATGTCGAGCTTCGTTGCATTGCCCCTGGCGCTGGTCGAAAAAGCCGGTTTGCCCAAGGAACAGCACTGGTGGGTCTACCTCACCGCGCTGCTGATTTCGTTCTTCGCCATGATCCCGTTCATCATCTATGGCGAGAAGAAACGCAAAATGAAACGAGTTTTGCTCGGCGCCGTCCTGACGCTGATGCTGACTGAGCTATTCTTCTGGCAGTTCGGTGACAGCTTGCGGGCTCTGGTGATCGGCACGGTGGTGTTTTTCACCGCGTTCAATCTGCTGGAGGCTTCATTGCCGTCACTGATCAGCAAGGTTTCACCGGCGGGCGGCAAGGGCACGGCCATGGGCGTGTACTCCACCAGCCAGTTCCTCGGTTCGGCACTCGGCGGGATACTCGGCGGCTGGCTGTTTCAGCATGGCGGTCTGTCGGTTGTGTTCCTTGGATGCGCGGGTCTGGCTGCCATCTGGCTGGCCTTTGCTGTTACCATGCGTGAACCTCCCTACGTGACGAGCCTGCGCTTGCCGTTGTCGCCCGAGGCGATCCGCGAAGCGGGTCTGGTCGAGCGCCTCAAGGCCCTCGTAGGGGTAACCGATGCAGTGATAGTTGCTGACGAAGCGGCTGTTTACATCAAACTGGACAAAGAATTAGTGGATCGCGACACCCTCGAACGCCTGGTGAACAACCCGGCCGGGGCTGCTTGCGAAGCCTAGGAGAACGTTATGGCCCGTGGGGTTAACAAAGTCATATTGGTCGGCACTTGCGGCCAGGATCCCGAAGTTCGCTACCTGCCTAACGGTAACGCGGTGACCAACCTGAGTCTGGCAACCAGCGAACAGTGGACCGACAAGCAAACCGGTCAGAAGGTCGAGAAGACCGAGTGGCACCGTGTTTCGATGTTCGGCAAAGTCGCCGAAATCGCCGGTGAATACCTGCGCAAAGGTTCGCAGGTCTACATCGAAGGCAAGCTGCAGACCCGTGAGTGGGAAAAAGACGGTATCAAGCGTTACACCACTGAAATCGTGGTCGACATGCAAGGCACCATGCAACTGCTCGGCGGCCGTCCACAACAGGGCGACCAACAAGGCGGTGGCAACAACTACCAGCAATCGGCTCCGGCTCCACGTCAGCAGGCTCCGCGCCCGCAGCAGTCGGCTCCGCAACAGCGTTCGGCTCCGGCTCCACAGCAGGCCGCACCGCAGCCAGCTCCGGATTTCGACAGCTTTGATGACGACATTCCGTTCTGATTCGCTGTTGTAAACGCTGCAAATAAAAAGGCCCGTCGCGTAATGCGACGGGCCTTTTTTGTGGAGCAAAGAACCTGCAATCCCCCCGCTCCCACACAGGTATTGGTGTTTCAGTCGAGGATCAAATGCGGTAGAAACCGGCTTGAATCCTTGGTGATCAGACTGTTGTCTTCACGCACGCCAATCCCCGCCGCCTGATCGCCAACGACCCAGGAGCCGATCAGCGTGTAACTCTCACCAAACTTCGGCAGTGGCGCAAATTCCTGCAGGATAAATGGCGCATCGGTGTAGGGGCCGTCTTCTTTGACGATCAGACCTTCCGCCGTTTGCAGCTCGATGTTGGCGCCTTCCCGTGAAAAGTACGGCTTGCGTACCCAGCCCTTGGGCACAGCGCTGGCCGGATTCGGGTCGAGATGCGCCGCGAGCAGATTCGGATGGCCCTTGTGCAGTTCCCACAGCAACGGCAACGCACCTTTGTTGGACAGGATCGCCTTCCACGCTGGCTCGAAAAACTGCGTGTCGCACTCGGCAATCGCCGCGCCGAACGGTTCGTGGAAGATGAATTCCCAGGCGTGCAGCTTGAACAGATGCGGGATCCAGCGATCTTCCAGATCGACAAAACGACCCTCGGCTGTCAGGCCGATGTCTTCGATATCGATGTGCCGCGATTCGATGCCGACCTTCTCGGCTATCAGCCGCAGATAGTCCGTGGTGCCTTTATCTTCGACCGAGTCTTTCATCGAGGCGAAATAGAACGGCCGCTTGAGCTGCAATTCGGCAAACGCCTGATGCAGTTTGGTATCGATGCTATTGAACTGGTCGGCATGGCGCGGCAGCATGCCGCGCTCGATGCATTGCTCCAGCCAGCCCCACTGAAACGCCGCCGCTTCGTAGAGGCTGGTCGGCGTGTCGTAGTTGAGCTCAAGCAGTTTCGCCGGGCCGTTGCCGCTGTAGGAAAAGTCCATGCGCCCGTACAGATGCGGATGACCTTCCAGCCAGGAGGTTCGGATCATGTCGTAGTACGGCGCCGGAATGCTCAGGCGATCCAGCAGCTCTTCGCTGTGCACTACGCGATCGACCAGATCCATGCACATCTCATGCAGTTCGGTGGTCGGGTCCTCAAGATCGTTTTCGATTTGTGCAAGCGTGAACTGGTAGTACGCGCTTTCGTCCCAGTAGGGCTCGTCATCGATCGTGTGGAACATGAAGCCGAGACTCTCGGCAGTGTATTTCCAGTCGGGGCGCTCGGCGCAATGGACCTTTTTCATTGTCAGCTGCTCGAACGGCCAGAACTGCTACCCCAGCCACCCCAACCGCTGCGGGCGCTGGACTGGCTGCCGAAGCCGCCGCGCGATGTCGACGAGGCGACGTTGACCGGTTTACTTTTGCTGGTCTCGTAATCCGTCTGGCTGCGCGACGTCGTTTCCGCTCTGCGGTACTGCGTCGACGTGTTGTAGGTCTGGCGAGTATCGCGATCGCGGTAAACCGTGCGGTTGGCGTTGTTGCTCATGGCGTTGCCGATCAGCCACCCGGTCAACCAACCGTTGCCTGCACCACCACCGCCGCCGGAAGCGTGCGAGGTGCTCTGCACATTTTGCGCGGCGGCCGCTTCACCGGCGGGCAACTGCGCGTTGGCGATAGCATCGAGATTCTGCGCGGCGTCACCGTCGCGCGGCACCTTGAAACCGCCCAGTTTTGGCACGAAGCGACCATCGGAATTTTTCTGACACCAGTCGGCGGCAAAATCCGCGTCGCATTTGCTTTTGTCGTCGTACGCCGGGGCGATGCGCCGGTGCTCAGCCAGCGCGGCGACGTAAGCGTTGGAGCAGATATCGGCAGCCACTGCGGCGTCGACACACTGTTCCACGCTCTGGAAGTTGCGTGGTTGCTCCGCGGCTGCCGCCTGGCCGGAAACGGCCATGGCCACCGAGGCGGCGAGGGACAGCTGAACGTATTTGCTGCGTTTCATCTAAGGCTTCCTGCCGGTCAGTTGGACGGGGTCATGCACGCCGCATTGAGCATGCCGACGCTGATTGCGACCGCTGCTACATAAATGCCCGAAGCAATTTCACCGTTGGCAATGCGCTGGGAAGTGCCTTTGAGTACCAGGCCGGTGGCGAGAAAAGCCAGCAGCTGCACCACCGCGGCAATCACCGCCCAGAGCACGAAGTCGAGGACGTTGACCGAAAACGCAATCACGTTGCTGGCCGGGATTGCAAAACCAATGATCGCGCCAGACAGGGCAATGGCGGCAGCGATATTGCCGGAGCGGATCAGCTCGAACTCTTTGTGCGGGGTGATCCGCGTATAGATGAATTGAAACAGCATGAACAGCAGCACGGCGCCGATCAGATAGACGACGAAACCGACCAATGCGGTCTTGTTCAGGGAAACGGCCAGCACTTCCAGCATGAAAAACTTCCTTTTTTAAATGGTGCTCAGGTCAGTCGTGTATAGCGAGATGCCCAGCGAAGTGCTCAGGCTGACAGTGCCTTCTTCGTCTTGCTCGACAGAGAACAGCAGCAGTTCGCGGCGATCGGTCAGGCCGGTGTCGCGTGCATACAGCATGGAGTGGTGTTCGATGGTGTAGCTTTCGTCCGGATTGACCACTTGTTCGGTCATCGGCACAAGTTCGGTCTGGCCTTGTTCGGTGCCCCATTCGCGGGTGTATTCGACGCCCTCATGGGTGTAGGCCGGCAGACCGATCAGGCTGTTCGGGCCCGCCAGGCGCTGCAGCTCGGCGTCACTGTTGACGGTCACGTAGCTGGCGTAGTTGAACAGCGTGACGGATTCGACCTGATCCTCACCGGTGACGTGGATCTGCAGCCAGAAATCCTCGTCGTTCATGTAATAGCGATGCAGTTTGTTCGATTGGCCGAGGTCGACCCAACCGTGGCTCCAGATCGCCTGATCGAAAGGCACCCGCACCGTCGTCGAGCCATCGAGCAACAGCGCCAGCGTCGTATCAAACCTGACTGCCTTGCCCTGGGCCATGCCGAGTGGGCCACTGGCAACGGTGGGTGTTGGCGCAGCGGTCTGCCAGTTGCTGGTGCCCAGCAAATCTTTAAACCATCCCATGGGTACGTTCCTTGAAGCGGGTGGAAGTGTTCGTCGGCGAAAAAGCATCGCTAGTGTACCGGGCCGAGCGGCGAACGAGCATAGCGATTTCTACGCCGTAAACCATGTGGGAGCGAGCGTGCTCGCGAGGAGGGCGTGTCAGTCAACATTGATGTCGACTGATACGACGCTTTCGCGAGCAAGCTCGCTCCCACAGGTTTTTTCCGCAGTGTTTACTGAGCGGACTTTTGCTTCAGGCGCTCAAGGATCGCATTGGCGCTGCCTTCGTTCGGCGTGATGCCGGCATCGCGCAGTTTGCGTTCCAGGTCGTTGCCGGTCGAAGCGTCAGCCAGTTCATCTGCTGCGCTCAGTTCGGCTGCGCGCTGCTGCTGCTTGGCTTGCAAGCGGTTGAGGGTGCCGACTGCGGTTTCCAGTTTGCCATTGGCGCCGCCGCTGGCGATGGAAGCGCTGACCTGGGCTTTTTGCACGCTTTCACGGGCCTTGGCCATGTCCACTTGCTGGCGCAGGCTCTTGATCCGCGATTCGGCCTTGCTGATGTCCTTGCGCATGTTTTCGGCGTAAGTGCCGAATTCGTCGCTCTGCTTTTTCTCGACATCCAGCTCGTTGGTCAGGGTCGAAATCGCTTCGGCCACTTCCAGCGCCAGGTCTTCACGGCCGGCGTTCAGGGCCGAGACGGCTTTGGCTTCCAGATCCTTGATCTTGGCGTCGTACTCGCTCACGCGGTCGGCCGCCAGTTTGTGCTTGGCCATGATGGTGACCAGTTCACGGCGCGCATTCGACAGTGCGGTATCGGCGTCGCGGATTTCCTGGTCGAGAATGCGCAAGGCCTGTTGGTCGGCGATCGCTTCGCCGACTTCATTGGCGCCGCCGCGCAGTGCGGTGAACAACTTGCTCCAGATGGACTGAGTCATTGGATATTCCCTGTTGATTACTTGAAGAAGTGTTCGAAGGCTTCACTCGCGCGCTGCACGTTGTCGACCAGGGTTTTCACCTCGGTGACGACGTTGGTCAGGCTCGAGTCGGCGCTGAGGGCGCCAAACATGTTGTAAACGGTCTGCCCGTTCGGCATCGACTCGATCCCGATCGACGACAGCGGGAACATTTCGCGGCTGCGCAGCACGGCGTCGTTGAAGGCGCGCACGTCGCTGATCGAATCGATGTCCACCAGCACGGTGTCGACGATGATCTGCTGGCCGGCCAGGGCGATGTGAATCGGCAGACCGCCGAATTCATTCATTTCCAGTTTGATGCTGGGTTCGGAGCTCTGGATCAGCGACAGCGTGATCTCCTGCGAAGCCACCTCGTCCAGAGCCTTGAGGGCGTTGAAGAGGCTATCGATGTTCCAGTTGTTGCCTGCGCTCATGTAATTCTCCGACATGAAAGAGCCAGCCAGAATCGGTTGGCGTAGCTGTTGCTCCATTTGCTTGAGCAAGCTTCGGTTTTCGGGAAGCACCCAAGTTTCGTGTTTCACATAACCGGCGGCCGCGAGGCCCGCGCGCATCTGCTTCATATAAAAGCTCGACGGTTTTTTCGCGGACGCTTTCGCACGCTCTCCCTTGGGGCTGTCTGACTTCGTTGTGGGGGAACGGCTTTTCATGGCAACGGCTCGGCTATGGATATCTCACGCGTGAGCCACACTACAAGCAATATCGAGCGCCAGCAATGGCTCACGCGTGAGATTTTTATGACAGGCGAAAAAAGGCCCGCAGCAAGGCGGGCCTGGTGTTTTGCCGAATATTACTCAGCGATTAGCGGCGAGGAATTCATCCGTCGATACCACGCTGGCGTAGGCGAAGCCCAGTGCCGACATGAAGGCGGCATGGACATGTGCGGCCGGCACGGTTAGGCCATTGAACTGAAGATCACGGCTGGCGCACGCGTCGTGAATCACTGTGACGCTGTAGCCCAGATCCGCTGCGGCGCGGGTGATGCCGTCGACGCACATGTGGCTCATGCTGCCGACCACCACCAATTCCTTGATATCTCGCTCATCAAGAATCGACTGCAGCTCGGTTTCGCGAAACGAATTGACGAAGTGCTTGAGTACCACCGGTTCATCGGCACGATTGAGCACTTTCGGATGCAGCTTGGCACCTTCGGAACCGGGGGTGAAAAACGGCGCGTCCGCTGAGGTGAATTCGTGGCGGATATGCACCACTGAATCGCCTGCCTCGCGAAACGCGGCGATCAGTCGGGCGGCGTTGTCGGCGGCGGCGTCGGCACCGGCCAGCGGCCACTTGCCTTGGGGGAAGTAGTCGTTCTGGATATCGACTACGATGAGCGCTTGCTTGGCCATGGGTGTGTCCTCGATGGATGGGCTGAAAGTGGCTTAAGTATTGGCGCTGGCCAGCGATTCGAGGATTGGCCGCACCGACAATAGACAGGGGAAAACTGACAATGGGCGCAGAAAGGGCCGCTGTTGCTGAGCTGGGCGTGTTGATTTACCCCGGTGCGCAAATGGCGGCGGTGCATGGTCTGACCGATCTGTTCGCGGTGGCCAACCGGATTGCCGCCGAACATCAGGCTGCGCAATTGCCGTTGCTGCGGGTCAGTCATTGGCAGGTCGAAGGTGATCAGCCGCCAACGCGGATTTACAGCAGTCATGCGGGTGACGACAGCGCTTTGCTGGCGGTGCTGATTCCGCCATCGATCGGCGGGTTTTCGGCGGCGCAGGCTCCGGCCAGCCTGATGCAATGGTTACGCGATCAGCATGCCCACGGTGCGACGCTGGGCGGGGTATGCGTAGGCTCGCTGATGTTGGCTGAAAGCGGTCTGCTCGACGGCCGTAGCGCCACTACCCACTGGACGTCGGCCAAGGCCTTTGCCGAGCGTTATCCGAAGATCAGACTCAAGGCGGATACGCCGATTGTCGATGACGGCGACCTGATCACCACGGCCGGATTGATGGCTTGGTCAGAGTTGGGCCTGCGCCTGGTTGATCGCCTGCTCGGGCCGAGCATTGCTTCAAGCACGGCGCGGTTTCTGGTGGTGGAGCACAGTGACAGTGCCAGCGAGTGCGGCAGTAACTTCGCGCCGATTCTGGGGCACGGCGACGCTGCGATCCTGAAGGTCCAGCACTGGCTGCAGAGCACTGGCGCAACGGATGTTTCGCTGACCGCGATGGCTGAGCGGGCAGGCTTGGAGGAGCGCACGTTTCTGCGGCGGTTCCGCGCGGCGACCGGGCTGAAACCGACCGAGTACTGCCAGCATCTGCGGGTGGGCAAGGCGCGTGAGATGCTCGAGTTCGGCAATGGCACGATTGATCACATTGCCTGGACAGTGGGGTATCAGGATCCCGGCGCATTTCGGGCGATCTTCAAGAAGATTACCGGGCTGGCCCCGAGTGATTATCGGGCGCGGTTTGGTGTAACCCCGTTATCGAAAGCATCGACCCCCACGTTGAACTCCACAGCGCTGTAGATCGTGCAAATTGCCGGGGTTTTATGGGCCGTCGTGCAGTTTGAAACAGGCGCGGTGCCAGCACGATTTCGGCAACGGCCTGATTCGCCGAGGTTTTTCACCAATCGGCGGTTGGCCTGATCTCTGCACCTCTCACCGCTACAATCATCGAACCGATGGAAGGGGGACGCATGACCCCGACACCTCGCAGAAAAATCGTCGTCGCCCACTCGGTGCGCCCCGACGCGCCGCAGCATGAAGTGCACACCAACAAAGCCCTGGCACGTTGGCTGGCGCAGATTCTCGGGTTCAAATTCGGCGGCAGTTACGACCCGCAAAAACACCGTGGCCGTGATCTGTATCTGTTGCCGACGCAAACCATTGTCGGCGCCACCCAGGCTCAAGAGCTCGGCATCAAGGGCCCGGGCGATCTGTGGGGCGGCTTTGTCGAACACGACTTCATCTGCACCAAAGCCATCAGCCACGGCTTGCGCAGTCACCTGGCGCACGCACCGCAAGGCTGGGCGCCGCTGTTTTCCGAGCGGGTGCGCAACGTGGTACTCGATGGTCTCAGCGTGTTTGCGCTGGAAGACGCGCGACCCGCCGCCGAGCATCTGTTGTACAGCGGCCCGATCCGCCTGAAGCCTGTTCACGCCTGCGCCGGTCGCGGCCAGGAAGTGGTCAGGAGCCTCGACGCTTTCGACGAAATCCTCGCTCGCCCCGACATTGAAAAACAGTTCAGCGAAGGCGTGGTGCTGGAACAGGACTTGAGCGACGTGATCACCCACAGCGTCGGCCAGTCATTCATCGGCGACAAAGTGCTGAGCTACTGCGGTGATCAATACTTGACCGAAGACGCCCACGGCGAAGCGGTATACGGCGGCTCGAATCTGCTGGTGGTGCAGGGCGGTTATGACGATCTGCTGGCGCTTGAATTGCCCGACGATGTGCGACTGGCCATCGAACAGGCACAGATTTTCGACAGTGCTGCGGATGAAGCCTACCCTCGGTTTTATGCCTCGCGGCGCAACTACGACATCGCCCAGGGCCTGGACAGCAATGGTAAATCACGCAGCGGCGTGCTCGAACAATCCTGGCGCATGGGCGGCGCCAGCAGTGCCGAAGTCGCAGCGCTGCAAAGCTTCGTCAACGATCCGGCGATGCGCGCGATTCGCGTGTCCTCGGTGGAAACCTATATCGATCAGCCGCTGCCGGCGGACGCCATCGAGGTCTATCGCGGCCCGGCTGAGAACAGTGAATTTCTCCTCAAATACGTAACGGTCAAATCCTATGACGGCTAGAAGTGAAAGCATTCAAATCGACATTGATGATGAGCAGATGAGCGGGACATTTCTCAGTCCCAAATCGAAAGTGCCGGGAGTGCTGTTTGTCCACGGCTGGGGCGGCAGTCAGGAGCGCGATCTTGAACGGGCCAAAGGCATCGCCGGGCTGGGTTGCGTGTGTCTGACGTTTGACTTGCGCGGCCACACCGGTGGCACCGGGATTCCGCTGACCCGGGTCACCCGTGAAGACAATCTGCGCGATCTGCTGGCGGCCTATGATCGGCTGCTCGCGCACCCGGCGCTCGACACCTCGGCCATCGCCGTAGTCGGCACCAGTTATGGAGGCTATCTGGCGGCCATTCTCACGTCGCTGCGCCCGGTACGCTGGCTGGCTCTGCGGGTACCGGCGCTGTACCGCGATGAGCAATGGCACACGCCCAAACGGGATCTGGATAAAGCAGATTTGCGTGATTACCGCAGCACGCTGGTGCGCGCCGATAGCAACCGTGCGCTGCATGCGTGCTCGCAGTTCACCGGCGATGTGTTGCTGGTGGAGTCGGAAACCGACGACTACGTACCCCATGCGGCGATCATGAGTTACCGCGCGGCGTGCCAGCAGACCCATTCACTGACACACCGGATTATCGATGGCGCCGATCATGCGTTGAGCGAACCGGTGTCGCAGCAGGCTTATACCTCGATTCTGGTGGACTGGATTACCGAGATGGTGGTGGGCGAACGGTTGAGCATTATTCAATCGACATGATTTTTTGTGCTGCTCTCTCGGCCGCCTTCGCGAGCAAGCTCGCTCCCACCGGGGATCGCGTTTCCAATGTGGGAGCGAGCTTGCTCGCGAAGAGGCCATCAGCCTCAGCAACTATTTCAGGAAGGTTTCTTCTCGATCCGCAGCGCCTTGGCCTTGGCCTCCACCACCAGATACATCACCACCGTAATCAGCAACGGCAACAGAAAATAAATCGCCCGATACGCCAGCAGTCCCGCCACCAGACTGCCCCGCGAAGCCTCATGTTGCAGCAGCGCGACAAACACCGCTTCCAGCACACCGAGCCCCGCCGGGATGTGTGTAATGACCCCGGCAATCGCGCTGATCAGCAACACACCCAGCACCAATGGATAATCCAGTTTGCTCGGCAGCAAGGTGAAAATCACCGCCGCCATCAACGACCAGTTCAGTGCGCCCAGCAGCAGTTGCAGGACGGCCATGCGCAACGACGGCAGATTGATTTCCACCCCACGAATCGCCCATTCGCGGCGCTTGGAAAACTGGCACGCCGCAAGATATCCGGCGCTGGTCAACAGCAATAAAACCCCAATGCCTTGCAACGCATCACTGCTGACTTTCCACCCCGGCGGCATGCTGACCAGTCCGCTGCTGAACACCGCACCGGCAATGGTCATGTAGCCAAACCAGTTCGTCGCCAGGCTCAGGCCGAGAATCTTGGCGATGTTGCCTTTGCTCACACCGAGGCGCGAATATAATCGATAGCGCATGGCGATGCCGCCGACCCAGGCACTGAGATTGAGGTTAAAGGCGTAGCTGATGATCCCCACCGGCAGGATCTGTTTCCAGGTCAGGTCCTGGCGAATGTAAGTGCGGCCGATCAGGTCGAAGCTGGCGTAAACGAGAAAACTCAATAGCGTCAGGCCGGCGGCAATGATCAGCGTGCGCACCTTGAAGTCGGCGAGGGTTTGCAGCACCTCCGCCCATTCGATGCGTGTAGCGAACAGCGTCAGCAAGACAATCAGGGCGAGGAAAAACAGCAGGGTCAGCGGACGCTTCCAGCGACTCCATTTCGAGTGCGTCGCTGGCGCCGAATGACCACTCGGGTGCGCTTCGGAATGGCTCATGAACGGTCACCTCGAAACGGCTTGAGCCGCGGTTTGTGCGCCGGCAGCCAACCGGCCATGGCCGGAAAATGCCGCAGAAAGTGAAACACCAGAAACCCCACGGTCATGTGCCAGATGCGTCCACGCGGGGATTTGCTCGCGTCCATGGCTTTGCAGTGATTTTGGCTGAGGTCTTCGAGGCGCTCGAACAAATGCTGATTGAATGTCCGGTCGCGGATCAGCACGTTGGCTTCCAGATTCAGCGACAGGCTCAGCGGGTCGAGATTGCTCGAACCGACGGTGCTCCACTCTTCATCCACCAGCGCCACTTTGCCGTGCAACGGGCGCTGGCAGTATTCGTGAATCTGCACGCCGGCCTTGAGCAAATAATCGTAAGTCATGCGCGCCGCGAGTTTGGCCACCAGCATGTCTGGCTGGCCTTGCAGGATCAGGCGTACGTCAACACCGCGACGTGCAGCATTGCGGATCTCGCGCAGCAAGCGGTAACCGGGGAAGAAGTAGGCGTTGGCAATGACCACGCGGCGTTTGGCGCGGCGCAGCACCTGCAGGTAAACGTCTTCGATATCGGTGTGGTGCTGATCGTTGTCGCGGAACACCAACCGTACTTGTCCGTCGTGATCGTTGAAGGCCATTTCCGCGCGACGCTGGCGCCGGCGCTGCCACCAGAACCTTGCGCGTCCGGGACGACCGCTTTGCAGCAGGGCGAAATGATGAATGTCCGCCACCGCCGGGCCTTGCACTTGCACGGCATAATCCTGCTTGGCCTCGGGGCCGAAATCGGCCAGGTGATCGCCGGAAAAATTGATCCCGCCAATGAACGCGAGCAGCCCGTCGACCACCACGATCTTGCGGTGCAGACGGCGGAACCAATTGGTGCGAATGCCCAGACGTTTGGGGGCCGGATCGAAGATCTGCAAATGCACGCCGGCCTCACTCAGCGCGGTGAGATAAGCGGTGCTCAACTCGCCGCAACCGAAGCCGTCGAAGCTGACGGTGGTGCGCACACCGCGCTTTGCCGCATCAATAAGAATCTCCTGTAACTCGGCGCCGACCTTGTCTTCGAAAACGATAAAGGTCTCCAGCAGGATTTCACTCTTCGCCGCACGCATTGCTGCGAATACCCGAGGGAAATACTCCTCGCCATTTTCCAGCAACTCGACACGGTTGTTGCCCTGCCAGCGGTACTCGACGTCGACATTGCCCGGCTCGCGTATCGGCGGGTTGATGGCTACCGGTTCCACGGCGGACTTCTCCAGCGGCGCACTGCTCATAGTTCGATCTCTACCGATAAAGGAACGTGGTCGGAAAGGTGCGACCAAGGCCGGTTCGCCAGGACTTTCGGCTGGCTGGCCTTGAGGTTGCGCACGTAAATACGGTCGAGCCGCAGTGTTGGCAGGCGCGCGGGAAAACTGCGCGCCGGTTTGCCCTGATGCTCGGCAAATACTTCGCGCAGGCCACAGGGCTTGAGTTGGGCATCGGCGCGCTGGCGCCAGTCGTTGAAGTCGCCGGCGACGATTACTGGCGCGTCGTCGGGCAACTCCGCCAAGCGTTGCATGAGCAAATCCAGTTGGGCATTGCGATGACTTTCGCGCAGGCCCAGATGCACGCAGATCGCATGGATCTCGATGCCATCGCCGGGCAGGCGCAACACGCAATGCAGCAGGCCACGGTTCTCATGGCCGCTGATCGATACGTCGAGATTGTCGTGGCGGATGATCTGGAATTTCGACAGCAGCGCATTGCCGTGATCGCCCTCCGGGTACACCGCGTTGCGCCCGTAGGCGAACTGCGGCCAGAGGCTGTCGGCGAGGAATTCGTACTGCGGCATCGTCGGCCAGTTGGTGTAGCGCTTGGGGTGATGCTCGTGAGTGCCATGGACTTCCTGGAGGAACACCACGTCGGCGGCGACGCTGCGCACCGCCTCACGCAGTTCCGGCAGGATGAAGCGTCGGTTGAGGGCGGTGAAGCCTTTGTGGGTATTGACCGTCAGCACGGTGAAAGTGCGCACCGTTGGTGCGACCACCGAGCCTTCATCGGTGAAGCCGACCGGTTCTGGAATACTCATGACAACACTCCTTCATCGGCTAATTCACCGGGAGTGGTGGCGAGGTCTTTATCCAGCTCGAAGCGATGCAACAGATCACGGGCGTCATAGGGCGCGCGGACTTTGATGTCGTTGTCGAAATAGCAGAACACTTCGCGGGATTTGCGTGCGCGTGGCTTCAAGCGCGGGGCGATCAGATGGGCATCTTTCGGTTGCTCGCCGTGGTGCCAGGCGTCGATGCGCTCGGCCCAACGCTTGAGGGCTGGCGCGGTGTAGCCGCTGGCGTAAAGTGCTTCGGCACCGTGCAGGCGCAGGTAAACGAAGTCACTGGTGAGGTCTTCGCGGTACGGCCATTTGCCGGCGGTGTCGGCGATCACCAGCGCGGTGTTGTGGCGTTTCAACAGGCGCACAAAGTCGGGATCGATAAAGCTGTCGTGGCGAATCTCCACCGCGTGGCGCAGCGGTTTTTTGCGCCAGGCTTTCATGCTCGCGTGGCCGTGCAGGTGGGAATCGTGTCGATGGGCGAGGGTGGCAGCGGCTTCGGTGTCGTGGGGCAATAATGCGAGGAAGTGTTCGAAACGCTCAGGCTCGAATTTGAAATTCGGCGGGAACTGCCAAAGGATCGGCCCGAGCTTTTCCTTAAGTTCCAGCACCCCGGAGGCAAAGAAATTCGCCAACGGTTTTTCGATCTCGCGCAAGCGGCGGATGTGGGTGATGAAGCGTGGCGCCTTGACGCTGAAAACGAAGTCCTCAGGGGTTTCGGCGTACCACTGGGCATAGCGCTCGGGGCGTTGCAGGGCGTAGAACGATCCATTGATTTCGATGCTGTTGACCGCCCGCGAGGCAAACTGCAATTCGCGTTTTTGCGCCAGTCCCTCGGGGTAGAAGTCGCCGCGCCACGGCTCGTAGCGCCAGCCGGAAATACCGATGTGAATCGTCGCCATGCCACCCTCCCGTCGAAAGTCCTCGTGTTGCCGCTGTCTTTTGATGACTGCGGGCGGTTCGGGAAAGTTTCGATGGCGTTACCGACGGTCACGTCTTTAAGGCGAAGATCAAAAGCGCTCCCCCTCACCCCAACCCTCTCCCCCAAGGGGGCGAGGGGGAAGGGAGCCGATCTTCAGGGTTTTCAGGATTTGAGTTCGACTCACGAGGGGGAAGGGAGCTGGTCTTTATGGTTTTCAGGGTTTGAGTTCGACTCCGGACTTGCAGGTCGGTGTACTTCTAATATTCAACTCGGTCGGCTCCCTCTCCCTCGGGGAGAGGGCTGGGGTGAGGGCGCTCTTGAACTTGCCGTACAAATATCGATCAGTTCCTTACAGGTTCAGCCACGGGAGCTCGGAGTTTTGATCAAGTTCAGGATCGCCATTGTGCTGGGAGCACTGCTGTTTCTCGGCGCCAGTGAAATCGACGCCGCCGCACTGCCGGGCGTCCCGGCCGCCGCCGAAGAAGCGGCCAAACCCGAACCGCTGGTGCAGGGCGGGCTGCTCGGTGCGATCAGTTCGAGCATTGATGACGTACAAGACAAACTCGACCTTAACGAACATCTGGTCGACGCCTGGCGCCTGCGTGCCGACCGCGCCGCCGATGAAGTCGACAAACTGGTCAACCAGCCATCGAACCGCTCGGTCTGGAGCGTCGTCGGGGATTTCCTTTCGTTGTCCGGCACCTGGCTCGGCAGTTTCGCGTTGTTGACCGTGCTCGGCAGCCTGTTGGCCAAACGCCTGCGTGAAGGGCGCTGGCTGCGCACCCGTCAACGCAGCCAGGATCTGCTCGGTTACCTGCTGCCATACACCGTGCCGGCGCTGATCTGTCTACCGCTGACTCTGTACGTCAGCCACTTTTTGCAAGCGTCGGTAGGTCGTGCGCTGGCGCTGTGTCTGGCCTACGCCACCAGCAGCGGTATCTTTTCAACGTCGATGCTGTTGTGCGTGGTAGTGATGTTCAACGTCGGCCACAAACGTCCGGCGGCGCGGATTATCCGTGATTACTGCCCGAAACCATTGTTCCTGATCGGCTTCCTCGCGGCCCTCAGCGATGCACTGACCAGCCCGCAGATCGCCCGGCAGCTGGGTGGCAATATCACCAGCAGCATCGCCGTGTTCACCGGGCTGCTCGCCTCGGTGATTTTCGGCCTGCTGGTGATTCGCCTGCGTCGCCCGGTGGCGCATCTGATTCGCAATCGCCCGCTGAGCCAACGGCTGAAACAACCCTCGTTGCAGGAGTCACTGCGGATTTTTTCCGGGCTGTGGTATTGGCCGATCGTGTTGATGGTGCTGGTCTCGGCGGTGAATCTGATCGGCATCGGCGAGGACAATCAAAAAGCCCTGCGCTGTGCACTGTTCACCACGGTTTTGTTAATCGGTACGGTGTTCCTCAGCACGATCCTGCAGCACTTGTTCAAGTCGCGAAAGGCCGAAGCAATCCAGCGCAGCAGTGCCTACAAAGAACGTTTTCTCAGTCTGCTTCACGCATTGTTGCGCATCGTCATCGCCATCGCCTTCATCGATATTCTCGGGCGGATTTGGGGTGTGTCGCTGCTCGATTTCGCCCAGAGCAGTACGGTCGGACGAGCAATCAGCAACGCGCTGAGCAGCATCGGCCTGATCTTCCTGGTGACGTGGCTGCTGTGGGTGGTGCTCGACACGGCGATTCAGGAGGCGCTGAAACCACCGGTCAGCAAACGCGGCGCACGCCAGCCGAGCACGCGGGTGAAAACCATCCTGCCGCTGCTGCGCAACGCGATCAAAATCATCCTCGTGGTGATCTGCGCGATCACCACCATGGCCAACCTTGGGATCAACGTTGCGCCGTTGCTGGCCGGCGCGGGTGTGGTCGGGCTGGCCATCGGTTTCGGTTCGCAGCAACTGGTGCAGGACGTGATCACCGGGCTGTTCATCATCATCGAAGACACACTGTCGATTGGCGATTGGGTGGTGCTCGACTCGGGTCATGCCGGCACGGTCGAAGGGCTGACCATTCGCACGTTGCGGCTGCGTGACGGCAAGGGTTTTGTTCACTCGGTGCCGTTTGGGCAGATCAAGGCTGTGACTAACCAATCGCGGCAGTTTGCTTTCGCATTTTTCTCGGTGCAGTTCACCTACGACACGGACGTCGATAAAGCCATCGAACTGATCCGCGAGACCGGCGATTCGATCCGCGAAGACCCGTTCCTCAAATACAACCTGCAAGGGCCGCTGGATGTTTTTGGCGTCGACAGGATGGATTTGAACGGCGTGGTGCTGACGGCGCAGTTCCGTACGGTGTCGGGCGGGCAGTATGCAGTGAGCCGGGCGTTCAATCAGCGTTTGAAAAAGCTTGTGGATAACACCGCCACGGTGCATTTCGCGCAGACTTATCCACAGCAGGTGTTGTTGCCGAAGCGGCAGCAGGAGGGAGAGGTAGTGGCGAGCGAGGTGCCGCAGGAATCGCGGACTTAACGCAAGATTAGTGGTGCAGTGCCGGCCCCTTCGCGAGCAAGCTCGCTCCCACATTGGATTTGTGTACGCCGCAAAACCCTGTGGGAGCGAGCTTGCTCGCGAAGAGGCCGGTGAAGACAACCTCAATGCTGGATCAGCTTGTGTCGTATCTCAGCCATTTCCGGCTGATCCAGCTCCAGCCAAAACTGCGGCTTGCCGGCGATCTCCGCCGCTACTGGCAACCCATCGCGATACACCAACCGATTACTCACCAGCGCCGGCACTTTCACCCCCGGCAACAACGTCCCGGCCAGGTTCAACGGATCAACCCCGCACACCGCCACCAGACTGCCGTCATGCGGCCGCCGCCGTACTTCGCGCAACAACGGAATTGCCTCAGGCAAGGCAAACTGTTCCCCCGCCAGCCCACTGACAAACCGCCCGCCACGAATCTCGCCGCGTGCTTCCAGCCGATGAAACGTGCGCAGCAATTCCCGCCAACTCGGCAGCCAATCCGCCTCGCGTTCCAGCAGACGCCAGAACACCACGCCGTAACGCCGCAACAAGGTCATCGCCACGTGCTCCAGCGTCTCGCTGTTATCCACAGCCGCCCCGCGCCGCAATAACGCCCAACGCCCGGCATCGTCCATGCCACCGATAAACGCGCCGCGCCCACGCCGACTGCTGCGCTGCTGGCGCTTGCTCGGCGGGGTGATCAGTGCGCGCAGGCCGGCGAAGCTGTCGGCGTTCACCAGGCCGGCGCCGACCAGTTCCTGCAAGGCGATTTCCAGCTCGGTGCGCAGCAGGCGCGCTTCATGAATCAACTCATCGAAAAACAGCGCGCCGTGCTGACTCAGCGCTTCAAACACCTTCTGGGTTTTCGGCGACAGTTCGCTCACCGGCGTCTGCTCAGCCAGTGCACTCCACAGGCCGACCTGACTGCGTGGCAGCAACACAATCGGCGTGCTGCGCAACGCCGTGCCGCTGATTTTTTGCCGGGCACTGAGGCGCGTCCACACCAGTTTGCCGTTGCGGCACAAGTCATCCAGCCAGCTCGGCGAATAGTCTTTTAATCGCGCCGGGAGGATGTCGCTGTCCCACGCCGAAGCCGCCGCCGCGTAGCCTTCGAACTGGCCGACAATCGCCGGCAACACGGCGCTGCCTTGACCGCGAGTCGAGGGCGACAGATGCTGCCAGTCGAACAGAAACCGCATGAAATCCTGCAACGCCACCGGTTCGATTTCCCGGCGCAGGCGCTTGACCGTGTAGCGATGAATGCGCGCGAGCAGATGCCGTTCGCACCACTCCTCGACGTGGACCTTGGGCGTGAATTGGCCGCGCAGCACATACCCTTCGCGCTCCAGTTGCGCGAGGGCTTGCTGGACTTGAGTGGCCGGCAGCGCGAGCGGCTCGGCAATGGCGGCTAACGGCAAAGGGCCGAACGCCCCGAGGCGCGCGCGGATCACTTCGACCAGCGCCTCATCGAACGTCCAGGCTTGATCGAATCCCGGCAATGCCTCCAGCTCGGGTTGCAATCTGGCCTGTGGATAAAGCGCTTGCAGGCAGGTCAGGCGTTCGCGGGCAAGCCACACGCCATGCTCCGGGTTGATCTGCAAACGGCAGGCGCGACCACTGCCGGCCAGGGTCTGCAACCATTCACGCCAACCTTCGTTCGCTTGAGCTTCCGCCTCGCTGACGCACGCCAGACTCATCAGCGCCTCGTGCATTTCATCCACAGCATTGGGCGTCGGCCACGCTTCTTCACGTACGGCGGTAATCGCGTCCGTGTCCAGCGCACCGAGATCATCGGTCGACTGCGGATCGCTCCAGCGTCGATTGAGCACCGCTTGGGTGCGACGTTCTTCCAGCGGTGCATCGTCGAGAAAGGTGTACGGCCGCGCACTGAGAATTTCGGCCGCGAGCGGCGAAGGTGCCGGCAGGTCGCGGCTGATCAAACGCACTTCGCCACGCTCCATACGCCGCAGCAGATTGAGCCAGCCCTCGCTGTCCATCGCTTCGTGCAGGCAATCGTCCAGGGTTTGCTCGATCAATGGATGCTCGGGGATTTCCCGTTCGCCGGCGAGGTTTTCCAGGCAGGCAATCTGATCGGGAAACACGCTGGCGATCAGGTCCTCGCTTTTCATCCGCTGCAACTGCGGGGCGACTTTGCGCCCGCCGGTAAAGCGCGGCAGCGCCAACGCGACTCCGGCATTCCAGCGCCAGCGCACGCCGAACAGCGGCGCATCGAGTACTGCTTGAATCAGGAGATGCTCGGCACTGTTGCTGTGCAGATAACGCCAGATGTCATCGAGTTCAAAACTGTGGCTGGTGGACAGCGACAACACGATCGCGTCTTCGCTGGCGGCAGCCTGCAATTCGAAATTGAAGGTGCGGCAGAAACGCTTGCGCAGGGCCAAACCCCAGGCGCGGTTGATGCGACTGCCGAACGGCGAATGGATGATCAACTGCGTACCGCCGGACTCGTCGAAAAAGCGCTCCATCAGCAACGTGTCCTGCGAGGGCAGGGCGCCGAGGGCTTGCCGGGCGCGGGCCAGATACTCGACCAGTTGCTCGGCGCTGGCGCGGTTGAGGCCGAGGGTGTGCGTCAGCCAGTCGAGCGCCGGTTGCAGATCGCCGGGGCTGGCGCCGAGCAGTTCGTCGAGCTGCGCTTGCAGGCGTGCCACGGCAGCCGACAATTCATCGCTGCGCCCCGGCGCTTCACCGAGCCAGAACGGGATGGTCGGTGGCTGGCCGTGGGCATCCTCGACGCGCACTTTGCCGGTTTCCACGCGCAGAATCCGATAGGACGTGTTGCCGAGCTGGAACACGTCGCCGGCGATGCTTTCCACGGCGAAGTCTTCGTTGACGCTGCCGATGTTCAGGCCTTGCGGCTCGAGCATCACGCTGTAATCGGCGTTGTCCGGAATGGTGCCGCCGCTGGTCACGGCGGTCAGTTGCGAACCACGGCGGCCACGCAAGGTGCGGCTCACGGCGTCGCGATGCAGGTAGGCGCTGCGGATGCCCTGGCGACCGTTGTAGCCTTCGGCGAGCATGCTCAGCAGGGCTTGATAGTGTCTTTCGTCAAGATCGCGATAGGGCGAGGCTTGGCGGAACATCGCCAGCAAGGCGTCCTCCGGCCATTCCTGGCAACTGACTTCGGCGATGATTTGCTGCGCGAGTACGTCCAGCGGCGCTTCGGGGATGTGCAGGGTGTCGAGTTCGCCACGGCGCACGCAGTCGAGCAGGGCGGCGCATTCGATCAGGTCGTCGCGGGTGGTCGCGAACAACCGACCTTTTGGCGTGCCACCGACCTGGTGTCCGGAGCGGCCGACCCTTTGCAGAAAACCGGCGATGGAGCGCGGCGAGGCGATCTGACAGACCAGATCGACTTCACCGATGTCGATGCCCAATTCCAGTGAGGCAGTGGCGATCAGCACTTGCAGTTCGCCGCGCTTGAGGCGTTGTTCGGCGTCGAGGCGAAACTCCTTGGCCAGGCTGCCGTGGTGCGCGGCTACTGCGTGCTTGCCGAGGCGCTCGCTGAGGTGCCGGCTCAGGCGTTCGGCCAGGCGCCGGGTGTTGACGAAAATCAGCGTGGTGCGGTGCTCGCGGGCAAGTTCCGCGAGGCGGTCGTAGACCAGCTCCCAGACATCATTGGCCATGACTGCCGACAACGGCACTGGCGGCACTTCGATGCCCAGGTCTCGCGGGCGGGCGTGACCGATGTCGATGATCTCGCAAGGACGGTCATGGCCGACGAGAAATTGCGCCACGGCTTCGACAGGTTTTTGCGTGGCGGACAGGCCGATGCGCGTCAGCGGTTCGGCGCACAGCGCTTGCAGGCGCTCAAGGCTCAGGGCCAGATGGCTGCCGCGCTTACCGGCGGCCATCGCGTGGATTTCGTCGATGATCACTGTGCGCGTGGTGCCGAGCATTTTTCGCCCGGATTCGGAGCCGAGCAGCACGTAGAGCGATTCTGGCGTGGTCACCAGAATGTGCGGCGCGGTTTTGCGCATGGCGGCGCGTTCTTTCTGCGGGGTGTCGCCGGTGCGCACGGCGGTGGTGATGTGTATTTCCGGCAGGTTCATTTGCCGCAACTGTGCGGTGATCCCGGCCAGGGGATTTTGCAGGTTTATGCGAATGTCGTTGGACAGCGCTTTCAGCGGCGAGACATACACGACGAGTGTTTCGTCGGGCAAACCGTCGGGGTTTTCCAGGCCACGGTGGACGAGGTCGTCGAGCACGGCGAGGAAGGCAGTGAGGGTCTTGCCGGAGCCAGTGGGCGCGGCGATCAGGGTCGAGCGGCGCTGGCGGATCAACGGCCATGCGCGGGCCTGGGCGGCGGTGACCGTCGGGAAAGTCTTGCTGAACCAGGCACTGACGGCGGGGTGAAAGCCTGCCAGGGCCGCGTCCGTGGGGATGGGCAGATTCATGGCTTAAGTTATGCGGGCGCAGGGGGGAAGATGCAAGTACCGCTGGGGATCTCGGCTGTCTGATAGGGCCTCATCGCTGGCAAGCCAGCTCCCACAAGGATTGCGGTGGTTCACAGAATTTGTGGTCAGCACTGAATCCCGTGGGAGCTGGCTTGCCAGCGATGGGGCCAGTGGCCATGACACAAATCCCGGGGATGTACACTTTACGGATGACGGTTGCGCACTAAACCCGCAAAATGCAACGATTCCGGCAATTATCGACGACGGTTCCACAAGATCCGTCGCTACAGCCATCGTTCCAATCAGACTGGGCCTGCTGACTCTATGCGAATGCGCCTTATGTTACTGGGCGGCGGAAATGCCCTTGGGCAGGCGCTGATTCGCCTCGGTGCAGAGGAAGACATCGGTTTCCTCGCCCCCCGCCCGCCCGAAGACGGCTGGGATGCCGCGAGCCTGACTCAATTGCTCGACGACACCCGTCCCGATGCGTTGATCAACCTCGCCTACTATTTCGACTGGTTTCAGGCCGAAACCGTCAGCGAAAGCCGTATGGCCGGGCAGGAACGTGCCATCGAACGGCTGGCCGAACTGTGCCAGCACCACAACATCGTTCTTGTGCAACCGTCGAGTTATCGAGTATTCGACGGCTCGCGCGCCACCGCCTACAGCGAAAAAGACGAGCCCGTACCGCTGGGCTTGCGCGGGCAGGCGTTGTGGCGGATCGAGCAAAGTGTGCGCGCCACGTGCCCGCAACACGTTTTGCTACGATTTGGCTGGTTGCTCGATGACAGCCCGGATGGCACTCTCGGTCGCTTCCTGGCGCGTGCCGAGCAGCCAGAAGAATTACTGCTGGCGGATGATCGCCGCGGTAATCCGACGCCGGTCGATGACGCCGCACGGGTGATCATTTCGGTGCTCAAGCAACTCGATTGCGCGGCGCCGCTGTGGGGCACTTATCACTACGCCGGCCACGAAGCGACGACACCGCTGGCGCTGGGGCAAGCGATTCTGACCGAAGCACGCAGCCTGCATGCGCTGGCTATCGAAGCACCGACCGCCCAGGCCCACGCCGCGCACCCGGACGCTGCCGAAGAGCCACAACACGCGGTACTGGCCTGTAAAAAAATTCTGCACACTTTCGGGATCAAACCCCGCGCCTGGCGCGCGGCACTCCCGGGCTTACTGGATAGGTTCTACCGTCATGGCTGAAGGGACTGTTTTAATCACCGGTGGCGCCGGCTTCATTGGCTCGCACCTGACTGACGCCTTGCTCGCCAAGGGGCATTCGGTGCGAGTGCTCGATGACTTGTCGACCGGCAAGCGCAGCAATCTGCCACTGGATAATCCCAAGGTTGAACTGATTGTCGGTGACGTCGCTGACGCCGCTCTGGTTGCCCGGGCGATGCAAGGCTGCAGCGCCGTCGCCCACCTGGCCGCCGTGGCGTCGGTGCAGGCGTCGGTGGATGATCCGGTGAAAACCCATCAGAGCAACTTCATCGGCACGCTGAACGTCTGCGAGGCCATGCGTCTGGCTGGCGTCAAACGTGTGCTGTACGCCTCCAGTGCGGCGGTGTACGGCAACAATGGCGAGGGCGCCTCGATTGATGAAGACACGCCCAAGGCGCCGTTGACGCCGTACGCCTCGGACAAACTGGCGGGCGAGCATTATTTCGATTTCTATCGCCGCCAGCATGCGCTGGAACCGGTGATTTTCCGCTTCTTCAATATCTTCGGCCCGCGTCAGGATCCGTCCTCGCCGTACTCCGGGGTCATCAGCATCTTCAGCGAACGTGCGCAGAAAGGCCTGCCGATTACCGTATTCGGCGATGGCGAGCAGACGCGTGATTTTCTCTATGTCGAGGACCTGGTCGATCTGCTAGTGCAGGCGATCGAAAAGCCTGAGGTGGAAGTCGGTGCGGTGAACGTCGGCTGGAATCAGGCGATGAGCCTCAAGCAGATGCTTGAAGCCCTGCAAGCGGTGGTCGGTGAACTGCCGCCGATCAGCTATGGCCCGGCGCGTTCAGGTGATATACGGCATTCGCGGGCGAACAACGCGCGCTTGCTGGAGCGCTTCAAGCTGCCAGAGCAGACGCCGATGAGCGTGGGGTTGGCGCGGTTGTTGGGGCGTGCCTGAAAAGAGCCCCTCACCCTAACCCTCTCCCGGGGGGAGAGGGGACTGACCGAGGTGTTTGTGCGAGATGCGTCGACCTGAAATATCGAGTCGAACTCGAATTTGAAAAGCACACAAATCGGCTCCCTTTCCCCCTCTCCCTGAGGGAGAGGGCTGGGGTGAGGGGGAAATCCAGTTCACGCCAAAAAATTCCAGGCAGACATGAAAAAGGCGCCCTTTGACAGGCGCCTTTTTCACGGCCGGAATATGTCGCTATCCCTGTGGCGAGGGGATTTATCCCCGATCGACTGCGCAGCAGTCGCCTTCAGTTTCAAGTCTGCTCACCACCAAGCCTCATCCACCACCACGTGAATGTTCGGTCAATCGACTTAGAACTTATAGCCCAAACCGACCATGTAGATGAACGGATCCACATCCACGTTCACCCGTGCGCGAGTGCCCGGCGCCACCGCGTTGTTCTCGACGGTGGCGCGGGTGTCGATGTCGATGTAACGCACTTGAGCGTTGAGCATGATGTTGTCGGTCAGCATGTAGTCGGCACCGACCTGCCAGGCCAGACCCCAGGAGTTTTTTGCTTTGAAGTTGCTGAAACCGTTGGCGCTGGCTTCGCTGCCGACGTGCTCGTCATAGATCCAGGTGTAGTTGATGCCACCGCCGACGTACGGCTGGAACGGCGACTTCGAATCCAGCGGGTAGTACACAACGCTGAGGGTTGGCGGCAGGTGTTTCAAGGTGCCGAGCTTGCCGTTCGCCGCTGGCAGGGCAGTGCCCTTGAGCTTGACGTCATGCTCGAATGGCGTGGCCGCGAGCAGTTCGAGGCCGACGTGATCGGTGAGCATGTAGGCGAAGTTGAGACCCAGTTGAGTGTCGCTGCTCATGGTCGCCTTGCCGCCCAGATTGGTGCCGCTCAACGGACCCTGATCGACCTTGACGCTGGAACTGTCGGCCTTCGGGTTGACGGTGATCGCACCGGCGCGGATGAGGATGTCACCGGCTTCGTGGGCGTGGGCGAGCGGGGCTGCGAGCGCGAGGGCAAACAGCGAAGCGCTGAGCAAGGACTTGTTCATGGGGGCTCCAAAGGACGTTAAAAATTTCTGATGTCCTATGGTACGAAGCCAACTGATACGGTCTTTTGACTCAGCTCAATGAAACAGTGAAGGAGCAGATTTCTGTGGGAACTTCGAGGGCCTCATCGCTGGCAAGCCAGCTCCCACAGGTTTTGTTGGTGATCACAAAATTTGTGAACGACTCAATCACTGTGGGAGCTGGCTTGCCAGCGATAGGGCCCTTACAGACAGCACAAAATTACCGGGGATTACTCCGGCAGCTCATACACATAAATCTTGTCGGCATCCATCTGATACCCGGCATCCGCCAGTTCACTGCTTGACGCCTTGACCTGCAACGGCCCCTCCACCCAGTACGGCTGATACAGCTCGTCGAGCTTCACGCCCAACTCGCTTTTCACATGCACGATCTGGTTCGACGGCGGTGGCGGCACATGGATGCAGGCGCCGAAATACGGCACCAGCAAAAAGTCGGTGGTGCGTCCTTCTTCATTGACTTCCAGCGGCACGATATAGCCCGGCAAGCGAATGTTCTGCCCGTCGAGTGCCTGCACCACCGGCGCGTTCGGCAGGTCCTGCTTGGCCGCTGGCGCGGACTCCGCCGATAGCGCATCACTCATCTTCGACATGTCATGCAGCGGGGTCATGTTCGGCACTTCCGGCGCGGCGTCCGGCGGAATCATTTCCGACCACGTCAGGTCTTTCGGCGCCGCTGCCCACACAGGCAGGGCGACCAGCAACAGCAGCGCAAGCAAGGCGCGGGGCATGGTGAACATCCTCATAGACGGATCGACAGGCCATCGGCCAAAGATTGGCGATACGCGCGCCAGGCCGGCACGCTGCCCATCAGCAGCGCGGCCGCCAGAATGCCACCGAGCAGCGTCCATTCATACTCGCTCGGCCACGCCAGCGGCAGGTACAGCCCGTAATTGGCCTGCACGTAACCCTGCGCGGCGGCGATGCCGATGTACAAAAGCGCTACCCCGGCAATCACCCCGGTCAGCGCCAGGGCGAACGCCTCAAGCACCAACAAGCTTGCGATGTGCCACGGCCGTGCCCCGACCGAACGCAGAATTGCCATCTCGCGGCGCCGTTCGTTGAGGCTGGTGAGAATCGCCGTGAGCATGCCGATCAACCCGGTCAACACCACGAACAACGAGACCACGAACAGCGCTTTTTCGGCGGTGCTCATCAGGCTCCACAACTCTTGCAAGGCCACGCCCGGCAGGATCGCCAACATCGGCTCGCCACGGAATTCGTTGATCTCGCGTTGCAGCGCAAACGTGGAAATCTTGCTGTTGAGGCCGAGCATGAACGCGGTGATCGCCTGCGGCGTCAGGTCCATGTTGCGCGCCTGATCTGCGCTGATCCGCCCGTTGCCGCGCGCCGGCACGCCGTTGTGCCAGTCGATGTGAATCGCCTCCATGCCGCCGAGGCTGATGTGCAACGTGCGATCGACCGGGGTGCCGGTGCGCTTGAGAATACCGACCACGGTGAACGGTTTGTCGTCGTGCTTGACCAGACTGATCGCCGCCACGCCATGGGCCAGCACCAGTTGGTCGCCGAGCTTGTAATGCAGCGCATCGGCCACTTCGGCGCCGAGCACCACTTCAAACGGATCGGTGGCAAACGCGCGACCGTCGGCCAACTCCAGATGCTGCTTGCGACCGTACTGGTAGTGCTCGAAATACGCTTCAGTGGTGCCCATCACGCGATAGCCGCGATGGGAGTCGCCGAGGGACATCGGGATCGCCCACTTCACTTTCGGGTTGTTGGCGAAGTGTTCGAAGCTGTCCCAGCGAATGTTGTTGGTGGCGTTGCCGATGCGAAATACCGAGTACAGCAGCAGGTTCACTGAGCCGGAGCGCGCGCCGACGATCAGGTCGGTGCCGCTGATGGTGCTGGCGAAACTGGCTTTGGCTTCAGTGCGCACTCGTTCAACGGCGAGCAGCAGGCACACCGACAGGGCGATGGCGAATGCGGTGAGCAAAGCGGTAAAGCGGCGATTGGCCAGGCTGGCCATGGCCAGACGAAACATATACATCTCAGACCTCGGCAGACGTGGCGGCGCGATTGAGCTCGGCCAAGGACAGGTGACGGTCGAACAGCGGCGCCAGACTCTGGTCGTGGCTGACGAACAGCAGACTCGAGCCGGCCTCGCGGCATTCAGCGAACAGCAGGCGAATGAAGTTTTCCCGGGCGTCATAGTCGAGGGCCGAAGTCGGTTCGTCGGCGATCACCAACTCGGGCTGACCGATCAAGGCACGGGCGGCAGCGACGCGCTGTTGTTGGCCGATCGACAGCGAATCGGCGCGACGGCTGAGGATGCTTTCATCCTTCAAACCCAAGTGGGCGAGGAGGGTGGCGGCGGCTTGGTCAACGCTGCCGTGACGCTGTTTCGCCCGTTGCGCGCGCAGCTTGGAAAAGTGACACGGCAGCTCAACGTTTTCGCGTACCGAAAGAAACGGCAGCAGGTTGAACTGCTGGAAAATGTAGCCGGTGTGATCGACGCGAAAGGTATCGCGGGCGCCGGCTGAGAGTTCGGTGAGTTCCTGGCCGAGCAGACGAATGCTGCCGCGGTCGGGTTTCTGCACACCGCCGAGCAAACCGAGCAGGGTGGTCTTGCCGCTGCCGCTGGGGCCCTTGAGGAACAGCGTTTCGCCAGCTTCCAGGCGGAACGCCGGGATGTCCAGCAGCGGCGGGTGACCGGGCCAGCTGAAGCCCAGGTCGGACAGTTCGATGAGTGCTTGGGTCATGGCACCAGTTTCATGAAGTGAACACATAACCCCTGTGGGAGCGAGCTTGCTCGCGAAAGCGGCAGATCAGTCAATTCAAAGGCGCCTGACGAATCGCATTCGCGAGCAAACTCGCTCCCACAAGGGTATTTCGGTGAGGCTTAGAATTTCAACGCGGCAGCCTTGGCCGTCACTTCGGTACCTTGCTGGCCGCTGGCGCTGATCAGTTGTACCTGAATTTTCTGCGTCGCCGGGAAGGTATTGAAGACGTTAGCCAGATCCAGGGTCTTCAACGCACCCGGTGTGGCGCAGTTGAATTGGTAATGCGCGTGGATTTCGCTGTGGTCGTGGTGATGCTCGTGCCCGTCCTTATCCGCTTCATCGTCGTCATGGTCGTCGGCATCCGGCTTGTCGCCGAACAGCGGGCTTTCCAGTTCCTGACTGACCACTTTGCACCCGGCGGCGGCAGGGAGGCTGAACAGGGCCAAGGGTTTTTCCAGTTGCGCACGGGCAGCGGCGACCTTGGCCTTGTCGGCATCCGAAGTGGCGACGTGCTCGAAACCCACGAGGTTCATCGCCGGGCTTTCCAGCTCAAGCTCCAGGGTCTGGCCATCCAGCGCCGCGTTCAAGCGACCGACGCCGTGTTCATGCGCGCCAAGGCTGCCGTGTTCATGGTCGTGATCGTGGTCATGCTCATCAGCCGCGTGGGCGATGGCCAGCGGCAACAGGGCAAACGGCAAAGCGAGCAGCAGACGACGCATGGCGGTCTCCGGGAAGTAAAGTGAAGAGTTTGTTATGTAATCTTATAACGAAAGTGCGCAGAGTTTGCCCGTGCGCTTGGCGTTGCACAAGTCCCGTGGGAGCATGCAGGTCAGAAAAGTGCGGGAGCGAACTCAATGTTGCGGATACGCGGAACCGCCGGTGATGTGCCGGTGGACTTGACGGTGGAACTGGATGACAACGACTGGGCAAAGCTCGGTTCGGCGCTGAGTGCGCAGGCACCGATTGCGCAATCTGAAGCAGCGGCGCCGGCCCCGGCGGCGAAACCGCTGAATCAGGACGATGCGTTGTGGCAGGTGGCCAGGGATCTGTTGCGTAAGGCCGGGCAGCTCAGCGGGCCGGATCTGCTTGATCAACTGGAAGGGCTGACCGGGAGTGCGGCGGCGGGCAAGCGCTTGCTGGTACGCCTGCGCCATAGTTCGGACGTGAAAGTGGTGAGCGGCGGGGATACGCCGCTCTACAGCTGGATCGAGTGAGCGCTTAGTACAGCGCCGCAAACATCTTGCGGCGGTAAACCGTCACCAGCGGGTGATCATTGCCCAGCAGCTCGAACACCTGCAGCAAAGTCTTGTGCGGCAGGCCTTCGCTGTAGCTGCGGTTGCGGATGAACAGCTTCAAGAGTGCATCCAGCGCCGCTTCATACTGCTGGCGAGCGAGCTGCTGGATCGCCAGTTGATACACCGCTTCATCGTCCTGCGGATCTTTCGCCAGGCGCGCTTTCAGGTCAGCGGCATCCGGTAAATCGCGTGCCAGACCGAGGAACTTGATCTGCGCCTTGGCCCCGGCCAGCGCGGCTTTGTGCTCATCGCTCTTGACCGCGTCGAGTACGGTTTGCGCTTCGTCCAGTTCGCCGCGTTCGGTCAGGCAGCGGGCGTAGAGAATCAGCGCTTTGGCGTTGGTGTTGTCTTCATTGAGTATGACCACCAACGCGGCTTCGGCATCGGCGTAACGGCCGTCATCGAACAACGCCTGAGCCTGTTCGAAAGGGTCGGCCGCCGCCGGTGGTGGCATCTGCACGTGCGGCTCAAGCAGGGCGCGCACAGCGGATTCCGGTTGTGCACCGGCAAAGCCGTCGACCGGCTGACCGTCCTTGAACAGCACCACGGTCGGCAGGCTGCGAATACCGAAACGGGCGACGATGTCCTGCTCGATGTCGCAGTTGACCTTGGCCAGCAGCAGTTCGCCCTGATAGCTCTCCGCAATGCCTTGCAGCATTGGCATCAACGCTTTGCACGGCGCACACCATTCGGCCCAGAAATCCACCAGCACCGGTTTGTTGAAGGAAGCCTCGATCACCGACTGGTCGAAATCGGCCGTCGTGGCGTCGAAGATGTACGGCGTTTGCTCACTCATGGGGGATCTCGTCAAAGCGTGGATGGGGCAACTATACGGCTTGGCGGGGGGTGGCCGGAAGCGGTCAGCCTTTGAGAGGTGTGTTGCATGGGCGGACGCCTTCGCGAGCAAGCTCGCTCCCACATTGGATCTGTGTCGTTCACAAAACCCTTTGGGAGCGAGCCTGCTCGCGAAGCTTTTAGCTAGCGTCGCGCATGGTAGAGGCTGACATGCCTGAACTCTTCCGGCTCCGCCAGATCCGGCAAGGTCATCGCTTCAAGCATCTCAATGCGCGCATACAACGGATGGCGAAAATCCCGAACCCGCGAATCTGCGACCAGCGCCTCACGGCCACGGCTTAAAAACGTATCGAGCAACGGCAGATTCGCCCGGTCATACAACACATCCGCCACCAGAATCAGATCGAAGCGATCGGCCTCGGCAAAGAAATCCGTCGAATAACTCATCTGCACATCATTAAGCTCGGCATTCGCCCGACACGCAGCAACCGCCAGTGGATCGAGATCGCACGCCACCACTTCAAGCGCCCCGGCCTTCACCGCCGCGATACCGGCAATCCCGGAACCGGCGCCAAAATCCAGCACGCGTTTGCCGCGCACCCACTCGGGAAACTCGGCCAGATAACGCGCCACCGCCAGACCACTGGCCCAGCAGAAGCCCCAGTACGGCGGCTCGTGCAGAATTCGCTGAATTTCTTCCTGACTGAATTGGCGATCCATGTTGTCGCCGTCGATCAGCCATAGCCGTAAATCAGTGTCCGGCAACGCGCAGACCTTGAGTCTGGCGTCGCCGAGCAATTCACCTAACGCCTGTTGCAGGTCGAGCGGTGCCGTCATGGTGCTTTGACAAATTGCAGTTGGCCCAGCGCCTGAGTGGTCGGCTGGCTGATGGTCTGCGACGGCAAATGCAGAATCAACTGGCCGGACTGGCTGGCGCGACCGCGCAGTTCAACCCGCAAACCGGCCGGGAAGGCGTCCGGATTGAAGCGCAGGCGAAACGGCAGGATCTGGTTGTTGCCGATCAGGCTGGAACTGGCGAGCAATTGTTGCGGGCGATCCTTCTCGTCGATCACCAGCAGCGCCAGTTCGACTTCGGCACCGGCCGGCACGCCTTGCAGGGTGCCACTCAGTTCGCGTTGATAGGCTGGCAGCGGGCCAAGGTCGGCGGCCTCTTTGGCTTTTTTCTGCGCTTGCTGCGGCGCCGGGCCCGGCGTCGGCGGCTGAGGCTTGGGTGCATCGCTGCCACAGGCCACCAGCAGGCTGAAAAGACTGAGCAAAACGAGCGGACGTAACGGCATTGGATGCTCCAGCAAAATGAAATCCATGGATCAAACGATCATGCCGTTCTGTATACCGCAAAGCCTATGGCTTGTCTTGCCACCGGGATGCGCTACCATGGCCCTCCCTTTTTTTGTTGCCAGCCACCATGCACTGTCCCTTCTGCGGTGCCAACGACACCAAGGTCATCGACTCGCGTCTGGTCGCCGAGGGCGAACAGGTGCGCCGCCGGCGTGAATGCCTGGCCTGCGGCGAGCGTTTCACGACGTTCGAGACGGCCGAACTGGTGTTGCCGCGCCTGATCAAAACCGACGGCAGCCGCCAACCGTTCGACGAAGAAAAACTCCGCGCCGGCATGCAACGCGCGCTGGAGAAACGTCCGGTGAGCGTCGAGCGCCTCGAATCCTCACTGGTTCACATCAAGCACAAGCTGCGCGCCACTGGCGAACGCGAGGTCAAATCCCTCGTGGTCGGCGAGCTGGTGATGGCCGAGCTGCAAAAGCTTGATGAAGTCGCCTACATCCGTTTCGCTTCGGTGTACAAGCGCTTCCAGGATCTCAACGAATTCCGCGAGGAAATCGACCGCCTCGCCCGCGAACCGGTGAAAGAATGACCACCGTCGCCGAGCAGGCCATCCTCGACGCCCACTTCATGGCGCGTGCGCTGGAACTGGCGCGCAAAGGTCACTACACCACCCATCCCAATCCTCGGGTCGGCTGCGTGGTGGTGCGCGACGGGCAGATTGTCGGCGAAGGCTGGCACGAACGCGCCGGCGAACCCCACGCCGAAGTCCACGCCCTGCGCGCTGCCGGTGAGTTGGCCCGGGGCGCTACCGCGTATGTGACCCTCGAGCCGTGCAGCCACCACGGGCGTACGCCGCCGTGCGCCGATGCGCTGGTGAATGCCGGTGTCGCCCGAGTCGTAGCGGCCATGCGTGATCCCAATCCGCAAGTTGCCGGTCGTGGTTTGCAGCGTCTGGCCGATGCCGGCATTGCCACTGAAAGTGGTGTGCTCGAAGCCGCGTCGCGCCAGCTCAATCAAGGTTTTCTGAAACGCATGGAACACGGCTTGCCGTTCGTGCGGGTCAAGTTGGCCATGAGTCTGGACGGGCGCACGGCGATGGACAGTGGCGAGAGCCAATGGATCACCGGCCCGGCTGCGCGTTCGGCGGTCCAGCGGTTGCGCGCTCAGGCAGCGGTGGTGCTGACTGGCGCCGATACCGTTCTCGCCGATGGCGCGCGTTTGACTGTGCGTGCCGACGAACTCGGTCTGGACCCCGAGCAAACCGCGCTGGCCATGAGCCGTCCGCCGCTGCGCGTGTTGATCGACGGGCGCCTGCGGGTGCCGCTGGATGCGCCGTTCTTCAAGGCCGGCCCGGCGTTGGTCGCCACCTGCGTCGCGATCGAAGAGCAATACGCTCACGGCCCGGAATGCCTGATCGTGCCGGGTGATGACGGTCAGGTCGATCTGCATCAATTGCTGATTGAACTGGCCAACCGTGGCGTCAACGAGGTGCTGGTCGAAGCCGGCCCACGCCTGGCCGGCGCTTTCGCTCAGCTCGGTCTGGTCGACGAGTTCGTGATCTTCATCGCCGGCAAGTTCCTCGGCTCCACGGCGCGTCCATTGCTGGACTGGCCGCTGGCTTATATGAAGGATGCGCCGGAGCTGAAAATCACTGAAATTCGTGCGGTGGGCGATGACTGGCGAGTCACTGCCATCCCTGCTCAAGCGGCGAGCGTATAATTCCCGGCCATCGCGTTAGCGCTGGCTTAGTTCTCAAGGAGAACCCCATGTTTACCGGCATCATCGAATCCATCGGCAGTATCCGCGCACTGACCCCAAAGGGCGGTGATGTGCGGGTCCACGTCGCCACCGGCAAGCTCGACCTGAGCGACGTCAAACTCGGCGACAGCATCGCGGTCAACGGCGTCTGCCTGACGGCCGTCGAGCTGCCGGGCGACGGCTTTGCCGCCGACGTCAGCCGTGAAACGCTGGACTGCACCGCCATGAATGACCTGAAAAGCGGCAGCCCGGTCAATCTGGAAAAAGCCCTGACCCCGACCACCCGTCTCGGCGGGCATCTGGTCAGCGGCCACGTCGACGGTGTCGGCGAAATCGTCTCGCGCAGTGACAATGCCCGCGCCGTTGAATTTCGCATCCGCGCGCCGAAAGAACTGGCCAAGTACATCGCCCATAAAGGCTCGATCACCGTCGACGGCACCAGCCTGACCGTGAACGAGGTCGATGGCGCCGAATTCATGCTGACGATCATTCCGCACACCCTGAGCGAAACCATCATGGCGTCGTACACGCCAGGTCGCCGGGTGAATCTGGAAGTCGATTTGCTGGCGCGTTATCTGGAGCGTCTGCTCTTGGGCGACAAGGCCGCAGAACCCGGCTCTTCACAAAAGCCTGGCGGCACGATCACCGAAAGCTTTCTGGCCGCCAACGGCTATCTCAAATCCTGACTGAAGGGGGTGCCTTGTGGCGCTCAATAGCATCGAAGAACTGGTTGAAGACATCCGCCAAGGCAAGATGGTCATCCTCATGGATGACGAAGACCGCGAGAACGAAGGCGACCTGATCATGGCCGCCGAATGCTGCCAGGCCGAACACATCAACTTCATGGCCAAGCACGCCCGTGGCCTGATCTGCATGCCGATGAGCCGTGAGCGCTGCGAACTGTTGAAGCTGCCGCTGATGGCGCCGCGCAACGGTTCCGGTTTCGGCACCAAGTTCACCGTCTCGATCGAAGCGGCCGAAGGCGTCACCACCGGCATCTCCGCCGCTGACCGTGCGCGCACTGTGCAAGCGGCAGCCGCCAAGGACGCCAAGGCTGAAGACATCGTCAGCCCGGGCCACATCTTCCCGCTGATGGCTCAGGCTGGCGGCACCCTCGCTCGCGCTGGCCACACCGAAGCCGCTTGCGACCTGGCGCGCATGGCCGGTTTCGAACCGAGCGGCGTGATCTGCGAAGTTATGAACGACGACGGCACCATGTCCCGTCGCGCCGAACTGGAAGCTTTCGCCGCTGAACACAACATCAAGATCGGCACCATCGCCGACCTGATTCACTACCGGATGATCCACGAACGTACCGTTCAGCGGATTGCCGAGCAGCCATTGGACAGCGAACTGGGCCAATTCAACCTGGTGACCTATCGTGATTCGGTGGAAGGCGACGTGCACATGGCGCTGACCCTGGGCACTGTTTGCGCCGAAGAGCCAACGCTGGTTCGCGTGCACAACATGGACCCGCTGCGCGACCTGCTGATGGTCAAACAGCCGGGCCGCTGGAGCCTGCGCGCCGCCATGGCGGCGGTTGCCGAGGCGGGCAGCGGTGTGGTGCTGTTGCTCGGTCACCCGCTCGATGGCGACGTGTTGCTGGCGCATATCCGTGAAACCGGTGATCAGCCCGCGCCGAAAAAACCGACCACTTACAGCATCGTCGGTGCCGGTTCGCAGATCCTGCGTGACCTCGGTGTGCGCAAAATGCGCCTGATGTCTGCACCAATGAAATTTAATGCGATATCCGGTTTCGATCTGGAAGTTGTAGAATACGTGCCCTCCGAATAATGACCGGTTGTTTCCGGGCTCCGATTCGCGGCAAATAAATCACTGAGGGACGCGTAGCAGACGCGTCCCGGCTCTTTAAGAGAACTGACGAATGACCCTGAAGACCATCGAAGGTACCTTCATCGCCCCTAAAGGCCGCTACGCTTTGGTAGTGGGCCGTTTCAACAGCTTCGTTGTTGAAAGCCTGGTCAGCGGTGCAGTTGATGCCCTGGTTCGCCACGGCGTGAGCGAAAGCGACATCACCATCATCCGCGCACCTGGCGCCTTCGAAATCCCGCTGGTTGCGCAGAAAGTCGCCCAGAAAGGTGAATTCGCAGCCATCATCGCCCTCGGCGCGGTCATTCGTGGCGGTACTCCGCACTTCGAATACGTGGCGGGCGAATGCACCAAGGGTCTGGCCCAGGTGTCCATGGAATTCGGCGTGCCGGTCGCTTTCGGCGTCCTGACCGTTGATTCCATCGAGCAAGCCATCGAACGTTCCGGCACCAAGGCCGGTAACAAAGGTGCCGAAGCTGCCCTGTCCGCTCTGGAAATGGTCAGCCTGCTGGCACAGTTGGAGGCCAAGTGATTAGCGACGAAAGCGATCGTTTCAACCCGCGCGAGCCGCGTCCAACCGACGCCGGCAAGCCTTCGAAAAGTGAAAAGCGCCGCGCTGCCCGTCAGTTGGCGACGCAAGCGTTGTACCAGCGCCACATGGCCAAGACTTCGCTGAACGAAATCGAAGCGCAGTTCCGCGTCGATAACGATTTCACCTTCGCCGATGCCAGCTACTTCCACGACATCCTGCACGGTGTTCCGGCCAGTCTGACCGAGATCGACACTGCGTTGGCACCGTGCCTGGACCTGACCATCGAAGAGCTGGACCCGGTTGAACTGTGCGTACTGCGCCTGTCGACCTGGGAACTGCTCAAGCGCGTCGACGTGCCGTACCGCGTTGTGATCAACGAAGGGATCGAACTGGCGAAAGTCTACGGTTCCACCGACGGTCACAAGTTCGTCAACGGTGTGCTCGACAAGCTGGCCCCGCGCCTGCGTGAAGCTGAAGTGAAGGCGTTCAAGCGCTGATCGGCGCTTGAATCCTTTGTCTCAGCCATGGGCGAGTTTGAGCTGATCCGTAACTTCTTCGCCGCCGCGCCTTGTGCGCAGGGCGGCGAAGGCGTTGCTCTGGGGATCGGCGATGACTGCGCCTTGCTCGCTGTTCCTTCCGGGGAACAGCTGGCGATTTCTACCGATACGCTGGTGGCCGGTGTGCATTTCGCCGACCCCTGCGATCCGTTTCTGCTCGGTCAGCGCTCGCTGGCCGTCGCGGTCAGCGATCTGGCCGCCATGGGCGCCACACCCGTTGCCTTTACCCTTGCCCTGACTGTACCGACGGTGACCGCCGATTGGCTGCAAGCCTATGCCCACGGTTTGAACCGTATGGCGCAGAGTTGCGGCGTCGCGCTGGTGGGCGGCGACACCACACGCGGGCCGTTGAGCCTGACAGTCACAGTGTTTGGTCGAGTGCCGGCGGGTCAGGCATTGACCCGTAGCGGCGCGCAACCGGGCGACTTGCTCTGTGTCGGCGGTGAGTTGGGCAATGCCGCCGGCGCGCTGCCGCTGGTGCTCGGTCAACGTGATGCCGAAGCGCATATCGCCCAACCGCTGCTCGATCATTACTGGTCGCCACAACCGCAACTGGCCCTCGGTCAGGCCCTGCGCGGTAAAGCCACCTCGGCGCTGGATATCTCTGATGGCCTGCTCGCCGACTGTGGCCACATCGCACTGGCGTCGAAGGTGCGGCTTGAGATTGAACGCGAGCGCGTACCGCTGTCGGATGCTTTAGTGGCGTTTCTCGGTCAGCGTGGTGCCGAGCGCGCGGCGTTGAGTGGTGGCGATGATTACGTGCTGGCGTTTACCCTACCGTCCGTCGAGTTGCCGGCGCTGCTGGCCAATGGCTGGCCGATCCACGTGATCGGTCGTGTCTCAGAAGGTCAGGGCGTGGTCCTGATGGATCGCGAAGGGCACGACATCACCCCGCAAATCCGGGGCTATCAACATTTTCAGGAGACACCGTGACAGATCACCCGAAACAGGTTCCGGCCGAATTCGTTCCGCCGTCGGTCTGGCGCAATCCCTGGCATTTCCTCGCGTTCGGCTTTGGTTCCGGCACCTTGCCCAAGGCGCCGGGCACGTGGGGCTCGCTGGTTGCGCTACCCTTTATCCCGTTGTGGCAGATGTTGCCCGACTGGGGTTACTGGCTGATGCTCGGGATCACCATGCTGTTCGGCTTCTGGCTGTGCGGCAAAGTCGCCGACGATCTGCGAGTGCACGACCACGAAGGCATCGTCTGGGACGAAATGGTCGGGATGTGGATCACCCTGTGGCTGGTGCCGGAAGGCTGGTACTGGTTGCTCGCGGGTTTTCTGGTGTTCCGCTTCTTCGACATTCTCAAACCATGGCCGATCCGCTGGATCGACCGGCATGTGCATGGCGGCGTCGGCATCATGCTCGACGACGTGCTGGCCGGCGTGTTTGCCTGGCTGGCGATGCAGGGATTGGTGTGGATTTTCGCCTGATTCCAAGGGATATCAGGGTCAAGTGAGGGGACTAGGGATGGCTCGACGCTGGTTGGCGCTAGTGGTTTTGGCTTTGTTGAGCACCGTGGCCGGTGCGCAAGAAGCTGCGCCGACGCCGGCGGTCATCCACTTGGCCAGCGAAGACTGGGAAGACTACACCGCCGCCGACGGCCATGGCCTCGGTTGGGACGTGTTGCGCAAGGTGTTTGAACCGGCCGGGGTCAAGCTGGATATCCGCAGCGTGCCGTACACCCGTTCGGTGGGGCTGGTGCAGTTGAAGGAGGTCGATGCGCTGGTCGGCTCCTATCGCGACGAAGCCGAAAAGGTCTTGTACCCGCACTGGAACTTCGATTCCGACCACATCTATGCGTTGGGTCTGGCGAGCAATCCTTCGCCCACCCAGGCGACGCTGGGCAAGTATCGGCTGGCTTGGGTACGCGGTTATCGCTATGAAAACTACCTGCCCAATATCAAGCGTTACAACCAGATCGAGCGGCGCACCGGCATTCTGTCGATGCTCAAGCAGGGGCGGGCGGATTACTACATCGATGCGCTGACCGAGATTGAAGCGGTGGTGAAAACGGCGGCCGACCAAACGCAATATCGCTATTCGCATCTGGCCGAGTTGCCGCTGTTTCTTGGCTTTGCCGACACGCCACAGGCACGAACCCTGATGGCGCTGTATGACCAACGCATGGAGCAGTTGGTGAAGAGCGGTGAGTTGAAGCCGATCTTCGAGAAGTGGAAGCAGCCGTATCCCTTCGGCTCGAACTGACGCGATTGCCCGACTGATAAAGAACGCTGTGGGAGCTGGCTTGCCAGCGATAGCGGTGAGTCGGTCACCAGAGTGGCGGCAGATATACCGCCATCGCTGGCAAGCCAGCTCCCACAGGAGGCGCAGTTATCAAACTTTTTGATCGTTATGCCCGATAATTCAGCCTAAGCGTCTGTAGGAACCTGCTGTTACAATGCCGGCCTGCGAATTTTCAGACTCTTTAGATCAGGAGCACACCGGTGCCTGTCGTCTTTGTCGCCGCTTCCAAGCTGCCAACGCCTTTTGCGCAATTCACCATGCACGGTTTTCTCGATGAAGCCACCGGCCGCGAGCACGTCGTGCTGAGCCTGGGTGAATTTGCCGACGGTGCCCCGGTTCTCGGCCGTTTGCACTCCGAATGCCTGACCGGCGATGCCTTGTTCAGCCAGCGTTGCGACTGCGGTTCGCAACTGGAAGGCGCGCTTAAGGCCATCGCCCGTGAAGGCCGTGGTGTATTGCTCTACCTGCGTCAGGAAGGTCGTGGCATCGGTTTGTTGAACAAGATCCGTGCCTACGAATTACAGGATGGCGGCGCCGACACCGTTGAAGCCAACGAGCGTCTGGGCTTTGCCGCTGATCAGCGTGACTACGCCATGTGCCTGCCGATGCTCGAGCATCTGGGCGTGAAGTCCCTGCGCCTGATGACCAACAATCCGCGCAAGGTCAAAGCCTTGACCGACATGGGCATTACCGTCGCCGAGCGCGTGCCGCTGCACACCGGTCACAACCCGCACAACAAACTCTATCTGGCGACCAAGGCCAGCAAGCTCGATCACATGATGGGCAACGAGCATCAGGGCGAGGTCGATCGCGCGTGACGCGGGGTCAGGTGCGGCGCCGGTTATCGGTTGATTGGTGGAAATACCTCGCACTGGCGCTGCTGCCGCTGTTCGTGCTCAACGCCTTGTTCGGTGAGGGCGAAGGGATTCTGCCGGTGCTGGCGATGCCGTTCTTCATTGCCGGTGTGGCATCGATGTTTGTCAGCCTGAAGTTTTTCGGCCGCTACAAACACGCGCTGATCGCCACACAAAAAGCCCTCGATACTCCAGACGAGCCGGCCGCATGGATTGCTCTTGCAGCACGTCGTCGTGCGGCGTTTCTTGCGGCAGCCTTGCCGGCGTGGATCGGCGCACTGGCAGTGTTCGTTGGTCTGGAAGCGGTGCCATTGATGCTGCTGGCACTGTCCACGGCGGTGCTGTTTTATCTCTACCGTATCCCCCGTCAGCTCGGCTGATGCGCCGTCTCTGGCTGGCGATTCTACTGCTGGCTGTCAGTGGCCCGGTGCTGGCGAACCTGCGGGTGGTCAGCCTCGCGCCGTCGCTTTCTGAAATTGTCGTTGAGCTGGATTCGGCAGATCTGTTGGTCGGTGTTCTCGATGCCGGGGAGCGGCCGGCGGCGATCGCCAGCGTCCCCTCTGTTGGTCGTTATGGCCAACTCGACATGGAACAACTGCTCAGCCTCAAACCTGATTTATTGTTGCTGTGGCCCGGCAGCGTCGGCCCGGCACAGCGTGATCAACTGAAGCGTCTGGGCATCCCGACCTTCGTCGCCGAACCGCATTCCTTCGAGCAACTCACTGCCCAGATAGAAGCTATTGCCACGCAATTGGGGCGACCGGAGCGTGGGCTGAAACGGGCGGCGCAATTGCGCAAACAACTCGCAGAACTGCGCCAGCGCTATCGCCGCGATGTGCCGTTGCGGGTGTTCTATCAAGTGTGGGACAAGCCGCTGTACACCGTCGGTGGCGGGCAGATCATCAGTGATGCGCTGGAAGTGTGCGGGGCGCGCAATGTGTTCGCCGACCTGATTCTGCCGGCGCCGCAGGTGAGTGTTGAAGCGGTGTTGCAGCGTGATCCAGAGGTGATTCTGGCGAGTGATCAGGCCCAACTTAATGCCTGGAAGTCGTGGCCGCAGGTAGCCGCGGTGAAGCAAGCAAAATTACTGTTGGTCACCGACAAAGGTCTTGAGCGCCCAAGCGGCCAAATGATCAGCGCCACCGCCAAGCTTTGCCAATTGATCGCGCCTGACCGCTGAAGCCGGCATGACTTCTTCGCGAGCAAGCTCGCTCCCACAGGAGGATTGCATTCCAAATGTGGGAGCGAGCTTGCTCGCGAAGAGGCCAGCCAAAACACTGTAAATCTCAGATCAAAGCTCAGGAGTCCAGGTGACGCCAAACATCCACGCCCGACCCTCCTCACGATAACCATACTGACTGCCGTCATAGCTGTAATTCGCCCGGCTGTAGCCTTTGTCGAAAACGTTATCCACCTTCAGATCCAGCTTGATCTCACGGTTCAGCGCCCAACTGCTGCGCAAGCCGAACAGCGCATAGCCACCCAGCGCCTGCGTATTGTCCTTGTCGTCATAGCTGCTGCTGACCGCCTGCCAACTGGCTCCAACGCTGACCTGATCAAACTGTCGATCCAGATCCCAGCTCAACGTCCGCCGTGCGCGCCGCGCCAATGTGTGGCCGGTATCGCGATCGCGCGGGTCGATGATCGCTACGCCCAGGTTGCTCTGCCAGCCGAACAGCTCCTGCTTCAGCGCTGCTTCAAAACCGTTGATCCGTGCCGAAGCCACGTTCTCTGGACGTGAGTTGCTGCCGAAAATGATCGCGTCTTCCAGATCGGTTCGGTAAATCGACGCTTCCAGCCGGCTGCTGTCGCTCAATTGACTGCGCCATTGCAGCTCGTAGCTTTTCGAGGTTTCCGGTTTCAAGTCCGGGTTGCTGAAATCCGGGTAGTACAGGTCGTTAAAGGTCGGCGCACGGAAGCCTTCGCTATAGCTCAGCAACAGATCATTGTCCGGGTTCAACGGCAGGGTGAATGTACCGCTCCAGGTGTTCTGGCTGCCGAATTGCTGGTTATCGTCATGGCGCAGGCCCAGTTCGGTGGAAAAACTGTCAGCCTGATAACGATGCTGAATGAATGCGGCGCGGTTCCAGCGGCTGTCTTCATCGAACGCGGTGCTGCTGTTGACTCGGTCTTCGTACCAGTCGCCACCGACGATCAAGCTGTTACGCGCGTCCAGTGTCAGGTCGTTCTGCCAGTTCACCGAGTCGCGGTAGGTGTTGAACACCGTGCGCTCGTCGCTGAGCTTGTCCAGTGTCTTCTCGCGGTTCTCGGTATGGCCGAATTCGACGCGGGTTTTCCAGGTTTCGTTGATCCGCGCATCGACATAGCTGCTGATGCTGCTGACGTCGAAATCGCTGTACGGCTGCTGTTGCACCGACTCGAACGTGGTCATGTCGAAGCGGCCGAACGGATTATCGAACTCGCTCTTGCCACGGCTATCCAGCAGATTGGCGCCGATTTCGATGTCATCGGTCAGCGCATGGCTGAGGCTCAGGCTGGCGGATTTATTGCGGTAGGCATCGTGATCGCCATCGCTGGGGTACGACTCATGCGTGCGATCAATCCCGGCGGTTTCATCGAGGCTGGCGCCGAGATTGAACCGGGTTTTTTCATCGCCGCCGGACAAGCCAACACTGCGCTCCCACGTCTGGTTGCTGCCGAAGCCGACATGCATCCGTGGTTGCAAGCCTTGCTCGGTGCCGCGTCGGGTGAAGATCTGAATCACCCCGCCAATCGCGTCGCTGCCGTAAATCACCGAACGCGAACCGCGCAGCACTTCCACCCGCTCGATCTGCTCGATGTTCAGATGCTGCAGGTTGCTGTCGCCAGAAGTGGAACTGCCGATGCGCTGGCCGTCGACCAGAACCAGACTTTGCGCCGACTGCGTGCCACGAATGTAAATCCCCGGCAGACTGCCGCGCCCGCCGGCCTGCGCTACTTGCACGCCGGGTACGCGACGCAGCAAATCCGGTACGTCGCTCGGTTGCAGGCGGTCGATGTCTTCGCGGGTGAATACCGTGTTGGCGGCGCTGCTGTCGTTGCGCGCTTCGACCTGGCGGTTGGCGGAGATCAGCGTATCCGGCAGTTTCAGTGCCTGGTCACGCTCGAAGTTATCGGCGAGGGCGTTGGCGGTTGGCAGCAGAAGGAAGGGCAGGGCGAAGCGCGAGAGGTTCATCAGTGGTCCGTTGACGCTTGGGGCGGATTCAATTTGGCAGTGACACAAACCACTGTGGGAGCGAGCTTGCTCGCGAATACGGTGTGTCAGTCAAAAATGAGTCGACTGACAGTCCGCTTTCGCGAGCAAGCTCGCTCCCACAGGGTTTTGTGCAGGTATTGCGTTTATTTGTCGAGTAAAGCCAGACGCTCACGAATCGACGCTTCGATCCCGGCCTCGTCCAGCCCGCACTCGGCCAGCATTTGCGCAGGTTTCGCGTGTTCGACGTAAACATCCGGCAAGCCCAGATGCAGCATCGACTTGAGAATGTTCTCGCGGGCCAGGAACTCGCTGACCGCACCACCGGCGCCGCCCATGATCGCGTTCTCTTCGAGGGTCACCAGCAATTCGTGGCTGCCGGCAATCTCGCGCACCAGCGCTTCATCGAGTGGTTTGACGAAGCGCATGTCGATCACCGTAGCATCCAGCTTCTCGGCAACTTTCAGCGCTTCGGCCAGTTGCACGCCGAACACCAGCAGGGCGACTTTGCTGCCCTGACGACGGACGATGCCCTTGCCGATTTCGATTGGCTCGAGGTCTTTCTCAATGGTCGCATTCGGGCCGCTGCCGCGCGGATAACGCACTGCCGCCGGACCGTTGTACAGGTGGCCGGTGGTGAGCATTTTGCGCAATTCGTTTTCATCGCTCGGGGTCATGATGACCATACCCGGGATGCAACGCAGGTACGACAGGTCGAAACTGCCGGCGTGGGTCGGGCCGTCTTCGCCGACCAGACCGGCGCGGTCGATGGCGAACAGCACGTCGAGGTTCTGCACCGCGACGTCATGCACCAACTGGTCGTAACCACGCTGCAGGAACGTCGAATAGATAGCCACCACTGGTTTTGCGCCTTCGCAGGCCATGCCGGCGGCGAACGTCACCGCGTGTTGCTCGGCAATCGCCACGTCGAAATAGCGCAGCGGGAAACGTTCACTGAACGCGACCAGATCCGAGCCTTCTTTCATCGCCGGGGTAATCCCGACCAGACGCGGGTCAGCAGCGGCCATATCGCACAGCCACTCACCGAACACCGCCGAATACTTCGGCCCGCCGGCCTTCTTCGGCGCAGCGGCCGGAGCGTCCAGTGGTTCCAGTTTGGTGATGGCGTGGTAACCGATGGGGTCGACTTCCGCCGGGGCGAAGCCTTTACCTTTCTTGGTGACGATGTGCAGGAACTGTGGGCCTTTGAGGTCACGCATGTTGCGCAGCGTGGCGATCAGCGTTGGCAGGTCGTGGCCGTCGATCGGGCCGATGTAGTTCCAGCCCAGCTCTTCGAACAGCGTGCCGGGGACCAGCATGCCTTTGGCATATTCTTCGGTGCGGCGGGCGATTTCCCAGGCGCCGGGCAGGCGCGACAGGACTTTTTTGCTGCCCTCACGCATGCTTGCGTAAGTGCGGCTGGAAAGGATTTTCGCCAGATAATTCGACAGACCGCCGACGTTGCGCGAGATCGACATGTCGTTGTCGTTGAGGATCACCAGCATGTTGGCGTTCACTTCCGGCGCGTGGTTCAGCGCCTCGAAGGCCATGCCGGCGGTCAACGCGCCATCACCAATCACGGCAATCGCCTTGCGATCACTGTTTTGCAGGCGGGCGGCAATCGCCATGCCCAGCGCAGCGCTGATCGAGGTGCTGGAGTGGCCGACGCCAAAAGTGTCGTACTCGCTCTCGGCGCGACGCGGGAAGGCAGCAATGCCGTCCTTTTGACGCAGGGTGCCCATGCGCTCGCGGCGACCGGTGAGGATCTTGTGTGGATACGCCTGATGACCGACGTCCCACAGCAACCGGTCGTCCGGCGTGTCGAAGACGTAATGCAACGCGATGGTCAGCTCGATCACGCCCAGGCCAGCACCGAAATGCCCACCGGTCTGGCCGACCGTGTAGAGCAATTCCAGGCGCAACTCATCGGCCAGGGTTTCCAGCTCGGCTTCGCCTAACCGGCGCAGGCCGTCCGGCGTATTCGCGCGGTCGAGCAGGGGCGTGGTCGGGCGCTTGCGGGGAATCTCATGAAACGTCGTGGGCATCAGGCGAATCGTTATAGGTATAAAAGATGCGGCAGTTTACCTGATGCATCGCCCCCTGCCCACGCGTTGGTTTTTTTTGGCGGATACGCCGTCAGTTGCGCCGCTCGACGATATACCGGGCCAGCTCGCGCAAGGGCTCGGCTGCCGCGTCAAACGGTCGCAGGGCGTGCAGGGCCTGATCGCGCAGTTCCAGCGCGTAAGCCTTGGCCGCGTCGAGACCGAGCAGGGCCGGGTAGGTTGGCTTGTCACGGGCGATGTCGGCGCCCTGGCGTTTACCGAGGGTTTCAGTATCGCTTTCGACGTCGAGGATGTCGTCCTGCACCTGAAAGGCCAGGCCGATGGCCTGTGCATAAGTCTGCAGGGCCTTGAGTTCATCCTTCTCGGCACGGCCACTGGCCAGAGCACCAAGTTTGACGCTGACTTCGATCAGCGCGCCGGTCTTGTGCCGGTGCATCTGTTCGAGGGCTTTCTGATCGAGTTTCAGGCCCACCGAGCCGAGGTCGATGGCTTGACCGCCGACCATGCCTGCCGGGCCCGCAGCCTGGGCCAGCGCGGTGACCATTTGCAGGCGGATGTCGCTGCTGCAATCGCTCAGGCGCGGGTCGAGCAGGGCGCTGAAGGCCAGGCTCTGCAAACCGTCGCCGGCAAGAATCGCGCAGGCTTCATCGAATTTCTTGTGCGTGGTCGGCTGGCCGCGACGCAGATCGTCGTCGTCCATCGCCGGCAAATCATCGTGCACCAGCGAATAAGCGTGGATCAACTCGACCGCGCAGGCGGCGCCATTGGCTTGCTCGGCTTGACCACCGAGCGCTTCGCACGCGGCGTAGGCCAGCAGCGGACGCACGCGTTTGCCGCCGTTCATCACGCTGTAGCGCATGGCTTGGTAAAGCCGCGCCAACTCCGGCAGCGGCGCATTGAACAGGGTTTCCAGAGCGGCGTTGACCCGGGTCTGGCTGGTCGCCGTGTACGCCGCAATCATTCTGGCTGTTCCGCGTCGAAGGGTTCCTCGGCGAGTTCGCCATCGCGCTCCAGCAGCACCTGCACCTTCTGCTCGGCCTGCGCCAGCGCTGCCTGGCAATCACGGGTCAGGCCGATGCCCTGCTCGAAAGCGGTCAACGAGTCTTCCAGCGACAATTCACCGTTCTCCAGACGCTCGACCAATGTTTGCAGGTCGGCGAGGGACTGTTCGAAATCCAGTGCAGCTTTTTTGCGGGCCATGGCGGCGATTTCCGGTTGACGTTAAACCGGCGCGACACTAGCAGATAGGGGGTTTATGGGCAAATGAGCAGGTCGTGGCCGACATTTATTCCCTCGCCACAGTGGACTAATCGGGATAGTTGATCTGGTAGCGCGTGCTGCGGCCACCTCCGGGCAAACGTTGCAGGCAACCTTTGTCCAGCAACTCTGCCAGATGCCGGGTCGCTGTAGCCTTCGACACTTTCGCCACCGCTTGATATTGCCCGGCGCTGATGCCGTGCTCAAAGCCCCGCTCGCCGCCGTCGAGCAAACGATTGAGCACTTTGACTTGCTCCACGCAAAACCCGGACTCGCGGTGCGCCTGCCAGAAGCGCGTCTTGCCCAGCACGCTTTGAATGCGAGTGATGGCTTGTTGCAGGCTGCGCAGCAACGTTTGCAGGAACCATGTGAGCCACTCAGTGATATCCAGCGTGGATTTCTGACTCGACTCCAGAATCCGATAGTAGCCGGAGCGATCATCAAGAATGCCTGCCGACATCGCATAGAAACGGATGGCCAGCGCCTCGCCCTGCGCCAGTGCCAAGTCAGCGATGGTGCGGGTCAGGCGACCGTTGCCATCGTCGAACGGGTGCAAGGTGACAAACCAGAAATGGGCGATGCCCGCGCGAAGCAAAGGGTCCAGCGCGGTTTGATGCTGACTGGCTTCGAACCAATCAATAAATTGCTCGAGACGCTGCTCAAGGCCTTTGCGAGGTGGCGCCTCGAAATGAACCGTCGGACGATCGATGCGCCCGGATACCACCTGCATTGGCTCATCACCGCGTAGCGCACCCCCATGCATTGAGCGCGCAGCTAGGTCAGTCTCCTGGGCGGTGAATAGCCATCTGTGCCATTCCAGCAAGCGCTCCAGCGTCAGCGGTTCGGCGTATCGGCGGGTGGCATCAAGCATCAGTTGCGCCAGTCCCTCGCTGCGTTGACTGACTTTATCGCCGTCGGTCAATTCCACACCCAGGCGTCGCGCCAAAGACGAGCGCACGGAGCCGACATTCAATTGCTCACCCTCAATGGCCGAGGAGGTCACGATATTTTGCAGAAGGGCATCCAGTTCGCTCTGCCCCCCTAAAGAACTGTCCACCGAACCGGCCATACCCATCAATTGACCTTGCGCCTGCACGCACGCTCGCAACAGTGGCGTCAGGCTTTCTGCCTGCCAGTTGAAGTCGGGCCAATCGGGCTGCTGCCAGATCCAGTGAGTTGCCATCGAATGCCTGCCTTGAGTCCGTGAGCCGAATAGAAAAGCTATTCGGCTCATTTTATGAGCCGAATATGACGCCTATTCGGCTCACAGTCCATCCGATTGGCATCATTCCTACAGCGATTGCACATGTATCTGATTGTTAAAAAACCGCCGAATCGCTAATCTTCGCGCCTTCTACGACCCAATAGTCACGGGTCTTTCAGACGAAACGCAGTTTTCACCGCTGTGAAGTACCGAGGATCGGGTGCAAGGTTTCGTTCAGGCATGGCAGGAGGCATTACATGCGTTCATTTCTTTGGCTGCTGATCGGCTTGGCCTGTGCGCCTGCGCTGTGGGCCGCGCCGACGGCCGAGTTGTCGGAACCGGTCGGAGGCTGGCGCTATCACGGCTTGCTCGATCGCACGGAAAATCCGCAAGTCGCCTATCCCACGCCGCCGATCGATCGCGGCATTCAGCGCAATCGCACGATGATCCAGGGCCAGCTCAAGGCCATCGGTCATATGCGCCCGCCACACAGCCTCGCCGTGAATGGCAACCCATTGAATCTGTACACCGACGACCAGGGCCGTTTCGCCCGGCCGTATGCGTTCGGCGCCGGCTCCAACAGCGTCGAAGTGATCAGCGCCGAGGGCCAGTCGCTCAAGCGCGTGCAATTTTATGAAGCAAATAACTTGCGCACGCCGGCACGAATTCGTCTTGTCTTGGGATGGGACGACCCGAAAGCCGAGCTCGATCTGCACATTGTCACGCCCGACGGTCAGCATGCCTTTTGGGCGCAGCCGGCGCTGAGCAATGGCGGTGGTCTGGACCCGGATGGCGTCGATGGCCCCGGCCCGGAAATGTTCACCATGACCGCACCGCTGCACGGCACTTATCTGGTTTACGTCAACTATTGGGGCAACTTCGGCAACGGCGGCTATAACTTCGAGGAGACCAGCAACCAGAACGAGGTGATCACCTCGCAAATCACGCTGGTGCTCAACGAAAACACCGTCGACGAAAAACGCGAGACGTTCATCGTGCCCCTGCGGGCGATCGGTGATCTGCTGCTGGTCAAGACTTTCAACTATTAAGCATCCCGCCACGGATGAAATCGGGTTTTGTTAACGATGAGTGATAACACTGTGACTCCAGCTGCCCTTACGCCAGCGACTCAACCTTCCCGGAAATGGCCGTTGCTGCTGGCCGGGCTGTGCCTGGTGGCCGGGGTCGCGGGCGGTCTTGGCTGGCTGCTGCACAAACCCAAGGTTCCACCGGCGGAGCTGGCCAGTGACAAGCTCGGCTTGAGCCGCCCTGATGCGTTGCTGGAAACCCGCTCGCTGAGCCAGTTGCCAAAAGACTTGCTGACCGTGCCGTTCCTCAAGGCCACGCTGACCGAAGATTTCGTCTTCTATTACGAGACCCATGCTGATCGCCTCGGCTTGATCGGCAGTCTGCGCCGGATCATCTACGAGCATGACCTGAAGTTGCAGGACAGCCTGATCGAGCAGCTCTTCGATCAACCGGCCGATGTCGCACTGTGGCGCGGGGCGGACGGTCGCTTGAAGGATTTCCTGTTGGTGATGGATCGCGGCGGGCTGGCGAAACTGCTTGAGCCATTGGCAAAGGTTGCGCTGGATGACACGCAACTCAGCCAGATGGGCGAACTCAAAGTCGGCGGCGATAGCGTGCCGCTGTACCAACTGACCTACAACGCCAGCAAAGCCCTGTTGTTCGCCTCCCACGGCGACAAACTGGTGGTGCTGTCCAATCCGGCCAAGTACTACGACCCGCAAAGCGGCGCCTCTGAAGAGTCCGGCCACGTCTCGCCACAAGCGCTGGCGGCGCTGCTCAACGGCGAAAAACTCTTCCCTGAAGCCTTCGGCCTGCCGGCGAAAACTCCGGAAACCAAACAGCGCCTGTCGGTGAACTCCAGTGTCTTGGCCATGGGTTATCAGCGTTTCATCCCGAACTTCGCCGGGCTGCGCTTCGACATGGATGACAAGGGCTGGCACAGCTACCTGGCCATGGACGAACTGGACAACCAGCCAGACTTCGATTTCAAACCGGTCTGGCAAGCGATGCCGCTGGGTGCCAGTGCCTGCGTGACCTTGCCGATCGCTGCCGAACCGCAAAAGCCATTGCTGGTAAAACTCGGCGCCGAAGAAGCGGTGGCGCAAACGCTCACCGAACACGTGGCCGGCGCTGCAGGCCTGTGCTGGTATGCCGATTCGCGTTTGTATACGCCGTTGCTGGTGGCCAGCCTGAAAGACGAGGACAGCAGCAAACTCGACGGCGACCTCGGCAAACTGTTCGGTTCGATGGTCGGTGCGTTCGAGGCCAACGTCGACGAAAACGTGTTCCCGGTAGTAGAGAAGCAGGAAGGCCAGAACCACGTCTGGCAGCGTCAGGTCAGCTCCAACTTCGGCCCGTATGCGGCGAAGACTGCCGAAAATCCGGATGCCATTTCCGGCAAGGCGTTCATGAAAGTCAGCCTCGCCCGTCACGGCTCGACGCTGCTGTTTTCCCTCGACGACAAGCTCGTCGACAAAGCCATCGGCACTCTCGACAAACGCTTCCCGCCAATGGCCGACGTGCTGCCCAAAGATGTGCTGATGCCGATCTACTTCGGCCCGGACTCGATGGCGCAACTGATGCAGCAGGAGACCCTCGACAGCCTGCCGCAGGACATGGAACCGGTGTTTTACAACGCCGCACAAACTTACCTGATCCCGAAACTGCGCACCCTCGGCGGCTACGGCAAATATGCGCTGACCCTGCCTGAAGGCAGCGAGCCTGACGGCCACTGGCAGTGGTTGCCGCTGGAATGGAAAGCGCTGTGACAGCATTGATCCGCAGCCTCGGCTTGCTCGCGCTGTTGCTCAGTGCGGGCGCCCGCGCCGTCGAAGCGCCGGCACTCGATCCGGCGCAGTCCCAGGTATTCCGCGCCTGGTTCGTGCGTATCGCCCAGGAGCAACTGAGCCAAGGCCCGAGCCCGCGCTGGTATCAGCAGGACTGTGCCGGGCTGGTGCGCTTTGCCGCCAACGAAGCGCTGAAAGTTCATGACGACAAGTGGCTGCGCAGCAATGGCCTGTCCAATCGTTATCTGCCGCCGGAACTGTCGCTTAGCGATGAGCAACGCAAGCTCGCCCAGCAATGGCAGCAGGGCGGTGGCAAGGTCGGACCGTACGTCAACGCGATCAAACTGATTCAGTTCAACAGCCATCTGGTCAGCCGCGACGTGTCGCAAGCACGGCCCGGTGATCTGATGTTTTTCGATCAGGGCGACGACCAGCACCTGATGATCTGGATGGGCCGCTACATCGCCTATCACACCGGCACTACCACCCCGACTGACAACGGCATGCGTTCGGCAAGCCTGCAGCAACTCATGACATGGAAGGACACCCGATGGATACCCGACGCAGCCAACCCCAACTTCATCGGCGTCTATCGACTGAACTTTCTCTCCCAATGACCGGTGCCCGCATGTTGCGACTCTGCTCCCGAATTCCTCTGCTGCTGGCGCTGTTGCTGCCACTGGCCACCGTCAACGCCGAAGACTCGGTCGAGTCGAGTAACTACACGCCGGTCTCCGGTGAGAGCTTTTTCCTCTTGGCCGACAGCAGCTTCGCTGCCGATGAACAGGCGATGGTGCGCCTCGAAGCACCGGGTCGTGACTATCGTCGTTTCCGCATGGAACCCTACGGCGGCGCCGACATTCGCGTGTACCGTATCGACAAGCCGCTGGACTTCCTCAAGCGTCAGAAGAACCTGCATCGGGTGGTCAGCGACGGCCAGTTCAAGGGCGAAGGCCTGTCCAACACCCTCGCGTATCTGTGGGACAACTGGTACCGCAAATCCCGGCGGGTGATGCAGCGTGCGTTCTCTTATGAATCGCGCAAACAGGTCACCGAAGAAGTGCCGGAACTGAAGATGGGCAACGCCATCGCCGCGCCGACACCGTACGACGCGCAGCCGCAATTTGCGCTGATTCCGGGTCTGCCGGTGGTCAGCCAGTTCCGCTATCCGCTGTGGCAGGCCAAGCCGATTCAGCCGCCGGAAGGGGTGAATCTGGCCGGTTCTTCCAGTGATTTCGTTAGCGTCGCACCCGGCAACGTTTACATCCCGTTGGGCAATTTGAAACCGGGCCTGTACCTGGTCGAAGCGCTGATCGGCAAGTACCGCGCGACTACCATGGTGTTCGTCTCCAACACGGTCGCGGTGAGCAAGATTGCCGGCGATGAATTGCTGGTCTGGGCGGCGCGCAAACACGAAGGCAGTTCGGTGCCGAAGGTCAACGTGCTGTGGACTGACGGCCTCGGCGTGATGAGCAGCGGCGCCACCGATACCGATGGTTTGCTGCGCCTGAAACACGTCAGCCCGGAGCGTTCGTTCGTCATCGGCGAGGACGAAGAGGGCGGCGTATTCGTTTCGGAAAACTTCTACTACGACAGCGAAATCTACGACACCAAACTGTATGCCTTCACCGACCGGCCGCTGTATCGCCCGGGTGATTGGGTGTCGCTGAAAATCGTCGGTCGCGAATTCAAGAATGCGCGGGATTCGGTGTTGCCGGGGGCGGCGGATGTCACGGTCAGCGTGCTCGATGCCACTGGCACCGAGTTGCAGCACCTCGATTTGAAACTCGATTCGAAGGCCGGTACTCAAGGCCGCTTCCAGTTGCCGGACAACGCCGTGGCCGGTGGTTACGAGATTCGTTTCAACTATAAGGATCAGGCCTACAGCAGCGCCTTCCGTGTGGCGGAATACATCAAGCCGCACTTCGAGATTTCGCTGAATCTGGCCAAACAGGATTACCGTACTGGCGAGCCGGTCAAAGGCAGTCTGCTGTTGCTTTACCCGGACGGCAAACCGGTGGCCAACGCCAAACTGACCCTGAGCCTGCGTGCCCAGCAACTGTCGATGGTCGACAACGAGCTGCAATACCTCGGGCAATTCCCGGTGGAACTGACCAGCACCGAACTGACCACCGACAGCAAAGGTAACGCGGCCCTTGATCTGCCAGCCGCCGACAAACCGAGCCGCTACATGCTCACCGTGTTCGCCAGCGATGGCGCGGCGTATCGGGTCAAGACCACCAAGGAAATCCTTATCGACCGTGGCGCGGCGAGTTTCCGTCTGAGCGCGCCGCAACGCTTCAGCGCGGTCGGCGACAAGGTTGCGTTCAGCTACGCCAACGAGGGCGGTAGCGAGCAAAGCAAAGCGGTGACGCCGAGCACCTATGGCTGGGTGCGTCTGGAAGACCAGAGCAGCGGTGAAGGCAAACTCGCGGCGACGGACAAGGGCTTCAGCCTGGCGTTTGATCGGCCGGGCACCTACAACCTGACCTTGAAAGATCAACACGGTCGCGTGCTCGGTGCCACGGGGCATTCGGTTACTGGCGACGGCGTCAAAGCGGTGCCGGGCACTGTGGAAATCGTCCTCGATAAAGCCGAGTACAAGGCGGGCGATGAAGCACTGGCGCTGATCACCTTCCCGGAACCGGTCAGTGATGCGTTGCTGTCGCTGGAACGCGACAAGGTCGAAGCCACTGCGCTGCTGGCCAAGGGCGGCGACTGGCTGAAACTGGAAAAAATCAGCGACACCCAATACCGCGCGCGCATCCCGGTGAAGGACAACTTTGCGCCGAACCTGACCTTCTCGGTGCTCTACACCAAGGGCGGTCAGTACAGCTTCCAGAACGCCGGGATCAAAGTGGTCGCGCCGCAAATCGACGTGGCGATCAGCACTGACAAAGCGGTGTATCTGCCGGGCGACACGGTCACGGTTGACCTGACCACGCAGTTCGCCGGCAAAGCGGTGCCGGCACATCTGACCGTCAGCGTCGTCGACGAAATGGTCTACGCGCTGCAACCGGAAGTCGCGCCGACCATCGACCAGTTCTTCTACCACCCGCGCCGCAACAACGTGCGCACCAGTGCCAGCCTGTCGTTCATCAGTTACGACGTGGCGTTGCCGGGCAGCCCAGGCGCGCCAGGCAAAGCCAACCGCAGTGAACGCGGGGTGAAAGTGCTGGAGCGGCCGCGTCGGGAAGACGTTGATACCGCCGCGTGGCAGCCGGAGTTGTTGACCGGTGCCGACGGCAAGACCCGCTTCACCTTCAAGATGCCGGACTCGCTGACCCGCTGGCGCATTACCGCCCGCGCCATCGCCGATGACGGTCAGGTCGGGCAGAAGAAGCAGTTCGTTCGCTCGGAAAAACCGCTGTACCTGAAGTGGAGCGGCCCGAGCAAATTCCGCAAGGGCGATCAGCCACAACTTGGCGTGTTTGCGTTCAGTCAGGCCGAGAAACCGGTCAAGGCTGAACTGGTGACTCACTATGCTGGCGCCGAACAGCGTCTGCCGGTGACCCTGAACAACGGCATCAACTACCTGCCGCTGCCGGCGTTCGCCCTGGCTTCCGGCGAGTGGACGGCGGAGTTGGTGCAGGACGGCAAAACCGCCGACGCCCTCGCCGTGCGCTTGAGTGCGACCGGTGACGGCTGGCAAGTGACGCAGACGCAAAGCCTCGATGTCGCCAGCGGCGATACCGCGCTGAGTCTGCCGGCAGATGCCAGCGATATTCGCCTGCGTCTGGATGACAGTCCGCAAGCGTTGTTCCGTTCCGCACTCGATGATCTGCTCAGCTATCCGTACGGCGGCGTCGAGCAGACGGCCAGTCGTTTGCTGCCATTGAGCATCGCTTATCCGTCGCTCGCGTCGAATCCGCAGATCCGTGATCGCTTGCGCCTGATCATGCAGAACAGTCGTCTGCGTCTGGTGCAAATGGCCGGGCCGTCGGCGAGCTTCACCTGGTGGGGTTACGACGGTGAGCCGGATGCGTTCCTCACTGCTTACGCCTACTACGCCGACTGGAATGCCAGCCAGGTGCTGGAATTGACCTTGCCGCCGGAGCACTGGCAGCGGGTGCTGGAGGTTTACGCCAAGCAAGCGCCAAACACGCCGTTGCTGCAACGGGCACTGATTCTGTCGTTCGCCAAGCAGATGCATTTGCCGGTGAACACACTGCTCAGCGGTTTGATCGATGATCTGGCCAAGGCCGGTGAAGGCAATGCGCAGACGCTGATGGACGATGGTGAAGACAGTCTGGTGATGAGTGATCCGGATTCGGCGCTCGGTCTGGCGGCGGCGCGGGTGTTGACCGCTTCGTTGGCCACGCAGGCGAAAGTGGCCTTGCCAGACGCGTTCAATCGTCAGGTGGCTGCTGCGCAACAGCGTCTGTCGGTCAGTTCGCAGCCGTTCGCCGAAGCGCTGAATTTGTCGTTGCAGCCATTCGATCAGGCGCGTGCGCAAGCGCTGCTGCAACGCCTGCTGCCGCAACAGTCGACCTTGGAACGTGCGCTGGCGCTGACCTGGCTGCAGCGCAGCATCGCTCAGGCATCGCCGACCATTACCCTGACGCCGGGTGAAGGCTGGAAGAAAAACTACGGTGCCAGCGGCGAGATGTACTGGACGTGGCAAGGCGCGACACCAGTGCCAAGCGTGTTGAGCGTGTCGGGCACACAGGAGCGTCCGCTGCGTGCGGCGCTGAGCTTCCAGACTCAGCAACCGGCAGTCGATCCGATGGCCGTGACCATCACCCGTCGCCTGTCGCGACTGGTGCCGGGCGATGAAGCGTTCACCTTCAAACTGGAGCCGGTCGGCAGCAAGCCGTTGTCCAGCGACAGTCTGTATCTGGACGAAGTGATCCTCACCAGCAAAGCACCGAAACCGCTGCGCTACGGCATGCTCGAAGTGCCGCTGCCACCGGGCGCCGACGTCGAGCGCACGACGTGGGGCATCAAGTTGCAGGGCAAGGACGGCACCGAGCCGACGGCGCTGGAGAAGGCACGCTTTGAACCGGGGCAACTGGCCTACGCGGTGCCGGTCGATGCGCTGAGCGGAGAATTGCGCCTGCGTCATCTGGTGCGCTTCTCACAGAAGGGCCAGTTCAACCTGCCGCCGGTGCGCTTCACGCAAGTCTACGCGCCGCAGCATCAGGCCCAGGAAGCGAAAGCCGCCCTCGGTCAGGTCACGGTCAACTGACATGCGCCGGCCGCTGTTGTGGCTGCTGATGTGTGTGATGCCTGCGCTGGCGACGGCGCAGGATGAGCCGCTGCGCGTGGCCTATAAGGGCGAGTTGTTGTCGCTGAATCAGACACAACTGATCGCTCGTGAACCGTTGCCGTCATCGCTGGATACGCCGCTGGGCAGTCTGTGGAAGTTGTTTGTCTATGCGTGGCTGGTCGATACCGGCGCGCGGGAACCGGCCTATGAATGCCGCGGGCAGTCGAAGGACGAGGTTTATTGCTGCGCGACGGGTGGCAAGGTCGAGCGTGATCAGGCGTTGGTGAAATCCTGCGGGTTGTATTTCGAGCCTGCGCGGTTGGGGATTGCGGCCGCGGATTGGCGAACGTATTGGCAGGCGCGTCAGGCACCGTCGTGGTTGCTGGATTTGCCGTCGGTGCAACCGGCGCAACGGGTTTCCGTGGCTGAATTGCTGAAGGTCCTGGCCGTGTTGCCGGCGCAGGATCAGGCGCGTCGAGTGCTGCTCGATGTGGTGCTGAATGTGGCGGACGGCAATGTCGTCGGTGAACTGGGCGGGCGCTTGCGGGTGAAAACCTGGAGCTGGCTCGGCGATCAGGACCCGCAATCACGACAGGGTGGGTTTGCCGGTTGGACGGCGGATGGCTCGCCGGTCTGGGCGGGCGGACGCGGTACCAGTCAGATGGTTTTGCGCCATTATGGGCAGGCGCTGGCGACGATGTTGCCAGCGACATGGCCGGCAGAGACGGGCCGTTGTGTTGAAGTCGGGTTGTTCTCGCGCTATCCGTTTACGCGGGTTTTGGCTGGCGAGCGGGTGGTGACGTCCGGCCCGTTGCGGGGCGACTACCGCGTCGAATTCGCCAACGGCAACGCGCTGGATATCCACAGTGACGGCGAACTGTTTCTGCTCAACGACAAACTCGTCGCACGGCTTGATCGCGAAGAATACGTTGCGCGAGTACTGGAGCGTGAAGCCAAACCGGAACCGGCCGAAGCCGCCAAGGCGTTGGCCGTGGCGATTCGCACGTATCTGCTGCAGAACGCCACGCGCAACGGCGATTGTCTGAGCATTGATGACAGCAGCAATCGCCAACGTGTCGCACCACGGCCAGCTTCGGTGGAATCACGCAACATCGCGGCGTGGACAGCGGATCTGGTACTGGCCGGTAGCACCGTCACCTATCACTCCGATCAACCCGGCCCGGACAAACTCGCCTGGCAACAAGCCGTCGAGCAAGCCAACGCCGGTCAACGTTACGACGCGATTCTGCTGCACGCCTATCCGCGCGCGAGCCTCAGCCGTTGGGACAATCCGGTCGCGTCCTGCGAAGCGCTGCCCGCTGCGCAAGACTGGCTGCAGAAACAGCGACGCGGTTGGCGCCCGACGCTGGAAAGCGAAACCGGCTACAACGAAGTCAGCACTTTCGCCGTGTGCAAACTGGCCTTCGGCCGGCCCTTCGTCGATCGTGAACGTCAGCGCATTTACGTACGTGGCGTGCTGACCCTGCAGGATCGCCTCGACCTGACCCACGAATATCTGCACCTGGCCTTTGAAGCACATCCCAACGGCCAGGATGAAACCTACATCGAAGGGCTCGCCCGTCACCTTTTGCTGGAATAGACCATGACACTCCGTTATCCACAGGTCTTGCTGCTGCTCTGCACCTTGACCGCGCTATCGCCGGCCATCGCTGCCGACAGCGTCAAACTCGACACTCCGGTCGGCGGCTGGCGCAGCGGCGCGCCGGAAGGTGAGGGCGAAAGCTTCCGTCAGACCGTCAACTACCCGGCTTCGTCGGTCAACACCCCGGTCGGCCAAGCCAACACCGCCCGCATCAGCGGTGACATCAAAGCCTCGCCGAAAAGCAACGAGCCTGGCCGACTGATCGTCAACGGCGTGAGCATGCCGCTGAAAATCGACGACAGCGGCCACTTCGATCGCCCGTTCTCCTTTCCCAACGGCAGCAATAGCGTCGAAGTACGCAGCCCCGACGGCCTGCAACGCCACCGCACTCAATTCCTCAACACCAGCGGCGGCGCGACCCCGGCGAAACTGCGCGTACTGCTGGCGTGGGACAGCGACGGCACCGACCTCGACCTGCACCTCGTCACCCCCGACGGCGCGCACATCTGGTACGGCAATCGCGTCGCACCTAACGGCGCAGCACTCGATGTCGACGTCACCACCGGCTACGGCCCGGAAATCTTCGCCATGCCGGCGCCGATCAAGGGCCAGTATCTGGTGTACGTGAATTACTACGGCGGTGGCTATCGCGGGGATGACGAGGGCGGGGATGAAGCGGTGCAGCCGCTGACCACGGCGCAGGTGACGGTGATTACTGAAGAAGGCACACCGAACGAGAAGATGGAGACGTTTCTGATCCCGATGCGCGCGGTGGGTGAGCTGACGCTGGTGAAGTCGTTCAGTTATCCGTGAAGGGGCGACGGGTTCTGAACTAGCGAGCAGGTCAGCAGGCTGCTGACCTGTTTCAGAGAATCTCAATCATTGAGTTGACTCAACGCTGGGGGGCAGTCGGTCTTGCGCAACCTCGTAAGCAGCCTCTCGCTCTCTCTTCCCGATAGCGACTACGAACACCACGATCTCCTGATCAAGCACCTGATAGATCAATCGATAGCCAGCGCTTTTCAACTTCACTTTGTAGCAGTCCGGCAGCTCGCGAAGTCGATTGGCTTCTATTCGAGGATTCTTCAGTATCTCAGCTAGCTTCTTCCTGAACTGTTGGCGAACCGTATCGCCCAGCTTGTTCCACTCCTTTAACGCACGACGATCAAATTCAAGGTTATAGGTCATCCAGACTTACCTTGACTCGCTGAGGAGCGGCGAGACGTTCGGTGACTACGGCGATGAGGGCTTCATCTTCCTCGCTGATTAATGCCGCTTTGAAGGGCAGCTTGCCCCGCTCGACGACGTATTGAAGTGTCTGGCGCAGAAGCTCTGACGGAGTTACGCCGAGCTTTTCCAGCTCGGCGAAGGAGCGCTGTTTCAGCTCATCGTCGATGCGAATATTGATGGAGGCCATGATGGGATACCTGTAATGACGTTTGTCTTTACGGTAGCAAGAAGCTTTCATATCCGACAAGCGCGAATTTATGTTTCTGACGGTATGTTAGGTTTCTTTCAGGCATTAAAAAGCCGGCTTGTGGCCGGCATTCTTATGATCCGCAGCTTCTTGCAGTTTTCCTCAAAGCCTAGATTTTACTAGGCTTTGAGCCTACTATCAGTCCGTAAGTCCCCGCCGTTGATTGCTGGAAACCGCGATCAGGGTGTGGGTCAAAGTGTGGGTCGGACTGAGGAGGCTTTATGGGCAAGCTGACGATCAAGGCAATCGAATCACTTGCCCGGTCTGGAGACGCAGGCAAAACCAACGACGGTGATGGTCTGTATTTCCAGATAAGCAAAGCCGGGGTGTCTAGTTGGATTTTCCGTTACAAGATTGAGGGCAAAGGACGTGAAATGGGCCTGGGCCCTTATCCAACCATCACGCTTGCGAAGGCCCGCGTACTGGCAGCAGATCAACGCAAGGTTTTGGCTGCTGGCGATGACCCTCTGGCTGCCCGTGATTCCGAGCGAGAAGTGAAGCGCGAAGCCGAGCGACAAGCCCAAACGCGTCGTGTGACGTTTGAGTCGCTTGCCACCGAATACCGAAAAGCGCATGGCTCGGCTTGGTCGGAGAAGTGGCGTAAAGGCTGGCTACGAAAACTGGAGCTGTATGCCTTCCCCATCATCGGCAAGCTGCCTGCTGCCGAGATTCAGACCGAGCAGGTCCTGAAAGTACTTCGCCCCATCTGGGCAACCAAGACCCGCACTGCCGATGAGGTGCGTGGACAAATTGAGCAAGTACTTGATGCCGCCAAGGCGCACAAACTGCGCGATGGCGACAACCCGGCACGCTGGCGCGGGCATCTGGACAGCCTGCTGAGCAAAGTGGAAAAGAAAAAAGCTCGTCAGCGTCAGCACTTCCCAGCGATGAAGTGGAAGGATGTGCCGACGCTTATGGTCAAGCTGGCGATGGACGAATCTCGCGCCTCTATGGCGGCTCGACTGCTCATCCTCACCGGTGCGCGCGCGCTCATGGTCCGCTTTGCAAAATGGTCGGAGTTTGACTTGAAGGCCGGTATTTGGTCGCTGCCTGCCGAGCGGATGAAAATGCGTCAGGCCTTCAACATTCCCTTGGCTCGCGAGGTAATCGAGCTAATGGAAGCCCTCCCGCGCGACGACGACAGCTCGTATCTTTTCCCTGGTCAGGGCAAGACTGGGGTTATGCATGCCAACGCTATCCGCAACCTGTTGCACGGCCTCGGGCATGATGACGTGACCCGCCATGGTTTTCGGTCGAGCTTCCGTGACTGGGCAAGTGAATGCACTCAATTTCCGCGTGAAGTCTGCGAGCTGGCGCTGGCCCACGACGAGCGTGATCAGACCGAGGCGGCTTACTCCCGATCCGATTTCGTCGAGAAACGCCGCGCCTTGATGGCTGATTGGGCGAATTTCATTACCACGCCGCCAGCGTCAAACGTAATTCAAGGTGGCTTCAAGCGCGCCTGATCAATTTACGACCAGCCTTGCCCGGTTGCGCGAAAAGCGGGAATACCTACCCTGCTGACTGGTCACGTCCTATGTGGGTCGCCGGAGGAAGCGCAGCAGTGGCAAAAATTGACCGAGTAAAAGATCTGCCGGTTTGGTTCGATCTGGAGAAGTACCGCCAGGCTGAAACGTTCGGGGAGAAAGAGTGGTTCGAGCAACTAGCCTATCGAAAATGGTTGCTGACGAACAATCCGGAATACCCTATTCGTCGGACGGTAACGCGCGCTATCGCCAAGGAAATCACATACAAAGATGAGAACGGTGAAATCGTATCGGACGGAGCATTATTGTTCGCCGGAGACGTCGCTATGGATGACGCCGAAGCGATGTCTGATTGGAGAAAATGGGTTGGTAACGCGGCCTCTACGTTGCGCGAATCCCCATTCGCAGTTGAGTGGGACCATAAATACATCAAGAAAGCGCAGCCTGTATCGAGCATGACTATAGGTGACATGCACGGCGTGCTTGTACAAGGAGCTTTGACGATAAAAAGGAGCGGAACCTCGTCCCTGTTACAAGATTATATTGATACTTTCAAGTGTGAGGAGGTTAGCCGTAAGGCTATATATCATCGTCCCTTCACCCCACAGCCAGTAACCAGGGCGGCCGTCATGGTTAATCTCGATGCAACCGATGGCGAGATTAAACAAGGGTTTGATACGTGGCTGAAAGGAGTCCGTGCTGATCAGCAGACCAAAGCAAAGCGTCAAAAACCATCTCATACGAATTGGGCACGTTATGGGCTGCTGCCATACCTCGACCTATTGATTTGGGCTATGGAGACCGAAACCCATATTCCCGACCGGGTATTGTCCGCAGCCGTAAGCCATTACGACGCGGGCGAAGCAAATTTGCGCAAAACCTTAGTCCCTTTGGCTGCAGACCTGATGGGTAGCCTTTCGACACTTCAAACGATGGTTGCTGCCCGAGCGCCAGCCGACCAGAAAGCTTTCGAGGGCGGAGTGTTTCCGGAAACACTCGAGGACTGAGTCTTTCCGGAAACTGTTGACCGTAGACACTTGGATCGAACTCACTCGCGTTGGTCTATTGAATACGTAGCCATCCGCAGCGCCGCTGCGAAGTCGCGAGGAAAACGACAATGGCTGCAACCAACCAAGAATACGCCCAACAGAAAGCCACCCAGCGTCAGCAGCGCCGCATCTTGCGGTTCCCCGCTGTGAAGTCTGCAACGGGTTTGGGGCGTACCAAAATCTATGATTTGATGAAGGAGGGCCGGTTTCCGAAGGCTCGTCGCATCGCCGGTGCGAATGTTGTTGGCTGGGACTCGCTGGAGATCGAAGCTTGGATTTCCGAGCAGTTGGAGGGCCTGTAATGAATAACGGCCACTCCTTGTTGTTTCTTGATGAACTGCAATCCGCTTATGGGCCGCTTGATTTTCTGCCAATGCCAGACGGCAATATCCATCGCTTTCACGTCCCCGGTGACAAGCCTGGCAGTCAGAACGGCTGGTATCTGCTGTCTTCCGACCCCGTCGATAAGGGCTGCTTCGGTAGCCTGAAGGCTGGTGGTGTGTACATCGGCGAGGTGCTCTAAATGAAAAAGAGCCGCCCCCCATACCAGCAGAGCAGCCCGTCGCGTGGTCAGCTTATCACCCTCATCGGCGTCTTGTCGGTCCTTGAGTACGCCCTCCGCCTGCCTGTGCTGCTGACGTTTGTAGCACTTCTGTATCGGCTGATTATGGAGGCAGCATGAGCAAAATCGCCATTCACAACGTTGAACCACTCGCCGTGCTGCGCTCGCGTCTGAAAGGTGTCAAGCAACACGGCGACCGCTTCATGGCCGTATGCCCCGCTCATCAAGACAAGTCCCCATCCTTGAGTCTGTCGCAGGCCGAGGATGGCCGCGCACTGGTTCACTGTTTTGCCGGTTGCAAGACCCGTGACGTACTGGGCGCTGTAGGCTTGGAAATGCGAGACCTGTTCCCGGAGAGTTTGAGCCAAGAGCAGCGCAAGCAATTTCGGCGCATCAAGCTGCAAACAGTGCGCGGTTCGGAGTATTTGATTATCGAGGCGGCAAAAGCCGAGGCTATGGCCGGCGCCTTGAGTGAGGAGAGCACCGCCCGGCTGGCACTGGCACAGGAGCGAGTCGACCATTTGAATCGCCAATTGGAAGAGCTGGGTAGCTCCGAAACACCGCCGTACCGTGCATTGCGGGAGGTGAAGTTGGGCGACGTTATGAGCGCCAGTTTGGAAACCGTTCGCTATGCCGTAAACCCATGGATGCCTCGTCGGCACGTGACCCTGCTGGGGGGGCATGGTGGTATCGGTAAGTCGAGCCTTGCCCTAGCCATCAGCGCACATGTTGCATGCGGCCTTCCCTTCGCCGGTTTGCCAGTCGAGCAATCCACCGTTCTGTTCGTGAGCTTGGAAGATGAGGCCTGCATCGTGCGTCTGCGCCTGCGGAGTATCATTGAAGCATACGGGCTGCCCGCGGAACGTGTGCTTGCCTCCCTTCGCCTGTTGGACGGTACTCAGAACATCGCCGCTCTGATGACGGAGGGGGACGGGTTCAGCGCACAGCCCGTTTTCACCCAGGCATACCGGGAACTGGTGGATGCTGCTCACGGTGCAGGGTTGATCGTGCTCGATAACGCTTCTGATGCTTTCGATGCGAACGAAAACAGCCGCCGCATGGTACGTGCTTTTATGCGTGGTCTGGTCGACATTGCCCGCGAGCGCGATGCTGCCGTGGTCCTGCTGGCGCATATCGATAAGAGCGCTGCCAGGGAAGGCGCACGCGGTAACAACTACAGTGGTTCGACTGCCTGGCACAACAGCGCTCGCTCGCGGTTGGCGCTGATGGGGCAGGAGGGGCGCATTCTGCTCGTACAGGAGAAGGCTAACCTTAGCGTGCGGGCAGAGCCTTTGGCCTTCATGTTTGTGGATGGGGTTCCCGTGCCTGAGGCTGGTTTTCACATTGAAGGCCTGACCACTGAGAGCTTCGATCACGCCGAGATCCTTCGCGCGTTTACTGCGGCCCATGAGGCGGGTATCAACGTGCCCGCCAGTCTGACTCCAGGCGCGTATTCGGCTATGAAGGCGCTTGAGTCGCTCCCTGAGTATTGCCATACCTTCCGGGGCAAACCGGGTCGTCAGCGCGCCGCACTCGCCATTACTGCGCTGATCCGTGTCGGGCGCATCCGGCGCACAGAGTACAAGACTCCCAATCGTAAGAACCGCGAGCGTCTGGTGCTGGTCGAGCTGCCGGTGAAAGCCTCAGACTCGATCGACAATGTGCCCATTCAGTGCGTTTAAAAAGTGCGCCGCGCCACCCCCTATAACCCCCTCAGCGCATCGGCGCAGCGCATTGGATGCTTGCGCCAGTGCGCCAAACATGACCGGCGCAGCGCCGAACACCACCGGCGCAATCTGCGCAAATTAGAGCCCACCCCAAGTGCCGCCCAATCTTCAGATTACGCGGCGGCGGGCATGTAATAAATTGAGACCGAGGAGTAAGCGATGAGCAAGAACCGACTGTTCAAGAATCAGCCAAAGATCCGTCTGATCGTTTCCGTTGAGGGGGATACGGTGGAAACCATTGACGAGCTTATTGGTTATCCCCTTGGCAGCGGGCATCCGGCTAAGGGCAACCGTTCGGAGTTCGTGCGCTTGGCAATCGAAGAGAAGCTGGAGCGTGACATGGTTCGGTTTCAGAACCGTGCTTCGGCTGTCCCCTAAGCGTATTTGAGTCGGATGGATGATTTTCGTAGGCCATTGACTGTGCAAACTTTGATGATTTTTGTAGCAGTACGCGCGTACGCGCGCGTAGACCATCACCAAGCGACCTGTCTACGGCGTAGCCACTTGGGGGGGGGCGATCACCACCCAGTTGATTTGATGCTGACAACGCTTTCACCTGGATTGTCCGCTGCACGTCGAAGTAGCGACGGCAGCGATTAGTCATTAGCGGACGCTCACGGTACGAGCACTTAACCCGCTTCCGATGATGGGCACACACCTGAAGCCTAGGACCAATTCAATAGCCTCATTCCTCATCGAAGTAGTCGCTATCCAGTTTCGGCAACTTGAGTAGCCGCAACGTTACTCCGACTTCGTGATCCATCATCAGGTTAACAAGCCGATTTCCATCAACCAGCACCATACCCTCCACCGTACGGGCAAATTCGATGCCTTGTGCAGTGAATCCAGAGGTGGTAATAAATACTCCACGCTTGGCCTTTTGCCCGGCAAGTGCGCCATAGAAGGCTTGCAGATCGGGCCGGCCTACCGTGCCTTGCCAACGTTTGGCTTGGACGTAGACCTTTTCCAGTCCGAGCTTGTCGAGCGAGATTACCCCATCGATTCCACCATCTCCGCTACCGCCCACGCGCTGCAAGTCATTGCGGCTAGCGCCGTAGCCAAGGCTGTGCAACACATCCAGTACTATGACTTCGAAGCGGTTAGGGCTGACTTGCAGAAGACTGTCCAGTAAGTTGACTGCAGTCGCTTCGCGTAGCTCCCGCAAGGCGTGCTCCAGCCGATCGTCTGGGCTGACAGTGGCTGAGCTTGCTGACTGAGCAATCGGTTCTTGCCCGTCGAGCGGGATGGCGTCAGATGGCCCCCTGAGCCTTACATCCATAAAGCCGATGGCGAGCTGTTCTACCTTATTTGGAGTAAGGGGATAGGGATGCTGCGCGGCATAGGTGATGCCTGCATCGGTTAGTTTCCAATAGCCTCGTTTAGCGCTGGTGGATAGGCCTGCGCGTTTGAGGCGGTCATGGGCCCATCCTGCACGGTTCTTGTATGTTGCCTGTCCGCTCGCAATCAACTCTTGCCGTTGTGATTCCGACAGATTTAGGGCTCCTGCAGCAGCTTCATGGGCGTCACGAGCTATCGCGCCTTCGGGTGTAGCTGCCAAGTAGCGCAGTATTGGCTCAATAAACTGGTCGTATGTAGGGACGGACATTGCAACTCCGGGCGCAAGGTTGATGGCGTGGGCAAAGGTTGAAGGTTGGAGGTTTTGCATTGTTTTTTATTTGGTGAGTCGGCATTGGGTTTTCCGATTGTGGTCAGAGACCGTTTCCTATTCGGATTCATTTGTACGCGTTGCAGTTAACGACTCATTCCATCGCCGAAGGTCATTGTTTGGCGTAGATTCCCTGCGGAAACTTCATACGCGCTCCTTCCTCTTCTTAAATGGCAAAGGCATTGCAAAATGCGCCACTTTGCCTGGGCGTGTAAGGCGAAACGCAGTACATTTACAGTTACCAATTTTTGGGTCATGCCATGAAGCATTTGAAGGACGAAACCCTATCAATTCGCACCTCTGCTGAGATCAAGCAACTGCTACGCCAGGCAGCAGCGCGGGAACATCGCTCTGCCGCTTCGATGATTGAAGTTCTGATCCTGGGCTACGCCCAGCAGCACAATTTGCAGCCCGATCAAACTGACCGCACGACTACTCAGAGGAAAGCCTGAATGGCTGCCGCCAAGGAAGCGCAAGCACGTATCAAAATCAATAAGCTGCTGGAGGCTGCCGACTGGCGCTTCTTCGATGAAGGTAAAGATAAAGCCAATATTGCGCTAGAACTCAACGTCAAGCTCGACCGAACAAAGATCGACGACTTGGGCGAAAACTTCGAATCGACCAAGAATGGCTTCATTGATTTTCTGCTGCTCGATGACAAGGGCTTTCCGCTGGTGGTGCTTGAAGCCAAGTCTGAGGAAAAAAATCCTTTAGTCGGTAAGGAACAGGCGCGTAAATACGCCAAGTCGCTCAATTGTCGGTTTGTGATTCTCTCGAACGGCAATCTGCACTACTTCTGGGATCTGCAGCAGGGTAATCCGCACATCATCACGGCCTATCCAACGCCGGACTCACTCAAGAGCTACCAGAGGTTCGAGCCAGATCAGCGCCGTCTGATAGTTGAGCGCGTGGAGCGGGACTACATTGTCCAAACCCAGATGCCCCGGTATGAAAAAGAAGCAGGGTGGTTGAGTGCAGGCGAGCGGCCCACTTTCATAGCCAAAAACAAGCTCCGCTTCCTGCGCGACTACCAGAAGAAGGCATTGAGTGCGATCCAGGACGCGGTAGCCGATGACCAAACACGCTTCCTGTTCGAGATGGCCACCGGCACGGGCAAGACGCTGACCTCCGCTGCCGTCATCAAAATGTTTCTTCGTACTGGGAACGCTCGCCGGGTTCTTTTCCTGGTGGATCGTCTTGAGCTTGAAGAGCAGGCAGCTAAGGCCTTCAAGGATTATTTGAAGAATGACTACAGCACGGTCATCTACAAAGAGCGCAAAGATGATTGGCGGAAGGCGGAAATTGTAGTCACCACGGTCCAGTCACTGCTTTTCAACAATAAGTACAAGCGGCTGTTCTCGCCTACAGATTTCGATTTAGTAATTTCTGATGAAGCCCACCGATCCATCGGTGGCAATGCACGTGCAGTGTTCGAGTATTTCGTGGGCTACAAGCTGGGATTAACTGCGACACCGCGCGATTACCTGAAGAGCTTTGACGCCAGCAAGCCCAGCACGCGAGATCCACGCGAACAGGAACGTCGTATGTTGCTGGACACCTATCGCACCTTCGGGTGCGAGACTGGGCAGCCAACGTTCAGGTACTCGCTACTGGATGGCGTCAAGGATGGCTTCCTAATCAACCCTGTGGTGGTTGACGCCCGGACAGATATTACCACTAGGCTGCTCTCTGAGCAGGGTTACGCCATCATGGCTCCTGCTAGTGAAGAGGGTGAGCAAGAGCAGAGCTTCATCTCCAAGGACTTCGAAAAAAAGTTCTTCTCCGAAGCCACCAACCTCGTGTTCTGCGAAACATTCATCAACAATGGCCTTCGGGACCCAGTGACGAGCGAGTTTGGCAAAGGCTTGGTGTTCGCGGTCAGCCAGAACCATGCTGCTAAGCTCACTCAGCTCTTGAACGAGATCGCCGACAAGTTGTGGCCTGGCAAATACCAGTCGGACTTCGCGGTTCAGGTCACCTCCAGCGTGAACGAGGCACAGCAGTACACAATCAACTTCACCAACAACAAATTGTTGGGGTCGGCCAATTTCTCCGAGCTTTACAAGACCAGCAAGGCGCGCATCTGCGTAACGGTCGGTATGATGACCACGGGTTATGATTGCCCGGATATCCTCAACTTGGCGTTGATGCGTCCGGTCTATTCACCGTCCGATTTCGTGCAAATCAAGGGACGCGGTACACGTAAACACGACTTCCTCGAACAGCTCTTTGACTTCGACCTCAAACCACTAATTGCCGAGCCAGATAAAAAGCGCTTCAAATTCTTCGATTTTTTCGCCAACTGCGAATACTTCGAGGAAAAGTTTGACTACGACGAGGTACTCAAGCTGCCCGTTCGTACGGGTGAAGGCGGTGGGGGAGGGGCATCACTACCACCCAGCGGGCTCTATGAGCACTTGGGTACCGACACCCTCCATCAAGTTGCTGAGCAGTTAATTGGCTACGAGGGAATGAAAATCGACCGCATGTTCTTCGAGAAATTCGAAGATCAGGTCAAGTCAGACGCGACCCTCCAACAACAGGTGGAAAACGGGCAGTGGGAACAGGCTATCGAATACGTGGTCACCCAACTGTTTGACAAGCCCAACGAATACTTCAGTATCGATAAGCTGCGTCGCGCAGCCGCAGTTGATCGCCGAATAAGTCTCAAAGAAATATTGCAGAAAATTTTCGGCTTGATCCCCTATTTTAAGAGTAAGGACGAACTGCTGGAGGATGAGTTTCAAGAGTTTCTGTTAGCCAACCAAAGCAGGCTCTCCGAAGACCAAGGTAGCGCTGTGCTCGCAATGAAGTACTACTTCAAGGCCTACACCACCGATGCAGCCCTGCGCGCCATCATCGACGACAAGCGCTTCACTGAGCTGAACGTCAATCCGGCCTTCGGTATTGGTGACTTGAAAGCTGTTCCGCTTGAATGGCGCGACGGCATCCCGGAGTACGTTAAAGACTACGTACCCCTGAACCAATTCATGTAATTACTGAGCAGACCAACGACCATGCTGGACACCGATACCAAGCGCCGCATCGACACTTGTCGCGATATTCTCGTGGGCAAGGTGCCTGACCCGAAGAGTCAAGTCGAGCAGATCACTATCGCGTTGATTTATAAGTTTATGGACGATATGGACGCCCAAGCCGAAGAGTTGGGTGGAAAGCGCAGTTTCTTCGTAAACGCTTTTGGGCAATATGGCTGGAGCAAACTGCTTGCGCCCAACATGGGCGGTCAAGACACGTTGAATCTCTATTCAGAGGCCATCAGCAAGATGACCGAGAACACGCACTTACCTGCGCTGTTCCGCGACATTTTCAAGAACGCCTATCTGCCTTATCGCGATCCGGAGACTCTGAAAGCGTTTCTGAAGGAAATCGACAGCTTCAGTTACGACCATTCCGAACGACTAGGTGATGCCTTCGAATACCTTCTTTCCGTTCTAGGTAGCCAAGGTGACGCTGGCCAGTTCCGCACACCACGACACATCATTGACTTCATTGTGCGGGTCATCAACCCGCAGAAACACGAGCGCATACTTGATCCGGCCTGCGGCACAGGCGGCTTTTTGATCTCGGCTTGGAAGCACATCCTGGAGCAAAATCAGAAGGCTAGGCCTGGTGACCTGTTAACGCCGGACCAGCGTAACAAGCTTGCGGCCAACATTCATGGCTACGACATTTCGCCGGATATGGTGCGACTATCGCTGGTCAATCTCTATCTGCATGGGTTCACTGATCCACACGTGGATGAATATGACACGCTAACCAGCGAAGACAAATGGAACGAACACTTCGACGTGATCCTCGCCAATCCTCCCTTCATGTCGCCGAAGGGTGGTATCAAGCCGCATAAGCGCTTTTCCATCCAGGCCACTCGTTCTGAAGTCCTGTTTGTTGATTACATCCACGAGCATCTCAGCCCAAACGGTCGGGCGGGGGTGATCGTGCCCGAAGGCATCATTTTCCAGAACGGTACCGCTTATAAGGCACTTCGGGAAACACTGGTAAAGACGTCGTTGGTGGCCGTAGTTTCACTGCCTGCTGGAGTGTTCCAGCCATATAGCAGCGTTAAAACCTCTATCCTGATCTTCGACAAGCACTTGGCCAAGCGGACTGACAAGGTTCTATTCGTCAAGATCAACAATGACGGGTACGGCTTAGGAGCCCAGCGTCGAGCTATAGAGCAGGACGATTTGCCTGAAGCACAGGCGGCTCTGACAACATTCTTCGGCAGCCCGGCGGATGTCCATTCGAGCGCGTTAGCACACTGCGTTAGCCGAGCACAAATTGCCGGGAGTGCGGATTGGAGTCTCAGTGGCGACCGTTACCTGTTGACTGAATTTCAACATGCACATTACGAAGTGGTCGTACTTAGCGATATTTGCCAAGTCAATCCGAAAAAATCTGAGATTTCAGCGCTAGCACCCGAAACCTCGGTATCTTTCTTACCGATGCAGGACTTGGGCGAGCACACCATTTCGTTCAAGCCCCAGCAGGTTAGGACGCTCAAGGATGTACGAGAAGGGGCCTACACTTATTTTCGTGATAATGACGTTTTGATCGCCAAGGTAACTCCTTGCTTTGAAAACGGTAAGGCAGGTCTTGCCCAAGGGCTAGAGAACGGCATTGGCTTCGGATCAAGCGAGTTCTACGTACTCCGCGCGTCCGAACGAGTGTTGCCGGAATACTTGTATTACATGGTCACCTCAAATCGTTTTCACGAAGCAGCCACTTCAAAAATGACCGGTACAGGCGGATTGCAGCGTGTTCCCCGTGCCGTGGTCGAGTCATTCCAAATTCCACTTCCTCCCATCGACGTTCAGCACGAAATCGTCAAGGAAATCGAAGGCTACCAACAGCGTATTGAGGAGTTAAAGCGAGAGGTCGCCGAGCGCGAGCAAGACATCAAAACCGCCATTGATCGAGTTTGGGAAGGTTAAGCATGGAAAACGCCCTTGTAATCCATGAATACCTGCCGCAGGCCTACCCCTCGGCCAATGAAGGTGAGTACATACGCTTTGTATGGGAAGCATTTGAAAGCAATTACCAGTCTGGAAAGTACCAATTTTCTATATTGGCCTTTCACATGCTTTATATGAGCTACGTATATTTCTCGGTTTGGCAGATCAAGCAGGCAAAACCTGAAGCCTTCACGCATGCTGTGCTATTCCAGCAGAAGGAAAAGGAGCTGCTGACCGCCAGCTCCCCCTTCACTTTCAGCGAGGTCAACGAGCGTAGCATCTTCAAATTTCTACGCTTGGCAGGTTGCGAAAACCAGCATATCGGCAAATTCCAGAAGCTAGTTGATCAGCGTAATGAGATAGCTCACCCCAATGGCAACATCTTTTTCAGCGATCAGGCCGCCGCCGACCTGCGTATCGAAGAGGTTATGCAGCAGATACGCGGTATTCAAGTACACATGACATCCGTTCTACATGGCTGTCTGCTGCAGTTCCTGCGTGACAGCGCCAATCCGGATGATCGCGAGATCGTAGATGCGGCAGACCATGTGGAAATAAATTTTCTGCACAAACACTATCTATCACGTAAGGATATTGAAACTTGTCTTGCCTGTGACCTGGGCGAGTTCAATGACAGTCCTTTCCTGGGCGAAGTGCACGCGCTCGTGAACTTGATCAGGGAAAAAATGGAGGACTGAAAAAGTCACGGTTACCGCGTTCAACACATACCACTTCGAATTCATTGCACGAGCTTGGTGAACGGTCACAAATACTCAACTGGCTCACTTGTTTGCATCACGGAGCATCATCGATGCCTCTGTGCAAAAAACTAAATGGCGACGCATGAATATCAATCTGTTGGCGTGGCGAAAAGTCGACTTTGTGGCTAGCGAGTGTCCGCGTTCATCGTAGGGCAATCATCGCTTCGGTAAGGCCGTCGGTGACGAGAATTATGAGACGGCCCCTCGTTAGGTGAATAAGGTGCTCGCATTTGATGGTTTGTTTCTCGGTAAAGAGGGGCAGTGGAAGCGCCTTGAGGGCAACCATTACGGTGATCGATGCCCATCTTTAGTGGTTGAAACCAGTGCAACTGGGCACTGGGAGCGCGAGATAGCACTGATCATCTATGCCACAAAAACTGAACGGGTGGAGGAGAGGGGGGCGGTTATCCCAGCGCTAAGGTGTGGGTCAAAGTGTGGGTCGGGAATTTAATTCGGTAAGGGGCCCGCACTCTGTATGGCTTTCAGGCATTAAAAAGCCGGCTTGTGGCCGGCTTCTCGGGGACTGGCTTGGCCTATTTTTGGTAAGCCTTGCCAGCCTTCAAAACGTACATCCGGATCTGCGTCCGGCTGTGGGACTTGGTCAGACGTTGGTCTGCCGCGTCGGGCGCTGTCTGAGCCGCGGGGCGGGTCGATGCGCAAATGTGGGGCGCAGGATACTGAGTTTTGCTGTGGATTCCCAGCCTGAAGTGCGGTTTAGAGCGACCGCAGTCGAACAAATTCGAGATTTGTACCGATTATCAGGGCCTCACCGCGAGCAGGCTCACTCCTACCGGGGCTTTGCAGGCGGTGAGATCAGAGAAACGGCACCACCGGCCGCCGCTTGCTCACTGTCGACCACCAGAACACCCAGCCCAATATATGAATCCGCTGCTCTTCAATCTGCGCCGGGTGGAACACTTCGTCCGGGTATTCAGTGTTGTTGTGGCTGCGCAGGCGCAAGCCGTTGCCGGGCATGCGATGCAGGTATTTGATGCGTAGCATGCCGTCGTGTTCGATGGCGTAGATTTCGCCGTCGACGACTTGGGTCAGGCCGCGATCGATGGCGACGACGGAGCCGTCTTCGATGCGCTCGGCCATGCTGTTGCCGATCATGTGCGCGCAGATGGCGTCTGTGTGGCGAATGTCCAGTTTGTCGAGGTGCGCGCGCAGCAGGCGAATGGATTGGTCCGGGTCATGGATGACGTGGGTTTTGCCGGAGCCGTTGGTGAGCGGCGTTTCCTTGAAGAAGGCCAGGTCGATGTCGTTGGGATTGATGAATCGATAGGCGCCCTGAGGATCGTGGGCGTCGTAGGTGTCGCCGTTGCTGGCAGGGGGTGTCAGGCTCGGCGATTCCTTGGCGCCTTCGCCGGTTTTAAGCCATTCGCTGTTGACGGACAGCAGGCGTGAGACTTCTTCCATGCGATACGCCGGGACGCCCCGGGTGTACCAGTTGTGGACATTTTGGGCTTCCGTGCCCCAGAACTTTGCGAAACCCGTCGTCGAGATGTTCGCAGCTTCCAGGAGTGCCTTGAATCTTGGACCGCTAGTGTTCTTTCTCATAAACACGGAGTCTACGGCCGTGCTAGAGCAGTTTGAATAAACCGGGCGTTCAAAAAAGGGCTGAATTTTGCGACGGGATGTAAGACGTTCTTGTGGGAAATTACACAGGTTAAAACTTTTCTGTAGTCCGCCATAAACACTCTGTTTAAGGCGGATTTTCACAGGCACAAAAAACCCCGGATCAACCGGGGTTTTCTTCAAGCATCACGCGTAGCGCGGGAGCTTAGCCTTTGTAGGCCGCAACCGACTTGGTGATTGCTTCGCGGGCGGCGTCTGCACCGGCCCAGCCTTCGATCTTGACCCATTTGCCTTTTTCGAGATCTTTGTAGTTCGCGAAGAAGTGCTCGATCTGCTGGATCAGCAGTGGCGGCAGATCGGTGTATTCCTTCACATCGACGTACAGCTGGGACAGCTTGTCGTGTGGCACTGCGATAACTTTGGCATCGCCGCCGCCGTCGTCGGTCATGTTCAGGATGCCGACTGGACGGGCGCGGATCACCGAGCCTGGCGCAACCGGGTAAGGGGTCACAACCAGCACGTCGAGGGGATCACCGTCGTCAGCCAGGGTGTTCGGGATGTAACCGTAGTTGGCCGGGTAGAACATTGGGGTGGCCATGAAACGGTCAACGAACAGGCAATCGCTGTCTTTGTCGATTTCGTATTTGATCGGCGCGTGGTTGGCCGGAATCTCGATCGCGACGTAGATGTCGTTCGGCAGGTCTTTGCCAGCCGGAATCTTGCTGTAGCTCATTGGGCGTTGCCCCCGTAGTTGACCAAAAACACTTGGCCGGATTGACCAAAAAGTGGCGGCGATTATAGGCATATTCTGCCGTCGACGCCATGTACCGAAAGTCGTGCAGCGCTTAGTCGTGCGCCTGATAGACCGGGTCTGTGGCCTGAAGTTGCCGCAACCTGCCCAGCGGGTCCTGACGGTAGAAAAGCTGTAGCTGCACATAGACCTGTGGATAAGCCTCGTGCAGCAGATCCGGGGCGCTGAAAAAGTACTCGCTGGTGACGGCAAAGAACTCGGCGGGGTTTTCCGCCGCATACGGATCGATGGCGGTTTCGGCATCAGGGTTGCGATCGAGTTGACGGTTGAGGTCGTCGTAGGCGTGTTGCATGACCTCGGCCCAGTCGCTGACGCGCATGTCGGCATGCAACGGCGGCAGGCCGTTGGCGTCACCATTGAGCATGTCGAGTTTGTGCGCCAGTTCGTGGATCACCAGGTTGTAGCCTTCCCAGCCACCACTGGCCATCACGCCGGGCCAGGCGAGGATGATCGGCCCCTGTTGCCAGGCTTCGCCGCTGTGCTCGCCGTCCCATTCGTGCTCGACACCGCTGGCGTCGCGGTGACGTTGCGGGCTGAGGAAGTCGTCGGGATACAGGACTATCTCGTGAAACCCCTGATACCAGTTCAAATCGCCCAGATGCAGCAGCGGCAATTGCGCCTGGGCCGCGAGCAGCAGGCGTTGCTCCTGATGCAGTTCGACGCCGGGCAGGGCGGTCAGGTGTTTGTCGTCGAGGAAGAGTACGCAGGCTTCGCGCAGCCACTGGTCTTCGGCAGCGCTGATGCCGTCAAGAAAGCTCAGGTGATGGCGCACCCGTTGCCACATTTCATCGGCAATCGGGTGCTTTGCCAGCAGTCGCCGGCGACGCCAGGCGCTCAGCGACCACATCGGCTTAGTGCGATTGGGCTTTGGTGCCGCCGAAACGGCTGCGAACCACGCCGATGATCATCGGGACCAGCGACAGCAGGATGATGCCGACGACCAGCAGCGACAGGTTTTTCTTGATGAATGGCACGTTGCCAAAGAAGTAACCCAGAGTCACCAGACCGCCAACCCAGAGGATGGTGCCCAGCACGCTGAAACCGAAGAAACGCGGATACGGCATTTTTGCCACACCGGCGACGAACGGCGCGAAGGTGCGGATGATCGGCAGGAAGCGCGCCAGCGTCACGGTTTTGCCGCCGTGCTTGTCGTAGAAGTCGTGGGTTTGTTGCAGGTAATCGCGACGGAAGATTTTCGAGTTCGGGTTGCTGAACAGCTTTTCGCCGGCCGTTCGTCCGATCACGTAGTTGGTGCTGTCGCCCAGTATGGCCGCGAGCATCAGCAGACCGCCCAGCAGCACCGGATCCATGCCGCCGCCAGCAGCAACGGCGCCGGCGATGAACAGCAACGAATCACCCGGCAGGAATGGCATCACCACCAGACCGGTTTCACAGAAAATCACCAGAAACAGGATGGCGTAGATCCATGGCCCGTAGTTGTTCACTAGCAAGTCGAGGTAAACATCGAGATGCAGGATAAGGTCGAGCGGGTTGAAATCCATGGGGGCACCTGTTTGACGGCCCGACTCGGCAGGCCTGTGCGGATGACTTCGTGTAAGCCTACAAGCGGGTGTAGTTTTTCTTACAAGCCGGAAAGATCGGGATTATACGGTCTGAAAGATGAAAAGCGCGTTGGTTTTGTAGCGAGGGATGTCGAGGTGTGAACAATTGTCAGGATGTATTTAACGTGGCTGAGGGAGCAGGCTCCCTCATCACAGGCTGCATGCGCGGTCAGAGTTCGTCGCTGATCGGCAGCACGTAGTTCTTGAACTCGGTGTCTTCCTTGAATCCGATGGATTCGTAGGTCTTCTGCGCGACTTCGTTATTGCTGCTGGTGGACACGCGCATGCGCACGGCCTGGGTTTCCTTGGCCATTTTTTTTGCAGTGCGGATCAGGTTGTCGGCGACCAGTTGGCGGCGGGCGTCTTCGGCGACATAGATGTCGTTGAGGATCCACACGCGTTTGAGCGACAACGATGAAAAGCTCGGATAGAGCTGACAGAAACCCATCAGTTTTTTGTCGTCATCATCGGCCAGGGCCAGATAGATCACCGATTCCTTGCGGCGCAGGCGTTTTTCGAGGAACGCGCGGGAGGAGTCGGGGTAAGGCAGGGAACCGTAGAACTCGCGATATTTGACGAACAACGGGGTCAACAAATCCAGATGTTCGAGGGTCGCTTGAATAATCCGCATGATAGGTCTCGTCTTCAAGTGGCTGTCTTCAACTGCTCTGACGGCGATGGGAAACCCGTGCGGCCGTGCATCGATCCTGCCTGAAACCGGCGCAGAAACGCAATGCGGAAACGGTTCAGGCAGAAGGCGGGCTGAGTAGGAAGTTTCCTTTCATGTCCGCACCGGCGTCCGACTCCAGCGTCTGAACCTGTGCTTCGTCCTTCAGATTCACGCCCGACAGCTGTCTGCGACAAGCTTCGCGCATCAAATACAGCAAGCGATGCGCCGCCATGCCGTAGCTCAAGCCTTCGAGCCTTACATTGGAAATGCAGTTGCGGTAGGCGTCGGTCAGGCCGATCTTTGGATTGTAGGTGAAATACAAACCGAGGCTGTCCGGAGAACTGAGGCCCGGGCGTTCGCCAATCAACATCACCAGCATTTTTGCGCCGAGCAATTGGCCGATCTCGTCGCCGACGGCAACGCGGCCCTGTTCCACCAGGATAACGGGCGCCATCGACCAGCCGTCGGCGCTCATCTGTTCTTCCAGTCGCGTGAGAAACGGCAAGGTATGCCGATGCACCGCCAGCGCCGACAGGCCGTCAGCCACGACGATCGCCAGATCGACACCGCCCGGATGCGCCGCCGCGTATTCGCGCAAGGCCTGCGCCGATTCTTCGCTGAGCTTGCGCCCCAGATCCGGGCGTTGCAGGTAGCTGTTGCGGTCCACGGCGGCGCTGTGCAGCAACAAGGATTCGCGTCCGCGCTCGCTCAGTTGCGCGCTGAGGCCAGCATGATCGAAGGGCAGGTGCACGGCGTCGCGCGCCTGTGCGTGGGCAAACTGGAAGTCCAGTTGCGCATGGGTTGGCAGGCTGGTGCCGGTGCGGCCCAGAGCAATACGCGCCGGGGTCAGGCGGCGTAGCTCCAGCCACGGGTTTTGTGGGTCGATGGGCGGTTTTTCCATGTGACTCATCCCAGTTGCGCCAGCGCCTGGCGGAAGGCCGGCGGCAAATTGTTACCGAAGCGAACCTTGCCATCCGCTTGGGTGAAGATGCCCATGTTTGCCAGCCATTGCTCGAACTCCGGTGCCGGTTTCAGGCCCAGCGTCTGCCGCGCATAGAGCGCGTCATGGAACGAGGTGGTCTGGTAATTGAGCATGATGTCGTCGGAACCGGGGATGCCCATGATGAAGTTGATCCCGGCGACACCGAGCAACGTCAGCAGGGTGTCCATGTCGTCCTGATCGGCTTCGGCGTGGTTGGTGTAGCAGATGTCGCAGCCCATGGGCACGCCGAGCAGCTTGCCGCAGAAATGATCTTCGAGGCCGGCGCGGATGATCTGTTTGCCGTTGTACAGGTACTCCGGGCCGATAAATCCTACAACCGTGTTGACCAAAAACGGCTTGAAATGCCGCGCCACGGCGTAGGCCCTGGTTTCGCAGGTCTGTTGGTCGACGCCGTGATGGGCGTTGGCCGACAGCGCGCTGCCCTGACCGGTTTCGAAATACATCAGGTTCTGCCCGAGCGTGCCGCGATTCAGGCTCAGGCCGGCGTCGTAACCTTCCTGCAATACGTTGAGATTGATGCCGAAACTGGCGTTGGCTGCTTCGGTGCCGGCAATCGACTGGAACACCAGGTCCAGCGGCACGCCACGGTTGATCGCCTCGATGGAGGTAGTGACGTGGGTCAGCACGCAGGCCTGAGTCGGGATGTCGTAGCGCTGGATGATCGCATCGAGCATTTCCAGCATCGCGCAGATCGAGGCGATGCTGTCGGTGGCCGGATTGATGCCGATCATCGCGTCGCCGTTACCGTAGAGCAGGCCGTCGAGAATGCTCGCGGCGATGCCGGACGGTTCGTCGGTCGGGTGATTGGGTTGCAGGCGCGTCGACAGGCGCCCGCGCAGGCCGAGGGTGCCGCGAAACCTGGTGACGACACGGATCTTTTGCGCCACCAGCACCAGATCTTGCACGCGCATGATCTTCGACACGGCGGCGACCATTTCCGGGGTCAGGCCGGGAGCGAGATTGCGCAGACTGGTTTCGTCGGCGGCGTCACTGAGCAGCCAGTCACGGAATCCACCCACGGTGAGATGGCTGACCACGGCGAAGGCCTGCTTGTCGTGGGTGTCGATGATCAACCGGGTGACTTCATCGGCTTCATAGGGAATCAGCGCTTCCTGCAGGAAGTGCGCGAGCGGGATCTCGGCCAGCGCCATTTGCGCGGCCACACGCTCGCCGTCGTTGAGCGCGGCGACACCGGCGAGGAAGTCTCCTGAGCGCGCCGGGCTGGCCTTGGCCATGACGTCCTTGAGGCTGTCGAAGCGATAGGTCTGGGCGCCGACGGAATGGGCGAATGCGGCCATGGGGCGGTGTCCTCCTGATTCTGTGGATAACTCAGTTCCCTGTGGCAGCGAGCTTTCTCGCGAATGCGGTGGGTCATTCAGCATCACTATCGCCTGACACTACGCCTTCGCGAGCAAGCTCGCTCCCACATTGGATCTTCATGCACTTCTATATAGCGGGCACCGGGCGAAAGGCCCGGTGCCGGTGCAACTAGATACCTTCGAGCATAGCGTCTGCCGGCGCTTCGGCGCGTTGCTTGGCGGTCAGCTGGAAATACAGGTAACCGGCGGCCATGAAGCCAAGGAACACGCAGCCGATCAGCGTGTTGAACCACGCCATTGCCACCAGACACACCACTGCCAGAAACAGCGCAATCGCCGGCACGATCGGGTAGCCCGGTGCGCGGAAGGTCCGTTCCAGGTTCGGCTCGGTTTTGCGCAGTCTGAACAGGCTGAGCATGCTGATGATGTACATCACGATCGCGCCGAACACCGACATGGTGATCATCGCGGCGGTCAGGGTCATGCCTTGCAGATTGACCAGACCATCGCTGTAAATCGCCGCAATGCCGATCACGCCACCGGCCAGAATCGCCCGATGCGGGGTCTGGAAGCGCGACAGCTTGGCTAGGCCTTTAGGCAAATAACCGGCGCGGGCGAGGGCAAAGAACTGGCGCGAATAGCCAAGAATGATCCCGTGGAAACTCGCCACCAGCCCGAACAGGCCGATCCACACGAGCATGTGCATCCACGAAGAATTGTTGCCGACCACGGCTTTCATCGCTTGTGGCAGCGGGTCGTTGATGTTCGACAATTGGCGCCAGTCGCCAACGCCGCCGGCCATGACCATCACACCGATGGCGAGGAACACCAGGGTCAGAATGCCGCTGACGTAAGCCTTGGGAATCGTCCGTTTCGGGTCTTTGGCTTCTTCGGCGGCCATGGCTGCACCCTCGATGGCGAGGAAGAACCAGATCGCGAACGGTATCGCCGCGAAGATCCCGGGGATCGACCCCATGGTGAACTCATTCGAGCCCGACCAGCCATTCAGCACGAAGTTACTGAAGCTGAAGCCCGGCGCAACCACGCCCATGAACACCAGCAATTCGGCGACGGCGAGCACAGTGACCACCAGTTCGAAGGTCGCGGCGATGCTGACGCCAAGAATATTCAGGGTCATGAACACGAAATACGCGCCGACGGCGGCGATCTTCGGATCAAGCTCCGGATATTGCACGTTGAGATAAGCGCCGATGGCCATGGCAATCGCCGGTGGCGCAAAGACGAACTCGATCAGCGTGGCGATGCCGGCGATCAATCCGCCTTTTTCGCCGAACGCCCGACGGCTGTAGGCAAATGGCCCGCCGGCGTGTGGGATGGCGGTAGTCAATTCGGTGAAACTGAAGATGAAGCAGGTGTACATCGTCGCGACCATCAAGGCCGTGACCAGAAAACCCAATGTGCCGGCGGTGCCCCAGCCGTAACTCCAGCCGAAGTATTCGCCGGAAATCACCAGGCCGACGGCAATGCCCCACAGGTGCAGGGTGCCGAGTGTGGGTTTGAGCTGTGTGGTGGAAGTCATAAGTCCTCTCTGTTTTTTATTGTTTGATCTGTTGGACTTTCGGGTGGCGCGGTTGGGTGGATGGATGCTGTTCACGCAGCGGCAGTTATCACGCAAAACCTGAATGACGGGTACGCAAGGGCCGTGCCAGAGCGGCCAGGCCATTGATGGTGTGTCAGACAGGGCGCCTTCGCGAGCAAGCTCGCTCCCACAGGTTTCTGTGGTGAGCCCAATATCGAGACCTTGTAGAGATCCCTGTGGGAGCGAGCTTGCTCGCGAAAGCGGTTGAACGGGCGACACAGAAATATCTGAGTCGCCCGCAGGTTTAGAAGAAGCCCAACGGATTGATGTCGTAGCTCACCAGCAGGTTTTTGGTCTGCTGATAGTGATCGAGCATCATCTTGTGCGTCTCACGCCCCACGCCGGACTTCTTGTAGCCGCCAAACGCGGCATGCGCCGGGTACAGGTGGTAGCAGTTGGTCCACACGCGACCGGCCTTGATCGCGCGGCCCATGCGGTAGGCGCGGTTGATGTCGCGGGTCCACAGGCCGGCGCCGAGGCCGAACTCGGTGTCGTTGGCAATCGCCAGGGCTTCGGCTTCGTCCTTGAACGTGGTGATGCTCACCACCGGGCCGAAGATTTCTTCCTGGAACACGCGCATCTTGTTGGTGCCCTTGAGCAGGGTCGGCTGGATGTAATAGCCGGTCGACAGGTTGCCCTCGAGTTTCTCCACCTTGCCGCCAGTCAGCAGCTCGGCGCCTTCGCCCTTGGCGATTTCCAGGTACGAAAGAATCTTGTCGAATTGCTGCTCGGACGCCTGCGCGCCGACCATGGTGTCGGTGTCCAGCGGATCGCCGCGTTTGATCTGCAGGACTTTCTTCATCACGACGGCCATGAACTCGTCGTAGATCGATTCCTGTACCAGTGCGCGGGAAGGGCAGGTGCACACTTCGCCCTGGTTGAAGAAGGCCAGCACCAGACCTTCAGCGGCTTTCTCAATGAACGTCGGTTCGGCCTGCATGATGTCTTCGAAGAAGATGTTCGGCGATTTGCCGCCCAGTTCCACGGTGGACGGAATGATGTTCTCGGCGGCGCATTTCATGATGTGCGAGCCGACCGGCGTCGAGCCGGTGAAGGCAATCTTGGCGATGCGTTTGCTGGTGGCCAGTGCTTCGCCGGCCTCTTTGCCATAGCCCTGAACAATGTTCAGTACGCCCGGCGGCAGCAGATCGCCGATCAGTTCCAGCAACACGGTGATGCCCAGCGGGGTTTGCTCGGCAGGCTTGAGTACCACGCAGTTACCGGCGGCCAGCGCTGGTGCGAGTTTCCACGCGGCCATCAGGATCGGGAAGTTCCACGGGATGATCTGGCCGACCACGCCCAGCGGTTCATGAATGTGATACGCCACGGTGTTGCCGTCGATTTCGGCAGCGCTGCCTTCCTGGGCGCGCAGGCAGCCAGCGAAGTAGCGGAAATGGTCAGCGGCCAGCGGGATGTCGGCGTTGAGGGTTTCGCGGATGGCTTTGCCGTTGTCCCAGGTTTCGGTGATCGCCAGCAGTTCGAGGTTCTGTTCGATGCGGTCGGCGATTTTCAGCAGAATCAGCGAGCGCGCCTGCACGGAGGTGGAACCCCACGCATCGGCAGCGGCGTGAGCAGCGTCCAGTGCCTTGTCGATGTCTTCGGCAGTGGAACGCGGGAATTCGGCAATTGGCTGGCCATTGACCGGCGAGGTGTTGGTGAAGTACTGACCTTTTACAGGCGCGACGAACTCGCCGCCGATGTAGTTACCGTACTTGGCTTTGAACGAGACTTTGGCGCCGTCAGTACCGGGGTGAGCGTAACGCATGATGATGTTCTCCTTGGCTTTGTACTTATTAGAGAAACGCGCAAGTGCGCTTGCTATAAGCGTAGAGCAAAGGTCGGGCCACTGCCGTGCAGGTCAGGTAAATCAAGGTGTTGCGTGGTTTTTGTCGGACGAATGGATGGCGTCTGTGATGGTTTCGGTACAGAGGGGGTGACAGTTTGTACCGCTTTCGGCACAGCGTGTGACCGGGCAGTCTTGCCAGCATTGCAATGCATCGATGGCTGGAGGATGCTGGGCGTCACCTCAGCATTGGGCCGTCGAGCCTCGGGGAGAACAATAAGAAATGCACGACAACCATTTGAGTCGCCATGCCCAACAGGTTCTCACCGTGACCCAGGGCAAACCGCACCTGCACGGTCCCGGTGCCGACCCGTCGATTGCCCGTTCGTGGCTGCGCTGTCTTGAGGATTACCATCTCGATCCAGCCTTGGCCATCGCGCCGACCGTGCTCGAACACGGCCGCGTTCTCGAAAGCCGTGAGCGCCTGCAGCAAGTGTTGCAGATCGCCGGCAATGAAATGAGCAGCCTGCATCAACAACTCTCCGGTGCCGGCCACGCGGTACTGCTGACCGACGCGCGCGGGGTGATCCTCAACTGCGTCACCGCGCCAGCCGAACGCAAGATCTTCGAACGTGCCGGCCTGTGGCTCGGCGCCGACTGGAGCGAAGCCTGTGAAGGCACCAACGGCATCGGCACCTGCCTGGTCGAGCGCCAGGCACTGACGATCCATCAGGATGAACACTTTCGCGGTCGCCACACCGGCCTGACCTGTTCGGCGAGCCCGGTATTCGACCCGCACGGCGAACTGCTCGCGGTGCTCGACGTGTCTTCGGCGCGCCACGATGTTTCACGGCAAAGCCAGTTCCACACCATGGCGCTGGTCAATCTGTCGGCGAAGATGATCGAGAGTTGCTACTTCCTGCGCTGTTTCGATAACCAATGGTTGTTGCGTTTTCATTTGCAGGCCGAATCGGTCGGGTTGTTCAGCGAAGGTTTGTTGGCGTTTGACGGCGAAGGGCGGATCAGTGCAGTCAACCAGAGTGCGCTGAATTTGCTTGGGCACATTCGCGGCGGCTTGCTGGGTAAACCGGTGGAAGCGTTTTTCGATTGTTCGCTGGATGAATTGCTTGGCCGCGCGAGTGCCAATGCCAGTGCCAGTTGGCCGTTGCGCACCCGCGACGGCCGGCATCTGTTTGCCGTGCTGCGCGGCGAATCGCGCAAACCTTTACCGATGGTACCGGCGCCAGTTGTAGCGCAAGCGCCGCGCCTGTCAGGCATCTGCCTTGGTGATGAGACGTTGCAGGCGGATTTCCGTAAAGCCTTGCGCGTCTTCGAGCGTGACGTACCGCTGCTGATCAACGGCGAAACCGGCTCCGGCAAAGAGGCCTTCGCCAAGGCTGTGCATCAGGCCAGTCAACGCTCCGCCAAAGCCTTCGTTGCGCTCAATTGCGCGGCCATTCCGGAAAGCCTGATCGAGAGTGAATTGTTCGGCTATCGCGGCGGCAGTTTCACCGGCGCACGCAAGGACGGAATGCGCGGCAAGTTGCAGCAGGCCGATGGCGGCACGTTGTTCCTCGATGAAATCGGTGACATGCCGTTGGCCTTGCAGACGCGCTTGTTGCGGGTGCTGGAGGATCGGCAAGTGGTGCCGATCGGCGGCGAGCCGGAGTCGGTCAACGTGCGGATCATCAGTGCGACGCACCGCAATTTGCTGGAGCGGGTCGCGGACGGCAGCTTCCGCGAGGATTTGTATTACCGGCTCAACGGCCTGGAAGTGGCGTTACCTGCGTTACGCGAGCGCAGTGATAAATCGCAATTGCTGGATTTTTTGCTGGCTGAAGAGGCGGGCGCTGAAGCGATCCTGATCGACGAGGCGGCGCGTCAGGCGTTGCTGGCCTTCAACTGGCCGGGGAATGTGCGGCAGTTGCGCAATGTGCTGCGCACGCTGGCGGCGTTGTGTGATGAAGGGCGGATCGGGATTGAGGATTTGCCGGTGATGATTCGGCAGGGGCGGCCGACAGTATTAGCGATCAAGGAATCCGATCATCCGCTGGAAGACGCCGAACGGTCGGCTCTGCTTAATGCGCTGGAGCAAACCCGCTGGCACATGACCCACACGGCGCAGCAACTGGGTGTCAGCCGCAATACCCTTTATAGAAAGCTGCGTAAGCATGGGATTGAGCGGCGAGTCAGTTAGAAGCCCCTCACCCTGGCCCTCTCCCGGAGGGAGAGGGGACTGACCGGGTCGGTCTACTGATCTACGCCGACCTGAACGATCGAGCCGAGCTCTGGATTGAAAGCAATCGAGATCGGCCCTCTAAAGGAATAGGGGACCGATCGAGGTGTTTTGGCGATTTACGCTGACCTGAAATATCGAGCCGAACTCTGGATTTGAAAGCAACGCAGATCGGCTCCCTCTCCCTTGGGAGAGGGCTGGGGTGAGGGGCGACAATCTACAGTCGAGCCAAATGCCAGGCCCAACCATCCCCGCTCAATCACCTAAAGAGTGCGATTTCCCCCTCCCTACGCTAACCTGCGGCCATGTTTTACGAGGTCGACTATGCACATTCATATTCTGGGTATCTGCGGGACTTTCATGGGCTCGATGGCAGTGTTGGCCAAAGAGCTGGGCCATCACGTGACCGGTTCCGACGCCAACGTCTATCCGCCGATGAGCACGCAGCTTGAAGCCCAGGGCATTCAGCTGACGCAGGGTTACGACCCGGCGCAGCTCGATCCGGCACCGGATCTGGTGGTGATCGGCAACGCTATGTCGCGCGGCAATCCGGCGGTGGAATATGTGCTGAACAAAGGCCTGCCCTACGTTTCCGGCCCGCAGTGGCTGGCCGATCACGTGCTGCAAGGGCGCTGGGTATTGGCGGTGGCCGGCACACACGGCAAGACCACCACCAGCAGCATGCTCGCCTGGGTCCTGGAACACGCCGGCATGAGCCCGGGCTTCCTGATCGGCGGCGTACCGCAGAACTTCTCGGTGTCGGCACGCTTGGGCGGCACGCCGTTCTTCGTGATCGAGGCCGACGAATACGACAGCGCCTTCTTCGACAAGCGCTCGAAGTTTGTCCATTACCGCCCACGCACCGCGATCCTCAATAACCTTGAGTTCGATCACGCGGACATCTTCCCGGATCTACCAGCGATCGAGCGGCAATTTCATCACTTGGTACGCACCATTCCGAGTGAAGGCCTGGTCATCCATCCGACCACCGAGCCGGCCTTGCAGCGAGTGATCGAAATGGGCTGCTGGACCCCGGTGCAAACCACCGGTGCCGGCGGTCAATGGCAGGTCAAACTGCTGAGCGAAGACGGTTCGGCATTCGAAGTGATGTTCGAAGGCGTGTCGCAAGGCACTGTCGAGTGGGAGCTGACCGGTCAGCACAACGTCGCCAACGCCTTGGCCGCGCTGGCGGCTGCACGTCACGTTGGCGTGGTGCCGTCGATGGGCATCGCCGGGTTGAGCGCGTTCAAGAACGTCAAACGGCGTATGGAGAAAGTCGCTGAAGTACGCGGCATCACCATTTACGACGACTTCGCCCACCACCCGACCGCCATCGCTACCACTCTGGACGGCCTGCGCAAACGCATCGGCGACGCGCCACTGATCGCGATCATCGAGCCGCGCTCCAACTCGATGAAACTCGGTGCGCACCGTGATGGTTTGCCGGACAGCGTGGTCGATGCCGATCAGGTGATCTGGTACGCCCCGGCCAACCTCGGCTGGGATTTGGCCGGCACTGCCGCGCTGTGCACCGTGCCGTCGATTGTCAGCGATTCGCTGGAAGGCATCATCGAACGCGTGAAGAGCCAGGCCCAGCCCGGCACACACGTGGTGATCATGAGCAACGGCGGCTTCGGCGGCCTGCACGGCAAACTCGCCGAGGCGCTGCAATGAACGCTCGTTTTGAGAGCAACGGACCCGAACGCATCACGCTGGCGATGACCGGCGCGTCCGGCGCGCAATACGGTCTGCGCCTGCTCGATTGTCTGGTGCGCGAAGATCGCGAAGTGCACTTCCTGATCTCCAAGGCTGCGCAACTGGTGATGGCCACTGAGACCGATGTCACGCTGCCGCCCAAGCCTCAGACGATGCAGGCATTCCTGACCGAATACACCGGGGCGGCGGCGGGACAGATCCGCGTGTACGGCAAGGAAGACTGGATGTCGCCGGTGGCCTCGGGGTCGGGCGCTCCAGCGGCGATGGTCGTGGTGCCGTGCTCGACGGGCACGCTGTCGGCGATTGCCACCGGCGCCTGCAACAACCTGATCGAGCGCGCTGCCGATGTCACTTTGAAGGAGCGCCGCCAGTTGATTCTGGTGCCGCGCGAAGCGCCGTATTCGAGTATTCATCTGGAGCACATGCTCAAGCTGTCGAACATGGGCGTGACCATTCTGCCGGCTTCGCCGGGCTTTTATCACCAGCCACAGACCATTGACGACCTGATCGATTTCGTCGTGGCACGGATTCTCAATCTGCTCGGCATTCCCCAGGACATGCTGCCGCGTTGGGGTGAGCATCATCTGAGCAGCGATGAATAAGCTGCTGGCGCTGGTGCTGGTGTTGCAACTGAGCGGGTGCGCCACGGCGCGCACGCTGGATGCGGCCAAGCCCGGCGCGCCGGTGGTGTACTCGGGCACGCGCCTGGACTTGTACGCCATGAATGGCGGGTGCTGCGCGATGGATCGGTTCGGGGCTGAGGCGCCGAGCTACCCGGGCGTGGATCTGCCAGCGAGTGCGTTGCTCGATACACTGCTGTTGCCGCTGTCATTGCTGACCGTAATCGGCGTGAGTTTTCAGGCGACTGGTGGATTGTAGGGGAGTGCTGCGCACTCCATTCGCGGGCAAGCCACGCTCCCACAGGTTTCTATGTCGTTCACAGAATCTGTGGTCGCTGAAAAATACTGTGGGAGCGGGCTTGCCCGCGAAGAGGCCAGCCCAGGCACCGCAAGATTATTTGCCCAGTTTGCGCAAATCATCCGACTCGATCACGCGAACCCCATCCTGCTCCTCCAGGGCCAGGCGCCACATTGCCCGGGCAAGTTGGCAGGCTTCGATGCCGCGGTATTTACCCGGAATCAGCTTGGACAACGGCCCGGCCAGTTGCTCGGCCAAGCGCGGTTCAGTTCGTTCACCCAGCAACAGCGAAGGCCGGCAAATGGTCAGTTGCGGCCAGTCCTGCGCGCGCAGTGCCTGCTCCATTTCGCCTTTGACCCGGTTGTAGAAAACCGACGACTTCGGATCGGCGCCGATCGCGCTGATCACAATCAGGTGCCGCGCGCCCATTTCCCGCGCACGTTTGGCGAACGCCACGACCATGTCCAGATCCACCGCGCGAAACGCAGCTTCCGAGCCGGCCTGCTTGATCGTGGTGCCGAGGCAGCAGTAGGCGATATCGACGCGGCCACTGAGCTGCGGCAGAAACACCTGCGGATCGCCGACCGGGTTTTCCAGGTGCGGATGTTCGGCCAATGGCCGGCGCGAAGGGGCGAGCACGCGCGAAATCGTTGGTTCGTTAAGCAAACGGTCGAGCAGATGTTCACCGGTCAAGCCGGTGGCTCCCGCAAGCAATACGTGCTGAGGCGTCAAGTACATAGTGTCTCTCCCTTGATACTGTTCAGCTTAGTTGCTCTTTGTCGCTCCGTCGTTCAACGCAGCACTTTGCAATGCTTTTCTCGCTTGCTGTTTGCGCAACAGTTGCCAGTGCGCCAGCACGGTCTTCGGTGCCCAGATCTGCGGCTCCGAGGCTTCGAAATTGTCCGCCAGTTCACGCTCGGCAACAGTGGCCTTGGCCAGTTTGAAAGCCTGCTCCAGATCATCGGTCTGGTTCAGCGCCTGGGCGAACAGGGCGTCGCCGAAGTAGGTGAAGTTGGCTTCTTCCGAGCAGCCGAAGGACACCCGATCAGCGCGCGAGGCGGTCATGATCAGCGTGCGTTCGTCTTTCAGCGCCGGGATGAAACCGCCGGAATAGCACGATGAAATCACGATGATCTTGTCGCGGTTTTTCAGCGGCGCCAGCACGGCGGCGAGTTCGTCGGCGGGCAGGTCGGCCAGTTCCATGCGCGGTTGGTCGAGCACCAGTTCATGCTCGGCGGTGCCGTGGCTGGTCAGGTAGATGAACAGCAAGTCTTCCGGGCCACTGCGTTCGGCGAGGGTTTGCGCGGCGCGGCGCAGGTTTTCACGGGTGGCCATCGGCCGGTCGGCCAGGTGGTCGCGGTGGTTGACCAGACGGATCTGGCCATAGGCACCGAAGCGTGTGCTGAGCATGTTGGCGACGTAATCGGATTCGCGCAGGAACACGCTTTGCTTGCCGTCACCGCCAAGGGTCAGGGTGTACAGCTCGACTGCCGGGGTCGATGCGGGGATGGCGGCCAACGCGTCATCGAGCAGGCGGCCCTGAGCAAGCAGGCCGAGTTCAAGGGTGTCGGGCAGCAACTTGCCATCGGCATCGCGCACGCGCTGGCCGTTGATCCAGATGCCGCTCATCACGCTGCCATCGGTGAGCACCAGGGTGCCGCGTCCGGAGTAGCTGTCGTTGTCGAAGCCGCCGATGTAAAAGCTGCCATCGGACAGGTTCAAGCGGCCCTGACCGCTGAAGCGCCAGTCGCTGAACGTGCCGATGTAATGGCTACCGTCGGCGCCGATCAGTTCGCCCTTGCCGGTCAGCGCGCCTTCCTTGAACTGGCCCAGCCAGACGTCGCCGTCAGCGTTTTCGTAGCGACCCTTGCCGTGCAATTGATTGTTCTTGAAACCGCCGACGTAGATGTCGCCGTCGGCACTGTTGAAGGTGCCGTTGCCTTCCAGCTGACCGTTGACGAAATGGCCGCTGAACGAATTGCCGCTGGCATCGCCGCGCTGCCCTTCGCCGTTGGGTTTGCCGTGGGCGAACTGGCCTTGATAGGAACTGCCGTCGTCCATCTCCAGACGACCGAGCCCGGAATATTGATCGGCCTTGAACTCGCCACGGTAGGTCATGGCGTTTTCTTTCAGCGTACCTTCGCCGTCACGCCGGCCCTGCTTGAAGCCGCCGGTGTAACTGCTGGCGTTGGTGGTCAGGCTGCCCTGGCCATCGAACAGTCCTAGCTGGAACTGGCCGCGATAGACCTCGCCATTGCTGCCGTGCCATTCCCCTTGGCCATGCCATTGGCCCTTGTCGAACTGGCCGGCGTACCAACTGCCGTTGGGGTAGTCGACGCGCCCCTGACCTTGCAGCAAGCCATCAACCAGTTCACCGCGATAGCGTCCGCCGTCCGGCAGGCGCGCATCCGGCGGCAACAGCGACTCGCCGTCGCCGCAAGCGGTGAGCATCAAGGTCAGGGCAATGGGTGCAAGAGAAGCGAGTGAGCGCATAGCGGGATCCGGGCAATTAGGCGACCGAGTATGCCGCAGCTATGCGTCGCATAAATAGAGACGTGACGCGAAACAGCGTGCGCTGCTTCGCATCCGGAACGTTTAGACGAAGCAGAGCGACAGCGGCTCGGCGATGTAGGCCGGTTTGTCCGAGCCTTCTATCTCAAGCGTTGCGGTCGCTTTGAGCAGCCATTGGCCGGGCTTTTTCTCGGTCACTTCACCCAGATCGACCTTGAGGCGAACTTTCGAATTGACCTTCACTGGCTGGATGAAACGCACGCTGTCCAGACCATAGTTGACCACCATCTTCACGCCTTGCGGCAGGATCAGGATGTCTTCCATCAGTTTGGGGATCAGCGACAACGACAGGAAACCGTGGGCGATGGTGCTGCCAAATGGCGTTTGCGCGGCTTTGACCGGGTCGACGTGAATGAACTGATAATCACCGGTGGCTTCGGCGAACAGGTTGATACGCTCCTGATCGATGGTGAGCCATTCGGAACGTCCGAGTTCCTTGCCGACATAATCTTTGAGCTCTGCAACTGGAACATAGGGCATTGAGACTCTCCTTGGGTTCATCGGTTTTATAGTTTTTCAGGTGGGGGGATTTGACCTCCCTGCGAACCACTGTAGATCATCATGGCGGTTTGCTCCGGTCAACCGACCATGCTTTTGGCGAATGCCGATCCATAGCGCAGGCGTGCTTATAATGCGGGCGACTTGCGGGGGAGATGTCTGATGTTGTTACGTGGCCTGACCATGCTGGTGCTGTTCCAATTGCTCGGCACGGCGCTCAATCACTTGCTGTTGCCGGTATTGCCGGGGCCGATCATCGGCCTGCTGTTGTTGCTGATCTTCCTGATCGTTCGCGGTGAAGTCGGTGAACCGCTGAACCTTGCCGCCGGCAGTCTGCTGCGTTATCTGCCGTTGCTGCTGGTGCCGCCGGCGGTGGGCGTGATGGTTTATGCGAGCGACATTGCCGCGGATTTCTGGGCGATTGTCGGCGCACTGGTGCTGTCGCTGATCCTGTCGATGGCGTTCGCCGGGGTGCTGATGCAGCGCCTGGTCAAGCGTCACGCGCACCGGTCGGAGGAATCCTGATGCTGTTTGATTGGCAAGGCGCCTGGGCTTCGGTCATTCATCATCCGCTGTTCGGCATCGGCATCACCCTCGGTGCCTATCAACTGGTGCTGGCAGCGTTCGAGAAAACCCGCTGGATCTTTCTGCAACCGGTGCTGGTCTCCATGCTGTTGGTGATCGGTGTGCTGGTCGGCTGCGGCCTGACCTACGCCGAGTACCGCAAGAGCACCGAGATCCTCAGCATTCTGCTGGGCCCGGCAACCGTGGCACTAGCGGTGCCGCTGTATCTCAACCTGCGGCGCATTCGCCAATTGTTCTGGCCGATTTTTACTACGCTGGTGATAGGCGGGGTGGTCGCAACGGGCATGGGCGTGTTGCTGGGCTGGTGGTTTGGTGCCGAGCACATGATCCTGATGACCATGGCGCCGAAGTCGGTGACCTCGCCGATAGCGATGCTGGTGGCTGAGCAGATTGGTGGCGTTGCGGCGCTGGCGGCGGTGTTCGTGTTGATCACCGGGGTGATCGGTGCGATCTTCGGCCCGGCGTTGCTGACCCGCCTCGGCGTGCACAGTCCCGAGGCGCGCGGCATGGCGCTGGGCATGACTGCCCACGCGGTTGGCACGGCGGTGGCGATGCAGGAAAGTGATGAGTGCGGTGCCTTCGCGGCGCTGGCTATGAGTCTGATGGGCGTGGCCACGGCGGTCTTCCTGCCGTTGGCGGTGTCGATGGTGGTGTAAGGAAATGTCTATGAGTCTGCCGCTTTTTCCGCTGAACACAGTGCTGTTTCCCGGCTGCAACCTCGACTTGCAGATCTTCGAGGCGCGCTATCTGGACATGATCGGCCGCTGCATGAAACAGGGTGGTGGCTTCGGTGTGGTCTGCATTCTTGACGGCCACGAAGTCGGCGTCGCACCCGAAGGCTTTGCCCTGGTCGGCTGCGAAGCGCGCATCACCGACTTCCAGCAACAGGACAACGGCCTGCTGGGGATTCGCGTGCAGGGCGGCCGGCGCTTCACGGTCTTGCGCACTGAAGTGCAACGCGACCAGTTGATCCTCGCCGAAGTCGACTGGCTGGACGATGAGCCCGAGCAACCGTTGCAGGAAGAAGATGCCGATCTGGTGGCGCTGCTCAAGGCGCTGGCCGAACACCCGATGGTCGAAGCGCTGAACATGGGCACCGAGGCGCTGGGGCAGCAGTCCCTGGCGAACCAGTTGGCGTATCTGCTGCCCTTCGCCGAGGAAGACAAGATCGACTTGCTGCAACTGGATGACCCGCAGCAACGCCTGGATGCGATTCAAGCCTTGCTCGATGAGTTGCAAGGTGAGCTGTTCGCTTAGTTTTACTTTGAATCAAGTCTTGGCACTTGCCAGCATTGTTTTAGTTTTGTCTTTATCTTAGTTTTGAATTGCCCACAGGGAGTGGGCAACTTGACTTGTAATAAGGATGAACTCATGACTGTATACGAAGACGAATGGCTGTTCTGGGACGATATTGCTGGCAGGTAAGCGAACCGCACAACAAGCCCTTGTATCGCAACGTGGAAGCTGAAATGAGCACGTTCCTGAATGTAGATCCCAATGTTTCCGGGCATAATGCATTCAATAACAAGCCTGCAATATTTGTGATCAGAGTGCTTAAGTAACGTGTAAGTTTCTTTAATAAAAAAACGCCATTCATGATTAAAGTGAATGGCGTTTTTTTTGTCAGACGCGGTAATGTTGATCAAACAGCCATCCATTGGCTGCGTCGAGCTGAACGCTGGTGCCGCCCCTAAAGGCCGCACCAGCAGATAAGGCCATGTAAAAAGGTCAGGCTTTTTCCGCCCGCAGGATCACCAGATCGTCGGTTTTGATCCGCACCTGCGGGTCGTTATTCAGGCTCCAGTATTGCTTTATCGAGTTATAAAACACCGTGCCCGTGCTCGCGGATTTGAGGCCGAGGTGGCTGACATAGACTTTGCCGGCCAGTTCGTGTCGTTGTTGATGCCGATCGATATCGGCCATCAGCGCTTCAACGCTGGCGTAACCGCGGGCATCGATAACGTAGAGCTGGAACACTTCAAACAGCAGTGACACTTCATACACATTGCCGGACGTAGTTGCCACGCTGATGGATTCGACCGGAGCGTCTTCGTCGATAGCGGGTAACTCGACCGTGACGCTGGCGATCAGCAGGGTGTTGCCGTCCAGTCGGATATCTTCGCGGGTCACCGGCTCTTTCAGTGCCTGGGTGTACAGGTTCCAGATGGAGGCGTTGGCCGTCTTGGCGGCAGCCCCCGGCGTCGACAAACGAACAATCGAGTTGCTGGCCAAATGCACGTCATAAATGGAGCTTTGCCCTTCGAACACATAGATGCCGGTGTGGGCTCTGGTGTCGATGGTGATCTTGCTGGCACTGGCATCAAGAAGTTTGCGTTCGGTGGCTAACGGCCTGACAAGCGGGTACTGGCCATTGCGGCGCTTGAGCCAGCCACGGCTGCTGTAGATCTTGGTGCCGGGCTCGCGTGCATCCGCTTCGTAGTTCAGATCGGGAACTTGAATCCGATAAGAAACGCCGTCCTGCAGGGTAATGACCGTGTCGTGTATCAGCCGCACCGTAGTGACCTTCAGGCCGTTACGCCCGCTGTAACCGGTAGCCGCGGCAATGGGTTGAACCACGCCTTTGAACATTACGACTTTCGATGGCAGCAGAATCGAGAGCGTGATGTCCTGGTACGTCAGGTGCTGGTTACCGGAAACACCCTCGTGGATTTGCGCGGTATAGCTCACGACCACGTCGACGATTTCACTGTCCTTGAAGTCCAGGTAAACGGTCCTGGCCGATTCCGATGTGTTTCGCACGGCGTCAAATTCGACTCGATGATCGGTGCGCGCGACAAAATGCTGATGCAAACTTTGGCCGGTGATTTCAACCGTGCCGCTGTTGACAATTTCCGGCGCGGGCGCCGGTTTTCCATCAATGCTTATTGCAACTTCAACAGACAGTCTCGGCGCTTGTCCCGGTTGCACGGGCAACAGCGCCTGCAATTCAAAACCATCCTGAGTCTTGAACCGCCACTGCGCATTCTTCAACAGGCGTTCGCCATCGACCCGCTGATAAATATCAATAAGGCTTAATTCATGCAGCGCTTCGTCGCCATCCTTGTCACGCAATGAGCGCACGATCAGGTGGGTGTCGTCGATCTCCCATTGTTGAATATCCGCCAGCGGCCAGCCCAATTCGATCAGGCTGGAGTCTTTAGCGTCTTCAATGATGGTCGTCTGCACGTTGGTGTTGGCGATGCGATAGTGATCGGCGCCACTGCCACCGTTCGCAATCGAGAAGGCTCCGGTCAGGTCAATCCTGTCGTCGCCAGCGCCCGCGTTGATGCGATCGTTGCCATTGGCGCAGATCCGGTTGGCGTCGTCATTACCGATGACCACGCTTGAGCCTTGATGCAAGGTCGAGACATTTTCGATGGATGACAGCTGTGCAATAGCGTCGTTGGCCACCGCCGTATTGAAGTTGCGTAACGCCAGCGTGCCGTTCTGCAGATTGATGTCATGACCGACATGGCGCGTTTCCATGCGCGGGCGGCTGCCTTCGAGCGCCAGCGTGTCACTGCCGGCGCCGCCATCCAGGTGACTGAGTCGAGCCGGTGTTGCCGCGCGATTGAGTTGCTCTGCGCTAACTATTTGATGGAATAAATCATCCCGGTCGCCGCCGCTGAGCGTTTTCTGACCGTCGCGATAGGTGAATACGTTGGGTGTGGCCTGGACGCCGGTGATCTGGTCACTGCCATCGCCCAGACGCCAGAGCACACCTTTGCCTTCGCCGGCACTGCCCGAGACCTTGCCGTTGAGGTCCGCCGGCAAGCCCTTGCTGGCATCGATGACATCGTCAGCGCCGACGATGGTCACTTGGGTGTCGAGTTTGAACGGTTTCTCGCCAGCGCTTTCGTCCCATTGATAGCGCCAGATTTCTACGGGCACCAACTCGACCTTGAATGCACCGTTGATCACGTGTTCGATGGAATTCTTGTAAGCCCCTTCAAGCAGTTCCCTGGCCGACAACTGCAACTGCTTCTGGTGATCAGCGAAACCCTTGGAGAGTTTGAAGCGATCCATGACGTCCTTGTCCAGCTCCTGGCCGGTGAACGCAAACCAGCCCGAGCGCAGGCGTTCGTGCGCGCTGAGCTCGATGTAGTCATCGATGTCGTCGACCACTCTGGCCGCCTGATAAATCATCGAGCCGGCAATGAGCAGCGCGGCGGCGGCAAGGCCGACCGGGCCGGCGGTGCTGCCGAAACCTGCCAGCGCGGCGACGCCCAGCACCAGGCTGATGCCGGCACTCGCGACGCTCAGACCCGCGCTGACATAATGATCCTGCGCTTCCTTGCCTTGCGATGCGGCGGCGGCATTGAACGATTTCACTGCATCAGCAATGTCGAACGGCAGGGTGATCGCACTGGCGAACATGCCCGCGCCACGGCTCATGTATTTGCCGACCGACGACAGGGGGAAATACTTGAACGCGGTCGCGCCGTTGGTGAGCATCGCCTGACCGGTTTTGGTCAGGCCCTGTTCGATAATCAGTGATCCCAGTTCGGCGGCAATCGAGCCCCCCTGAAACACCGCTTCGAGGCTGTCGCCGCGTTTGATCGCGTCGATCATCGCGTTGTAACCGCTATAAATGCCGAACGCTTGCAGGCCAACGCCGGCACCACTCATCAAGTAGCTTTTATTGCGATTGACCCAATCGGGCGTATTTTCAAACGATACGACTCGATGAATATCCAGTTTTTGCGCGGCTTTACCCAATTGATTCAGGCGATCTACCGCACTGCCAGGTTCCAGCCCGGTAACGCTGGAAAACAGCGGCGGGGCACCGATCGAACGTTTGCAGGCAATTTCGTAAAACAGCAGGGCGGCGACGCCGCTGTCGGGGCTGTCGACGGACTTCAGTCGCACCACGACTGTGTCCGAATCGAAGTTGAGCCCGTCCAGAAAAGCCTGATCGGCGCTCTGCATGCCGGCATTCGCCGGGCTGATTGCCTGGCCATTGACCGTGGCGCCCAGGGCTTTGAGCTCGACCCGACTGGTCAGAATCTCGCCGATGCGCAGCGGGCCGAAATGTTTGTCCAGGGCTTTGAGGGTTTTGTGCTGGACCTGATCAGCACCGGCGGTCGAAGCGGGGACAGCGCTCGATGCGTGTGAGCTGGCCAGCCTGCCAGCCTCGGGTGCATGCGGATTGGTCAGGGCCGTGAGCGGCGCTATCTGGATGGGTGATGCCGCCAATGCTGGATCGGCAGATGCGATGAGTTTTGACACGTATTAGTCCTTTAATGGTGAGCGCTTGCAGCCGGTATCCGTACCGGGGTGTCGGTGATGTTGCGTGGTGGCGTGTCTGCCTCAGGGCCACTGGATGTCATAACCGAACTCTTTCTGGCTGCCCGACAGCTTGAGGATCGGCTTGCCTGCCGCTTCGACCCCGTCGATCAATTGATCGTATTCGTGTGAGTTGGCGTGACCGGCCTGAGTGGCCCACTCGATGCGTTCGGCGCGGGTGCCTGCCTGCACCCGGATGTCGTCGACGTTTGCCGCTTTGGTGCGGGCAGAATTCAATAACCAGATGCGATCAGCGTCGAGTCCGCTGCGCGAGACTGAAATCAATCCTTCGAAGTCGTCCTCCGGAAACCAGGCGGGGTCTTTTTGAGCGCCCCAGTTAAACGAGTGATTTTCTTCGCGAGGGACGACTTCGATGTTCCGGGTATCGAGCAGGTAGAGAAACATTTCCGATTGCCGCGTTCTGACTGCGGTGTAATTGCGCTCGTGATCCCAGGCTCGTGTACTTTCATCATCGGACGAATCACTGGCGTCGCTGCTGTCGCTGTCACTCGAATCGCTGGCATCAGTGTCTGTGGGTTTCTTGCCGGGATGCTTATTGGTCTGGGTGTTGTAGAGCAGGTATTCGGGGTCTGGGGCTTTGGCATACATCATCCCCTCGTTAAGGCTGAACGTGGCGCTCATCGGCCGGTCTTCGGTGGTGGCGCCGGGTTTGTGTTTCATGCGCGGCAGCATGGCGTCGTCGTTGGCGATTTCGAACGGCGTGCGATCGTCGGCCCTGAACAGTGCGGGGACATCGGTCAGATAGAGCAGGTTGTGCTTGTTGCGCCGGTAACCCATCTGCTTCAACAGCGTCTCGCGCAGTGCCGGGGTCATGGAAGACTCTGGTGAATACCAAGGGTGTTTGGCGCCGCGTTTCAGTTCCAGTTCCGTGACGGTGTCGCGGGCGAGTTGCTCCAGGCGTTGCGGGTGGGCCAGGTCTTGAGTCAACTGTTTATGCGACTCGGCCCAGTGTGGCAGGCTCAGTTCGGTGCGCAGGTGTTGTTGCAGGCGGGTTAACTGGCTGGGAAGCAGGTTGTAACTTTGCAGCCAGCTTTCGCGTTGGCTGGCGTTCATCTGCGGGTGCAGCCACCTGAGACCATTGTTGAGCAGGTCCGTGACCGGGGTTTGGGCGATGACCGGCTCAACCCATTTCGGCGGCATGCCAGACGCCTGTGCCTGCGTTCGAAAGCGTTCGATGTCTGCGCCGTGAATGCGGTAAAGATCAAAAATCTCTTTGTCGGTCCAGTGCGCCAGATTGGCCGGTTTTGCGCCGAATCCACCGCTGGGCGGATCCACCTGAATCCATTTGTTGTCGTCGGCGCGAAACGCGAACAACGTCTCGGAGGCGGCCGTGGGCAATGACCAGCGCGGGGTCAACTCGTAATAGCCTTGCGCGTCGGGAGAGCGCAGCGTCGCTGAGTAGGCGGAGGCATCCGCATACACCAGCGGGGTGGCCGAGCGTGGTCGTTGCGCCTGAGGGGCATCAGTCGTTGCCGGCGCCGGACGTTTTTGCGGCAGCGGCGTGCTTGCATCCAGACGCCAGGTCGGTGCCTGCGGATTTTTTACCACCAGCGGGCCGGAGGCATCCCTCTCTCTCAGGCGCTTTATGCGGTACGCACCGTTGATGGGCTCTTGGGCGACATTCACGGTGTGCAGCACGCCCTCGTATTCCACATCGACAAATTTTCGCCCGACGATGTGGCGCACGCCGGTTTCATCCGGCGCTTGCATGCCGCGCAGTAATGCTTCGGGAAGCCAGTAAGTTTCAATTGAAGAGTCTTCAGCCGGGTCGACGATGTTGCGGGTCACTATTGGCGTGACTTCAACGGCGGATGTTTGCGGCGGTCTGTTACTCGAAGGTTGCTGAAGAGTTTGAAATGGGTTGTTGGTGTCGGGCGAATTGAACTCCGTGTTTCGAAACAAGAAGGGCTCGGCCGAGTTGTCGGGTCGTGCAGCGGAATGAGTGGTTGTTTCTGCACCACTAGATGTCGATGCAGCGGGTTTGCGCGGTATTTTTGGACTCATGGAGAACTCGTGGTTAATTGGTTTTTATAGGTGTGAGTTTTTGCGTGTTAATAATGTGGAAGTTCGGTGTGAAGTTATTTGTATATAGATGTTTGTTTTTTGTTGGTGCGGTTTATATTTTTAATCTAATTGATTTTTAGGGTGGATAGTTGGTGCTGGTTGAATTGTTTGGGGTTGAATATGTAACTTGAGGTTTTTAATGCGCGCAGCATTAACCAGAAGTTTCGAGTTCATCAAAACTTCTGGCCAGCCTATGGGGAGGGGGCAGCAGCCGCTCTTTGGCGCGGCCGCGGAGCGGTGTGGGGACGGTCAGTAGGCGTAACGCAACAGGGTGTGTGGCAAATGGCGCAGGACGAAGAAACTGAACATTGCCACCAATGCCGGCAGGATCAGCCACCAGACCTTGAAGGGCATGGGCTTGAGCGGCGTCGAGCGCTGGCTCAGCCACAGGCTTGCAGCACAGACGCAACTGGCGAGCATGGCACCGGCGAGAACGTCGGTCGGCCAGTGCGCGCCCAGATAAACCCGCGACAGGGCGATGGCCAGCGCCGGTATGCAGCCGATCAGCAGCCAGGTCAGGCGCATGCGCGGCGGCTGGCCTCGACCTGCCAGCACCGCAAGGGTCAGAAACAGCGCAAACGAACCCGAGGCATGGCCGCTGGGCATGCTGTAGGTGGTCAGCGGATCGCTCAGCACTTCGGGGCGCACCCGGGCAAAAAAGTATTTTGTCCCGGTGTTGGCCAGCGCGGTGACCAGCAGTGTGCCGCCGGCAAACAGCGCGTGGCGCCATTGTCGGCACAGCAACAGCAGGGCTACGAGCAGGGCACTGAACATCAGCATGTTGCGGAACTCACCGATCAGGGTGAACGTGACGGCGATCTCATCCAGCAGCGGTTGACGGTGTTCCTGCACCAGCGTCATCACACCTTGATCGAGGGCGGTCAGGTAGGGGTAGCCGATGAACAGGCCGATCAGAATCAACAAGCTCATGCTACTGATCCACACGGATGCGCGGCGATGTCGGCGCAGGCTGCTGTTGACGCTGAGGCCGACCATCACGGCAATACTGGCGGCGACGATGCCGGCCTGCAGCCAGAAGCCTTCCGGCAGCGGTAAGCGAATCGCCGCCCCCGTGGCCCAGCCCGGCAGCAGATAGGCGACGCTCCAGCCCGCGGCGGCCAGCAGGCTCACGGCGGCAAAACGCGCGAAGGGCATGTCGCACATCCCCGCGACCATCGGCAGCATCGGTCGCAGAGGGCCGATGAAGCGCCCGACCAGCAGGCTGGCAATGCCATAACGCTGGAAGTAGCTCTCGGCGCCAGCCATCCATTCCGGATGATGACGCAGGCCGGGCAGACGGCGGATGTTCTGGTGAAAGTGGCGGCCGAGGAAGTACGAAATCGCATCACCCAGAATCCCGCCGAGAAAACCCAGCAGCAAGGTTTCGCTCAATGACAGCGCGCCGCTGCCGGCCAGCACGGCCACCGCAAACAGCAACACCGTGCCGGGCACGATCAATCCGGCAATCGCCAGGCATTCGACGCACGCGACAATAAACACTGCTGCGGCCAGCCACTGTGGATTGGCCGCCAGCCAACCGGTCACGCTATCGAGCCATGGGCCCATACAAACCACTCCATCAAATCTTCAATTGGCTCCCACTGGGGGATTTCATCTTTTGCACAATGGCTGTCATTTCAGCTCAGCAGGAAATAATCCCGGCCTTCGACCTGACCCCGGCGCAGCGGGTTCCGCGTGCACCATTGCGCATACGCCGCGTCGACAAAGCGGTACATCAGGTGTTCATCGCGACCGTGGGGGATGCCCAATCGTGTGGTCTGGATAATGTGGCCGGGCGCAGGCCCGGAGTCTTGCACCAGCAGCACTTCGTGATCGAAGCGCTTGGCGTCCCATACCGGTACTTTCAAACCCAGCGCCTTGCACAGCAAGGTCTGCCCGGCGCAGAGTTTTTGCGACGGCCGCGGGCGACCTTGTGCATCCGGGTTGTTCAACAACATCTGCGCCAGGCTCGCCGGCCCGCTGATTTCATCGACCCAGGGATAGGCCGATTTGATCAGCACGGCATTGCCCGGCCCCTGTGCGCTGAAATTCAGCGAATCGCCGCCACGGGCGTAATACATATAGATGTGGCCGCCATCCAGAAACAAAGCCTTACGCTTTTCTGTGTAGCCGAGCGAAGCGTGGCTGCCTTTTTCCGCGCAGTAATAGGCTTCGGTTTCGATGATGCGCGCGCTCAGCCACAGACTGCCGACCCGGTGGCGGATGACTTTGCCCAGCAGATCGCGGGCGAGCACTTGGGCGTCACGGTCGAAAAAAGCGTCCGGGAGCCCCAGCGGCAGGCGCTCGGGATGGGAGCGAACGGTCAGGTTGGACATGGCAGGCACGGTTTATCCAGGCTGAAGAGGTCGTGATGATAACAATCCACAGCTTAATTACGGCTGAACGTCGGCGATTCGCGGTTCATTTCGACCATCCGCCCGTCACCGCTGTTAGTCCCGGGACGCGACAGCTATAATCTGCCGCTTTCCTCTTTGCCAAGACCCCAGCAGACCATGACTGAGTCCGTTCTTGACTACATGACCCGATTGGGTCGCGCCGCCCGCGAAGCCTCCCGGGTCATTGGCCGTGCCAGCACCGCGCAGAAAAACCGCGCCTTGCAGGCTGCTGCCAATGCGCTGGACGCTGCACGTGCCGAGCTTGCTGCAGCCAATGAGCAGGATCTGGCCGCCGGTCGCGCCAATGGTCTGGAGCCGGCACTGCTGGAGCGTCTGGAACTGACCCCGGCGCGCATCGACGGCATGATCGTCGGTCTGCGTCAGGTGGCTGCGTTGCCGGACCCGGTCGGCGCGATCCGTGACATGAGCTTCCGTCCGTCGGGCATTCAGGTCGGCAAGATGCGCGTGCCGCTGGGCGTGATCGGGATCATCTACGAATCCCGTCCCAACGTGACCATTGATGCCGCCAGCCTGTGCCTGAAGTCCGGCAACGCGACGATCCTGCGCGGTGGTTCTGAAGCGATTCATTCCAATCGGGCGATTGCCGCGTGCATCCAGCGCGGTCTGGCCGAGGCCGAGTTGCCCGCCGCCGTGGTGCAAGTGGTCGAAACCACTGACCGTGCCGCCGTCGGCGCGCTGATCACCATGCCCGAGTACGTCGACGTGATCGTGCCGCGCGGTGGCCGTGGCCTGATCGAGCGCATCAGTCGCGATGCCCGCGTACCGGTGATCAAGCATCTGGACGGCATCTGCCACGTCTACGTCAGTGCCCACGCCGACCTGCCGAAAGCCCAGCGCATTGCTTTCAATGCCAAGACCTATCGCTACGGCATCTGTGGGGCGATGGAGACGCTGCTGGTTGACCAGACTGTTGCCAGGGATTTCCTGCCATCGATGGCGGCCCAGTTCCGCGAAAAAGGCGTTGAACTGCGCGGTTGCGAGCGTACCCGCGCGATCATCGAGGCCGTGGCGGCCAGCGAAGACGACTGGAATACCGAGTACCTGGCGCCGATTTTGTCGATCCGCGTCGTCGACGGTCTGGATCAGGCCATCGAACACATCAACCATTACGGCTCCCATCACACCGACTCGATCGTCAGCGAAAACCTCGCCGATACTCGCCGGTTCGTAGCGGAAGTCGACTCGGCGTCGGTGATGATCAACACCCCGACTTGCTTTGCCGATGGATTTGAATATGGATTGGGTGCCGAGATCGGCATTTCTACTGATAAGCTGCACGCCCGCGGCCCGGTGGGTCTCGAAGGCCTGACCTGCGAGAAGTACATCGTGGTCGGTGATGGCCAGTTGCGCGGCCAGGCGACGGTCTGACTTGACCGACCTCGACCTGACAGCGCCGCAATCCGGCAGCGAGTCCCGCCCCCGCCGCATTGGCGTACTGGGTGGCACGTTCGATCCGGTGCACATCGGCCATTTGCGCGGTGGGCTGGAAGTTGCCGAAGCGCTGGCGCTCGACGAGTTGCGTCTAACGCCGAGTGCGCGGCCGCCGCATCGCAATGCGCCGCAGGTATCGGCGCAGGACCGCCTGGCGATGGTCGAGTGCGCGGTGGCCGGAGTGCCGCCGCTGGTGGTGGACGCCCGCGAATTGCAGCGGGACAAACCGTCCTACACCATTGATACCCTGGAGTTGATGCGCGCCGAAATGCCCGCTGAAACCCAGGTTTTTCTGCTTTTGGGCTGGGACGCATTTTGCGGCCTGCCCACTTGGCACCGCTGGGAAGAGTTGCTCCAGCATTGCCACATCCTGGTGCTACAGCGCCCGGACGCCGACAGCGAACCGCCGGATGCCTTGCGCAACCTGCTGGCAGCGCGTTCGGTGAGCGACCCGCTGGCCTTGAAAGGGCCGAGCGGACAGATTGCATTCGTCTGGCAGACACCGCTCGCGGTTTCCGCCACCCAGATCCGTCAACTGCTGGCCAGCGGTAAGTCGGTACGTTTCCTGGTGCCCGACGCGGTCCTGGCCTACATCGATGCGCACGGTCTTTACCGTGCGTCGAACTGAGCAAGGCGTGCTTCACTGATACGAATCCACGTATCGCCAAGCCGCCGAATATATGAGCAAAACGAGTTTTATATGACTGACAAAGACCTACCGAAAGTAAAACGCAAAGGCACATTCAAAAGCGCGCCGCTGCCGGAAGTGGCCAACACCAACGAGCCGCTGAAGGGCGACGAGCTGGTCAAACTGGCCGTAGCTGCCCTGGAAGACGTCAAGGCACAAGACATCCAGATCATCGATGTTCGCGACAAGCAGAGCATCACTGACTACATGATCATCGCCACCGGTACGTCCAACCGCCAGATCAACGCGATGCTCGACAAGGTTCGCGAAGAAGTCAAAAAGCAGGGCGCCAAGCCGCTGGGCGAAGAAGGCAAGGGCGACAGCGATTGGGTGCTGTTGGACCTGGACCTGGTGATCGTGCACATGATGACTGCCTCCGCACGTCAGTTCTATGACCTGGAACGTCTGTGGGCCGGTGCCGAGCAGAGCCGTGCGGCCGATGCCAAACACCACAGCCCGGAAAACACCCACGAGCACTTCACCAAGCTCAACAAAGATCAGCTGTAAGGGATTGCTGTGCGACTGCGCCTGATCGCCGTCGGTTCACGCATGCCCAAGTGGGTGGAAGAAGGCTGGCATGAATATGCCAAGCGTCTTCCGTCCGAGCTGGCGCTGGAACTGGTGGAAATACCGCTCAATACCCGTGGCAAAAATGCCGACGTGGCCCGATTCATCCGCCAGGAAGGCGAAGCCATGCTGGCCAAGGTCGGGCCGAACGAGCGGATCGTCACGCTGGAAGTCCACGGCAAGCCCTGGAGCACCGAGCAGTTGGCGGTCGAACTCGACCGCTGGCGGCTGGATTCGCGTACGGTCAATTTCATGGTCGGTGGCCCGGAAGGGCTGGCGCCGGAAGTCTGTGCCCGCGCGGATCAGCGCTGGTCGTTGTCGCCGCTGACGTTGCCGCACCCGCTGGTGCGGATTCTGATCGGCGAACAGTTGTACCGTGCCTGGACCGTGCTGTCCGGTCACCCTTACCACAAGTAAGCCTGCCCTCATGTCTCAGCCGATCCGCATCAAGGACCACGAAAAGGACGCCCGTCTGGTGCGTAGCCGCGTCGTGTTCGGGGCCATTGCGATCGTGATGCTGATCGGTGTGTTGATTGCGCGGCTGTATTACTTGCAGGTGATCCAGTACGAGTACCACTCGACGCTGTCGGAAAACAACCGCGTTCATGTGCAGCCGATTCCACCGACCCGCGGGCTGATTTTCGACCGCAACGGCGTGGTCGTGGCGGACAACCGTCCGAGCTTCAGCCTGAGCATGACCCGCGAACGCTCCGGCGACTGGCAGCAAGTGCTCGACGTCATTGTCGAAGTGCTGGAGCTGACGCCCGAGGACCGGGTGATCTTCGAGAAGCGCATGCGTCAGGGGCGCCGGCCGTTCGAGCCGGTGCCGATCCTGTTCGAGCTGACCGAAGAGCAGATCGCCCGGATCGCGGTGAACCAGTTCCGTCTGCCGGGCGTGGAAGTGGTCGCGCAACTGGTTCGTCACTACCCGCAGGGCGCGCACTTTGCGCACTCGGTGGGCTACATGGGGCGGATCAACGAGAAAGAGCTGAAGAGCCTCGATCCGGTCAACTACAGCGGCACCCACCATATCGGCAAAACCGGCATCGAGCGTTTCTACGAGCCGGAATTGCACGGTCAGGTCGGTTACGAAGAGGTTGAAACCAACGCCCGCGGCCGCGTCTTGCGTGTGCTCAAGCGTACCGATCCGATTCCCGGCAAGGACATTGTCCTCAGTCTCGACATCAAGTTGCAGGAAGCGGCCGAGGCTGCGCTGGGCGGGCGTCGTGGTGCGGTGGTGGCGCTGGATCCGAAGACCGGTGAAGTGCTGGCGATGGTCAGTCAGCCGAGTTTCGATCCGAACCTGTTCGTCACCGGCATCAGCTTCAAGGCCTATGCCGAGTTGCGTGATTCCATTGACCGGCCATTGTTCAACCGCGTGCTGCGCGGTCTGTATCCGCCGGGTTCGACGATCAAACCGGCGGTGGCGATTGCCGGCCTCGACTCGGGTGTGGTGACGGCGTCGAGCCGAGTGTTCGACCCCGGCTACTACATGCTGCCCAACTATGATCACAAATACCGTAACTGGAACCGTACCGGTGACGGTTTCGTCGACCTCGACACGGCGATCATGCGGTCCAACGACACCTACTTCTATGACCTGGCGCACAAGCTCGGCATCGATCGGCTGTCGACTTACATGAACAAGTTCGGCATCGGCCAGAAGGTCTCGCTGGACATGTTCGAAGAATCCCCCGGCCTGATGCCGTCCCGCGAATGGAAGCGGGCGACGCGCAAACAGGCGTGGTTCCCTGGCGAAACCCTGATCCTCGGGATCGGCCAGGGCTACATGCAATCGACTCCGCTGCAGTTGGCACAAGCCACGGCGCTGGTCGCCAACAAAGGCGTGTGGAACCGTCCACACCTGGCCAAATCCCTCGAAGGGGTGAAGCCGGTGGATGAAAACCCGATGCCGGACATCGTTCTGCGCGACCCGTCGGACTGGACCAAGGTCAACCACGGCATGCAGCAGGTCATGCACGGCGCGCGCGGTACCGCGCGTAAAGCCGCCATTGGCGCGCAATACCGCATCGCCGGCAAGTCGGGTACCGCGCAGGTGGTGGCGATCAAGCAGGGCGAGAAGTACGACCGCTCCAAGGTTCAGGAGCGTCACCGCGACCACGCCTTGTTCGTCGGTTTTGCCCCGGCCGATGATCCACGCATCGTCGTGTCGGTGATGGTCGAGAACGGTGAATCCGGTTCCGGCGTCGCCGCGCCGGTGGTGCGTCAGGTCATGGATGCCTGGCTGCTCGATCAGGACGGACGTTTGAAGGCCGAATACGCCAGCCCAATCAGTGCGGAGGCTACGGCCCGTGATGAATAATTTTGATCGCATGCTCTCCAGTGAGGATGTGATGCGTCGCCGCGCGACGTTGCTGCAAAGACTGCATATCGATGGCCCGTTGCTGATCCTGCTGCTGATTCTCGCGGCGGGCAGCCTGTTCGTGTTGTATTCGGCGAGCGGCAAGAGTTGGGATCTTTTGGCTAAACAGGCCACTTCGTTCGGCATCGGCCTGGTGTCGATGATCGTCATCGCTCAGTTCGAACCGCGTTTCATGGCCCGTTGGGTGCCGCTCGGGTATGTGATCGGGGTGGTGCTGCTGATGGTTGTGGACATCATGGGTCACAACGCCATGGGCGCGACACGCTGGATCAACATTCCCGGGGTGATTCGCTTCCAGCCCTCGGAGTTCATGAAGATCCTGATGCCGGCGACCATTGCCTGGTACCTGTCCAAGCGCACGCTGCCGCCGCAACTCAAGCACGTCGGCATCAGTTTGATGCTGATCGGCGTGCCGTTTGTGCTGATCGTGCGTCAGCCTGACCTCGGTACTTCGCTGCTGATTCTGGCGGGCGGGGCGTTCGTGCTGTTCATGGGTGGGTTGCGCTGGCGCTGGATCCTCAGCGTGCTGGCGGCGGCGGTACCCGTGGCCGTCGCCATGTGGTTTTTCATCATGCACGACTACCAGAAGCAGCGAATCCTGACCTTCCTCGATCCGGAAAGCGATCCGTTGGGCACGGGCTGGAACATCATTCAGTCGAAAGCCGCGATCGGTTCCGGCGGCGTCTTCGGCAAAGGCTGGCTGCTCGGTACCCAGTCGCACCTGGACTTCCTGCCGGAAAGCCACACCGACTTCATCATTGCCGTACTCGGCGAAGAGTTCGGGCTGGTGGGCATTTGTGCGCTGTTACTGATCTATCTATTGTTGATCGGCCGCGGTCTGGTGATTACCGCTCAGGCGCAAACGCTGTTCGGCAAATTGCTCGCCGGAGCGTTGACCATGACGTTTTTTGTTTACGTTTTCGTCAACATCGGTATGGTCAGTGGCCTGTTGCCGGTCGTAGGGGTGCCGTTGCCGTTCATTAGCTACGGAGGAACTTCGCTGGTGACACTGCTGTCAGCGTTTGGGGTTTTGATGTCGATCCATACCCATCGCAAGTGGATCGCACAGGTTTGAATAAGGTGAAGAGTTCAATGCAAGTAATGCGTGGCTGGGCGACTCGATGCGCGCCATTAGTAGGCCTGATGGGCCTGCTGGGGAGCGTGCAGGAAGCGCTGGCCGGCGAATACGAAGGCTCGCCGCAGGTGGCCGAGTTCGTCGGTGAAATGACCCGCGACTATGGTTTCGCCGGTGAACAACTGATGGGGGTGTTCCGCGAGGCCGAGCGCAAGCAGTCGATTCTTGACGCCATTTCCAAACCCGCCGAACGGGTCAAACAGTGGAAAGAATACCGTCCGATGTTCATCACCGACGCGCGCATCGCCCGTGGTGTGGACTTCTGGCGCCAGCACGAGGCGACTCTGGCCCGTGCCGAACAGGAATACGGCGTACCGGCACAAGTCATCGTGTCGATTATCGGCGTCGAGACCTTTTTCGGACGTAATACCGGTAATTTCCGGGTGATCGATGCATTGTCCACGCTCGGTTTCGACTATCCTCCCCGTGCCGAATTTTTCCGCAAGGAACTGCGTGAGTTCCTGCTGCTGGCGCGCGAAGAACAGATCGATCCATTGACCCTCAAAGGCTCGTATGCCGGGGCGATGGGGTTGCCGCAGTTCATGCCGAGCAGCTTTCGTGCGTATGCGGTGGACTTTGACGGTGACGGCCACATCAATATCTGGAACAACCCGGATGATGCGATCGGCAGCGTCGCCAGTTATTTCAAGCGTCACGGCTGGGTCGCCGGCGAACCGGTGGTCAGCCGCGCCGATGTACGTGGCGAGCAGGTCGATGAAGGCCTGACCACTGGCATCGAGCCGACGAAGACCGTCGCAGAGTTGCGAGCGCTGGGCTGGTCAAGTCATGATGCGCTGCGCGATGATATGCCGGTTACTGCATTTCGCCTCGAAGGCGACAACGGCCCTGAGTACTGGATGGGCCTGAAGAATTTCTACGCGATCACGCGTTATAACCGCAGCGTGATGTACGCCATGGCCGTACATCAACTGTCTGAACAGCTGGTACAAGCACGGGGCGTCAAGTAATGCGGGCATTGCCTAACAATAAACCCCTGAAGCTGGTGGCATTCGCTGCGTTGGCAGTGCTGGTCGCCAGTTGCACGACCAGTCGTTCGCCGACGCCGAAAACCGCCAATAACGTGGTACGTGCGCAACCGGGTCTGGATATCAACCGTGCGCACAAAGACGGCGCGCCGTGGTGGGACGTCGACGTGTCGCGCATCCCCGATGCCACGCCGACGCTGCACACCGGCCCGTACAAGGCCAACCCGTACACCGTACTGGGCAAAACCTATTTCCCGCTGCAGGAATCCAAGACCTACGTCGCTTCCGGCACGGCGTCGTGGTACGGCACCAAGTTTCACGGTCAGAACACCGCCAACGGCGAGGTCTACGACCTGTACGGCATGAGTGCCGCACACAAGACATTACCGCTGCCAAGTTACGTTCGGGTGACCAACCTGGACAATAACCGCACCGTGATCCTGCGGGTCAACGACCGTGGGCCGTTCTATTCCGATCGCATCATCGACTTGTCTTACGCCGCCGCAAAAAAACTCGGTTATGCCGAAACCGGCACCGCGCACGTCAAGGTCGAAGGCATCGATCCGCAGCAATATTGGGCAGCCAAGGGCCGTCCGGCACCGTTGATGCTCAACGAGCCGCAGGTCGCGCAGAACAGCGCACCGGTGATCACGGCCTCGGCCGGCACCGTCGAGCAATGGACGCCGCCACCGCAACAACACGCCTCTGACACCGTCCCCGTGCCGATGAGTGCAAAAAAAAACGCTTCTGCAACAGCGACTGGCCAGTATCTGCAGGTGGGCGCGTTCGCCAACCCGGACGCTGCAGAACTCCTGAGGTCGAAGCTCAGCGGGATGGTGAGCGCTCCGGTGTTCATCAGCTCGATCGTGCGCAATCAGCAGACTCTGCACCGGGTACGCCTGGGGCCGATCGGCTCGCCGGGTGAAATTGCCCAGGTGCAGAACAGCGTGCGCCTGGCCAACCTTGGTTCACCAAGTGTGGTCACCGAGTAATACGTAGAACTTGATTGACGATTCGCCAGCGATTGGGGGGTGAATCAGGTTGTTGGCTCGTCGAAGAACAAAAGCCCGGCAAGGGTGACTGGAGTGAGCAACTGAACACGCGATAACCCGTTAGAAGGTTATTTGATTAGTTTTTGCCTTCGGGCAAGTTTCCATTAGCGATTTCGAGAGACGGATGAACATCACCACCTTTGCCAAACGCCTGTGTCTGCTAGTCCCGCTGCTCCTCTCGCCAGCCGCCTTCGCGGCCGAGATGATGCCGTCGCCACCGCAACTGGCCGCCAAAGCCTACGTTCTGATGGATGCCAGCAGCGGCAACGTGCTGGTCGAGAACAATGGCGACCAGCGTCTGCCTCCGGCCAGCCTGACCAAACTGATGACCGCGTACATCGCTACGCTGGAAATCCGTCGTGGCCAGATCGGTGAAAACGATCCGGTGACCGTCAGCGAAAACGCCTGGCGCACCGGCGGTTCGCGGATGTTCATCAAAGTCGGCTCGCAGGTGACTGTCAGCGACCTGCTGCACGGCATCATCATTCAGTCCGGTAACGACGCCAGCGTCGCCTTGTCCGAGCACATCGCTGGCAGCGAAGACGCGTTCGCCGACCTGATGAACAAGACCGTAGCTGATCTGGGCATGACCAATTCCCACTTCATGAACCCGACCGGTCTGCCGAACCCTGAGCACTACTCGTCGGCTCACGACATGGCGATCCTGGCCCGCGCGATCATCCACGAAGACCCGGCTCACTACGCGATCTACTCGCAGAAAGAGTTCTTCTGGAACGGTATCAAACAGCCTAACCGCAACCTGCTGCTGTGGCGCGACAAGACCGTTGATGGTCTGAAAACCGGTCACACCGACGAAGCCGGCTACTGCATGGTGTCCTCGGCAGTACGTGATGGCCAGCGCCTGATCGCCGTGGTGTTCGGCACCAACAGCGAAGTGGCTCGCGCCGCTGAAACCCAGAAGCTGCTGACCTACGGTTTCCGCTTCTTCGAAACCCAGACCTTCTACCAGAAGGGCACCGAGCTGGCTCAGGCCCCGGTGTGGAAAGGCACCACCAATCAAGTCAAGGCCGGCCTGGCTGAAGACCTGACCATGACCCTGCCAAAAGGCCAGCTGAAGAAGCTCGCTGCCAGCATGACCATGAACCCGCAACTGACCGCGCCAATCGCCAAGGGCGACGTGATCGGTAAAGTCGAAGTCAAACTGGAAGACAAGGTCGTGCACAGCGCTGACCTGATCGCTCTGGATGGCGTCGAGGAGGGTGGTATCTTCCGCCGCATGTGGGATAGCATCCGTCTATTCTTCTACGGCTTGTTCAACTGATTTGTGTTGACCTGCATGGCCCCGCCCCGATCCGGTGCGGGGCCATGTGCGTTACCACGGCTTGCGCTCTAGAGGCCGTTACGCCATGACCGATACTGAAGTAAAGGCGCCAAAGATCGAATTCCCCCAGACTGATTATCCGATTAAGGTGATCAGCGACACGGGTGTGGGTCACAAGGACAAGATCATCGAGATCGTGAAGAAATTCGCGACGATCAACGATGAGCGTGTCGACGAGCGTTCGAGCAGCAACGGCAAATACACCACCATTCAGTTGCACATCGTCGCGACCGATCAGGATCAGCTGTACAACATCAACAGCGAACTGCGGGCGACCGGCTTCGTGCACATGGTGTTGTGATGCCGGGCACGCTGGGCTTTCGTGAGCTCGGCCAGATGGCGTACGAGCCGGTCTGGCATGCCATGCAACGCTTTACCAACGAACGCGGCAGCGATGCCGCCGACGAAATCTGGCTCGTCGAACACCCGCCGGTGTTCACGCAGGGCCAGGCCGGCAAGGCTGAACACTTGCTGCTGCCGGGCGATATCCCGGTGGTGCAGGTCGATCGCGGCGGACAGGTGACTTATCATGGCCCCGGCCAGTTGGTGGCCTACCTGTTACTGGATGTACGCAAGCTGGGTTTCGGCGTGCGTGATCTGGTCAGTCGCATGGAGCTTTGCCTGATTGAACTGCTGGCCAGCTACGGCGTAACCGCTGCAGCCAAGCCAGATGCTCCCGGCGTCTATGTCGATGGAGCGAAAATCGCTTCTCTGGGTTTGCGGATTCGCCACGGTTGTTCCTTTCATGGCCTGGCCCTGAACGTGGATATGAACCTGGAACCGTTTCGACGGATTAATCCCTGCGGCTATGCCGGGCTGGCGATGACCCAGCTGAGCGATCATGCAGGATCGATTGAATTTGCCGAGGTAAGTGCCCGGCTGCGCGCGCAGCTCGTCAAACACCTCGACTATGCTGAGCAGACGACCCTGACGGGCGGAATCGACTGATATGACTACTGATGCAGTGCAAACCATGATCCCGACGCTCGACGTGACCGAGCGCCCGGCCCCGCGTCCCAAGGTAGAAGCCGGCGTCAAGCTGCGCGGCGCCGAGAAGGTTGCACGCATCCCGGTAAAGATCATTCCGACCACCGAACTGCCGAAGAAGCCTGACTGGATTCGCGTGCGCATCCCGGTTTCGCCGGAAGTCGACCGGATCAAGAGCCTGCTGCGCAAACACAAGCTGCACAGTGTCTGCGAAGAAGCCTCCTGCCCGAACCTCGGCGAGTGCTTCTCCGGCGGCACCGCGACCTTCATGATCATGGGTGACATCTGCACCCGTCGCTGCCCGTTCTGCGACGTCGGCCACGGCCGTCCGAAGCCACTGGACGTCAACGAGCCGGAAAGCCTGGCCATCGCCATCGCCGACCTCAAGCTCAAGTACGTGGTGATCACTTCGGTTGACCGCGACGACCTGCGTGACGGCGGTGCCCAGCACTTTGCCGACTGCATCCGCGAAATCCGTAAACTGTCGCCGAACGTGCAGCTGGAAACCCTGGTGCCGGACTACCGTGGCCGTATGGACGTCGCGCTGGAAATCACCGCCGCCGAGCCGCCGGATGTGTTCAACCACAACCTGGAAACCGTGCCGCGCCTGTACAAGGCTGCGCGTCCAGGTTCGGATTACCAGTGGTCGCTGACCCTGCTGCAACGCTTCAAGCAGATGATGCCGCACATTCCGACCAAATCCGGCCTGATGCTGGGTCTGGGCGAGACCGACGAAGAAGTCATCGAAGTAATGAAGCGCATGCGCGAACATGACATCGACATGCTTACCCTCGGCCAGTACCTGCAACCGTCGCGCAGCCACTTGCCGGTGCAGCGTTTTGTGCACCCGGACACCTTCGCCTGGTTCGCCGAGGAAGGTTACAAGATGGGCTTCAAGAACGTTGCATCGGGTCCGCTGGTACGTTCTTCGTACCACGCCGACGAGCAGGCGAAGCTGGTCAAGGCTGAGCTGCTGGGTTCCTGATCCGGCGCTGAATCAAAAAATGCCCGCCGAGGCTTTAACGCCCGGCGGGCATTTTTTTGCCTGTCTTACATTCGCTGCTGATTTTTCCTGCAACCTGCGGCGTGGCCGACCCTCTTCTGTTTGCCCCCGTTCCTGACTACTGTGTGTGCATGACTCACAGGGAGATCCAAGGATGACTGTTCGACCGACCCACACACTTTGTCCGCACAGAGCCGTGCCCGCGCTGCCCTCAGAAGGGCTGATCGGCGTCATTGCGCCTGCCGGCCCCGGAACCCTGGACACCGATAAAGCGGTGCAATGGATGCGCGCGCGTGGCTATGGGCTGAAGGTGTTTCCAGGTGTCTATGAAAAGGATGGCTATCTGGCCGGCAGTGATGATGTGCGCCTGCGAGACCTGCACGCGGCGTTCGCTGATCCGGAGGTGGACGCGATCATCTGCCTGCGCGGTGGCTACGGCACGCCGCGCCTGCTGGACCGCATCGACTACGACCTGCTCAGTCGCCACGCCAAGCCCTTTGTCGGTTACAGCGATATCACCGCGCTGCACCTGGCCATCAGTCGTTATGCCGGGTTCGTGACCTTTCACGGGCCGCTGCTCAATGCTGATCTGCTGGGTGACAAGGAGCCACCGACCGTCACGTCATTCTTCGCCATGCTGCGCGGGCAAGTGAAAGCGGGGAGCGTGCTGAGCCATCCGGTGGCTTATCCGTTGACCACGGTCGAGCCCGGCATCGCCCACGGGCGTTTGCTTGGCGGCAATCTGGCGATGATTGCATCGACGCTGGGTACGCCATACGAAATCGATGTTGAAGGGGTGATTCTGCTCATCGAAGACATCAACGAGCCGCTGTATCGCATCGACCGATTGCTGACGCAAATGCGTCTGGCCGGCAAGTTGGCCAAATTGCGTGGCGTGTTGGTGGGGGACATTGCAGGCGTGGATGTCGCGGCATTGAACCGCCTGCTCAAGCAGACGTTCGAGCCGCTGCGGATTCCGGTGCTTTCGGGGTGGCGTAGCGGGCATTGTGATCCGAACCTGACATTGCCGATGGGCGCGTTGGTACGGCTGGATGCCGGGAAGAAGGAATTGATGCTGGAGCAGGATGTGGTGATCAAGGCTTAAAGGCTAGTCGTCTGATAGTCAGTCTTCGCAAGCAAGCTCGCTCCCACATTTGATCTGTTGCGTTCACAGAACCCATGTGGGAGCGAGCTTGCTCGCGAAGGCGCCATCAGCCATACAACCTACCCATTATTGAGTACGCAGGCTTTCCAGCAACTTGTGCGTCGGATAGCCATCCGCCGGCCAGCCAAACGACTGCTGGGCACTGCGAATCGCCTTGCGCGTATTGGCGCCGATGATCCCGTCCGCCGCGCCCGCATCGTAATTGCGCGCACTCAGCAGGGTCTGCAACTCCATGCGCTCGGTACGGCTCAGCGGCAGGTCATCTTTCGGCCAGGTGCCACCGATCAAACCGCCACCGTTGAAACGCTCGGACAACAGGCTCACCGCCAAGGCATACGACGAAGAGTTGTTGTACTTGAGGATCGCCCGGAAGTTATCGAGGATCAGGAACGCGGGGCCACGATAGCCCGCGGGCAGCAACAGGGCGGCGGACAGCTGATCAGTGCCCGCAGGCGCCTGGCCGCCGTTCGGCAGAATCACGCCCAACTGACGCCATTCGGCAACGCTCTTGCGAATCGCGCCATCAGCCAGCGTGTAATTGAAACTGCTCGGCAGTTGCACTTCAAAACCCCACGGCTGGCCGCGTTGCCAGCCCGAGCTTTGCAGGTAATGTGCGGTGGAGGCCAGCGCATCGGCCGGGCTGCCCCAGATGTCGCGGCGACCGTCGCCGTCAAAGTCCACGGCGTGAGTGTTATAGGTGGTCGGAATGAACTGAGTCTGACCCATCGCGCCGGCCCAGGAACCGAGCATCTTCTCGGGCGTGATGTCGCCCTGTTGCAGAATCTGCAGGGCAGCGATCAATTGCGCGTGGGCGAAACCCGGGCGACGGCCCTCGTAGGCGAGGGTGGCCAGCGAGTTGATCACCGACTTGCTGCCCTGGAACTGACCGAAGTTGCTTTCCATGCCCCACACCGACACCAGTGCCTGGCGATCAACGCCGTAACGTTGTTCGATGCTTTGCAGGATGTCGGCGTACTGGCTGATCAGTGCCTGACCTTTACGTACGCGCAGAGGCGACAGCGCGCCGTCGAGGTATTCCCACACCGGGCGGGAGAACTCCGGTTGGCTGCGGTCGGCACGAATCACGCTGGCGTCGAAACTGACGTTGGCAAAGGCGCGATCGAACAGATCAGGACGAATCCCGGCGGCCAGCGCATCTTTGCGAAAGCCTGCCTGCCATTCGGCAAAGGTCTGGGTCGGCTGAAGGTCGAGCGGGTCGGCGGACGGCACTACCGGCGGGATGATCGCTGGGGCCGTGGCGACAGGGGCGGTTTGCAGAGGTTGCGCGTCGGCGGCGGTGGGTTTTTCCGCACAGGCGACCAGCAGAATGAAGCTTGCGGCAGCGATCATCTGGCGAACAGGCCAGCGACGGGAAAGACTTAGGGGCATGCACAGTTCCAGGGGAAACGAATCAGGTGCAGACATTAACATGACCGAGGGGTGCTGCGCTTCAGGCAGCCAGAAAGTAAGAAGCCTCCCAGCTGTCAGACTGGAAGGCTTCGCGGCGGTAGCTGCCTTTGCCCTTGGTTGGTCGTTCCTGACGACTGCGGAACAAGGGTTGGGCGACGATGGATTTGGCCTTGTTGGGGCCATGCTTTGCTGGCTTTTTGCTCATGAGGGTTCTCTCGATGGGGTGGGTTTTGCGCGGCAAATAATCTGCCGATGTCGGGCGTCTGTCCAGTCCCTGATATGTAGGAATGTTCTGACGCTTTCGCGAGCAAGCTCGCTCCCACATTTGCAATGCATTTCAATGTGGGAGCGAGCTTGCTCGCGAATGGCCGTTATGCGGTAGAACAGATTATTCGGCGGGGAGTGTCAGGCGTTGGCCAGCCATCAATAACGCCAGGCGGCTCAGACTCATCCACGGCGAACCGGCCGCCTGACCCTTGATCTGCGCATCGATACGCTGAGCTTCGAGCAACAACTGCGCCCAGCGTTGCGCCGAGTAGCGTTGCAGGGCTTTGCTCATCAACGGTTTGCGCTTGTCCCAGACCGGCGGTCTGGCCTGACTGAAGCACTTGTCCAGCGGCGTGCCCTGGCTGTATTGCAACGAAATGTTGGCCAGCAGGCGCAGCTCTCTCGCCAGCGCCCAGAGGATCACCGGCGGTTCGACACCTTCACCGCGCAGGCCTTCAAGCATGCGCAATGCGTGGGCCGGCTCGCCATTGAGCACGGCATCGGTCAGGCCGAACACGTCAAACCGCGCACTGTCCGCCACAGCGGCCTGCACGGTTTCGACGGTGATCTGCCCACCTTCGGCCATCAACTTGAGCTTTTCGATTTCCTGCGCGGCGGCGAGCAAGTTGCCTTCGACGCGGGCGGCAATCAGTTCGACCGCGTCCTGGCTCGCTGACAAGCCAGCCTGAGACAAGCGCTGACGAATCCAGCTCGGCAACTGATTGGCGTCCACCGGCCAGATCTGGATGAACTGGGTCTGCTGGCCTTCAACCAGCGCCTTGCCCCATTTGGTCTTCTGCGCACTGCCATCGAGCTTGGGCAGGCTGATCAGCAGTACGGTGTCTTCAGCCGGGCGCGAGCAGTATTCGATAAATGCAGCCGCCCCCTTGTCACCGGGCTTGCCCGAAGGCAGGCGCAGTTCCAGCAGACGTTTTTCGGCAAACAGCGACATGCTGGCACCGGCCTGCAACAACGTACCCCAATCGAAATTGGCGTCGGCGGCGAAGACCTGGCGTTCGTCAAAACCTTGCTGGCGCGCAGCACTGCGAATGGCGTCGGCGGCTTCCTGACACAGCAGCGGGTCGTCGCCGCTGATGATGTAGACCGGCGCCAGAGCACCTTGCAGGTGTTTACCGAGTTGGGCGGGAGCGAGCTTCATAAGAAAGGTCGAACGGGGCGCCTGAGCGCCCCGAACGTCTTACTGCTGCGGTATTTCGAGCGGCGACTGACGCGGGGTTTCCGCTTCAGCCTTTTGCGCCGCTTGCAGTGCATCGGCTTCGGCCTTGGCGCGGTCGTTGGCCGCTTGTTGCAACTGCTGCAGTTGACCTGGGGTCAGTTGTTGCAGGCGCAGCATCATGCGCTGGACCAGTTCGCGACGGATGTCGCGACGAGCGTCGTTGGCTTCCTGATCGGAACCGACCAGGTTGTTGCCGTCGTGGATAAACACCTTCTGCACTTCAAGCTTGTCGCTCAGCAGTTGCAGGTTCTTGTCGCCCCGGATCTCATAGTTCAGAACCGTGTTGACCTGGTATTCGCCCGTACGGCCGGCACCGGCGTAGCTGAGGATACGCTGGTTTTCCTGCTCGTCAGCCAGGAACAGTTTGTACGGAGCACCGTTGTAAACCTTGACGCCACTCGACTCCAGCACCTGACGCAGTTGCGTGACAGTCTCGCCGTAGGCGTTACGGGCGCTCAGATCAAGTTCCTTGATCGTCAGTTCATTGGTGCCAGTGCCGCGCAGCTGGAAACCGCAGGCGCTCAACAGAACGGCGAGGCCCATCACCAGCAGATTGCGTTTGATCATTGTGTTGCTCCCCTTGAAACCACGTGGGCCGACTGTGCGACCCGAAAGGTTTTACTTGGCGTCAGGCGAACCTGACGCCCGATCCAATTAGCTGGCGACGATGTTGACCAGTTTCCCCGGCACAACAATCACTTTACGAATAGTCAGGCCGTCGACGAAACGCAGGACGTTTTCGTTGGCGCGCGCTGCCGCTTCCACTTCTTCACGTGTGGCACTGGCCGGCATGTCGATCTGACCGCGCAGCTTGCCGTTGACCTGGATGACCAGGGTCAGGCTGTCCTGCACCAGCGCAGTTTCATCCACCGCAGGCCAACCGGCATCGATCACCGCACCGGCGTGACCCAGTTGATTCCACAGTTCGTGGCTGATGTGCGGCGTGATAGGCGCCAGCAACAGGGTCACGGCTTCCAGGCCTTCATGAACCAGCGCGCGATCCTGTTCAGTGGCTTGCGCGGCTTTTTCCAGCACGTTCATCAGCGTCATCACCTGAGCGATGGCAGTGTTGAATTTGTGGTTCTGGCCGACGTCGTGGCTGGCCTGCTTGATGGCCAGATGGATCGCGCGGCGAACGGCTTTTTGCTCGTCGTTCAGGCTGGCGATGTCCAGTTTGCCCGGCAGACCCTGTGTAACGTGGGCTTGCGCCAGGCGCCAGACACGCTTGAGGAAGCGGTGCGAACCTTCAACGCCGGAGTCGGACCATTCGGCGCTCATGTCAGGCGGCGAGGCGAACATCATGAACAGGCGGCAAGTATCGGCGCCGAACTGATCGATCATCGACTGTGGGTCGACGCCATTGTTCTTCGACTTGGCCATCTTCTCGGTGCCGCCGATTTCCACCGGCAAGCCGTCGGATTTCAGCTTGGCGCTGATGACCTTGGCTTTGCTGTCGCGCTCAAGTTCCACGTCCGCCGGGTTGAACCAGGTGTAGGCACCATTGGCTTCGCGACGATAGTAGGTTTCGGCGATCACCATGCCTTGGGTCAGCAGGTTCTTGAACGGCTCGTTGGAGCTGACCAGACCTTCGTCACGCATCAGTTTATGGAAGAAACGCGCGTAGAGCAGGTGCAGAATCGCGTGTTCGATACCGCCGATGTACTGATCGACCGGCAGCCAGTGATCGGCCGCGGATTTTTCCACCAGGCCACCCTCGAAGTGCGGCGAGGCGTAACGGGCGTAGTACCACGACGATTCGACGAAAGTGTCCATGGTGTCGGTTTCACGCTTGGCAGGCTGTCCGCATTTCGGGCAGCTGCACTCGTAAAACTCTGGCATGCGCGCCAGCGGAGAGCCGGCGCCGTCCGGCACCACGTCTTCCGGCAGGACCACAGGCAGTTGATCTTCCGGTACCGGCACGTCACCGCATGCATCGCAGTGGATGATCGGGATCGGGCAGCCCCAGTAGCGCTGACGGCTGATGCCCCAGTCGCGCAGGCGGAACTGAGTGCGCGAGGCGCCGAGTTCTTTTTTGATCAGGGCGACTTCCATGGCGTCGAATGCGCCAGCGAAGTCCAGACCGTCGAACTCGCCGGAGTTGATCAGTGTGCCGTGCTCGCCGTAGGCGTCTTGCCACGGGGCCGGGTTGCTGTCGCCAGAGCTGGTACGCACGACCGATTTCATCGGCAGGTTGTACTTGTGGGCGAATTCGAAATCGCGCTCATCGTGCGCCGGTACAGCCATCACCGCGCCGTCGCCGTAGTGCATCAGCACGTAGTTGGCGACCCACACCGGCAGCTTCTCACCGGTCAGCGGGTGTTCGACGAACAGGCCGGTTGGCAGGCCTTTCTTCTCTTGTGTGGCAACGTCCGCTTCGGCAACGCTGCCGCCCTTGCATTCAGCGATGAACGCTTGCAGCTCGGTGTTGTTTTTCGCGGCCAGAGTGGCCAGTGGATGCTCGGCAGCCACGGCGACATAGGTCGCGCCCATCAGGGTGTCCGGACGGGTCGTGAAGACTTTGAGGGTGCCGGCTTCGCCGATCGAGTCGACGTTGTACGGGAACTGCACTTCCATGCCGCGGGATTTGCCGATCCAGTTGCGCTGCATGGTCTTGACCTGTTCAGGCCAGCCAGTCAGCTCGTCGAGGCTCTCCAGCAACTCATCCGCATAGGCGGTGATCTTGAAGTAGTACATCGGGATTTCGCGCTTTTCGATCAGCGCGCCGGAACGCCAGCCGCGACCGTCGATCACCTGTTCGTTAGCGAGAACGGTCTGATCGATCGGGTCCCAGTTGACGGTGCCGTTTTTACGGTAGATCACGCCTTTTTCGAACAGGCGAGTGAACAGCCATTGTTCCCAGCGGTAGTAATCCGGCTTGCAGGTAGTGACTTCGCGCGACCAGTCGACCGCCAGACCCAGGCTGCGCAGCTGGGTTTTCATGTAGGCGATGTTTTCGTAGGTCCACTTGGCCGGGGCGACGTTGTTTTTCATCGCGGCGTTTTCCGCCGGCATGCCGAAAGCGTCCCAGCCCATCGGTTGCAGAACGTTCTTGCCGAGCATGCGCTGGTAGCGGGAGATCACGTCGCCGATGGTGTAGTTACGCACGTGCCCCATGTGTAGCTTGCCGCTGGGGTAAGGGAACATCGACAGGCAGTAGTAGGTTTCCTTGCCTGGCTGTTCACTGACTTCAAAGGACTTTTGCTCGTCCCAGAACGACTGGGCGGCGGCTTCGATTTCACGGGGCTGATATTGTTCGTGCATGGCTACTTTTGTACTGGATAGGGGTGGCCTAATCCTCTTCAACGCAGGTTCCGGGATGCCCCGGACGAGCTGGAAGTGGAATTACAGGAAGCGCCGTAGCATACATGACCGCGCTTGGCCTAGGGAAACCCTGATTACAGCTACATACCCCGCAATATTTGCACGAGGGCCGTTGGTCGCGGCGTGCAGCCGGTTTGTGCAGCGAAGCTAAGCTCTAACTGGGGAGTGAGTCTTATCTTCAATGAGGTGAGGGATGGTGGAGCAACGGAAAAAAAACGTAACGAAACCCGAGCTGTACGAGAGGTTGATCGACCGTCTGGGTATGGCCCTGGACGCAGTAAAAACCGCTGACCGGCTGCGCGATGAGCGCCCCCTGGAACTGGAATTGCGTGGCTTGAGCCCCGCCGAGTTCAAACTGGTCAAGGCCTATCTGGATCGCAGTGAGCGTGAAACGCACGGATGCTTGTCACAAGCAGTGAAGCAACTCGATGCAGCACATTCGGCCAAGGTCATCTGGCTCAAGGACAAGGCACCCGGCAGAGACACCGTCAAGGTTCGCTCTCTGCAGGCCAAGTAAGCGCATGGCAGGTCAAGAACCGGATCTTTTTCAACAGGATCCCACCTATCGGTTGTAACGCTTTATTAACACTCTTAGGCTTCGGGCATCTTTGGAGATGCCCGATGCCTTTTCGTTATTTCATCAAACAACTTCTTTTGCCGCCCGGCATCCTCTTGCTGTTGTTACTGGCTGCCTGGTGGCTGCGCCGCTCACGGCCGCGGCTGGCCGGCGTGTGTTTCGCCATTGGTTTTGGCGGGATGTGGCTGATGAGTCTGCCGGTGGTGGTGCAATGGGGCGCCAAGGTGCTGGAGCGCGAGCCGCCGTTGGCCCGTGAAGAGTGGGCGACGTTGGCGCAGCGGGCCGATGCGATTGTGGTACTGGGTTCCGGGCGCGAGCGCGGCGATCTGGCCTGGGGCGAGGATCAGCCGACCGGTGTCGGGCTTGAGCGTCAGCGTTATGCGGCGCGGCTGGCCAAGGCGTCCGGTCTGCCGATTCTGACCAGTGGCGGCCTGCATTACGGAACGCCGCCGACCGAGGCGAAGCTGATGGCGGACTCGTTGCGTGATGACTTCGGCGTGACCGTGCGTTGGCAGGAAGGTGAAAGCCGGACGACGTGGGAAAACGCCAAACTCAGCGCTGACATTCTGTTGCCGCAGGGGATCAAGCGTGTGGTCGTGGTGACGCAGGCCTGGCACATGCCGCGATCGGTGTGGAGCTTTGAACAGGCAGGGTTTGACGTGGTGCCAGCGCCGGTGGGCTTTCTGGGCACTGATAACGCGAGGCCGTTTGGTGGCTGGTTGCCGGAATTCAAATCGATCTGGCAGAGCGGGCAGTTGCTGAATGAAGCGGTGGGGCAGGTGGGGTATTCACTGTTTTACCAAGCTGACTGATCATTCCCACGCGGAGCGTGGGAACGATCATTGTCGCAGGCTTTAAAGGGTTTTCGACATCCGGCTCGCCATCAATGCCCAGCCAAACAGCAGCAAGCAGACAATGATTAACGGCCACGAACGCCATTGCAGATACGGCGTCAGGTTGTGCATCGGCACCACTTCGCCGTACAAAATGCCTTGTTCAAACTGCGGAATCTGCTCGGTGATCTGCCCGAACGGGTTGATCAGACCGGTCACGCCGTTGTTGGTCGCGCGGATCATCCAGCGCCCGGCTTCCAGTGCGCGCATCTGCGCCATCTGCAAATGTTGCAGCGGGCCGATCGAGGTGCCAAACCAGGTGTCGTTGCTGATCGTCAGTAGCAGATCGCTGCGCGCTGACAGGCTGGCGGCAAACTCGGGATAGACCACTTCGTAGCAGATAAACGGTGCGATCTGATAACCCTTGGCCTGCAACAGCGCCTGATCGGCCGGGCCACGGGCGAAGTCCGACATGGGCAGGTCGAAGAAGGCGATCAACCCGCGTAATACGTCCTGTAACGGCACGTATTCGCCGAAGGGCACCAGTTTCTGTTTCAAGTAAGTGCCGTCGCCTTCGCCCACCACGGTGATGCCGTTGAAGAAGCGTTTTTCGTGACGAACCGTTTCGCGAATTGGCACGCCGGTGATCAGCGCCGATTTACGCTCGGCGGCGAAGGTGCCCATCATGCTCAGGTAGCCTTCGGCAGATTCCTTGAGCACGGGTACAGCGGTTTCCGGCCAGATCAGCAGGTCCACCGGCTTCGAACGGAAGCTCAAATCGCGGTACAGCGCCAGTTGCGCGTTGAGTTCGGCCGGGTCCCATTTCATGCTTTGTGCGACGTTGCCCTGAATCGCGGCAACACTCAGTGGCGCGCCGGACGGGCTGGTCCAGGCATGGCCCTTGAGCGCAATGCCGGCCACCCATGGCCCGACGAGCAACAACAGGCCCGCCGCAACAAAACCTTTGCGGCCGGTTTGCAGCAGACGCGGCGCGTTGTAGATCAGCGCGGCCGTCAGTGCCAGAACAAACGACACCAGCCACATACCACCAACTGGCGCGAGCCCGGCCAATGGACCGTCGAGCTGGCTGTAACCCGAGTACAGCCACGGGAAACCGGTGAGGAACCAGCCGCGAAACGCTTCCTGGCCAACCCACAACGCAGCAAAGGCCAAGGCATCAGCCACCGGCGCTTCGTTACGGCGCAACCAGCGTGCCCATAACCAGGCCGGCAGGGCGAAGAACCAGGCAATCGCCGCCGTAAACAGCAGCATCAGGAACCCGGCCAGCAGCACCGAAGCGCCGCCGAAATGGTGAATGCTGTAATAAATCCAACTGGTGCCGGCCCCGAACAGGCCGAAGCCGAAGCACCAGCCACGGCCCAGCGCCTGACGCGGACTCAGCTCGCGCAAACCGGCATAGAACAAGCCGACCGCCAGCAAAGCCAGCGGCCAGATGTTGAAAGGTGCCAGAGCGAACGTGGTGATAGCACCGGCCGCCACGGCCAGCAGGTTACCGGGCCAGCCGGGGCGGGTTGTCCAGCGCATTTCAGTCCTTAGATTTCTTACCGGGCGATAGGGGTCAGTCGCAGCAAATGAATCCGACGGCTGTCGGCGTTCAGGATGCGGAAACGATAGGCGCCGATTTCAGTGATTTCGTTGCGTTTTGGCAAGTGCCCGAACGCGCTCATCACCAGGCCGCCGACAGTGTCGAACTCGTCATCGGAGAACTCGCTGTCGAAGAACTCGTTGAAGTTCTCGATTGGGGTCAGGGCCTTGATCAGGAAGTCACCGCTGGGCAGCGGCTTGATGTAGCTGTCTTCTTCGACGTCGTGCTCGTCTTCGATGTCGCCGACGATCTGCTCCAGCACGTCTTCGATGGTCACCAGACCTGCCACACCGCCGTATTCGTCGATGACGATGGCCATGTGGTTGTGGTTGGCGCGGAATTCTCGCAGCAACACGTTCAGACGCTTGGACTCCGGCACGAAGGTGGCTGGGCGCAGCAAATCCTTGATGTTGAAGCTGTCGCCGTTCTCCTTGAGGATCAGCGGCAGCAGATCCTTGGCCAGCAGCACGCCCATCACGTCGTCATGGCTTTCGCCGATGACCGGATAGCGCGAGTGGGCCGAGTCGACCACGGCCGGGAGGAACTCACGCGGTGTCTGGGTCGCCTTGATGCTGATCATCTGCGAACGCGGCACCATGATGTCGCGTACTTGCAGGTCAGCCACCTGAATGGCGCCTTCGACGATGGCCAGCGCTTCGCTGTCCAGCAGTTTGTTCTGATGTGCATCACGCAGCAGCTCGAGGAGCTCCTGGCGGTTCTTCGGCTCGTGGGCAAAAGCCTGGGTCAGTTTACCCAGCCATGACTTCTGCCCGTTGCTCGATCGATCTTCGCTCATAGCGATTACTCTGAATCCTTTGTTGTAACGATAGGGGATGTTTCGGTTTCGTCATCCGCGTACGGATCGGGATAGCCCAATTCGGCAAGCAACTCGCGTTCCAGTGCTTCCATTTCCTCGGCTTCTTCGTCATCTATATGGTCGTAACCGAGCAGATGCAAGCAGCCGTGAATGACCAGATGTGCCCAATGGGCGTTTAGTTCCTTGCCTTGCTCGGCAGCTTCGCGTTCGACCACGGCGACGCAGATCACCAGATCGCCGAGCAGCGGGATGTCGAGAAACTCGTCAGGCACTTCAGCCGGGAACGACAGGACGTTGGTCGCGTAATCCTTGTGGCGCCAGGTGTGATTGAGCTCACGGCCTTCTTCCTCGTCGACCAGACGAATGGTCATTTCCGAGTCGGCGGTGCGCTGGCGCAGGGCCAGTTCGCACCACAGACGGAAGTCGGCTTCACTCGGCGCGTTCGCGTCAGTCGCGATTTGCAGGTCTAGCTCAAGCATTTCGCGAGGTGTCCTTGGGTGCTTCGTCACGGTTTTCGAAGCGCTCGTAGGCTTCGACGATCCGCTGTACCAAAGGATGACGCACGACGTCCTTGGGCTGGAAGTGCGTGAAGCTGATGCCCGGCACGTCTTTGAGCACTTCGATCACATGATGCAGACCCGACTTGGTGCCTTTCGGCAGGTCGACCTGAGTGATGTCACCGGTGATGACTGCAGTGGAGCCGAAGCCGATCCGGGTGAGGAACATCTTCATCTGCTCGACGGTGGTGTTCTGGCTTTCGTCGAGAATGATGAAGCTGTTGTTCAGCGTACGGCCGCGCATGTAGGCCAGCGGCGCAACTTCGATGACCTGACGTTCGATCAGCTTGGCCACGTATTCGAAGCCGAGCATCTCGTACAGCGCGTCGTAGAGCGGGCGCAGGTACGGGTCGATCTTCTGCGACAGGTCGCCGGGCAGGAAGCCGAGCTTTTCACCCGCCTCAACCGCGGGGCGCACCAGCAGGATGCGCCGGATCTGCTCGCGCTCCAGTGCATCGACGGCGCAAGCCACGGCCAGATAGGTCTTGCCGGTACCGGCCGGGCCGATGCCGAAGTTGATGTCGTTGCCGAGGACTTCCTTCACGTAGCGCAGCTGATTCAAGCCGCGCGGGCGAATCATGCCTTTCTTGGTGCGCAGGGCGACGGAGGCTTCGGCGGGGGCGTGATTGTCCAGCTCGACCACGGCCGATTCCTGCAGGAACAGGTGAACCGTATCTGGCGACAGCTCTGAACCTTTGGTTTCCCGGTACAGGCGACGAATCAGATTTTCCGCAGACGTGGTGTGTTTCGGGTCGCCGATCAGCTCGAACTGGTTTCCGCGGTTGCGGATCTCGATGGTCAGGCGCTGTTCGATCAAGCGCAAATGCTCGTCGAATTGCCCGCACAGATTGGCGAAGCGGCGAGCCTCAAAGGGCTCGAGGATAAAACGATGTGGTTCTATGGGTGCGTTCAAGGTCGTATTTAGCCGCCCTGGGGCAATTAAGATGAAATCAAGGATAACGCCAGAGGCCTGGGTGCGAAAGCTCTTAAATTAATGAGCACAATCTCAAGAACAGTGCAGTTCACTGTGGGAGCTGGCTTGCCAGCGATGAGGCCGTCAAAACCAGCGAAACCGTCGCCAGTTACACCGCTATCGCTGGCAAGCCAGCTCCCACAGGTTCTTCTGTGCTGCTGGTATCTGTTACTGGATCAACGAGCCGCGCAGCGAGTGCGGCTGCGCCGCGTCGATATGCACGTCGGCGAACTGGCCGATCAGGGTTGGATTGTCGCAGCGGAAGTTGACGATACGATTATTCTCGGTGCGCCCTTGCAGCTCGCCCGGGTCTTTTTTCGAGTAATCGGTCACCAGAATGCGCTGGATCGAACCAACCATTTGTCGGCTGATCTCGAAACCTTGCTGATTCAAACGATGTTGCAGCGCGTTAAGGCGCTCCTTTTTCAACTCTTCCGGCGTCTCGTCGGCCAGATCGGCAGCCGGGGTGCCCGGGCGCTGGCTGTAGACGAAAGAGTAGGAAAAGTCGAAACCGACGTCGGCAATCAGCTTCATGGTCTGTTCGAAATCTTTCTCGGTCTCGCCGGGGAAACCAACGATGAAGTCCGAGCTGATGCAGATCCCCGGCACCGCCGCGCGCAGTTTGCGCAGCTTGGATTTGTACTCAAGCGCCGTGTGGTTGCGCTTCATCGCCGCGAGAATCCGGTCGGAGCCCGATTGCACCGGCAAATGCAGATGCTTGACCAGTTCCGGCACGTCGGCGTGGGCCTGGATCAGGCTGTCGGAGAATTCCAGCGGGTGCGAAGTGGTGTAGCGAATGCGGTCGATGCCATCGATGGCAGCGACTACGCGGATCAGTTCGGCAAGATCGGCCAGACGACCGTCATGGGTCGTACCGCGATAGCCGTTGACGTTCTGCCCCAGCAGCGTCACTTCACGCACGCCGTTTTCGGCAAGGTGAATGACTTCGGCGATCACGTCGTCGAACGGCCGGCTGACTTCTTCGCCGCGGGTGTAAGGCACCACGCAGAACGTGCAGTACTTGCTGCAGCCTTCCATCACCGACACATAGGCGCTCGGGCCATCGATGCGCGGCTCGGGCAAGTGGTCGAATTTTTCGATTTCCGGGAACGACACGTCGACTTGCGGCAGCTTGGTGATGCGCGCGGCGTCGATCATCTCCGGCAGACGGTGCAGGGTCTGCGGGCCGAACACGACGTCGACGTACGGCGCGCGATCACGGATCGCCGCGCCTTCCTGGCTGGCCACGCAACCGCCGACGGCGATCACCATCTCCGGGTTGGCCAGCTTCAGTTCACGCCAGCGACCCAGCTGCGAATACACGCGATCTTGCGCGCGCTCGCGGATCGAGCAGGTGTTGAGCAGAATCACGTCGGCGTCTTCGGCACGCGCGGTGACTTCCAGGGCCTGATGTTCGCCCAGCAGATCGACCATGCGCGAGCTGTCGTACTCGTTCATCTGGCAACCGTGGGTTTCGATGTAAAGCTTCTTGGCCATGGATTAGGGTCGTCACGTGATTCAAAGAACCCGGCATTATAGGGAACAAGCCCGCAGGTTCCTACCGCTGTGCGTCCGGAGGCTATGCTATAGTTTGCGCCCTCATTTTTATCCCCGATGTTATCCCCCCGCCATGACCAAACGCGAAGCTCCAATCTATAAGGTGATTTTCCTCAACCAGGGCCAGGTGTTCGAAATGTACGCCAAGCAGATCTATCAAAGTGATCTGTGGGGTTTTCTGGAAGTGGAAGAGTTCGTCTTTGGCGAGCGCACGCAAGTGGTCGTCGACCCGAGCGAAGAAAAGCTCAAGGCGCAGTTCGAAGGTGTGGTGCGCAGTTTTGTGCCAATGCATTCGATCGTGCGCATCGACGAGGTGGAACGTCTGGGTACCCCGAAAATCAGCGAAGCCCGTGGTGCGGTCGGCAATGTGATGCCGTTTCCGATGCCGATGCCTGAGAAGTAACAACAGATCCTGGATTGATCGTTCCCACGCTCTGCGTGGGAATGCCGCCTTCGACGCTCTGCGTCGGTGACGCGGAGCGTCACGGGATGAATTCCCACGCAGAGCGTGGGAACTATCGGCGGTCAGGGAAGAGGGGAGAAAGGCGTACGCCCATCGGCGCTCTGCAGTTCCATCAGGTATTTACGGAAAATTTGCCCGAGCACCTGCGTGGCAGTCTCGAGATCTTCACGGGACATTTTTTCCGAGACCTCGTCAGCCGTATCCAGCGCGTCTTCAGCGCCGTTGACCGCAGCCATCTTCAGCACGATGTACGCCTGGATGTTGTTGGCCTGCACGCCTTCACCGTGGAAGAACATCGTGCCGAGCTTGAACTGTGCCTGAGCGTGGCCTTGCAACGAGGCTTTTTCGAAATAGCTCAGGGCTTGATTGAGGTCGCGCGGCGCGTTCTTGCCGTCGTAGTAGAACTCACCCAACTCGTATTGCGCTTGCGCATCCCCTTCGTCCGCCGCTTTCTGGCAGGCGGCCAATGCCTGCGTGACGTCTTGCGGCTGAGTATTGAGGGTGCAACGACCCATCGCCGGGATCAACAACGAGTTGCCGCCTGCTTGTGCATGCGCGAGCAGGGGCTGAAGGAGCAACAGGCAGCCCAAGGCAAGGGTGCGGCCGGTGCGGTTCATGGGAATCGACTTACCTCTGAAGGGCACGCGGACCCATCGAGGGATCCAATAAGCGCGCATTATGAAATAAGCGGGGCCAACCTTACAAAGTCTTTACTCGTTTTTCTGCTGCGCGGGGAATATATCGCCCACTTTATGCAAGCTTTTTGGCAGAAGCGTCGGAAAAACCGGCGAGGTGTAGGTGAAAGCTGACGCTGGCGATAGCCAACGTCAGCGGTGCGGAGATTACTTCAGTGCGGCGAAGGCGCGCTCGGCAGCGTCGAGCGTCAGTTTCAGCTCGGCTTCGCCATGAGCGATCGAGGTGAAACCGGCTTCGAAGGCGCTCGGTGCCAGGTACACGCCACCTTCCAGCATCAGATGGAAGAAGCGCCCGAACAGCGCAGCGTCGCTGGCCATCACGTCTTCAAAAGTGACAATGTCGTCGGCGCCGCTGAAGTACAGACCGAACATACCGCCAGCCTGCGTGGTCACGAACGGAATGCCAGCGGCATCGGCGCGTTGTTGCAGGCCATCGAGCAGGCGCGTGGTGTAGTCGGTCAGCTCGGCGTGGAACCCCGGACGGCTGATCAGGCGCAGCGTGGTCAAACCAGCGGCCATCGCCAGCGGGTTACCCGACAGCGTGCCCGCCTGATAGACCGGACCCAGCGGCGCGATGCGCTGCATGATTTCACGCTTGCCGCCGAAGCAGCCCACGGGCATGCCGCCACCGATGATCTTGCCGAAGGTGGTCAGGTCAGGATTGACCCCGTAGTACGCCTGAGCACCGCCGAGGGCGACGCGGAAACCGGTCATCACTTCGTCGAAAATCAGCACCACGCCATGCTTGTCGCACAGCGAACGCAAGCTTTCGAGGAAACCTGGCGCTGGCGGTACGCAGTTCATGTTGCCAGCCACCGGCTCAACGATGATGCACGCCACTTCTTCGCCAACTTCAGCGAGCATCTTTTCCACAGCGTCGATGTCGTTGAACGGCAGGGTCAGGGTGTGTTTGGCGAAGGCTGCCGGTACACCGGCCGAGCTCGGCACGCCTTGGGTCAGGGCGCCGGAACCGGCCTTGACCAGCAGGCTGTCGGAGTGGCCGTGGTAGCAGCCTTCGAACTTGATGATGCTGTCGCGACCGGTGTAGCCACGGGCCAGACGGATGGCGCTCATGGTCGCTTCGGTCCCGGAGCTGACCATGCGCACCATGTCCATCGACGGCACCAGCGAGCAGACCAGGTCGGCCATTTCGGTTTCCATCGCGGTCGGCGCGCCGTAGGACAAGCCGTGTTGCAGCTGATTACGCACCGCGTCGAGCACGTCCGGGTGGCTGTGGCCGAGGATCATCGGGCCCCACGAGCCGACGTAATCGACATAGCGCTTGTCGTCTTCGTCAGTGACGTAGGCGCCTTCAGCGTGCTTGAAGAACAACGGCGTGCCGCCAACGCTCTTGAACGCACGGACTGGCGAGTTGACGCCACCGGGAATGTGTTTCTGGGCGTTGGCAAACAGGGTTTCGGAACGAGACATGATCGGGCTCTCAATCTTCAGGATTTGAACAATTCGTTGAATGCGCGGGCGCGGCGGGTCACTTCGGCGGTGCTCTGGGCACCAAACAGACCGTGGACCACAGCGAGCAGGTCGACGCCATGGGCGACCAGCGGCGCAGCGTTGTCGAGGCTGATGCCGCCAATCGCGCAGATCGGCAGGTGCAGTGTGCGCTTGGCTTCGTCGAGCAGATCGAGGCTGCACGTCGGTGCGCCGGGCTTGGTGTTGGAATTGAAGAAGCGGCCGAAGGCGACATAACTCGCGCCTTCTTTGGCGGCTTGTTCGGCCAGCGCGATTTGCGCGTGGCAGGTCGAACCGATGATCGCTTTCGAACCGAGCAGCGCGCGGGTCGGCGACAGCGGGCCGTCGGTCTGACCGAGGTGCACGCCGACGTTGAGGCGCGCCGCCAGTTCAGCGTCATCGTTGATGATTAGCTGAGTCTTGTAACGCTCGCACAGATCGCGCAGCGCTTCGGCCTCGCGCAGGCGGCGGGCCTCGTCGCTGCTCTTGTCGCGATATTGCAGCAGGGTGACGCCGCCTTCCAGCGCCGCCTCCACGTAAGACAGAAACTTGCCGGCCAGCAGTTCGCTGTCGGTAATGGCATACAGGCCACGTAGTTTCATCGGGCAGACCTCACGACGTTACGAGCAGAAATCCAGCGGCAGGCGACGCGGGACGAACTGGCCTTTGCCCAGTTGTTCGGCATCGCGCAGGGTGCGCCAGGTGTAATCCAGTGCGCTGCGTACGGCGCTGGCCAAGTGTTCACCCTGGGCCAGTCGGCCGGCGAGGGCGCTGGCCAGAGTGCAACCGGAACCGTGATAGCTGCCCGGCAGACGCTGGCAGACAAAGGTTTCACGCAGACCGTCGCGGCTGTACACGCGGTTATGGATTTCAGTTTCGTCGCCATGGCCGCCGGTGATCAGCAGGTTTTTGACGAACGGCAGGAGTTTTTCAGCGCATTCGTCGGCCGTGCCTTCAGGCAGTTCGGCGAGGATGCGCGCTTCAGGGAGGTTAGGGGTGGCAATGATCGACAGCGGCAGCAGACGCTCACGCATCGCATATCCCACCTCGTCCTTGCCCAGACGTCCGCCGCCGCCGGCGCGCAGCACCGGGTCGCAGACCACCGGCAAGTGCGGGTGCGCCGAGAGCAGTTCGACAACGGTGTCGACCATTTCCAGCGAACCGAGCATGCCCAGTTTGACCGCGGCGACTTCGGAGTCGTTGAGCACGGCATTGGCCTGGGCCAACACCCACTCACGATCGAGGACGCGGAAGTCAGTGACATTGACGGTGTCTTGCACGGTCAGGGCGGTGACGGCCGGAGCCGCATGGCAACCCTGCGCGAGCAGGGCTTCGATATCTGCCTGCAAGCCGGCGCCACCACTTGGGTCGTGGCCGGAGAGACAGAGGACAACGGGGCGAGAGCTGTAGATATTCATGGTGCGCGAGCTTACCACCAAAGCTGATTTTCGGGTTCAGTCCTGAGGGTGTTCGCTAGCAGATTGTCGGACAACACTGCAGCTAACCGGATGAATCCTCTCACCACAAAGGTATTCACATCATCAGGTGTTGTAGTGAGCTGACCGACTCAACAGCTCTAGTCCGCTGCTTTGCTCTGGAACGCCCGTTCTAGAGCCTTTGTAGGAAAAATTTCGATGGTGCACAATGGCCATCAACGGCTATGCTAGTCTGGATCCAAACCAATAACAGGTAATACCGGTTTTACGTCTACTCAAAGGGAATGGGGGGCTTCCTGACACAACCGGACGAGCCACGCTGGGGCTTCAATGCGCTATTTGCTGATGTTGCTGTTCTGCTTGCCCCTCCTGGCGAGCGCCGTCGAATTCGACGAGTTCACCCAGAGCCTCCCTCTGGGCCGATCGCTGCAAGTGTTCGAAGACCCGAGCGGTCAGGCGAGCATTGCCGATGTTCGCGCGCAGGCAGCCGCCGGCAATTTCAAACCCCACGATAAAGCCACGTTGAATGCCGGTTACTCGCGCTCGGCGTTCTGGCTGAAGATTGATCTGCATTACCGTCCGAGCAATCCCGCCGCCCAGCGCACCTGGCTGCTGGAGCTGGCGTATCCACCGCTCGATCATCTCGACCTCTATATGCCTGACGCCCGTGGCGACTACCGCCTCGTCCGCCAGACCGGTGATGCCTGGCCGTTCTCCAGCCGCGAAATTCGCCAGAACAACTATTTGTTCGACCTTGCATTCCAACCCGATCAACAGCAAACCGTGTACCTGCGTCTGGCCAGCGAAGGCTCGATCCAGGCCCCGGTGACGTTGTGGTCGAGCACCGCGTACCTCGAAGACCAACCGGTGCGCCTGTATGTACTCGGCATCATTTATGGCGTGTTGCTGGGGATGCTGGTCTACAACCTGTTCATCTACCTCAGCGTGCGCGACACCAGTTACCTCTATTACATCTTCTACATTGCCTCGTTCGGTCTCTATCAACTGTCGGTGAACGGCGCGGCGGTGGAGTATTTCTGGCCGGACAATCCTTGGTGGGCCAACGCCGCGACGCCGTTCTTCATCGGCTGTGCGGGCCTGTTCGGCAGTCAGTTCGCCCGCAGTTTCCTGCAGACCAAAAACCACAGCCGCTGGCTCGACCGCCTGCTGATTGCACTGATCGCGTTCGGTGCGCTGGTGGTTGGCTTGTCGCTGATGACCAGTTACGCATTGTCGCTGCGCCTGGCGACGATACTGGCGCTGACCTTCACCGTGGTGATTTTCGCCGCAGGGATTCTGGCCTGGTGGCGCGGCTTGCGCGTGGCGCGTTATTTCATCATTGCCTGGTCGGCGTTCCTGCTCGGCGGCATCGTCAACACGCTGATGGTGCTGGGCCTGCTGCCGAACGTGTTCCTGACCATGTACGCCAGCCAGATCGGTTCGGCCATCGAAGTGGCGCTGCTGTCGCTGGCACTGGCCGACCGCATCAACGCGATGCGCGAGCAACAGGCGCAAACCCTGTACGACGCCGGGCAAAAACTCGAAGTGCTCAACCAGCAACTGGCGCACAGCAACAAGCTCAAGGACGAATTCCTCGCGACCCTGACCCACGAATTGCGCACGCCGATGAACGGTGTGATCGGTTCGCTGGAACTGATGCAGACCGTCGAGCTGGATCCGGAGCTTGAGCAATACCAGCAGACCGCCGCCGGTTCCGCCCGAGACATGATGCGCATGGTCAACGGCATCCTCACCCTCACCGAATTGCAGGCCGGCAAGCTCAAGGCTGCGCCGGGCAGCTTCAGCCTGCGCGCGGTGGTCGAAGCGTTGCGGGTGCAGTTCGATGGCAATGCGTCGAGCAAGTCGCTGGACTTCAAAGTTGAAGTACTGCCGACCTTGCCGGATCGCCTGCACGGCGACAGCGCCAAACTCGCGCAATGCCTGGAATGCCTGCTGGATAACGCGATCAAGTTCACCCGCATCGGTGGTCTGGCGCTACGGGTCACTGGCAAACCGTCGACGGACAATCGTCTGGCGCTGTCGTTTGCGGTGATCGACACCGGTATCGGTTTCACCGATCTGGGTGAGGCGACGATGTATCAGCGTTTCTTCCAGCTCGACGGTTCGATGACCCGCGAATATGGCGGACTGGGCGTTGGTCTGGCGATCTGCCGACAGTTGGTCGAGTTGCTCGGGGGCAAACTCACTCATCGCTCGGAGCCCGGGCGTGGCAGCCGCTTCCAGCTGGATGTCGAATTTGAGTTGCCGGTGGTTGAGGCGGCATCGACGCCGATACCCTCGCGCGATTGCGTGCGTGCGCCGCAGGACTGCACGGTGTTGCTGGTGGACGACAACAGCGTCAACCAACTGGTGATGCGCGGCATGTTGCTCAAACTCGGTTTTCGCGTGCGCACGGCCGACAACGGCGCGGCAGCGCTCGATTGCCTGCAGCGTGAAACGGTCGATGCGGTGCTGATCGATTGCCAGCTACCGAGCCACGAAGGCGCTTCATTGTGCTGCCAGATTCATGCGCTGCCGGGCTGCGCCAATCTGCCGGTGTTCATGCTGGCGTTGAGCGCTGATCGAGAGCTTTGCGCAACGGCGGGCGCGATCGATTATCTGAATAAACCGGTGAAATTCGAAGACCTGCAATCTGCGCTGGAACGGCGTGTGTTGTGCTGCTGACAGGGTAAAAGCGCCGCAAATTCGGCTGATATGACACTTTGACCGCTTGCGGTGCGGTGCTTAACTGAGTTCCTTGGTTGCCCAAAGGAGCCCCGTCATGAACCTGCATCAGTTCGCCGAAACCCACGAAGTCACCAACCAGCCACCGTCGCTGGACGGTACTAACCTTTACCGCATCGACCTGCCGTTGCAGGAATGGTCGCGGCGCTTTGGGGCCGGTTGGGCGGAGTCGCGGATCGATGCCTACGGCGCGCTCGCCGGTGGCCCGCTGATGGCAGCCGGGTTTCTCGCCAATCAGAACAAACCAACGTTTGCCAGCCACGACCGCTACGGTCATCGCATCGATCTGGTGGAATTTCATCCGGCCTATCATGAGTTGATGCGCACGGCGATCGAGCACGGTCTGACGTCGATGCCGTGGACCCAGCCGCAGGACGGTGCCCACGTCGCCCGCGCGTCCATGAGTTATCTGCACAGTCAGGCCGAGGCTGGCAGCGGTTGCCCGTTGACCATGACCTTCGCCAGCGTGCCGGCCCTGCGTTTGCAGCCGAACATCGCCGAGCAGTGGCTGCCGAAAGTCCTCGCCACCCAATACGACCCGCGCAACGTCGGCATGGCGCACAAGGCCGGCGTGACCATCGGCATGGCCATGACCGAGAAACAGGGCGGCACCGACGTGCGCGCCAACACCACCAAGGCGTATCCGGTCGGCGCCAGCGGTCCGGGTCAGGCCTATGAACTGGTCGGGCACAAGTGGTTTTGCTCGGCGCCGATGTGCGATGCCTTCCTCACGCTGGCGCAGACCGACAAGGGTTTGAGCTGCTTCCTGTTGCCGCGTCATCGCCCGGACGACACGCGCAATCAGTTCTACATCCAGCGTCTGAAAAACAAACTCGGCAATCAATCCAACGCCTCCAGCGAAGTGGAGTTCCGTGGCGCGCTGGCGTGGATGGTCGGCGAGGAAGGGCGCGGGGTACCGACCATCATCGAAATGGTTGCCATGACCCGCTTCGATTGCATGGTCGGTTCCAGTGCGCTGATGCGCCAGGCACTGACCCAGGCCAGCCATCACTGCGCGCACCGCAAGGTCGGCGGCAAACTGCTCAGCGAACAGCCGTTGATGCAAAACGTGCTCGCCGATCTGGCCCTGGAAAGCGAAGCCGCGCTGGCCCTCAGTTTGCGCATGGGCCAGGCGCTGGATCATCTGGATGACCGCCACGAAGCACAATTTGCCCGCCTGGTGACGGCGGTGGGCAAGTATTGGATCTGTAAGCGTGCGCCGGGGATGATCAATGAAGCGGCCGAATGCATGGGCGGCGCCGGGTATGTCGAGGACAGCATTCTGCCGCGCCTGTACCGCGAGGCGCCGGTGAACTCGACGTGGGAAGGCTCGGGGAATGTGCAGTGCCTCGACGTGCTGAGGGCGTTGTCGAAAGAACCGGGTGTGCTGGATGTGTTGTTCAGCGAGTTGGGCGACGGGCATGGCGACAAGCGTCTGGCTGCGCATATTCAGCAGTTGCAGGCGCAGTTCAAGGACACCAGTGATATTCAGTACCGGGCGCGGCAGTTGACTGAAGATATTGCGCTCGGTTTGCAGGCCAAGCTGTTGCTGGAAGCCGGCAACGCGGTGGTCAGCGACGCGTTCATTGCCAGCCGATTGAGTGGTGGCGGCCGCGTCTACGGCGCCTTGCCACGTGGGCTGGACGTCGAAGCCATCGTCGCCCGCTCAACCCCGCAAGGTTTCTGACTCAATCTCTCAAACACCCCAAAACCCTGTGGGAGCTGGCTTGCCAGCGATAGCGGCCTATCAGTCAACATCGATGTTGAATGTGCCGGCCTCATCGCTGGCAAGCCAGCTCCCACAGGTGTTCGCTTCGTCTGAAAGATTTGGCTACACCCACAACGCCACTGTTCCCGTGACGCCACGATGCAGGCAAGATGAAGCTCTGCAAGTCAGAACACAGGAAGCTGATCGTGACCGAAGCGTTTATTGTCGTTCAAACCGCCGAACAAGCCGTGGACCGTCTGGCCGAGCTGCATGAGCGGGCCACCACTGCGCTGAACTCGGCGCTCAAGCGTTACCTCAAGGATCGCGTCGAGCCCGACGCTGCACAGCGTGCTCTGTTTCGTTATCCCGAACTGCGTCTGACCTACCATTGCCAGGGTGAAGTCCCGCAGACCACCCGCGCTTACGCCAAGGTGCAACTGCCGGGCACTTACAGCGTCACCGTCACCCACCCGGCGGCGTTCCGCAAATACCTGCTCGAACAACTTGTGCCGTTGATGCACGACTTCACCGTGACCGTGGAAGTCGGCGTCAGCCAGCAGAACATTCCGTATCCGTACGTGGTCGAGCAGGGCGATGAACTCGCCGGTTCCGGCGTCACCGCCGCCGTGCTGGCGCGGGTGTTCCCGAGTACCGACCTGTCCGCCGCCACCGATGGCATCGCCGACGGTCTCTACGACTGGGAAAACACTGATCCGCTGCCGCTGGCCTTGTTCGACGCCGCGCGTGTGGATTTCTCGCTGCGCCGTCTGGTGCACTACACCGGCAGTGACTGGCGGCATGTGCAGCCGTGGATTCTGCTGACCAACTATCACCGTTATGTCGACCAGTTCATCGTCCATGGTCTGGAGCAACTGCGCCGCGACCCGCGTTTCGTACGCATGGTGTTGCCGGGCAATGTCATCATCGAGAAGGGCATGGATCACGGCGAAGCGTCGGCGATTGCTGCCGGTGTGGTCTGGCACCGATACCAAATGCCGGCCTATCACCTGATTGCCAGCGATGGCCACGGCGTGACCTTGGTGAACATCGGCGTCGGCCCGTCCAACGCCAAGAACATCACCGACCACTTGGCGGTGCTGCGTCCGCATTGCTGGCTGATGATCGGCCACTGCGGCGGCCTGCGTCAGTCGCAGACCATCGGCGACTACGTGTTGGCCCACGCTTATATGCGTCGCGACGGCATTCTTGACCGCGTTGTACCGCCGAACATTCCGATCCCGGCCCTGGCCGAAGTGCAGATGGCGCTGCAGCAGGCAGCGGCGAATGTCACTGGCGAGAAGGGCGACGACCTGAAAAAACGCCTGCGCACCGGTACCGTATTGACTTACGACGACCGTAACTGGGAATTGCGCTGGGCTCAGGAGCGGCCGCTTATCAACCTGTCCCGCGCGGTCGCGGTGGACATGGAAAGCGGCACGATTGCCGCGCAGGGTTATCGCTTGCGGGTGCCGTACGGCACGTTGCTGTGTGTCTCGGATAAACCGCTGCACAGTGAAATCAAGCTGCCGGGTTCGGCCAACGCCTTCTATGAACGCGCGGTCAGCCAGCACTTGAAGATCGGCATCGAAGCGGTGGACTTGCTGCGCACCGAACTCAATTCATTGCACTCGCGCAAACTGCGCAGCTTCGACGAACCGCCGTTCCGTTAACGGTTAGTCGTGGTCATTTGGCGGTCGGGGCACTAGCATTAGCAGCCCTGACCGTTAGATGTTCTTTTCGCCATGTCCCGTCCTCCGCGTCCTCCTTCTCGCCGTCCTGGTGTGAAGCCTCAGTCTGCTTCGCCGCGCCGTGTTGCCAAGGCCCCCCCGGCCGAGCCGAAGCTGATCCTGTTCAATAAACCGTTCGATGTGTTGACGCAATTCAGCGACGGCGAAGGGCGGGCGACGCTCAAGGATTTTATCGATGTGCCCGGGATTTATCCGGCCGGACGCCTTGATCGCGACAGCGAAGGCTTGTTGCTGTTGACCAACGACGGGCAGTTGCAGGCGCGCGTCGCTGATCCGAAACACAAACTGGCGAAAACCTATTGGGTGCAGGTCGAAGGTGTGCCGACGGCCGAGCAATTGCAGCGCTTGCGTGATGGCGTCGAACTGAACGACGGCATGACCTTGCCCGCCGAAGCGCGGCAACTGGACGAGCCCGAGCTGTGGCCGCGCAATCCGCCGGTGCGCTTTCGCGCGACCATACCGACTTCATGGCTGGAACTGGTGATTCGCGAAGGGCGCAACCGTCAGGTGCGGCGCATGACCGCGGCGGTCGGGTTGCCGACGTTGCGGCTGGTGCGGGTGAAGATTGGTGACTGGTCGATCGAAGGGCTTGATCAGGGCCAGTGGAAGGAAGTGCCGGCGCGCTTATAGAGCGCCGGATTCGATCAGGCCAATCACCACGCTCTTGATGATGAACGCGGCCACGCCCAGGCCCAGCACGAAGAACAGAATAAACGAGCCAAAGCGCCCGGCCTTGGACTTCTTCGCCAGATCCCAGACGATAAAACCCATGAAAATGATCAGGATGCTGACCAGGCCGGTCATCATCCACTCTTCTAATAGTGCTGGATCCATTGGGTTTCTCCGACGCGCGCGCGGCTAAAAGGGCGCGGCGAGTATACGCCAAGGTGTGTGGGGGGGCATTGATCTGGGTCTGATCTGACGACTGACCCTCACCCTAACCCTCTCCCGGAGGGAGAGGGGACTGACCGAGGTGTCTTGCGTCATACATCGACCTGAAAAATCGAGTCGATTATGGATTCACTACACAACGTTCAGGTCGGCGTACATCTTGAGCAACCCACGGTCGGCCCCCTCTCCCTCCGGGAGAGGGCTGGGGTGAGGGGCTTTTGATCAGTTGCGCAGGTGGGTCAGCGGCAGTTCCGTGCTGTTCAACACCTGATTCAGCACAAAACTCGAACGAACGCTGGTCACGCCTTCAATCCGCGTCAAATGCCCCAGCAACAACTTCTGATAGTGATCCATGTCCGGCACCACCACTTTCAACTGGTAATCCGCATCAACCCCCGTCACCAGACTGCACTCCAGCACCTGCGGCAAGGTACGAATCGCCGCTTCGAAATTCTCGAAACGCTCCGGGGTGTGCCGATCCATGCCGATCAGCACATACGCGGTCAGGCTCAGCCCGAGCATCTTGCGATCAAGCAATGCCACCTGACGCGAGATATACCCATCGTCTTCCAGTTGCTTGACCCGACGCGAACACGGGGAGGGCGACAGACCGATGCGCTCGGCCAACTCCTGGTTGGAGATGCGGGCGTCGCGCTGCAATTCCGCCAAAATGCTCAGGTCGTAACGGTCGAGTTTGCTCATCAATCTGTCCTTGGTTGTAACTATTGCGGCGGATTATCTATCCAGGGTTAAAAATTGCGCAAGTGGTGTTTATTTCAGCAATCTTCGCAATCCTCTGTCGCGGCCCCAGGCCTATTCTTATCACCAGAATCACTGCTCGGTAACACAGTCCACGCGGCCCGCCCTATCCGGCCTGCCGCGGCCGCCACCCCCACCGGGGTTGTGCCGGCCCCCGAGCTGCACACTGTCCAGAAGACGGCGTGAGGTGAGCCGACGTCAAAAGCGTCGAGCCAGGACGAAGTTCTCTAAAGGGAGGCCGACGGGTCTCCCTTTTTTCTTGCCTGCGATTTCATGCCAGACGCTCAATAAATAAGTTGCGCGACTGATAACCTGTTGCAGAACCGGATGTTCCCGACCCGGTCTTAGTTACAGGCCGCCCTTAATTACAGGCCTCAGTGAGGAAAAGCATGAAGTCGCGCATCTGGCGTCTGGCCGGTGTTGGTGTGTTGTGTGTGAGTGTCAGTGTGCAAGCGCTGGCCGATGACCCTGAAAGCCGCAGCCCGAATGGCAACGGTAACGGCGGACGCGGGCCGGAACATCAGGGCAACAATCAGGGGCATGGCGGCAATAATCAGCAGCCGCGTCCGCAGAACAATCAGCCGCCGCAGAATCAACCGCGCCCGCAGAACAACGAGATCATTCGTGGCGACAACAGCCGCCAGTTCGAGCACAACGGCCAGCCGCACAACAACAATGGCCAGTGGCAAAACCACGATCAAAATCGCCCGGCGTACAACCCGAACCCGGTGCGCCAGCCGCCACCGCCGCCACAACTGCCGGCCAACAGCCTGCCGATCCAGCCACGGCCCGACGCCGTGCGCCAGACCCAGGAGCCGCGTCAGGGTTACTACCGCGACGAGCGTCCGCAAAACGGTTACAACAACCAGCATTGGCAAACCAATAATCGGCCCAACGACAATCGCTGGCCGGGGCGTCCGGACGGACATGGCAATGGTTGGGGCCCGGGTCCGCAATACCGGCCGGGGCATGTGATCGACCGCTTCCCGGATCGCGATTACCGCGTGCCGTATCGTGGCCAGGATTACTTCTTTTCCGGCGGCTACTGGTATCGCCCGCAAGGCCCGCGCTACATCGTCGTGCAACCGCCGCGCGGGATCCGCATCCAGTATTTGCCGGATTACGCCCGTGAAGTGTGGATCGGTGGTTCGCTGCTGTTCCTCGCCGCCGGTTCCTACTACGCGTATCAGGAAGCGACCCAGGATTACGTGGTGGTCGAGCCGCCGGTGCAGCAGGCGCAGCCGCAATCCCAGGGCTATGACGTCGAAGCCTATCCGGCCAATGGCCAGTCCCCGGAGCAAGTGCAGCAGGACGGTTATCAGTGCTATCAGTACGCGGTGCAGCAAAGCGGTTTCGACCCGCGCACCGCGACCTATCAGCCAGCGCCCGAAGTGGTTCAGGCGTACCGCCAGGCTCAGGGCAATTGCCTGAGCAGTCGCGGTTATCAGGTCAGTTACTGAAGCCGGGTTTGCGCCCGTTCAGACTTGACCACTTCCTGCGGGTCGGCGTGCACCAGCACTTCGGCGCGCGGGTAGGCTTTGTGAATGGCATCGGCGGCTTGATCGCTGATGCCGTGGGCCACTGACAGGGTCAATTCCCCCGGCAATTCCAAGTGCAACTGCACGAACCAGTGGTTGCCGGAGATCCGCGTGCGCAAGTCATGCGCGCCCAATACACCCGGCACACTGCAGGCCAGTTCAAGCATGTGCTGACTGACGTCCGTTGGCAGTTCTTCATCCATCAACACCGAAAAACTTTCCCGGGCAATCTGGACCGCACTCCACAGAATGTAGGCAGCAATCCCCAGACCGAACCACGCATCCAGTTGTTCAAAACCAAACCCGGCGAGGATCAGCGCAATCAGGATGCTTCCGTTGAGCAACATGTCCGAGCGATAGTGCAGCGAATCCGCGCGCACGGCGTTGGAGCCGGTCTGCTTGATCACCCGATGCTGCAACACCAGCAACGCCGCCGTCAGCAGCAGCGAAAAAACGATCACGCCGATGCTCAGCCACGGCGCGCCGAGCGGTTGCGGATCATGCAGTCGCTCGTACGCCTGGAACGCAATCAACACCGCACTGCCGCCAATGAACAGCGCCTGCGCCATGCCCGCCAGCGATTCCGCCTTGCCGTGACCATATCGGTGATCGTCATCCGCCGGGCGCAGCGCGTAATGCACCGCCAGCAGATTGAGCATCGAGGTGATGCCGTCCAGCGCCGAGTCGGTGAGGCCGGCGAGCATGCTCACCGAACCGCTCAGCCACCAGGCGATGGCTTTGGCGACGATCAGCGTGCAGGCGACCGCCACCGAGGCGCGGGTCGCCAGCCGCAGCAGGCGGGCGTGTTCGGGGCTGGAGGTCATTTAACGTCCTTTTTAAGCGGCGGGTTGCAGGCCGAACATGGCCAGTTGTTGAGTGCTGCCCTTGTGCTGAATCAGGCGCGGGTCGTCCAGAGGAAAGTCCCGTCCAAGTTCGCTTTCGAGAATAGCCTGTAGCTTGTGATTATCGACCTGACCGTCCGGGCCGATGGCTTGTTTGAGCTTGGCCGGATCAATCTGCGCGGTGTGGCCGGGTTCGAAATAGATCGCGCCAGTGGCGAAGTCGACGGCAAACGCGATCAAGCCGGGGATGATGTAGAACAGCAGCCCCACGGCGTCGAGCACGGCAATCGCCGGGTCGATCTTGCCGTCGATCTGACCGCGACGATCCGGATAGAAAATCGAACCGCACGCGGTGATTTGCGTGAGCAGGGTGGCGACCAGTACACCGCCGATCAGGCGAAAAGGTAAGCGCATGGGAAAATCTCCTGATTCATCTAAGAACGAAGCGTTGTCGTGTGAAGTTAAGACCCTGACGAACGCCCGCCAGTTCGCCGTTATACTCGCCGCTCTGTTTGGGAGCCAGCATGAATTCTTTGCCAATCGATGAAGTTCTACCCGCCCTGCGTGAAGCCTTGGCGACTCGCCACGAAGCGGTGCTCGAAGCACCGCCCGGCGCCGGTAAAACCACCCGCGTGCCGCTGGCCTTGCTCAATGAAACATGGCTGGCCGGGCAGACCATTCTGATGCTTGAACCGCGCCGCCTCGCCGCGCGAGCAGCGGCGGAACGGCTGGCCAGCGAGCTGGGCGAGAAGGTCGGTGAAACCGTCGGTTATCGCATTCGTCTCGACAGCAAGGTTGGCCCCAACACACGCATCGAAGTGGTCACCGAAGGCATTCTCACCCGGCGCTTGCAGGACGACCCGGCGCTGGAAGGCGTGGGCCTGCTGATCTTCGACGAATTTCACGAGCGCAGCCTCGACGCCGATCTGGCGCTGGCCTTAAGTCTGAACGGTCGCGAGTTGTTTCGAGCTGAACAGCCGCTGAAGATTTTGCTGATGTCGGCCACGCTCGAAGGCGAGCGTCTGGCCGGGTTGCTCGACGATGCACCGATCCTGCGCAGCGAAGGCCGCATGTATCCGGTGACGATGCGCTGGGGCCGGCCGTTTCAGCCCGGCGAATACATCGATCAGCGTGTCACGCAAACCGTGCTCGAAGCGCTGCACGATGAAACCGGCAGCCTGTTGGTGTTCCTGCCGGGGCAGGCGGAAATCCGTCGTGTGCATCAACAATTGGCTGACGCGATCGGTGAGCGCAGTGATGTTTTGCTTTGTCCGTTGCACGGCGAACTCGACCTCAATGCGCAACGCGCGGCGATCGATGCGGCGCCGCCCGGTCAGCGCAAAGTGGTGCTGGCGACCAACATCGCCGAGACCAGTCTGACCATCAACGGCGTGCGCGTGGTCATCGATGCCGGGCTGGCGCGGGTGCCGCGTTTCGACCCGGGCAGCGGCATGACGCGCCTCGATACCCAGCGGATTTCCAAGGCCAGCGCCACGCAGCGCGCGGGCCGCGCCGGGCGACTGGAACCGGGCGTTTGTTATCGCTTGTGGTCGCAGGATCAGCACGAACAACTCGCCGCTTATGGCAGTGCGGAAATTCTCTCGGCGGATCTCGCCAGCCTTGCCTTGCAACTGGAACGCTGGGGCGTGACGCCGGGCGAACTGGTCTGGCTCGATGCTCCACCAGCGGCGGCGTATGCCCAGGCGCAGGACTTGTTGCAGCGACTTGGCGCGCTGGAGGGTGAAGCGCTGACCACTCACGGTCAGGCCATGGCGGAATTGCCGGCACATCCGCGTATCGGTCATTTACTGCTGCGCGGTCAGGCGTTGGGCCTGGCGAACATGGCGTGCAATGTCGCCGCGTTGCTCGGTGAGCGCGATATTTTGCGTGGCGCTGGAGCGGATTTGCACAGTCGATTGGTGCTGCTTTGCGGCGAAGAGCGCGCCGCCCGTGGTGCGCAGGGCGGGGTGCAGCGCGCTAAGCAATTGGCGCGGCAATATCGCGGTTACCTGCGCGGCAAGGCCAGCGAGCCGGTCAGCGATCCCGATCATCCGCGCTGGCTCGGCGCGTTGCTGGCGCTGGCCTATCCGGATCGCGTCGCCCAGCAGCGGCGAGCCGGTGGCGCTGAATATCGTCTGGCCAACGGCCGCGCGGCGCTGTTCGCCGAAGCCGACAGCCTGATGAAAGAACCGTGGATCGTCATCGCCGACCTCGGCAGCCGTCAGGGCCAGCGTGAAGAGCGGATTTATCTGGCGGCGGATTTCGATCCGGCGCTGTTCGATTCGGTGCTCGCCGAACAGGTGCGCAACGTCGATCAACTCGACTGGGACGAGCGCGAAGGCGTGTTGCGCGCCGAGCGTCAGCGCAAGGTTGGCGAGCTGATTCTCAGCCGTGAACCGCTGACCGGTCTCGATGAAAATGCGCGCAGTCAGGCGCTGGTCAATCTGGTGCGGCGCAAGGGTCTGGAACTGTTGCCGTGGACGCCGGAATTGCGTCAGTGGCAGGCGCGGGTGGCGTTATTGCGCCAGTTGCAATTGAACGCTCAGGAAGACAGTCAGTGGCCGGATGTCAGCGATGCAACGTTGCTCAACACCCTCGAAGATTGGCTGATGCCGTATCTGGGCAAGGTCTCGCGGCTCAGTCATTTTGCCAATCTGGACCTGTCGAGCATCGTCCGTAATCTGCTGCCGTGGCCGCTGCCGCAAAAGCTCGATGAGCTGGCGCCGCATCATTTGAGCGTGCCGTCGGGGTCGTCGATTCGTCTGGACTACAGCGAGTTTCCACCGATTCTCGCAGTGCGTTTGCAGGAGTTGTTCGGGCTGGCCGATACGCCACGAATCGCCGGCGGCCGGCAGGTAGTCAAATTACATCTGCTATCGCCAGCGCGGCGGCCGGTGCAGGTCACGCAGGATCTCGCCAACTTCTGGCGCAGCACCTATGCCGAGGTGAAGAAGGATTTGAAGGGACGGTATCCGAAGCATTACTGGCCGGATGATCCGTTGGTGGCGGAGGCTACTGCGCGGGCGAAGCCCCGGGGCACCTGACCCAGGACTGCGCGCCGCGCTGGTTTCAGACGCTGACAACCTCGCCGCGCGAATGGCCTTGGGCAAAGCGCGTCGCCGAGGTTTGCAATAGCAGTCCGACGCTCAAGGTCACCAACAAGAACGGCAGCAGCCAGGCATTCTCGATCATTGCCAATTGCAGGCTGAGGATCAGCAGCAGCACCGGCGTGGCCAAGGCATTCGCCCGGCTGACATACAAGCCGACAGCCGCTTCACTGTAGCGGCAGGCAATGGCCACGCGGATGTGCACCCGTGCGCCACCGAACGCCATACCGAGAATCAACAGGCTCAGCGCCTTGAGCAATAGCGTGTCGGGCATCAGCAGCCACATCGAGGTGGAAATCACCGCCAGTGCGATCAGGCCGGACAAGTACGCCATCAGGTTGCGTCCGGTATTGGCAATGATCACCAGCACACCGATCAGCGCCATGCCCATGCCGAATACCGCATCCAGCACGCCCAGCTCAAAGAGCGCCCAGCCATGGTTCGACACATACACCGGCAGCATGAAGTTGAATGCGCCGAGGATCGGCCAGATCAGGACCATCGGGATAAACAGCGTCAGCGGCAGTTTGGCCGGTGCTACGATCCGGTCTGTTTCGGTCACCACCGTCGGCAAGCTGTCGCGGGTGAAGCAAATTGCCGCGACCATGAAAAATCCGCTGCTGAGCACCAGCGAAAAGCCCATTCCGGGCAGGATCGGCATCAATCCGGCCGCCAGCAATGGACCGATCATCAGCGCCGCCTGACTGGTGGCAGTGGTTGCACCACTGATGCGTCGCACTTTGGTTTCGTCCATGCCCCGTTGCAGTTGGGTGAACCACATGTCCAGGCTGGCCTCGAGCGACATGATCATCAGCCATACGAACAGATTGGTGATCAGCAAACCAGCAGTGAAGTCACGCGACACTCCGGAAACCAGCGCCAGTGCGGTCAGCCCGAACACAAACCAGCTGCTCATCTGACGTCCGTTCATACGAATCGCCAGGCGTTTGATGATTGCCGGCGTTATAAATGCGGGGATGAACGAGCAGAAAATCGCTAGCGCCAGCGGCCAGTATCCGCCCTCGTTCTGGTTGAGGATCGTCCACGTCAACGAGACGAGCAACGCCCCGGAAAACAACCGATAAACCGTCGAGCAGAACAGGAACATTGCCAGCTCTTTGGCGGCACTATGAGTGACAGCGGGGTTTTTATTCATGTCATCGATCCTTGCCCTTGGAGACGCGGCGATTGTTCAATTAAAAGGCGGGCACCCGCGACTGCACCGGCGGTAAGCCAGTGCATGAAGCAGACGTTGATTCGGTCTGGGTGTCAGACCAGCGAGCGCATGACTTTGAGGGTTTTGTCGATGTCTTCGGGCGTGTTGATGATCCCGGCGGAGAAGCGCACCGTCGAATGGCGGTAGGGCGTGGCGCTGGCGATGATCTTCTGCTCTTTGAGCCGAGCGACGATCTCCCTGGGGTCGCGATTCTTGACATCACAGCAGACGAATCCGGCCGAGAACTGCTCGGCCTGTGGCGTATGCAAGTAAACGGCGGGCAGCTTGGCCAGGCCTTCCTTGAGCTGGCCATTGAGTTCAGACACGCGCTCGGCAATGCGCTTGCGGCCGATCTGTTGAATGAACTCGAAGGCGGCGATCATCGCCCACTGGTTTTCGAACGCGAGGAAGCCCCCGGGGCTGACCCAGGCCGCTTGCGTCTGGCCCTGTGGATCCCGTTGCTGGCGCCAGGCATTGGCCGGTTCGGCAGCCATGATGGTCGGAATGGTCGGTGTGATCTGTGCCCACTGACCTTCACGGGCCCAGACCAGCCCCGTGCCGTGTGGGCCCAAAATCCACTTGTGAGTGCCCGCGCTGAAAAAGTCGCAGCCCAGACTCGCCACTTGCGCCTCGGAACAGCCGAAGCCGTGCACGCCGTCGATCACGTAGATGATCCGGTCGGCTTCGGCGCGATCACGATTGATGCCCGCCACCAGAGCACCGATCTCACGCACCGGCAAGCGCACGCCGGTGCCTGAATGTACCCAGGTCATGGCAAGAATACGGGTGGCAGGTCTGATGGCTTGTTCAATGCGCGTGACGATGGCATCCGTGCTGACATCCTCGGGACCTTCGTAGAGATCGATCCGGCGAATGCTGCCGCCCCATTTGACCACCGCCAGGCGCATCGCCTCGTCGTGGGTGTACCACTCGTGATGAGTGGTGAGAATTTCCTGGTGCGCAGCGAGTTTCAAACCGTTGTAGACCATCGCCAGACCCTGAGTGGTGCTGGTCGTCAGGGCGATGTCTTCGGGGCGTCCGCCGGTGTACTCGGCTGCGGCCGCACAGACCTTGCGCCAGACCATGTCCTCCGGTTTGGCAAACATGTTGTCTTCGAGGTAGGTGTACGGGTTTTCATCGAAGGCCTGGCGGTGGCGGGCCATCGCATCGCGCACCGGTTTCGGGTTGGAGGCGAGGAAAAAGTTGGAGAGGTGCACGAACTCCGGCGACAGGTTGAACTGCGCCCGCACTGAAGCCCAATCGTTGGGGTTCAGGGGTGTTGCCGCGTCTTTGTGAACAGGCGAATTGCTCACCTGTGCATTTGCCACACTTGCAATCATGCTGCCTCCAGCCAGGGTCGCGCCCACGGCGGCCCCCACGAATTCACGTCTTCCCAGACCCATACGGACTCCCTGTCGATTCATATTGAACTGCGCGCAGGACGCGCAAACATAGCATTGAAAATACGCTGGCCATAGAGGCCTACCGCCAGGCCGAGCACGATCAGAATCACCGCGAGGACTTTGCTCGCCGGCACGCTTTCGTGAAAGATCAGCACCGAACCGAGCATGCCGAAGATGGGTACCAGCAACGACAGCGGCGCGACGGTCGATACCGGATAAGTCTTGAGCAACGAGTTCCAGATCCAGTAGGCGAACAGCGTGTTGGGGTAAACCTGAAACAGGATCGACAGCACGGCGGTCGTATCAACCTGACTGACGAACGTGGTGTAGCCGGCGCTGCCGTTAACCGCGTAGTCGAGGGCGAATAACGGAATCGGCGCGAATGCGCTGGACCAGACGAGGAAAGCAAAAACCTCCTTGGTGCTGGCCTTCTTGTTGATGATATTGGCGATGCTCCACGACACGGCGCCCAGCAGCACCAGCAGCACACCGGGCAAACTCACCGAACCGTCGCTGATCAGGATGATGCACAGCAAACCGCCGAGCGCGATCAGCATGCCCAGCACCTGAAAACGCGTCAGCGCTTCCTTGAATACCCAGCCACCAAGGAGGATGGTGAAGAAGGCGCTGAATTGCAGAACCAGCGAAGCAATCCCCGCCGACAGTCCGGCCTTGATGCCGAGGTTGACGATGCCCCACAGACCGATGCCGAACACCAGCCCGTAACCGACGATGTAGCGCCACGGCACATTCGGTTTGCGGATGAAAAAGATCGCCGGTAACGCACAAAGGCTGAAGCGAATCCCCGCGAGGATGAACGGGTCTACGGTGGCCAGTCCCAGTTTGATCACCGAGAAATTAACCCCCCAGATTGCCGTGATCAGTACAGCCAATACGACGTGCAGTGGTTTCATAAAGGAATCGCCTTGATAAGGGTGGGCGGTGTCACGCGACGGATGTCAGGTGTTCGGCAAGGCTCACTCGGGCAAACAGCGTTTGCATCCAGGCGCGGGTCTGTTGCGGGTCGGCAGTCTTGACGATCCCGGCCAGCGGTGCCTCGAACGCTGAATAAGTCACGTGTTCCGGCAGCAACGCGCCCGGCTGCAGCTCGTTCCACTGCACCACGACGGGACTGGTGCGCAGTTCCTCTGCGCCGTTGAGGCCTTGATAGTTGCGCTCGGACAGCGTGTGTCCGGGGAACACAAACCAGCCAAAACCCAGGTCGGGTGCCTGAAGATTCAGGTGTTCGAGATCGAGTGCGCCTTCAATATGGATACGCAGCTCCAGCGACGGCAGATGAATACCGGTGGCCAACTCGTAGGTCGCGACGACATCAGCGCCGCCGACCCGGTTGCCGACCTCAAGAAACACCGGCTCATCACCTTCCATGATGGCTTCAAGATGGAATGCACCGTTGTGAATCTGCACCGCTGCCAGCGCAGCGCTGACCCACGCCTTCATGGTCGCCGTGGTTTCAAGATGCCAAGAGCCCAACGGCTGACCGCGCTCCATGTAGTCCAGACATGTGCCGACGTATTCGCTGGAGAGCAGGGTGAGGATTTGTCCGTCCTGCACCAGACCGTCAAAATGCCGAATCGGGCCGCTGATGAATTCTTCGACCTGAAACTCTTCGATGCGCAACGACAGCTGGCTGACCTTGTGGCGAATTTCATCGAAGGCGCAGGCCGGCTGCTGGTGGATGCTGACATCAAGACTCGACGCGCCACTGTGCGGCTTGAGCACGGTCGCCCCGCGCCACGGCACGTTGCCCTGCAATGCCAGATAGCGTTCCAGCGACATGAAGCGTGGCACGCGCAATTTGCGCGCCTGCACGGCGGCCTTCATGTCGAGCTTGTTGCGCGCCAGATTGACCGCCGCCAGCGATGCGCCTTCGACATTCAATGCTTCGCGCAGGCGTGCGGCGTCGAGTAGTTCGTATTCGGACATCGAGATGATCCGGTCAAAACGTTGCAGATCATTCGCAAGCAATGCCATGGCTTCATCGTAAGCGCTGGCCAGCCCCGGCCGGACGATCCGGGTGCAGCGCAGTTGCGGTGGCAGCGTATCGATCGCCGACTGTTTGCCCAGATAGGTGACCTCGTGCAGATCATGATCGATGCCACGGTGGTACTCGATGCGCGGGTAGGGCACTCGATGCAGAATCAGAATTTTCATGCGCGTACTCTCGAAACGTTATAGACGGAAATCAGGACGCCACTTTGAACAGCAGCTCGACGCTCAGAGAGCGATCAAGCACCTGCAGCCACTGCTCGCGCAGGACTCGCACCAGATCACGGATGTCCACAGACGGATTGTGCAGAGCGACACAGGCATGGGCGACGAAGTCGCTGTTGTCACGCGGTGTCGCATGGATCAGCCGCGATTCGCCGGCTACCCACGCGCTCTCGAGCAGGGCAATGTCGGCGCGCGCCAGGTTCAGGGTCTCTGCCGCCAGCTCCAGCGTTTCAGCGATCAGGCCTGCCAGGTCACCGAGTTCAGCGACTTCGAGCGTGACGTCGCGCGGCACCCCGAACATCACCGTGGCGGCACTGCAGGTAGCGGCAGGCAGTTCGTCTGCAACTTGCCCGGCAAACACCGAATCGACCCAGGCCGCATACAGGTCAAGCCCGTACACGGCTTGCGCCAGCGTCCAGATTTTCATTCCCCCGGGGCGCCGGTTCGGTTCAATCACCGCCGTGCTCTTGCCGTCGTCGCTGAGCTTGATCTCGTTATGAAACGGGCCGATACGCTGGCCGACCAGACGGTTGACCTGCTCGCCCGCGACGTGAATCGCCAGCCGTTCCTGCTCGCTCAGACGCGCTGGCAGAATCTGTGCGACTTCGACCGGATAGCGGCCGGTGGCGCTGACTTTCTCGGTGATGAACCACAGCTTGCCGAGGCCATCGTATGAGTATTCGCGGGTGAACGAGATGAACGCTTCGGCCAACACACCGCCGTGCAGATAGGGTGCGACTTCGGCAAACGCCTGCTCGCAATCACCGCCCGGCGCGACCATCACGACCCCGCGATTGTTGCCTTCGCACGCAGGCTTGATGACGAAGCCACGCTCCTGGCGGCCGGCAAAATGACGCACATCGTCGATGCAGCCGATCTGCGCGAAATCCGGCAGGTTCACACCCAACTGGTTCAGCGCCGGGCGCAGGCGATTTTCGGCGATGCGGTATGCCAGTTTGTCGAACGCGCCCAGTGCCAGTTGCGCACAGTCCACCGCCAGCCCGAGACGCTCGAGCAGCCCGGCACCACTGGCCACCGCGTTGTCGGAAAAGACGATGCCGGCGCTGATCCGCGCAGCGTCATCGCCCAATTGATTCAAGGCGAGGTTGATGAAATCGGCGGCCAGTGGATCGGCATCGATCACCCGGTCGCTGATGCCTTGATCATGAGCCTGTGGATTGGCCCTGACGAGCCAGGTCTGCGCGCCCCATTGTTGGCGCGCGTGGTCACGCAAGTGGCGGACGTCGGCGATCCGGCTCAGGTTGTAGTCCACAATCAGCAATACAGGCGCTCGCAACGACATGTTGTTCTTCCTCATCCATGGGGTGTGACATCGACAGCGGTAATGTTCCAGGCGATTGCTCAGCGATGTTCCAGGGTGCTATCGGCCTCATAGCGGATATCCAGCGCGGTGGGGGAAATGTGCGCCAGGCGTTGCAACTCGGCGACGCGATCGACGCGCTTGAACGTCCACAACAATTGCCCCAGAAACACTTCACGCGCATGGGCCGGAATGACATCGCCGGCTTTCAGCAGGATGTGCTGCACCACCGGATCCAGCGGTAACTCGTTGAGCGTCACCGAACTCAGGGTTCCCGGTTGGGCGAAGTACACCCGAAAGAAGGTCGCCAGGGTTTGCTCGCAGCTGCCATCGGCCTGCCATTCAAACGCCGCCAGGTGCTGGAGCAATGCCTCGCGTGGCTGACTCTCGTCCTGACTGGCCAGCAGCAGATCCAGCCACAGCGAAAGCATGCTGTGGCCGTTCGTCACAGCCGCGACACTGTGCGAGATCAGGCTGCCACCCACGCGTGGATTGATTTCGATCAGATCCCAGTGCTTGCCAGTGAAACGGGCTTCGATGTGATAGCAGCCCCATTTCAGCTGCATGCAATCGAGCACCTGTTTCAGCCAATCCAGGCCGGCAGCGATCTGTGCCTGGTCAAGGCTGGCAGGGGGCGTGGTGCAGCTGTCTTCAAGTACCGTTTCGGCGGTCTCGGTTACTTCGTGTTTTTCATGGATGGCCACGACGTGCACCTGGCCATCCACTAACAGAGTCTCGAAGCTGAACTCGTGGCCGGGAATGTAGTTCTCCGCCATGAATGTCAGTCCATCGTTGAATGCCGAGGCGTACACCGTGTCCTCGGCAGAGGCCAGACGCAGCGCCTCCAGTGCATCCCAAGTGGTGTCCTGGCGCAGCGCAAATGCTGCGTAGGAAGCAATACCGTAAATTGGCTTGATGAAATACCGTTGATCCTGTGCCTGCAAGGTTTCCAGCACCGCAGCCGTCAGCGCAAATGCGTTGGCTTGCGACAGACCCGCTTCAGCCAGTCGGTTGCGCACATTGAGCTTGTTGCGCAGAGCCAGCGCCTGCCCCGGATCAATGTCATAAGTACCGAGCGACGCATTGGCTGTGGCCATCAAGTGGCGATAGCCTTCCCATACGCTGATGCAGCAAGTCACCTGTTCGCCCGACTTGCGCAGGGCCTCCAGTGCGTTTTGCACATCCCCCGGCTTCAACTGATGGTTGTCAGTGGTGTATAGCCGGTCCGCCCAGGCGTGAATCTGTTCCAGGCGGGCCGGTACATGTTCCGGAAGCGGCAATGAAGACAGCACGAAACACCGGAGCTGGCGGCGCTGCAACTCCTCCTTCAGATCTTCGAGAAAAGAAAAGCCGCAGTGGCTCAGGATCAAAACACCGGGTTGGTTCGAATTCATTGCCTGCTCCATGGCTTAAGCGGCCTTGTCTTGCGGCTTGGCCAGGGTGTTGATGTACAGCTCGCTGAAGTACATCGCGAGGATTTTCTGGTGCTCCTCGAGGTAGCGTTTCAACGCGGCAATGTCCTGCTCGCCTTTGATCAGGAAGCGCAGGGCTGCCCAGACTTCACCCGGGTGGTCATCGTTGATGTCGGTATGCGAATGGGACACCTGGCCAACAATCTTGGTCTCGCCCACCGATGCCTTGAGTGCTTCGAGCTTGCGCGGCTCAAGCTTCACGTTGACGTATTCAACCAGGTAGGAATAGGCGATTACGCCGAGCGGGCCTTCATGGTCGAGCAGGTAGGAGAAGAAACCGGCCAGCAGCTTCGTCGACAGGTACGGTTCGGTGGCGAGGAACTCTTCGCGGTTGACACCGACACGCTTCAGGTCATCGATGAACAGTTCGTCATGGAGCATCTCTTCCTGTTCGTAGTGCGCCCAGATCTGCGCGGCGGCAGGGCTGACCTTGGCCACTTCGACCAGTGCCTTGGCTTCGGCAACGCGCAGCAGACGGATGCGCCATGCGGTTTCGATCAGGTGGCGCTTGTAGTACTCGCTGTTAACGTCCTTGCCTTCAAGATGCGCGGCTTGGGGGACGGTGGCGTACCACTGCTCCACTTGCACGTCGATGATCTTGTCGATCTCGGCGCGCAGATTGACCGAGCCGGCAGCATTGAGGAAAGGTGTGGTATCACCATAGCCAACATTCTTTACACGGTTAAGCATCATCAAGTCCTTTTTAGTTTATGGATAACGGTTTAAACAATGACCAAACTTCCAGTGTTACTTGCACAACGATTTCAACAGCGTTACATCAGCCAATGATGTCAATGGCCACTTCACCTCTCAGCAGGCACTGGCATGCCAGGCGGTATTCTTCACCGCTGTAACCCAGTACTTCGATAAATGCTTCTTCATCGTCATCCCGAGGGTTCAACGCCTCGATACCTGACGTCACCTTGATCAGACAAGCCCCGCACGCCCCGACCCGACAGCCCAGCGGGATCAGATTCTTCCCGCCGGCTTCGTATTCGATATCGGTAAAGGGCGCGTTAGTCGGTAACTGAAATTCAAGTTGGTGCGCATTAATGGTTAATGTGTGCAGCGCCATACATGCCCCTATCAATAGTAAAGTTCGTGTGGCAGGCACACAGTTTCACGCCGCACTGTGTCGGCTGTGAACGTTACTTGTCGCGATGGAAAAGTTATCGAGAGGTCAACTCGAGGTACATCCAGTAGAGCAAAGCAATGCCGCTGAAAGTTGCACCTAATATACAAACAGCCACCCAGCCCCAATGCGCATAGGTGTAAGTGGCTGCAATTGCACCGGCGCCACTGCCCACCGAGTAGAAACACATATAGGCGCCCACCAGACGGCTTTGCGCATCAGGCCGTGCGGCAAAAATCAGGCTCTGGTTGGTCACGTGTACCGCTTGCACGGCGAAGTCCAGCAGCACCACACCGACCACCATGGCGAGCAACGAGCTTTCAACGAATGCAGTCGGCAACCAGGACAGGGTCAACAGTGCCAGGGCAATGCCGGTGGTGCGATTGCCCAGACCCTGGTCGGCCAGACGTCCGGCGCGTGCCGCCGCCAGCGCACCCGCCACGCCGGCCAGACCGAACAGACCAATCTGCGTATGTGAAAGTGACAATGGCGGCGCGCTCAGTGGCAACACCATGGCGGTCCACAACACGCTGAAGGCGGCGAAGATCAGCAGAGCAAACGTGCCGCGGACGCGCAGCGTGGGTTCGCTGAGATATAACTGGAACACCGAGCCGAGCAGGCGCCAGTAGCTGACTTTGGTGGGCGGCGTGGTCGAGGCCGGCATGGTTCGATACAACACCAGCGCCATGCCGACCATCAAGGCTGCCGACACGAAGTAGACGCCGCGCCAGCCCGCGAGGTCGGCTACTGCGCCAGAAACGAAGCGCGCGAGCAGAATGCCCAGCACCACACCGCTGGTCACGGTGCCGATGGCTTGACCACGTTGATCCGGGCTGGCGAGGGTCGCGGTGTAGGCGACCACCACTTGCACCACTACCGCCATCAAACCGACCAGCACCATCGCGCCGAGCAGCATGCCCCAGTCCTGAGCCAGCCCGACCGCGCACAGCGCCACGGCACTCAGCAACATCTGCGTGAGGATCAGGCCTTTTCGGTTGAGCAAGTCGCCCAGCGGCACGATAAACAGCAGACCAACTGCGTAACCAGCCTGTGTCGCTGTGACCACGATACCAATCGTGCTCGGAGCGACCGAAAGGCTGGCAGCCATCGACTCCAGCAACGGTTGAGCGAAGTAGACGTTGGCCACGGCCATGGCGCAGGTAATGGCGAAGAGAAATGTCTGGTAACGACTTAAACCGGCGCGGCCTGGACTCTGTAAAGGCGCGCAAGCGGCGGCTCCGGCGCCCGTGTTTTCGGCTTCGACGTCCATCTTCGAAGGCTTTTGAGGGTTCAGCGACATCATTCCATCCTTGGGAATAACTGGTTTCTAAACGAAACCGATGCGTTGATTTTTAGCAAAACTGGTTTTAATCTACAACTAGTTTTTCAAAATATTTTTGTCTGACCTTAGAACTCTTTTTCAACGCACTTCCCTCAAATTGGAGAAACATGGCCAGACAGCAGCTACTGGCACAAAGCGAATGTCCTGTGGCCCGCACGCTTGAGGCTATCGGCGATCGCTGGGTGTTGATGATCATCCGTGACGCGTTTGATGATGTGCGTCGCTTCAGTGAATTCCAGAAACGTCTGGGCCTGGCGAAGAACATCCTCACGGTGAAACTCAAGAGGCTGGTCGAGCTGGGTGTGTTCGACATCCAGCCCGCTTCCGACGGCTCGGCCTACAAGGAATACGTGCTGACCGAGATGGGGCGTGCGGTGTTTCCCATCGTGATCAGCATGCGTCAGTGGGGGGAGCGTTATCTGTTCAGCAAGGGCGAGAGCTATTCAGTGCTTCTGGACAATGATCACGCGGAGCCGGTCGAGATCATTGCTGTGCGTTCCAGGGCGGGTAAGGTGCTGAGCCCGGCGGATTGCCACCGTCGCGTGGTCAAGCGCCGCACTTGAAGTCTGCGCGGGCTTGGGGCTTCAGCCCGCGGCTTTGGCTGTCAGGTGTTCGCGGCAATAATCGGCAAACAACTGCGCCGGTTTGGTCAACTGCCCGCGCTTGAGCCACGCGGCCACCAAGCCTGAACCGGTGACGTCTTCGACGATGTCCACACAGACGACTTTCTTGCCATCGTAGGTGCATTCCGAGTGAGGTTTGGTCACCAGAATCGAAAAACCAAACCCCTGACCGACCATCCCGCGCACCATCTCGATCGACGGCGAGCTGAATTCGATGCGCGGCGTCAGCCCCAACTCTTCAAACAGGCTGACGAAGTAGGTTCGACTCGGTTGTACGTCCAGCAAAATCATCGGTTCCAGGCATAAATCCCTCAGCGAAACCTGATTGTATTCGGCGAAGCGGTGGTCGGCGGGCAGCAGCGCGTAAGGCCGTTGCGCCGGCATCAACGGCTCGGTCTGAATAGTCGCATCGAGGTCGTGTTCGTAGAGGATGGCCAGATCAAACGCACCGGCGGTCAGGCCTTGCACAAGCTCTTGCTGCTCACCGTCGCGGATGCGGATTTTCACTCCGGGATACAGCGCGGAAAACCCGGCGATCAATTGCGGCAGGTACAGCGGCGCGACGGTTTCAAAGCAGCCGATATCGATTTGTCCCGCGACAATGTCGTTGTCGGCCAGTGCGTTCTGTTCGAACTCCTTGGCCATGCGCAGCAGTTCTTGTGCCTTGCGGAAAAACCGCGCCCCGCTGGGCGTCAGCGACACGCCTTGGGCGTGATGACGGATCAGCAGTTGCACGCCGAAGCTGTCTTCCAGGCCTTTGATCGCGGTGGAAATCGCCGGTTGCGCGATGTACAGCTTGCGCGAAGCCTCGGCAACGCTGCCGCATTCGACGGTGGTGATGAAGTATTTCAACTGACGCAAATTGTAGGCGGCCACGGCAAACCTCAGGACGAGCGGACTCGACTTTCAAGCAATTTGTGCGCCGCCACGTCCGTTGCGCGACGATGTTGTTATCCCTCAACCATAGCCACCTGCGCGGCGTTTGGGGGAAGTCATTGCCCAGTGTTTTTATTGCCTGCGAAGACATTTTTACTATTTTTAGCCCATGCCGGCCTGAGCGACCATCGATTCACAATAACGTCTCAGGAGCATCCGTCGTGTTCGAGCTTGCAGAGTGGCAGCGCCGTGCCGTTGCGTTGAAATTTCCCGATCAAGCCGTGATCGACGGCCAACATTGCGCCGCGCAGTCGGGGCAGACCTTCGCCGCGATCAATCCGGCGACCGGGCAGTGTCTGGCGAATGTCGCTGCGTGTGGCGAGGAAGATGTCGACGCGGCCGTGCGCAATGCGCGGCAAGTGTTTGAGGCGGGAACCTGGTCGCAACGCCCGCCCGCCGAGCGCAAGCAAGTGTTGCTGCGCTTGGCGGATTTGCTGATGACGCATCGTGAAGAACTGGCTTTGCTCGACTCTCTGAACATGGGCAAACCAGTGATGGATGCCTACAACATCGACGTGCCAGGCGCTGCCGGGGTGTTCCGTTGGTACGCCGAAGCCATCGACAAACTCTACGATCAGGTCGCGCCCAGTGCGCCGAATGTGTTGGCGACGATCACCCGTGAAGCACTGGGCGTGGTGGCGGCGGTGGTGCCATGGAATTTCCCGTTGGACATGGCCGCATGGAAGCTCGCGCCGGCATTGGCGGCGGGTAATTCGGTGATCCTCAAACCGGCCGAGCAGTCGCCGTTTTCGGCGTTGCGTCTGGCCGAGCTGGCGCTGGAGGCAGGGCTGCCGCCGGGTGTGCTGAATGTGTTGCCGGGGCTTGGCGAACAGGCCGGCAAGGCTTTGGGTTTGCACGCGGATGTCGATTGTCTGGTGTTCACCGGCTCGACGCAGGTCGGCAAATATTTCATGCAGTACTCCGCGCAGTCGAACCTCAAACAGGTGTGGCTGGAGTGCGGTGGCAAGAGTGCCAATCTGGTGTTCGCCGATTGTCAGGATCTCGATCTGGCGGCGGAGAAAGCTGCGTTCGGGATTTTCTTCAATCAGGGTGAAGTCTGCTCGGCCAATTCGCGGTTGCTGGTGGAGCGCTCGATTCATGATGAGTTCGTCGAGCGCCTGAAAGCGCAGGCTGAACGCTGGTTGCCGGGGGATCCGCTGGATCCGCAGAGCAGCGCCGGGGCGATTGTCGACAGCAAACAGACGGCGGGCATCATGCGCTTTATTCGCAGTGCCGAGCAGTCGGGGGCGACGCGGGTTTGTGGCGGTCAGCAGCGGCGTTTCAACGGGTCGGATAATTTTATTGAGCCGACGATTTTTACCGGTGTGACAGCTGACATGCCGCTGTTTCGCGAAGAGGTATTTGGGCCGGTGTTGGCGGTCGTGCCGTTCGACAGTGAAGAGGAAGCGGTGCGTTTGGCAAACGACAGTGTCTACGGGCTGGCGGCGTCGCTGTGGACCGATGACCTTAACCGCGCCCATCGAGTGGCGCGGCAGTTGCGCGCTGGCACAGTGTCGGTCAACACGGTGGATGCACTGGATGTGACGGTGCCGTTTGGCGGCGGCAAACAATCGGGGTTTGGCCGCGACCTGTCGCTGCACTCGTTCGACAAATACACCCAGCTGAAAACTACCTGGTTTCAATTGCGCTGAAACCGGGTCGTCCCGTTCGCGAGCAAGCTCGCTCCCACACTGGATCTATGTCACCCCGAAGATCCCCTGTGGGAGCGAGATTGCTCGCGAAAGCGGTGGGTCAGCAGCGAAAATATCGACTGATACGGCGCCATCGCTGGCAAGCCAGCTCCCACAGGGTTCAGTGGTGTCTACAAATCCAGTGGGCGCTCGAGATCTTTGTGGGAGCTGGCTTGCCAGCGATGGCATTCTCCCAGCCACAGAAAATCCCCGATCTGCACCCACCTTGCGCACCCGCGCAATCGCCGCCCTTTAGCAGTGCGCGCTACCCAGTTTTTTCATCATTTGCAGCCAACAATTTCCTGATTTTCCTCACCGTGCACATGGGCCACCATCGATCTTGCCCGCCAGCCGAATGTTGTCCGCCCAAGCGTCCGCGAGAGACCAACGGCAGCAACTGCACAACGGCCGGCGACCGTACTGCCCATGACAAAACTAAATCAACAGCGTCGGGAGTGCTCCATGATCAAGTCCTTGTGTTCACGTCTTACTCATCCTCTGGCAATCACCGCCCTTGCTGCCACGGTCGCGACCAGCGCCCAGGCCGGCACCTTGTCCATCGGCCACACCACGTGGGTCGGCTACGGCACCCTCTATCTGGCTCAGGACCTGGGCTACTTCAAGGAAAACGGCCTGACTGTCGAATTGCCGGTGGTCGAAGAGGCCTCGATGTACATGGCCGCGCAGGCGTCTGGGCAATTGTCCGGTTCGGCGTCGACCATCGATGAAGTGCTCAAGTACCGTCCGCAATTCTGCTTCAAAGCGGTCGCAGCGCTGGATGACAGCCATGGCGGCGACGGCGTGCTGGTCGGCAAGGATGTGAAGAGCTTGCAGGAGCTCAAGGGCAAATCCGTCGCGGTCAACGAGGGTTCAACCTCACAGTTCTGGCTCTCGTACCTGCTGAAAAAGAACGGCATGAGCATGAGCGACATCACCGTGCAGAACATGACCGCTGACGATGCCGCCACCGCCTTCATCGCCGGTCGCGTCCCCGCCGCCGTGACCTGGGAACCGCACCTGTCGATGGTCCGCGACAAGCAGCAAGGCAAAGTGCTGATCGACAGCAGCAGCACCCCCGGCGTGATCGTTGATGTGGTCGCGCTCAATTGCAGCGTCATCGATAAGCAACCGGAAGACGTCAAAGCGCTGGTCGCCGGTTTGTACAAAGCCGTGCAGTACACCAAGGATCACCCGCAAGACGCCTACAAAATCATGGCCAAAGGCGTCGGCGGTTACTTGTCCGATCCGAAGGAACTGGCCGCCGCCGCACAAGGCGTGCGCTTCTACGATCAGGCCATGAGCGAAAAACTTCTCGGCTCACCGGGCAAACCGGGCGACAGCGCACCGCTGATCAAACTGGCCAACGAAACCGCCAGCGAATTGCAGGGCAAACCTTACAACGTCAGCAACGACGAACTGGTCGACAACCGTTTCGTCAGCCCGCTCTAGGAGGTCTGTCATGTTCAAGCGCAATTCGTGGCTGAGCCGCAGCCTCACGCCGAAAACCGCGTTGCCGGTGCAAGTGGTGTGGAGCGCCAGCGCTCTGGCCTGGGTGTTGTTGGTCGGCTTATGGGCTGGGTTGTCTTACGGCGGCATTGTCCCGGGAATGTTTTTGCCGACGCCGGGCGCGGTGGCTGAAGCCGCCGTGCGCCTGGGCCGTGACGGCACGCTCGGCACACACGTGTGGGCCAGTGTCGAAGTGGTGATGGTCGGCTTCATCGTGTCGTCGCTGGTGGCGGTGCCGCTGGGGTTGCTGATGGGCAGTTTCCGCATCGTTCAGGCCTTCCTGGAACCGTTGGTGAACTTCATTCGCTACCTGCCGGTGACCTCGTTCGTGCCGCTGTTCATTTTGTGGATCGGCATCGGTCTGGAGCAGCGCGTCTCAGTGATTATCTTCGGCGTGTTTTTCCAGCAACTGGTGATGATTGCCGACGTATCCAAAGGCATTTCCAAGGATCTGATCAACGCCTCTTACACCCTGGGTTCGAACCGTCGCGATGCGGTGTTGCACGTGATCGCGCCGGCCTCGGTGCCCGGTGTGCTCGACACCTTGCGGGTGACCATGGGCTGGGCCTGGACCTATCTGGTGGTGGCCGAACTGGTCGCCGCCTCCAGCGGTTTGGGTTATTTGAGTCTGAAGGCCATGCGCGGTTTTCAGGTCGACGTGATTTTCCTCGCCATCGCGATCATCGGCCTGCTCGGTCTGGTCACCGATCAACTGTTCCGTTTTCTCCGTTTGAGGGTTGCCGCATGGGCTCAGTGACTGCTGCCAATCATCGTTTTATCGAACCCGTTGCGACGCCGGCGCAGGCGGCGCCGCGCTTGCAAGTGGACAAGGTCAGCCTGCGTTACAAGAAGCCCGACGGTGGCACGTTTACTGCGCTGGAAGAGGTGTCGTTCGAGGTGCCGGATCAGCAGTTTGCCGTGCTGGTCGGGCCGTCGGGTTGCGGCAAGTCGAGCCTGCTGTATCTGACTGCGGGCCTGGCCGAGCCGACCTCCGGCGAGATCTACGTCGGCGGCCAGCAGGTGCAAGGCCCCGGCGCAGATCGCGGCATGGTCTTTCAGAGCTACACATTGTTTCCGTGGTTGACGGTGCGCCAGAACGTCGAGTTCGGCCTTAAGCGTCGCGGCATGCCGGCGGCGCGGCGCAAGGAAATCGTCGATTATTACGTCAACGAAGTCGGCCTCACCGGGTTCGCCGACAACTACGCCAAGCAGCTGTCGGGCGGGATGATGCAGCGCGTGGCGATTGCCCGCGCACTGGCCAACGACCCGCAGATTTTGCTGATGGACGAACCGTTCGGCGCGCTGGACAGCCAGACGCGTTTGCAGATGCAGCAGTTGTTGCTGCGGGTGTGGGGCAACAGCAAGAAGACCGTGTTGTTCGTCACCCATGACATCGACGAAGCGATTCTGCTCGGTGATCGGGTCTATGTGATGGGCGCGAAACCTGGGCGGATCAAGCAGATTCTCGATGTGCCGATCGAACGCCCGCGCTCACTGGACATGGTCATGGAGCGCTCGTTCATCGATATGAAACGGCAGATCTTCGGGCTGCTGCATGACGACCTGGAAGAAGTCCACTGACCCCGAAATCCCCGGTAGGAGCTGCCGCAGGGGGGATTAGGGCGCAGCAGGCAACAAGAAGCGCGCGATTACCGGCAGATGATCGGAGATGCGCAACGTATCGTCCTGGCGCACCGTCGCTTCGACCCGTTTGATTTTCGGGCTGTAGAACAGGTAGTCGACCGTACGGTCCGGGCCATTCAGGCCGGGGTCGTTGGGGTAGTGGGTCAGCCACTGCGCACGGTCGATGCCGCTGGCTTCGTTATTGGTCGGGATCATCGGATATTTGTCCCACAGCAGATGCAGTTCGCTGTCGGCGGAGTAGGGCGTACGCTGTTCGGCAGGCAAGCGGCGGTACTGGCCGAGCGGCAACAGATTGAAGTCTCCGCCGATCAGCCACGGCAGGCCCTGGCTTTCATACTTGTCGAGGACCTTGGCCACCGCCGTCACTTGTGCGCCCGGCGTGTCATTCGGCTGGCTGACGCGCTCAAGATGGGTGTTGAACACGGTCAGTTGCCCGCCGTCACTCAAGGGCAGTTTGGTCGCGAGCAGGGCGTCTTTCGGTTGGAACTGACGGCTGATGACATTGGCAGAGGCCACCGGCAATTGCAGGCGCTCGGCGTGCTCGATGCGGTAGCGGCTCAGTGTCGCCAGTTGCCGGCCGACGCTGCCGAAGATGTGTCGGTCAGGGACGAAATCGGCTTTCCAGTCGAAGGCGCTGGCACTGCACGGGTACAAATCGGCGACGCGTTCCTGCAACAGTTTGAGCTGGTTCTGATAGTCGCTGGCCTTGGCGCCGTCATCGAGTTCCTGCAGCAGCACCACATCGGGTTGTTCGTCGCGGATCACCCGCGCCACTTCGTCGAGGCTGAAGGCCATGTCTTCCAGCGTCGGCGCTTCGTCATCGCCTTGCGCCAGATCATTCCAGAACACGTAACGTTTGCCGGCCAGAAACTGCACGTTCCAGGTCATGACTTTCAGCGCTTGCCCGGGCACCAGCGTCGGCACGGTGGCGGTGCAACTGACCGGCAGGGTTTCGCGGGCGTCGGGGCGCCAGGTCAGGCTGAACATCAGCCCGCCGATCACGGCGATGGCGAGCACAACGAGCAACAGGGTGTAGCGCAGTAGGCGGGTCATGGCTCGACTTATAGCGTTACAGAAAGTGGCCCCGAGCATACCTGAGCGCGGGCGCGAAGCCCAAGCGCAGAGCGGTCAGCGTGCGCCGTCACGTTTGTCCGGCAATTCGCTGATCAGCATGAACAGGCGGAACAGCACCACGCTGGTGAACAGTTGCAGGAAGCTGTGAGCACTGTCGATCAATATCGCGATCACAGGGTTTTGCGGCTCGGGGTACACCGCCAAGGTGGCGCCCTTGAGCAACCACAGCGGCGTCATCACGCAGAGAATGCACAGCATGATCCGCCAGAAATGCCCGCGGGTCAGGCGCAGGCTTTCCTTCATGGCCTGCAACGGCCCCATGCCGCGCAGCACCAGCAGGTATTCGCCGAACGCGAGCATGACCATCAACATCAAGCCCGGCAGGAAATACAGCGACAGGCCCAACAGAATCAGCAAGGTGTTCAGCGCCGTGAGCAGAGCGAAACGTGGCCACAGGGTGGCGGCCATCGCCAGCAGATCGCGGTTGCGCGGCGCCTCGCCACGGCTGCGCGCATCGAGGAACAGAATCAGCGCGGCGGTGTACAGCGGATACACCAGCAGGCCGACGACGACACTGATGGCCGAGAAATTTTCCGGCCCGGTGGCGTGATCGACCACCTGTTGCAGAAACGCTTCGAAAATCACCAGCGGCAGGCACAACTGCACGATGCTGCCCAAGTGGCGTTTGAAAAAATACAGAGAGTCGCGCAGTACTTCGAGGGCATTCATCGGTCGGTATCGCAGGTCGAAAACAGTGGCTCACTTTAACCGATGATGGCTGGCGCGACACAAACGTAAACATTCGGTAAAGGTCATTGAAACGTTTTGTCATCGCCTCCATTACAGGAGAGCACCTCGGCCAACGTGGACGAGGGCAACGTTATCCCCGGCAATCTACGAGGTCGCCATGAACAGCGAAGAGCAAACCCTGATCGATGGACTGTTTTCCCGGCTGCAACAGGCCGAAACGGAGGCAGCCCCGCGCGACGCCCAGGCTGAAACGCGGATCAAGGAACACCTGACGCGCCAACCGGCGGCAGGTTATTTCATGACCCAGGCGATTCTGGTGCAAGAGGCGGCGCTCAAGAGCCTCGACGAGCAGAACAAGCAGCTGACTCAGCAAGTCCAGCAGTTGCAGGCCGAGTTGCAAGCGGCCAAGGCGCAGAGTGCCGCCCCGGCGCCGAGCGGTGGTGGCGGTTTCCTGTCGAGCATTTTTGGTGGCAGTTCGCGTCCGGCGCCGACCCAGAGTGCTGCGCCTTCGTCGACGGGCGGCTGGCGGGAACCGGCACCGCAGCAGAATTACGCGGCCCCGGCGCCACAACAGAACTTCGGCGCAGCGCCGCCTAACTATGCGCAACAAGCGGCTCCAGCGGCAGGCAGCAGTTTCCTCGGAGGTGCCTTGAAAACTGCGGCCGGTGTGGCCGGTGGCGTGATGCTGGCGCAAGGCATCAGCAGCCTGTTTCATCACAATCAGCAGCCGGAAGAAATCGTTGAAGTGATCAAGGAAGAGCCGGCACAGGTCGCCGACCAGAGCAACAATGGCTGGGGCGATGATCAGCGTGTGGCCGATAACGGCTTCTCTGGCAATGACCAGGGCGGCTTCACCGACACCGATTACAGCGACGACAATTCTTCGTTCTTCGATGACGACGATTCCTTCGTCTGATTCACCATTCGTCCGGAGCCCCTTGGGGCTTCGGGCCGATTATTCGCGGAACCCTCCTGATGGCTGGCATACTGAGCGCCTTTTTCGGGCCTGGCGCCTGATCCCGCTTCGTGCGCTTGCGCGCCCACAGGAACTCCGGTGAAAAAAATCGCAGTGTTCGCCGACGTGCAGAACCTCTACTACACCGTGCGTCAGGCTTATGGTTGTCACTTCAACTACGCCGCATTGTGGGCCGACATCAGCAAGGACGGGCAGATCGTCGAGGCCTACGCCTACGCGATCGACCGTGGCGACAGCAAGCAGCAGCAGTTCCAGCAGATCCTGCGCAACCTCGGTTTCACCGTGAAGCTCAAGCCCTACATCCAGCGCAGCGACGGCTCGGCCAAGGGTGACTGGGACGTCGGCATCACCCTCGACATCATGGACGCCGCCGACCACGTCGACGAAATCGTCCTGGCTTCCGGTGACGGTGATTTCGACATGCTGCTGGAGCGCATCATCAGCAAACACGGCGTGCACGCGGTCGCCTATGGCGTGCCCGGCCTGACCGCCAACTCGCTGATCCGCGCGGCCAGCCGTTACGTGCCGATCGAAGGCGCGCTGTTGCTCAAGAATTGATTTGAACGGAGTTGAACCCGGTTTGGAACGCATTGCAGTCATCGACTTTGAAACCACTGGCCTGTCGCCGAACAGCAACTGCCGCGCCACGGAAATCGCCGTGGTCATGCTGGAAAACGGCCGCATCGTCGAGCGTTACCAGAGCCTGATGAACGCCGGCGTGCGCGTCCCTGCGTTCATCGAACAACTGACCGGCATCAGCAACGCCATGTTGCGCACCGCGCCGCCGGCCGAACAGGTGATGAACGAGGTCAACGAGTTTGTCGGCTGTACGCCGCTGGTCGCACACAACGCCTCGTTCGACCAGAAATTCTGGGACTTTGAGCTGGGGCGAATCAAACGCACGCGGTTGCAAAACTTTGCCTGCTCGTTGCTGCTGGCGCGGCGGTTGATGCCGGCGGCGCCGAATCACAAGCTCGGTACGCTGACCACGTTTGCGCGTTTGCCGCACACGGGGCAGGCTCACCGGGCGATGGCGGATGCGGAGATGGCGGCGAATCTGATGGCGCATCTGGCGGAAGAATTGCGCGGCAAGCATGGTGTACGTGAGCTATCGCACGACCTGCTGTGCAAACTACAGAAAGTCCCTGCCGCGAAAGTCACTGAACATCTGCAGCGCTATCGCTGATCCCGAATCCGCACAAAACCCCTGTGGGAGCGAGCGTGCTCGCGAATGCGGTGTGTCATTCAACTTCTATGTGACTGATCTACCGCTTTCGCGAGCAAGCTCGCTCCCACAGGGGGGCTTCATCGTCCTCAGGTTTTACCGTTGCTTTCTATATGGCCGAGCGGCACACGCTTCTCGATCGCGCTCGACAGCACAATCGAGGTCTTGCTGAACCCAAACTTCGCCACCCGATTGATCAGCTCTTCCAACTCCGTCATCGATCCCACCGCGGCCTTCATCATCACGCATGGATCGCCTGTCACTCGAAAGCACTCGGTCAGTTGTGGGATTTTCACCAGTTCGTCGTAGACCTTCTGGCTGCCGTTCTGGTGCAGGCGCAATTCGATCATGCACTGGATCGGCAGGCCGATTTTCGACAGGTCAATTTTTGCCTCATATCCGGTAATTACCCCGGACGCTTCAAGCTTGGCCACGCGCTCGGCGACGGCGGGGGCAGAGAGGTTCACCTTGCGCGCCAGATCGGCGTAGGACGCACGACCGTTTTCGAGAAGAGCGCTGAGCAGCATGCGGTCGTATTTGTCCAAGATCGTCTCCTGAAAATGCCAGACTTTCGAAATCCCGGTTTATCCCGATGATCTCCGTTCTTTCAAAAGTGTACCGGCCCTATAAACAGGTTTTGTAGCTTATTTTTGCTCGTCAGCCTTTCTAGAATAATTCATCCGCTATCTCTGACTTTCGAGCTGCCCATGCCTGCCTTGCGCCGTTTTTCCTTGCCGCTGATCGCCGCGTTTTTTGCGCTGTACGTGATTTGGGGATCGACCTATCTGGTGATCCGCATCGGCGTCGAGTACTGGCCGCCGCTGATGCTCGGTGGTGTGCGCTTCGTGATTGCCGGTTCGTTGATGTATGCGTTTCTGCGCTGGCGCGGGGCTCCGGCGCCGACCTGGGCACAGTGGAAAGCGGCGGGGATCATCGGGATTTTGCTGCTCAGTTTCGGTAATGGCGCGGTGAGCGTGGCCGAGCACACGGGCGTGGCTTCCGGTGTTGCTGCGTTGGCGGTGGCGACGGTGCCGTTGTTTACGTTGCTCTGCGGTTACTTCTGGGGAGCGCGTAACACCCGATTGGAGTGGGCCGGGGTGGCGTTGGGGATTGTGGGTATTGCCATGCTCAACATGGGCTCCAACCTGCAATCGAGTCCGCTGGGCGCAGCATTACTGATTTTCGCGGCGGCAACCTGGGCGTTCGGTTCGGTGTGGAGTAGACACTTGCCGTTGCCGCAGGGCGCGATGGCCAGCGCGGTGGAGATGCTGGTCGGCGGTGTGGTGCTGCTGATCGGCAGCGCCGTCAGCGGTGAACACCTGCAAGCCGTGCCGCCGATTGAAGGCTGGCTGGCGCTGGCCTACCTGATCTTCTTCGGCTCGATCATCGCCTTCAATTCCTACATGTACTTGCTCAAGCACGTGCGTCCGGCGGCGGCGACCAGTTATGCCTACGTCAATCCGGCGGTGGCGGTGTTGCTGGGGATTGTGTTTGTGGGCGAGACCATCGGCATCGAAGAAGCGCTGGCGATGCTGGTGATCATCAGCGCGGTGGTGTTGATTGGTCTGCCGCAGTGGCGTCGTCCGACGCAGCCGCCAGTCGTGGCGCCGACAGCCGTTCCCACAGAAACGCGTACGAATTAGGGTAAACTGCGCGGCATTGCATGCCTGCGTTATTTTTTCCTACGGTACTCCCATGACTTTCGCCACCCTTGGCCTGATCGAACCCTTGCTGCGCTCCCTTGAGAAGCTCGGCTACCAGACCCCGACGCCGGTTCAGGCGCAAGCCATTCCGGCCGTGCTGGCCGGTCGTGACCTGATGGCAGCGGCGCAGACCGGCACCGGCAAAACCGCCGGTTTCGCTTTGCCACTGTTGCAGTTGCTGAGCATGGAAGGGCCGAAAGTCGCTGCCAACTCGGCACGTGCGCTGATTCTGGTGCCGACCCGCGAGCTGGCCGAGCAGGTTCATGAGTCTGTGCGCCAGTACGCCGAAAACCTGCCGCTGCGCACTTACGCGGTGTACGGCGGCGTCAGCATCAACCCGCAAATGATGAAGCTGCGCGGCGGCGTCGATGTGCTGGTCGCCACGCCCGGTCGCCTGATCGACCTGTTCCGCCAGAATGCGCTGAAACTCGATCAGTTGCAGACTCTGGTGCTGGATGAAGCCGATCGTATGCTCGACCTGGGCTTCTCCGAAGAGCTGGCGAACATTTACCGCATGCTGCCGAAAAAGCGCCAGACCCTGCTGTTTTCCGCAACCTTCTCCGATGACATCCGCCTGCTGGCCGGGCAGATGCTCAACGATCCGCTGACCGTCGAAGTCAGCCCGCGCAACGTCGCCGCCAACACGGTCAAGCAGTGGATCGTCACGGTAGACAAAAAGCGCAAGGCCGAACTGTTCGTGCATTTGATGCGCAAGAACAAGTGGAAGCAGGTGCTGGTGTTCGCCAAGACCCGCAACGGCGTCGATGCGCTGGTGGAAAAACTTCAGGGCCTAGGTGTGAATGCCGACGGTATTCACGGCGACAAACCGCAGGCAACCCGTCAGCGGGCGCTGGATCGCTTCAAGCTCAGTGAAGTGCAGATTCTGGTCGCAACCGACGTGGCTGCCCGTGGTCTGGATATTGAAGACTTGCCGCTGGTGATCAACTTTGACCTGCCGATCGTGGCTGAGGATTACATCCACCGCATTGGTCGTACTGGTCGTGCTGGCGCGACGGGCGAGGCGATTTCGCTGGTGTGCGCGGATGAAGTGAACATGTTGTCGGCGATCGAGATGCTGACGCGGCAGACCTTGAAGCGCCAGAACGAGCCGGATTTCGAGCCTGAGCATCGTGTGCCGGACACCGATGCCAGCGGCCAGGTGATCAAGAAGCCGAAGAAACCGAAGAAGCCGAAAGCTTCTGGCGGTGGCGGCAAGCGCAATCTGGGCAAGTGGGTCGACAGCGGCGAGACGCAGGCGCCGGAGCCTTCGGTCAAGCCTGTGCGTAAAGTGCCGGTGTTTAACACTGGGCCGCGCAAGCGCAAACCTTAAGGTCAAAAGCCCCTCACCCTAACCCTCTCCCAAAGGGAGAGGGGACTGACCGAGGTGGATATTCGAAATACGCCGACCTGATCTTGCAGGGTTGAATCCATAATCGACTCGGTGTTTCAGGTCGATGTTGGACGCCAGACACCTCGGTCGGCTCCCTCTCCCTCTGGGAGAGGGCTGGGGTGAGGGTTCAGGCAGACGCCTCGGACTTGAGCCACTGCACAATCCCCAACCCAGCCGCGCGCCCGCTGGCAAAGCACCCCGTCAGCAAATAGCCGCCCGTCGGCGCTTCCCAATCAAGCATCTCCCCCGCGCAGAACACCCCCGGCAACGCCTTGAGCATCATGCGCTCATCCATCGCCTCGAACGTCACGCCCCCGGCACTGCTGATCGCCTCGTCCAATGGTCGCGTTTTGACCAACGTCAGTGGCAAGGCTTTGATCGCTCGCGCCAATAGCGCCGGATCAGCGAACGTCGCCGCGTCAGTCAACTCCCGCAACAACGCCGCTTTCACCCCATCAATCCCGACCTGACTGTGCAGATGCTTGGCCATCGAACGCGAACCGCGTGGCTTGCTCAACGCCGTCTGCAATTTATCCACAGGGCGGCCGGGCAACAGATCAATGTGAATAACCGCCGCGCCATGTTGATTGATTGCCTCACGAATCGGCGCCGACAGTGCATAAATCAGACTGCCTTCAATCCCGGTCGCGGTAATCACGCATTCGCCCAAGCGCGGTGCATCGTCGTTCAAACCGATGGCGATGTTTTTCAGCGGCGCACCGGCGAATTTGCTCACCATCAACTCGCTCCAGGCCTGCACCTCGAAGCCGCAATTACTCGGCTGTAACGGCGCAAGTCCTACACCTTTTTGCTCTAGGGGCAGCATCCACGCGCCATCCGAACCGAGGCGCACCCAACTGCCGCCGCCGAGGGCGAGCAGGGTGGCGTCGGGCTTGACGGTTATTTCGCCTTCCTGGCTGTCGATGCGCAGCGAGCCGTGTTTATCCCAACCGAGCCAGCGGTGGCGGGTGTGGATAATTACGCCGCTGTCACGCAGGCGTTTGAGCCAGGCGCGCAGCAGCGGGGCGGCTTTCATGTCGGTGGGGAACACGCGGCCGGAGCTGCCGATAAAGGTTTCGATGCCCAGATCATGAATCCACGTGCACAACGCATCGGCGTCGAAGCTGCGCAACAACGGTGCGATCTGCGGTGCGCGTTCGGCGTAGCGCGACAGGAATGCCGGGTAGGCTTCGGAGTGGGTGATGTTCATGCCGCCGACGCCGGCGAGCAGGAATTTGCGGCCCACCGAGGGCATGCCGTCGTAGAGATCGACGCGGATTCCGGCCTGGCTCAGTACTTCAGCGGCCATCAGGCCGGCGGGGCCACCGCCGATGATGGCGACGTGAGCGGGGGAGGAGGCGGAAGTCTGGGTCATGGCGTGCGCTGCGGTATGGCGGGATAAGGCGCGCATTCTAACAGCGCAGATCAATGTGGGAGATCCTTGTGGGAGTGAGCTTGCTCGCGAAAGCGGTGGGTCAGTCAGTTTGATTTTGAATGCACTGGCGCTTTCGCGAGCAAGCTCGCTCCCACAGGGTGGATTGGTGGATTCAGTGTCTGGTTAAAAAATAGCCAGTGTTCTGTAGACCGCAGTAGGTATGGCCTGTAGTCCCTTTCACTCAGGTTATCCACAGGCCGTTCCACAGCGATTGTGGGTAACGCAGCACAGCTCAATGACAACCGTGTGACTGCCAGACCCGTTGCGCGCTGTGATGGAGGATGCCATGGCGGCGGGCAAGGGCGTGGCGGTCCTTGCTGTAGCCGCCGCCGATCACGCCCATCACCGGAATGTCGCGGCCCAGGCAATGGCGCATCACGCTTTCATCACGGGCAGCGACGCCTTCGTCAGTCAGTTGCAGATAACCGAGGGCGTCGTCCTTGTGCACATCAACGCCGGCGTCGTACAGCACCAGGTCCGGTTGATACAGCGGCAACAAGTAATTGAGTGTGTCGTCGACCACTTTCAAATAGTCAGCGTCGCCCATGCCTTTGGGCAGCGGAATGTCCCAGTCACTTTCGGCTTTGCGTGCAGGAAAATTCTTCTCGCAGTGCAGGGAAACGGTAATCGCCTCCGGTGTGTCATGGAGAATCCGCGCGGTGCCGTCGCCCTGATGCACATCGCAATCGAAGATCAGCACGCGATTGACCCGACCGCTTTGCAGCAGGTATTGGCTGATGATTGCCAGGTCATTGAAAATGCAGAACCCCGCCGGGTAGTCGTAATGCGCGTGATGAGTGCCGCCCGCCAAGTGACAGGCCAGGCCATGCTCCAGGGCTTTTTCCGCTGCCAGAATCGAACCGCCGACCGCGCGCACCGTGCGCCGCGCCAGTGCTTCATTCCACGGCAAGCCAAGGCGCCGCTGGTCTTCGCGGGACAACTCGCCGCTCATGTAGCGTTCGATATACGCACGGTCATGGGCGAGGGCGAGGATGTCGTTGGGACAAATCTCCGGCCGCAGCAGATCGGCGTCGCGGGTCAGACCGCTGTCGACCAGGTGATCGCGCAGCAGGCGAAACTTGTCCATGGGAAAGCGGTGATCCGCCGGAAACTCAGGGCTGTAGTCTTCGTGGTAGATCAGCGGCAATGGCATGGCGGTTTCATGTAGGAACGTAGGAAAGAGTGAAGGATCCTACCAGCGATGTAGACTTGCGGCATGGAAACGGAGGGGCACGATGGAGCCGATACTGGAACTGCAAAGCGCACGCCTGCTGATGCGACAGTGGCAGGACGAGGATTTGCCGGCATTTGCAGCGATGTGTGCCGATCCTCAGGTCATGCGTTATTTTCCGGCACCGTTGAGCCGACTGGAAAGCGCGTCGATGATTGGCCGCGTGCGCGGACATTTTGCCGAGCACGGTTTCGGCTTGTGGGCGCTGGAGCGCAAGGACAGCGGCGAGTTCATCGGTTTCACCGGGCTCGGCGTGGTCGGCTTCGATGCGCCGTTCACTCCGGCGGTGGAAATTGGCTGGCGCCTGGCCAAGGAACATTGGGGGCTCGGTTATGCCAGTGAAGCGGCGTGGACGGCTCTGCGTTGCGGCTTTGATCGCTTGGCCTTGAAGGAAATCGTTTCCTTCACCGCGCAAAGCAATCTGCCCTCGGAGAAAGTCATGCAGGCGATCGGTATGCATCACGCGCCGGAGGATGATTTCGATCATCCGAAGCTTGCTGTCGATCATCCGCTGAGACGGCATGTGCTGTACCGCATCACTCGGGAACAATGGCTGCAAACCTTGCATGGATAAGCCGACACGGACGTTTACAATGGCCGCCATATCATTGGCCCGTGCCAGAATCTGAATCGGCCGCCGCAGCCAAGACTGCGCGGCATAGCTTTGTGTGAGGAGAGTCTGAATGAGCCAAGTGTTGGAAGATCTGGTCGACCTGCTGACCCTGGAACCGATCGAAGAAAACCTGTTCCGTGGCCGTAGCCAGGACCTGGGTTTCCGTCAGTTGTTCGGTGGTCAGGTGCTCGGTCAGTCGCTGTCGGCGGCCAGTCAGACCGTTGAAGAGGCGCGTCATGTGCATTCGATGCACGGCTATTTCCTGCGCCCGGGCGACGCCAAGTTGCCGGTGGTTTACTCCGTTGACCGCGTGCGCGATGGCGGCAGTTTCAGCACGCGTCGGGTCACTGCCATTCAGAAGGGCCACCCGATCTTCACCTGCAGCGCTTCGTTTCAGTACGACGAGGCAGGCTTCGAGCACCAGAGTCAGATGCCGGTCGTGGTCGGCCCGGAAAACCTGCCATCGGAGCTGGAATTGACCCAGCAACGCGCGCACCTGATTCCGGAACACATGCGTGAAAAACTGCTGTGCCCGAAACCGATCGAAGTGCGCCCGGTCACCGAAAAAGATCCGTACAACCCGCAACCGGCCGATCCAGTGAAGTATGTGTGGTTCCGTGCCGACGGCGCTTTGGCCGACATCCCGGCGCTGCACAAATACCTGTTGGCCTACGCCTCGGACTTCGGTTTGCTCACCACCTCGATGCTGCCCCACGGCAAGTCGGTGTGGCAGAAAGACATGCAGGTCGCCAGCCTCGATCACGCGCTGTGGTTCCACAACGATCTGCGTGCCGATGACTGGTTGCTCTACGCGATGGACAGTCCGTGGGCCGGTAATTCCCGTGGTTTCTCCCGTGGCAGCGTGTACAACCGCGCCGGCCAACTGGTCGCTTCGGTGACGCAGGAAGGCTTGATCCGCCATCGCAAGGATTGGGCATGAGCCTGAAGGATGTGAAGCACTGGGTGTTCGACATGGATGGCACGCTGACCGTCGCCGTGCATGATTTTGCGGCGATTCGCGTGGCGCTGGCGATTCCGCCGCAAGACGACATCCTCACCCATCTGGCAGCATTGCCGGCGGATGAGGCCGCGGCGAAACATGCCTGGTTGCTGGAGCACGAGCGCGAGCTGGCGCTGGGTTCGACCCCGGCTAGCGGGGCAGTGGAGCTGGTGCGTGATCTGCATTCGCGCGGTTATCGCCTGGGCATTCTGACCCGCAATGCGCGGGAACTGGCGCATGTGACGCTGGAGGCGATTGGTCTGGCTGACTGCTTCGCGGTGGACGATGTGTTGGGCCGCGATGAAGCGCCGCCGAAACCGCATCCGGGTGGTTTGCTGAAGCTGGCAGAGGCCTGGGACGTGCCGGCGAGCGAGATGGTGATGGTCGGTGATTACCGTTTTGATCTCGATTGCGGGCGTGCAGCAGGGGCGCGGACGGTGTTGGTGAATCTGCCGGAAAACCCGTGGCCCGAGTTGACCGATTGGCATGCGAAGGATTGTGTCGAGTTGCGGCGGATGCTGCTGGCCTGAAATCTTTGCTGCCTGAACTGGCCTCTTCGCGAGCAAGCTCGCTCCCACATTTGGAATGCATTCCCCTGTGGGAGCGAGCTTGCTCGCGAAGAGGGCATAAAATCCGCCAAACAGCTTACTGATCGAACAACGCCTTCTGCCCCTCCGGCGAGGTCAACATGCCGTCGCCGTTATGCCCAACCCCGGGCACTTCCACCAACCGCTGATTCACCCCTTCCGGATGCCGACGCAGCAAATAGCCGAAGTACAACTTCCCACGCTCCAGGCGATACGCGCCTTGCGCCTCGGCTTCACAACGCTTGTCCAGCGCCGGATGGTTGGGATCGATGTCCTGTTGGCCGAGCAGATAAATCACCTCGCGTTTGACGTAACTGCTCTCAAGCTGCAGCGGCGTTTGCCCACCGGCGTACACCGGCATGTCTGACAGACCATACTTCCAGCGATTGAAGCCTGCGCATTTGGCGTGATCGAACGCCACCGGTCGCTGCTCATTGAAATAAGCGTACGACGACGGATTCGCCACCACATAGCGCAGACGAATGCCATTGGCCTTCAGTGCTGGCTGGTCCTTGGCGAGCAGGGCATAACGCTGCACCACCTGACCGCCACCGGAGTGGCCGAAAATCACGATCTGCTTCACATCCGGAAACTGTTTGCGATCGCTGATCCGCGCGACGATCTCATCGAGTGCTGCATAGGAGCTCAGCGGATTCGGCCCTGTGGATAACCCGCCACCCATCCATTCGTTGCCTTGCCAGCGCAACAGCGTCGGCGGCAACGAATACAGGGCTACGTCGCTTTCATTGAGAAACTGCGGGGCAATTACCAGCGTATGCGCGGTTTGCCTCGCCAGTTCGGCCGCGCTTTCGGCGCTTTTGCGATAGGTTTCCGAGTTGCGCAAACGGCCATGAATGACGATCAGCACACGCTCGATCTTGTCTGGCGCGGCGCCGATGCCCACCGCCATTTCCCCGGCCTTGAGCTGCAAACGACCGGGACTGATTGCGTCGACACCCGCAGCGTGCGCGGTACTGCCAATGATCAGTAACGCTAAAAGCCATTTATGCATTTACAGGTTTTTCGCCGCGAAGGTGTCGCACTGGCCGACCTGGCCCTGCGCGAATCCGGTTTTGAACCAGCGCACCCTTTGCGCCGACGTACCGTGGGTAAACGAGTCCGGCACCACACGGCCCTGACCCTGTTGTTGCAGGCGATCATCACCGATGGCGTTGGCGGCGTTCAAGGCTTCTTCGATGTCGCCCGGTTCCAGCCAGTTCAAACGCTTCTGTGCGTTATAGGCCCAGACCCCCGCCAGGCAATCGGCCTGCAATTCCTGGCGCACCAGCAAGCCGCCGTCGCCTTCCATTTGCCGACCTTGCTGGCGGGCTGTCTGAATTTTCGCCGAGACGCCGAGCAGCGTCTGCACATGGTGTCCGACTTCGTGAGCGATCACGTAGGCCTGGGCGAAATCGCCAGCGGCTTTGAAACGTTGCGACATCTCCTGGAAGAACGCCATGTCCAGATAGACCTTTTGGTCAGCCGGGCAGTAGAACGGGCCGGTTGCCGAGGTCGCCAGACCGCAGGCGGAATTCACCCGATTGCTGAACAGCACCAGGGTCGGGTCCTTATATTGCCGACCGGCCTGCTGAAAAATCGCGCCCCAGGTGTCTTCGGTGTCGCCGAGGATCGAGCGGACGAATTCGGCCTGTTCATCGTTTGCGGGAGGAGCCTGGCGGGTTTGCGAGGTCGGTGCCGATTGCTGGGTAGATTGCCCGGCGAGTTGGCCGAGGATCTGCATTGGGTCCTGCCCGGTGATCCAGCCGATACCGACGATCAACAGAATGGCCCCCAGACTCAGGCCTTTGCCGCCGCCGAAACGCATGCCGCCGCCACCGCCGGCATCATCACCACGGGCATCGACGACGTTGTCACTGCGTCGGCCTTTTTTCCATAGCATGTGGGAATCCTCTGTTTGTATCGGGTGTTGATGAGTGTTGCTGCTGTGTGAGTGTGGCGCCAGTCCGGTCGTCCGTCTATTGACCACACGCAAACAGGCCCGGCCTCGTGCTGACGAGGTCGGGCCTGTTATTGACGGTCTGGCGCGCGGCAAATTCAATCCCGCGCCGGATTTCTATCGCCGGATCATTAATCAGCGATCAAACGCATCCCACTCGGGGGCAAAATCCGGGCTGACCTGACGTTCGCGTTTCGACAGCGCAGCGATCAGTGCACGGTCTTCATCGTCGAGTTCGACCTTGAGTGATGCCAGGTTGGCCAGTTGATTGGCGCGGCTGCTGGCCTTGGGAATGGCTGCAACGTTGGGCTGATCGAGCAACCATTTCAACGCTACCTGGGTCGGCAGCACGCCGTGCTTATTGGCGATCTGTTGAATCTGCGGGATGTCCGAGACCTTGTTGCGCGCCAGCGGCGTGTAGGCCGTCAGCGCCATATTGTGTTGGTGGGCGTAGTCGAGAAGGGCGTTTTGGCCGAGCAGTACGTGGTACTCGACCTGAATGGCTGACAGACCGATGCCGTATTCCTCGACGACTTTGCGCAGTAACGGCAGCGGAAAATTCGCCACGCCGATGTTGCGCGCCAGGCCTTGCTCCTTGAACGAGGCGAGCGTTTCGAGGGTGCGTGGCAGGTCCCAGTCAGTGGTCGGCCAGTGGATCATGAACAGATCGACGTAATCACTGCGCAGGGCTGTGAGGCTGCGATCCATGGAGTGGCGCATCGCGTCGGGTTGCAACTGGTCCCACCAGACCTTGGAGGTGACATGAATCTGCTCGCGCGGTGTCGGTGTATTCGCCAGTGCTTGTCCGACCGCGTCTTCATTGTTGTAGGCCGCTGCCGTATCGATGTGTCGATAACCGAGTTCCAGCGCTTGCTCGACGGCGCGCGTGCATTCGTCACCGAGCATGGGCCAGGTGCCGAGACCGAGTTTCGGCATGTTCAAACCTTGGGCGTTAACGATGTGCTGCATGGTCGATCTCCTGTTCGAAAGCAGTCATGCCGGCAATGTGCCGGGCGGCGATGTAACCGAAAGTCAGGGCCGGGCCGAGGTTGATGCCGCCCGCCGGGTAGTGGCCACCCATGATGCTGGCCATGTCGCCTCCCGCTGCGTAGAGGCCGGCGATAGGCTGTTCGTGGGCGTCCAGCACTTGCGCGTGGGGGTTGACCTTGAGTCCGGCGAAGGTGCCAAAGCATCCGGGTTGGACTTTCACGGCATAAAACGGGCCGCTGTCTATTGGGGCAACGCAGGGGTTGGGAAGGTTCGCCGGATCACCCTGTTTGCGGTTGTAGGGTGTTGCGCCGCGACCGAACAACGGGTCTTCGCCGTGACGGGCATGGCGGTTGTAGTTATCCACAGTCTGGCGCAAGCCGCTCGGGTCGATGCCGCAGGCGAGGGCCAATTCTTCAACGGTGTTACCGGTTTTCAGATAGCCGCTGCGGATAAATTCTGACACTGGCAGCGGAAACGGCCGCGATATGCCCAAGCCATAACGCCGTTGAAAGGCATGGGTGCAGATCAGCCAGGAGGCGACTTCTTCGCCTTCCGGTGCAGCGGCGACCATGGCACTGACGTAATCGTAATAACCGTTGGCTTCGTTGACGAAGCGCTGGCCGTTACTCAGCACGCCGATGATCCCGGGTTTGCCGCGTTCGATGATGTGTGGGAAATGGCCGGTGCTGCCGTCGGAATGTGGCACTTGCGATACCGGCGCCCACGCCACGGGCGAAGCCACATCGGCATTGACCCGTGCGCCGACACTTTCGCCCAGGCGCAGGCCGTCGCCGTTGACGGCCAGCGGTGGCAGTGCCCAGTGTTCATGGCCGGTCGGCGTGCGTGGGAACAAGGCTTTGCGCCGCTCGATGTCATTGGCGAAACCGCCGGCGGCGAGCACCACGGCTTTGCGTGCACGAATGCGGATCAAGCCTTTGTTTGTGTTAACCACAGCCCCCGAGACGCGCGCGCCATCACGCAGCAGTTCCGTCACCGGCGCCGATTCCCAGAGTAGAACGCCAAGGTCTTCGGCGGACTTTGCCAGCCTTGCCACCAGCGCCACGCCGTTGACCAGTTGCATCGCGCGGCCATGTACCGCGAGGTCGAGCAGGTGCCGAGTAAAGCGTCGGCTCACGTGCCAAGCCGCTCTTAACGAACGGGTCAGGTTAAGAAACGCCGACAGATCGGCACCGGCCATGATCGGCATGCCCATGAAGGACGTTTCGCGCATCGTTGTACGAAGGCGCTTGAGCAAACGTCCGACCTTGCGTCCGTCGTAAGGCGCCGCGATGACCGAGCGACCGCCAGTACCGGCACCCGGCGTGTCGCCATGAATGTCGGCGATGCTGTTGCCATCGGCAAATTGCAGGGCAGTGTGCTGCTCGAAAAACGCGACCATGCGCGGCCCGGCTTGAAGAAAGGCATCGATCATCGCCGAATCAAAATGCTCGCCCAGTTCATGGCGCAAATAGGTCCGCGGTTGTTCGATGTCTTCGACGATGCCGGCGCGACGGGCCAGCGGATTGCACGGCACCCACGCCCAGCCACCGGACCATGCGGTGGCGCCGCCGAACACTGGGTCTTTCTCGACAACGATGACTTTCAAGCCATGCCATGCAGCGGTGACGGCGGCCGACAACCCGGCGGCGCCGGAGCCGACGACCAATACGTCGCAGTCGATATCAGGGAGTTCGGCAGACATCAAACAACGCTCCAGCGATGAATTTTTTTTGGAATTTGATTCCAGAAAATAACCAGCGGCGGCATCGCGCGACAAGCCTTGAAGCAACAAAGCGGGCGGTTATCGAACAACCGGTTCCAGATTTCGCTTTGCCGTCAATGTCTTCTAGAATCGGCGAAATTTCCTTTGGATGTCCCCATGGCCGGCAGTCAAATCGAACGGGTTTTCAGTGTGCTGGAAAGCCTCACCAGTGATCCGCGCGGGCTGCCGATGCAGACGCTGGCCGAGCAACTGGATATCCCGAAAAGCGCGACCCACCGCCTGCTCGCCGAACTGGTACGCCTGGGCTACGTGCGGCAGAACCCGGAGACCTTGCGCTATCACCTGTCGACCAAACTGGTCGCGATGGGTTTTCAATACCTGTCGAGCAGCGGTGCCGACATCGTGCAACCGGTGCTCGATCGGCTGGCCCAGGAAACCGGTGAACTGGTGCGTCTGGGTGTGATCGATGGCGAACGGCAGACCTGGATTGCCAAGGCGCAAGGCGCCCGCACCGGTCTGCGTTATGACCCGGACATGGGCCGCGATGCGCCGCTGTTTTACACCGCCTCCGGGCATGCGTGGCTGGCGTGCATGAGCGACGCCGAGGCGCTGTCGCTGGTCGAGCGCCAGGCTGCGGAAGTCCCGGAGAGTGTCGGGCCGAATGCGCCGCGCTCCAATATCGAGTTGCTGGAGCGCCTGCGTCTGGCGCGCGAGCAGGGCTATGCCTGTGTCGAAGAGAGTTCGGCGGTTGGCACTTCGGCGATTGCCGCAGTGGTCAGGCATCCAACGGATGGGCGGGTGATCGGCGTACTGAGTATCGCCGGGCCGAGTGCGCGCATGCCGGGGGCGCGCCTGCATGAGCTGGCGCCGTTATTGCTGACATTCACCGAAGAATTATCAGCGGCTAGCCTGGCCTCGGAACTGTTTATCTAATCTGAATTCACACAGATCGTTTGACAACAAGTTGTGCGGTGTTCGAACGGTTTTGCGATTGTTGGGTTTTTGATTCTGGAACTCGGTTCTAAATTGTTGCTGGAGTGATATTCCAACAACAATCACAAGAGGATCGCGCCTTGAATTCGCCCCTTCGAATCGCCCTGATCGGCGCCGGCATCATGGGCCAGCAACATTATCGGCACCTGCAAACCCTCAGCGAAGCGACGCTGTGCGCGGTGGCTGATCCTGGGCCGCAAGCAGTAGGGCTTGCGGCCGAATGGGGTGTAAGGCATTTCGCTGATCATCGTCAGATGCTGGAGCAAATCCGGCCAGACGCGGTGATCGTCGCCAATCCGAACAATCAACACGTCAGCACGGCGCTCGATTGCCTGGTGGCGGGTGTGCCGGTGCTTCTGGAGAAACCGGTCGGCGTGCACCTCGATGAAGTGCGCGAATTGGTGGCCGCGGTGAAAAGCAGCGGCGTGCCGGTATTGGTTGGCCACCATCGACGCCATAATCCGCTGATCGTGCGCGCCCATGAGCTGGTGCAGAGCGGGGCGCTCGGGCGACTGACCACGGTCACGGCGCTGTTCCAGTTGCGCAAACCCGACAGCTATTTCGAGATCCCGTGGCGCCGCGAACCGGGCGCCGGGATGTTGCTGACCAATTTGATTCATGACCTCGACCTGCTACGACATCTGTGCGGCGAAGTGCGCTCGGTGCAAGCGATCACCGACAATGCAGTGCGCGGTTTCGCCAACGAGGACAGCGTGGCGGCGCTGCTGCAATTCGAAGGCGGCACGTTGGGCACGTTGAGCGGATCGGATGCGGTCGCCGCGCCATGGAGTTGGGAGCTGAGTTGCGGCGAGAACCCGGTGTACCCGCGTCAGGCCGATCAGCCCTGTTATCTGCTGGCCGGGACTGCCGGGGCCTTGAGCATTCCGCAGCTCAAGCGTTGGCATTACGCCGCTGATCAGGTCGACGCCGGTTGGCATGAACCGTTACGGGTGGTGGAAGAGTCCTACACCCGTGACGACGCTTTACGTTTGCAGTTAGAGCATTTCGTACGTGTGGCGCGGCGTGAAGTCGAGCCGCTGGTGAGCGCTGCCGATGCCGCGCGCACCCTTGCGCTGATTGAAGCCATTCGCGAGGCCGCCGCCACCGGTCGTGCCTGCGCCCCTGCACTGATCGAGGCTTGAACATGAGCGAACGCATCCTCTCCCTGGCCAGCCTTACGGTGCTGGAGTTGTCGCCACCGCAAATGGTCGAAGTGGCGGTGCGTGCCGGTTACAGCCATGTCGGTTTGCGCCTTGAGCCGGCGACGCCAGAGGAATATCACTTCCCGTTGGTGGCCGATGGCGACTTGCGGCGTCAGACGTTGGCGCAATTGCGTGACACCGGCATCCGCGTGCTCGATGTGGAAATCCTGCGTCTGAGGCCGCAAACCGTCGTCGCTGACTTCGAGAAACTTCTTACGGTCGGCGCGGAATTTGGTGCTACTGAATTACTGGTCGCCGGTAACGATCCTGACGAACAGCGGCTGACCGATAACTTTGCGGCGCTGTGCGATCTGGCGGCGCCTTACGGGTTGCACCCGCATCTGGAGTTCATGCCCTGGACCGATGCGCGCAACCTCGAACAAGCGCTGCGAATTGTCGAAAACGCTGATCGGGAAAACGCTGCGGTGCTGGTTGATGCGTTCCACTTTGATCGTTCGGCGTCGCGGCTGGAGGATCTGCAGACGGTGCCAGCGGCGCGCCTGCGTTATGCGCAATTATGTGATGTGGCTGGGCCGAGGCCGTCAGACATGGCCGAGATCTTGCGTCAAGCGCGCAACGAGCGGCGGTTTCCCGGCGAGGGCGATTGCGATCTGCTCGGGTTGTTGAAAGCGCTGCCGACTAATATTCCACTGAGCCTGGAAATTCCCACGGTGAAATTGCTCGAGCAGGGCGTGAGCGGATTACAGCGGGCGCAGATGGCGATTGATAAAACACGAGCGTTGTTGGCGCGCCTTTAAGCGGTGCTGCGCACCTATCGCGGGCAAGCCCGCTCCCACAGGGGGAGGCGAGCCTGCCTGCGAAGCTCTTGATCTTTTATGGCTCGACAAGGAAACCCAATGACCGTCAGCACCCCGCTCTCCGGTGTCAACCAACCCTTCAAGGGCATCTTGCTGATTGTCGTGGCAACCTTCCTGTTCTCCAGCCACGACGCACTGTCGAAATACCTGTCCGGTTTCTATCCGATCGTGATGGTGGTCTGGGCGCGATACCTGGTGCACACGCTGCTGATGGCGGGGATTTTTCTGCCGCAGTCCGGGCTGCGCGTCCTGCGCACCAAGAAGCCGTTATGGCAGTTGGTTCGAGCACTTTGCCTGCTCGGCACCAGCCTGTTTTTCACCACAGCCCTGCTGTATATCCCGCTGGCGGAAGCCACGGCGGTGAACTTTCTTGCGCCGGTTTTGGTGACGGCGTTGTCGGTGCCGCTGCTCAAGGAACGGGTGACTCGCGGCCAATGGATCGCGGTGATTTGCGGCTTTATCGGCGTGCTGATCATCGTCCACCCCGGCGGGGAATTGTTCACGCCTGCGGTGTTGCTGCCGTTCTGTTCGGCGCTGTTTTTCTGCTTCTATCAGTTGCTGACCCGCAAGCTTGCGCAAGTCGACAGCCCGACCACCAGTAACTTTTTTGCCGGGCTGTGCAATACGCTGGTGATGAGTGCGCTGGTGCCGTTCTTCTGGCAGGTGCCGACGCTGACCCATGCCGGGCTGATGCTGGCGCTGGGCAGTTGCGGGATGACCGCGCATTTGTTTCTGACCCAGGCGTTCCGCCATGCCGCCCCGGCGCTGCTGGCGCCGTTCGGTTATTGCCAGATCGTGTTTGCGGGGTTGTTGGGCTGGTTGCTGTTCAATCACACGCCTAGCCTGTTGACGGTGATCGGCATTGCGGTGATTTGTTGCAGCGGATTGGCGGCAGCGTGGCAGCAAAGCCGCCGCTGAGCTGACAACACAAGAAACTGTGGGAGCGAGCTTGCTCGCGAAAGCGCTGTGTCAGTCACATTTTTTTCGACTGTCAGTGCGCGTTCGCGAGCAAGGGGTCAATCAAGTGGCCGGTTTATTCAGTAACGGTAGGAATCTTGCGCGGTGCCATGAAGTACATCCACGTCAGCGCAATGAAATACATCGCCGGAATCAGGGTGAACAACACGGTGTAATTGTTGTTGGTCACGGTGAGGATGTGGCCGACGATCTGGGTCATGAACATCCCGCCAATCGCCGCGCACATGCCGCCGAAACCGAAGACCGTGCTCATCATGTGTTTGGGCGTGTAGTCCATCACCAGGCTCCAGATGTTCGCGGTCCAGGCCTGATGCGCACCGATGGCCAGAGAGATCGCAGCAACTGCCACCCACAGATTGGCCGAGCCAGCCGCCATGATCACGCCGATGATGCAGCAGGCAAACAGGAACATCGACAACAGCCGCGCCTTGATCGAGTTCATCCCGCGACCGATCAGGAACGAAGACAAGATGCCGCCACCGACGCTGCCGAAGTCAGCCGTGACGTAGATGATGATCAGCGGAATGCCCATCTGGGTGACGTTGATGCCCAGGTTGTATTGCTGATTGAGGAACGGTGGCAGCCAGTACAGGTAGAACCAGAACACCGGCGCGGTCAGCGAGTAGGCGAGGGCGAAGGCCCAGGTGCCGCGCATACGGAGGATTTTCGAGAACGGCACGCGGGCCTGTTCCGGTTCGACTTCTTGCTGGATGTAGTCCAGTTCGGACTGTTTAACGCTCGGATGATCTTCCGGGTTGAAATACTTCAAGCCCCAGAACAGCAACCAGATCCCGCCAAGTGCCGACATGCACAGGAACGCCGCTTGCCAGCCCCAGACGTGGAGAACCAGCGGCAGCAGCATCGGCGTGAACATCGCACCGACGTTGGTGCCGGCGTTGAAGATGCCGGTAGCGACAGCACGTTCGCCGGCCGGGAACCACAGGCGCGTGGTTTTCACGCAGGCCGGGTAGTTCGCCGCTTCCGTCAGGCCGAGGATGAACCGGCAGACCATGAAACCGACGGCCGACGTCGCGAGACCGTGAGCACCGGTGGCCAGGCTCCAGAGCAGCACGGCGCAGAAGAACACGCGCTTGACGCCGACCCGGTCGATCAAGCGTCCCTGCAGGACGAAACCGATCGCGTAGCCGACCTGAAACCAGAAGTTGATGTTGGCGTAATCCATCGCCGTCCAGCTCATTTCCTTGGCGAGGATTGGCTGCATGACGCCGAGGGCGGCGCGGTCGATGTAGTTCAGGGTCGTGGCGAAAAACACCAGCGCCAGCATGCCCCAACGGGTCTTGCCGACAGCCATGGCGCCGCGGATCTTGTCGCCGATGCCACCCGTGGCAGTGCTCATGGCCGGAGCCATGCGGGAAGTCTGTGAAGGAATCATGTGTTCCACCCGTTTTTGGATTTGTTATTTGGTGTGCTTTTTCTGTGCACGCTGCGACCGGTGGTTCAGATCCGGACTCAATGTGCAGTCGATGGTGGGCAGTGGACGAAAAATCGTCAATTCGCCAAACCGCCATTGTGTTCGATAATCGCACGCAAAACTAACCGGGTAGTACACTTTAAATTGCTGCCGCGTTCGATGCAGCCAATAATTTCCCTCACTACAAAAACCATCCCAGCCAAAAGCGGCGAAGTCCGGGAGTTGAAACATGCAGCGTTCCATTGCCACCGTTTCCTTGAGCGGCACCCTGCCGGAAAAACTCGAAGCCATCGCCGCCGCCGGGTTCGACGGGGTGGAGATTTTCGAAAACGATCTGCTGTATTACGACGGCAGTCCGCGAGAAATTAAACAGATGTGCGCCGACCTCGGCATCGCCATCACTCTGTTTCAGCCGTTCCGCGATTTCGAAGGCTGCCGCCGCGATCGCCTGGCGCGCAATCTTGAGCGCGCCGAGCGCAAGTTCGACCTGATGCAGGAACTGGGCACCGACCTGGTGCTGGTCTGCAGCAACGCCTCGGCCGACAGCCTCGGCGATCAACAAATCCTGGTCGATGATCTGCGCCTGCTGGCTGAACACGCGGGCGCGCGCGGCCTGCGTATTGGCTACGAAGCGCTGGCATGGGGCCGCCACGTCAATACTTATCAACAGGTCTGGGACATCGTGCGTCAGGCCGATCACCCAAGCCTCGGCGTATTGCTCGACAGCTTTCATACCTTGTCGTTGAAGGGCGATCCCCGTGCCATCGCCGACATTCCCGGCGACAAAATCTTCTTCGTGCAAATGGCTGACGCACCGATTCTGGCCATGGATGTGCTGGAGTGGAGCCGGCATTTCCGTTGCTTCCCAGGCCAGGGCGAGTTCGATTTGCCGGGGTTCCTCGCGCCAATCATCCAGAGTGGTTACACCGGGCCGCTGTCGCTGGAAATCTTCAACGACGGTTTCCGCGCCGCACCACCACGGGCCAACGCTGCCGACGGTTTGCGTTCGCTGCTGTATCTGGAAGAGAAGACCCGCCAGCGTCTGGAGCAGGAAGCTGAACCTGTGGCCAACCGCGAAATTCTCTTCGAAACGCCGAAGGCCAGCGAGTACAACGGCATCGAGTTTCTCGAGTTTGCCGTCGATGAAAGCCTCGGCGCCAAACTGTCGAACTGGCTGGAGCGCTTGGGGTTCGTCAAGGCCGGGCAGCACCGTTCCAAGAGTGTGAGCCTGTTGCGTCAGGGCGACATCAACCTGATCCTCAACTCCGAACCGTATTCGTTTGCTCACAGCTTTTTTGAAGCCCACGGCCCTTCACTGTGTGCCACGGCTGTGCGAGTCAACGACAGCGCCAGTGCCTTGGCTCGTGCCGTCGCTTACAAAGGTCAGCCTTATCGCGGTCTGGTCGGCCCCAACGAACTGGAGTTGGCGGCGGTGCGCGCACCGGACGGCAGCCTGATTTATCTGGTGGATGAACAGGCCGACGTCTACGGCACCGATTTCAACCTGCTGGCAGAAGCGCCGGCCCGTGGCGGTCTCAAGCGTATCGATCATATGGCTATGGCGTTGCCGGCCGACAGTCTCGACAGTTGGGTGCTGTTCTACAAGAGCCTGCTGGATTTCGAGGCCGATGATGAGGTGGTGCTGCCCGACCCCTACGGTCTGGTGAAGAGCCGTGCACTGCGCAGCCGCGACAGTTCGATTCGCTTGCCGCTGAACATTTCCGAGAACCGCAACACCGCCATTTCCCACGCGCTGTCGAGTTATCGCGGCTCCGGCGTGCATCACATCGCCTTCGATTGTGACGACATCTTCGCCGAAGTCAGTCGCGCCAAAGAGGCCGGCGTGCCGCTGCTGGATATCCCGCTCAACTATTACGACGACCTCGCCGCACGCTTTGATTTCGACGACGAATTCCTCAGTGAACTGGCGTATTACAACGTGCTATATGACCGCGATGCGCAGGGCGGCGAGCTGTTTCACGTCTACACCGAGCCGTTCGAAGGGCGCTTCTTCTTCGAGATCATTCAGCGCAAGAACGGCTACGCCGGTTACGGCGCAGCGAATGTCGCGGTGCGGTTGGCGGCGATGGCCAAATCACGCAGTGGCGCCGTGCGCCAGGCGAAGTTGTAGGAAATTCGTAAACGCGGGATTAAACACAGGCCGCGCGGCTTCCTTCACTGTGCTGCGCGGCCCATAATCGCCGCCTGTGCAGTGATGGCCGTGAGCCCGCAATGACGATGAATACAGAACTTTCCGCAGCTCCTGAAGCTTCCGCTGTAGAGCCGCGCAAGAGTCGCAAGAACAACCCGGAAAAGACCCGCGAGAACATCCTGCAGGAGGCGATCGTCGAGTTCGTCCAGCAGGGTTTGTCCGGTGCCCGCGTCGACGCGATCGCCGAGCGTATCCACACCTCCAAGCGCATGATCTATTACTACTTCGGCAGTAAGGAGCAGTTGTACGTCGAGGTGCTGGAGAAGCTTTACGGTGATATCCGCAGCACTGAAAACCGTCTGCACCTGGCCGAGTTGGCACCGGTGGCGGCGATTCGCCGATTGGTCGAGTTCACCTTCGATCACCATGATCGTAACGTCGATTTTGTGCGCATCGTCAGCATCGAAAACATCCACAACGCCGAATACGTGAAGCGCTCCGATGCGATCAAGGCGATGAATAACACCATCCTCGATTCGCTGAGCGAGATTCTGCGGCGTGGCGCTGATGAAGGTGTGTTCCGTGCCGGGCTTGATGCGCTGGATGTGCATCTGCTGATCAGCTCGTTCTGCTTCTATCGCGTGTCGAACCGGCACACCTTTGGCGAGATTTTTCAGATCGATCTGCCGGATGAAAGCATCAAGCAGCGGCATCGCGAGATGATTTGCGAATCGGTGTTGCGCTACCTGCAAGCCTGACGCTGTCCCTGTGGAAGCGAGCCTGCTCGCTCCCACAGGGGACAAGGTTGATCTTCAGCCGTTCATGCTTTGAAAATGCGCGAGCATGCGCTGCGCATCCGGCACCACGCCGCTGAACAACTCAAACGCCTTCACTGCCTGAAACACCGCCATGTTGCCGCCGTCCAGCGTCCGGCAACCGAGCGCGCGAGCATTGCGCAGCAGTTCGGTCTCCAGCGGGAAGTACACAATCTCCGCCACCCACAATTCCTTGCGCAGCAACTCGACCGGCACCGGCATGCCCGGCAGTTTGGCCATGCCCATCGGCGTGGTGTTGACCAGACCGTCGGCCTGATTCAGCGTGCTCGGCAAGTCCCGGCCGGCCACCGCACGAGCAAAGCCGAAATGCTGATTGAGGTTGTTCGCCAGACTCTCGGCGCGCTCACTGTCGACATCAAAAATGCTCAGTTGCTGTACGCCTTCGCTCAACAACGCGTGGGCCACCGCCGCGCCTGCGCCACCGGCACCCATCTGGACCACACGCTCACGGGCAGCGTCCTTCAGACCGCGGCGAAAACCCTCAGCGAAACCGAGGCAATCGGTGTTGTGGCCGACACGCTTGCCGTCCTTCAGCACCACGGTATTCACCGCGCCGATGCCTTCGGCTTCCGGTGATAACTCATCGAGCAGCGGGATGATCGCCTGCTTGCATGGGAAGGTGATGTTCAGCCCGGTGTAGTTCATCCGCTCGGCCGCCAGCAGCAGGTCGGGCAGGGCGGTGCTGTCCATTTGCAACTGATCGAGATCGATCAATCGATACAGATAACGCATGCCCTGCGCATCGCCTTCATGTTCATGCAGCGCCGGCGTACGCGAGGCCTGAATGCCAGCGCCGATCAGCCCGGCGAGTATTACGTTATCGCGAGACATGTGATTCACCCCTTCAACCGCTGACTGAAATGTTCCAGCGCCAGGCGATAGCCATTGCTGCCAAAACCGGCCATCACCGCCGTGGCAATCGCCGAGACAAACGAGTGATGACGAAACGGTTCGCGGGCGTGGACGTTGGACAAGTGCACTTCAATCACCGGTAATTCACTGGCCACCAGCGCATCGCGAATCGCCACCGAAGTGTGCGTCCACGCCGCCGGATTGATCACGATCCCGGCGCAACGGCCACGGGCGGCGTGAATCCAGTCGAGCAGTTCGCCTTCGTGATTGGTCTGGCGAAACTCGACGGCCAGGCCGAATTCTTCGGCCGCACGACCGCACAGGGCCGAGATGTCCGCCAGGGTTTCGTGACCGTAAGTCGCCGGCTCGCGGGTGCCGAGCAGGTTCAGGTTCGGGCCGTTGAGCACCAGAACGATAGGGGGCATGAGGGGTGACTCCACTTATTGTTTTTGGCTTTGGCCGAGGGTTTCAGCCTGTGGAGATAAAATGTACTAGATGGTTACCATGGTCAATTGAACAAAATTGGACGTGGCGGTTTATGTTCGGTGATCGCACAGAAGCAATATTGATCGAGATATGACGACAGCTTTGCTTACGTTTTTCACTGGAGATTCACCGGCTCATGACCGGTTGCGACGCTAGCCTGAAAAGCGGTGAAACGTCATGTGCCGATCACCAGTCGTCGGATTTGAAAGGAATCTTGAATCCTGAAACTTATTAACCTAACGGATGGGTTAGCATGAAGGTGTGCAGCTACAAAGGATTGTCGATTGTCATCATGTTGCGAGATGAGCATTGCCCCCCGCACGTTCACGTGAATGCTGGTAGCTGGAGCGCCCGATTACAGTTCAGTTTCTGGCACAACGATATTGAGCTTTGGGATGTCATGCCGCTTTCTCGTCGACCACCGTTAACCGTGCTGGAAGGCTTGTGTCGATCTCTTGAGCAGCCTGCTCATCTGCGACGAGCACGCGGGATCTGGTGGTCAAGATTGCAAACTGTCTGTCTCGACAATCAATTGTGGGACAGCCATTCAAACGAAGTGCTGGGGATGAAACTCGTCACTGACACGACATACAGAGTGGGATCGGCGCGTTATCTGCCAGAAGAGGGCAAAACCCTCCTGACATTGATAGGCGCATTGGAAGGAGTGGAAATCGATTTATGAAAGTCATCAAGGCTAAGCCATCCACACATCGTCCCCTGACGGAGGAGATGATCGACGCCGCCATCCTGCAAGGGGAGGCACGCCGAGCGAGTAGCTTGCAGGCTGTCTCCGTAACCTTTGAAGAATCATCTCTGGTCATCCGTTTTGAGGATGGCAGCGGTGTGTTGCTTCCGGTGAACCAGTATCCAGAGTTTGACGGGTTTGATGTAGCCGATTACGAGGGGCTAACCGTCGGATTCGCAGGGACTGCGCTTTGCCATGAGGGCAAAGACCTTGACGTTTCCATTGCCGGGATGATTTCAGCGAGCCCGTCACTCATGAAGATGGCTGCGTCGGTGGTTGCATCGCGTAACGGTCGTCAAAGCAGTGCTGCAAAGTCCGAAGCTGCTCGAGCGAATGGCAAGAAGGGCGGGCGACCACGCAAGGCCGATCCCGCGTTGTAAAGGCACAAAAAAGCCGTCAATCACGACGGCTTTCTCGTTTCAGCGTCCCGCAATCAGCGTCGGGTCAGCAACACACCCGATTCCATGTGATGCGTCCACGGGAACTGGTCGAACAACGCGCACTGGGTAATGCGGTGCGTGTCGTGCAACTGGGCGATGTTGGCTGCCAGGGTTTCCGGGTTGCAGGAGATATACAGGATGTTGTCGAAACGCCGAGTCAGTTCGCAGGTGTCCGGGTCCATGCCGGCGCGTGGCGGGTCGACGAAGACGCTGCCGAACTCGTAGCTCTTCAGATCGATGCCTTGCAGGCGGCGGAACGGGCGCACTTCGTTGAGCGCTTCGGTGAGCTCTTCGGCGGACAAACGCACCAGCGTGACGTTATCCACAGCGTTTTCGCTGAGGTTGCTCAAGGCGGCGTTGACCGAAGTCTTGCTGATTTCGGTGGCCAGCACTTTGCGCACGCGGGTGGCGAGCGGCAAAGTGAAGTTGCCGTTGCCGCAGTACAGCTCCAGCAAGTCGTCAGTGCGATCGCCCAGCGCTTCGTACGCCCAGTTGAGCATCTTCTGGTTCACCGTGCCGTTAGGCTGGGTGAACGCGCCTTCCGGCTGGCGATAGCTGAACGTGCGACCGCCGACGTCGAGTTTCTCGACCACGTAATCGAGGCCGAGCACTTCGCGTTTGCCTTTCGAGCGACCGATGATGCTGACGCCGAGATCCGCCGCCAGTTTGGTCGCCGCCGCGTGCCAGTGTTCGTCCAGTGGACGGTGGTAGCACAGGGTGATCATCGCATCGCCGGCCAGCGTGGTCAGGAATTCAACCTGAAACAGCTTGTGGCTCAGTGCCGAACTGGCCTGCCACGCCGCCTTCAACTGCGGCATCAACTGATTGATGCGCAGGCTGGCAATCGGGAACGTTTCGATGAGGATCGGCGTGCGTTTGTCGTCCTGAGCGAACATTGCGTAATGCCGATCGCCGCCCTCGCGCCACAGGCGGAACTCGGCGCGCAGACGGAAGTTCTGCAGCGGCGAGTCGAACACCGTCGGCGGTGGGGCATCGAACGGTGCCAGCAGGTCACGCAAACGCGTGACCTTGGCGTCTAGTTGCTCGGCGTAAGCCTGGGAATCGAATGTCATGCGTTGAACCAACCCAACTTGATCACGAACAGAATCGACAGAATCACCAGCGCCGGGTTCAGCTCACGGGCACGGCCCGACAGCAGCTTGATCACGGTCCAGGAGATGAAGCCGAAGGCGATGCCGTTGGCGATCGAGTAAGTGAACGGCATGGCCAGCGCGGTCACCACGACTGGTGCGGCAACGGTGATGTCGTCCCAGTCTATTTCCGCCAGGCCCGACGTCATCAACACGGCGACGAACAGCAGTGCCGGCGCGGTGGCGAACGCCGGAACGCTGGCCGCCAGAGGCGAGAAGAACAGCGCCAGCAGGAACAGAATCGCCACGACGATGGCCGTCAGGCCAGTACGGCCGCCGGCACTGACGCCGGCTGCGGATTCGATGTAACTGGTGGTGGTCGAAGTGCCCAGCAGCGAGCCGGCCATGGCCGCGGTGCTGTCGGCGATCAATGCGCGACCCATTTTCGGCATGTGGCCGTCCTTGCCCATCAGGCCGGCGCGCTTGGCGACGCCGATCAGGGTCCCGGAGTTGTCGAACAGGTCGACGAACAGGAAGGCGAAAATCACGCTGACCAGACCGATGTCCAGTGCGCCTTTGATGTCCAGTTGCAGGAAGGTCGGGGCCAGCGAAGGAGGCATCGAGGTCACGCCGCCGAACGGGGTGAAGCCCATGGCGATCGAGACGATGGTCACCGCCAGAATGCCGATCAGCACCGCGCCGCGCACTTTCAGCGCTTCGAGGGCAACGATCAGGGCGAAACCGAGGGTGGCGAGAATCGGTGCCGGTTGTTTCAGGTCACCGAGGCCGACCATGGTCGCCGGGTTGCTGACGACGATGCCGGCGTTGTGCAGGGCGATCAGGGCCAGGAACAGACCGATACCGGCGGCAATCGCCGAACGCAGTGGCAGCGGGATGCTGTTGATGATCCATTCACGGATACGGAAGATCGACAGCAGGAAGAACAGCACCGCCGAAATGAACACCGCGCCCAGCGCCACTTGCCAGGTGTGGCCCATGTGCAGAACCACGGTGTAAGTGAAGAAGGCGTTCAGGCCCATGCCCGGGGCGAGGGCGATCGGGTAGTTGGCGATCAGGCCCATGACGGTCGAACCGATCGCGGCGGCCAGACAGGTGGCGACGAACACAGCACCCTTGTCCATGCCGGTCTCGCCGAGAATGCTCGGGTTGACGAACAGAATGTAGGCCATGGCCAAGAAAGTCGTGATGCCCGCCAGAATCTCGGTGCGCACGTTGGTGTTATGTGCCTTGAGTTGAAACAGCCTTTCCAGCATGTCTGCTCCCCGTGGCGCGCGTGGCGCCGTGAATGTATCGACCTCAACAGCAAAGCACAGACCGTCGCAAGCGCCTGGAAAATTGTGGTGGGCCGGAAAAAGCCGCGCATCATACCAGCAGCGTGAGGAATATGGCGGTTGTTGGTGTCGATCGTCGGCGAAGTTTTGCGCTGAAGCCAACTGGGCCATACTGCGCGCTGAATTTTTTGCGCTGGGGATCGTATGAGCAAGGGCTGGATGAACGCTTTCGGGTTAATCGCATTGCTGATGGCCGCAGCCTCGAGTGCCTGGGCGGCGTCGGCAGCGCAGTTGACGCAAGTGAAAGTGATCAAGGTGCAATCGCCTGCCTGCGGGCTAGAAGACATCGGCGACGGGCAGACGCAGACCCAATGCAATCACAACGGCCCGAGCATCAAGGTCTATGTGCTGGAGGTCGGTTACGGCCAGAATCAGCCGCGCGCTACCCTGGACGGTTTTGAAGTCAATGGCACCCGGACCCCTGTGTGTGCTTTCGATAATGGCAACCTGACCGAATGCACCCCTGGCCGCAGCACCGTTGGGTCTCTCTATACCTTCGATCTTGCAGGCAAACAGGAAGGCACCTTCAGTTTCAGCAATACGTCGATCAACGCGCCGCGCAACACGATGTCGACCCAGCTTTACATCAAGTAACGGCTGTTGCAGCGCGATCCGGGTGAAGCTGACTACGCTTGAAGTATTACCCAGCGGATAGCGCCCATGACCTCTAGAGCCCTGATTACCCTCGCCGAGGGCATCGATGATCTGCAAAGCGTGACCCTGATCGACGTGCTGCGCCGCGCCGGCGTCGAAGTGGTAGCGGCCAGTATTGAAGGCCGGCGTATGCTGACCTGCGCCCGCGGTACGCGTCTGACCGCTGACGGCATGCTGGTCGATGTGTTGGCGCAAACCTTCGACCTGATCGTCTTGCCCGGCGGCGCCGTCGGTACGCAACACCTGGCGGCACATCAACCGCTGCAACAACTGCTCAAGGATCAGGCCAGCGCCGGCCGCCTGTTCGCCGCCATCGCCGAATCCCCGGCGGTCGCCCTGCAAACCGCTGGTGTGCTGCGTCAACGACGGATGACCTGTTTACCCAGCGCCAGCCATCAACTCTCGGGCTGTACATTTGTTGATCAATCAGTGGTGGTCGACGGCAACTGCGTCACCGCGCAAGGCTCCAGCGCTGCGCTGGAATTTGCCCTGACACTGGTCGAGCAACTGGGCGGCAGGGCCTTGCGGGCGAAAGTGGCGGGGGAGTTGTTGGTCTGAAGGCTTCAGACCTTCGCCTCCTCCACCGGCACATGCATCCGATCCCGATTAGCCAGCGTCGGGAACAACTTGATCCACGTTCCCGTCACCACCAGCGTGCCGATGCCGCCCATGACCACTGCCGGTACGGTGCCGAACCAGTGGGCGGTCACGCCGGATTCGAATTCGCCCAACTGGTTGGAAGCGCCGATGAACAGGCCATTGACCGCGCTGACCCGGCCGCGCATTTCGTCCGGGGTTTCCAGTTGTACGAAAGAGGCGCGGATCACCATGCTGATCATGTCCGCCGCGCCGAGCACCACCAGCACCGCCAGGGAGAACCAGAACGAGGTGGACAGGCCGAAGGCGATGGTCGCTACGCCGAATACGCCGACCGCCGTGAACATCACCCGGCCAACATTGCGCTCCACGGCAAATCGGGCGAGGAACAGTGACATCCCCAGCGCGCCAACTGCCGGTGCCGAACGCAGCAGGCCGAGGCCCCACGGCCCGGTCAGCAGGATGTCCTTGGCAAACACCGGCAACAGCGCCGTGGCCCCGCCGAGCAGTACCGCGAACAGATCCAGCGAAATCGCCCCGAGAATGTCCGGGCGGCTGCGAATGAAGCGAATCCCTGCGAGCAACGAATCCAGTGTGGCTTTGCCTTTGTTCAACGGCGTCTGCCGCGCAGGCAGGTTGAGCATCAGCGTGCAGGCAATGACATAAAGCAGCACCGTCGGGCCATACACCCAGACACTGCCGAACGCATAGAGCAAACCGCCGAGGGCCGGGGCGACGATGGTCGCAGACTGTTGCGCTGACTGTGCTGCCGCCACTGCCCGCGGGAATAGCGCGCTGGGGACGATGCTCGGCAGCAACGCCTGAGTGGTGGGCATTTCGAAGGAGCGAGCCGCGCCGAGCAGGAAGGCGAGGATGAAGATCATTTCGCGGGTCACGTGGTCGGTGGCGCTGCCGATCGCCAGTGCAAGCGCGATCAACGCCTGCAACGACTGGCAAATCGCCGCGACTTTGCGCCGGTCATAGCGGTCGGCGACATGCCCGGTGTGCAACATGAACAGCACGCGCGGGGCGAATTCGACCAGGCCGACCAGACCCAGATCAAGGACGTTGCCGGTCAACTGATAGAGGTTCCAGCCAATCGCCACGGTGAGCATCTGAAAACCGCTGGCGGTAAAAATCCGCGCCAGCCAAAACGCAAGGAAAGGACGATGGTGACGTAACAGCAGGGGCTCTTGGCTGGGCATCTGAAGGCAGGTCTGGCTCGGGGGGGAACCGCGAGATTATCACCAGTCTGTAACAGGAAGTTGCTATGACAAAAAATTTAGTTAGCCAGACATCGATTTCCTCAAGCTCGCCGCAAGAAATCCATTGCAGAGCATTGCCACGCCGATGAGGCAACTTGTCACGCGGCAAACGACCACGCAGTTCATCGGCAAAAATGGGACTACTCTTTCAACGTTGCTTGATCCAGATCAAGACCCCAGACGGAATTGATCCGGTGGCCAGTTGGCCAGACTCCCTGCGTTGCGATGGTTGTTTAAAAAGAACGAATCAGAATTCGCCGCACTCCATATCCGTGGGGGCAGTGGGTGCAGGCCTCCGGGTCCGCAGCCGGTACTACCTGACAGAGGAAGCCATATGTTCGGTTTAGAGGCACTAGATCTCGCCCGAATTCAATTCGCGTTCACCATCTCGTTCCACATCCTGTTCCCGGCCATCACCATCGGTCTGGCGAGCTACCTTGCGGTACTCGAGGGCCTGTGGCTGAAAACCCACAACGACACTTACCGTGACCTCTACCACTTCTGGTCGAAGATCTTTGCCGTCAACTTCGGCATGGGTGTGGTCTCCGGTCTGGTCATGGCCTACCAGTTCGGCACCAACTGGAGCCGCTTCTCGGATTTCGCCGGCGCCGTTACCGGGCCATTGCTGACCTATGAAGTGCTCACGGCATTCTTCCTCGAGGCCGGGTTTCTCGGGGTGATGCTGTTTGGCTGGAACAAGGTCGGACGCGGGTTGCACTTCTTTTCCACCGTCATGGTGGCCATCGGCACGCTGATTTCGACGTTCTGGATTCTCGCTTCCAACAGCTGGATGCAGACCCCGCAGGGCTTCGAGATTGTTAACGGGCAAGTCATCCCCACCGACTGGCTGGCGATCATCTTCAACCCCTCGTTTCCCTATCGCCTGATGCACATGGCAACGGCTGCTTTTGTTGCGACGGCGTTCTTCGTCGGCTCGTCGGCAGCGTGGCATTTGCTGCGCGGCAAGGACAACCCGGCCATCCGCACCATGCTGTCGATGGCGATGTGGATGGCGCTGATCGTCGCGCCGATCCAGGCGGTCATCGGCGACTTCCATGGCCTCAACACTCTCGAACACCAGCCGGCGAAAATTGCCGCGATCGAAGGTCACTGGGAAAACAAGGGCGACGAAGCGACGCCGCTGATTCTGTTCGGCTGGCCGGACATGAAAGAAGAGAAAACCAAATTCGCCGTGGAGATTCCGTACCTCGGCAGCCTGATCCTCACGCACTCGCTGGACAAGCAGGTGCCGGCGCTCAAGGAGTTTCCACCCGAAGACCGGCCGAATTCGACCATCGTGTTCTGGTCGTTCCGGGTCATGGTCGGCCTTGGCTTCCTGATGATTTTCACCGGCCTGTGGAGCCTGTGGTTGCGTAAGCGCGACACGCTCTACACCTCGCGGCCGTTCCTGTATCTGGCGTTGTGGATGGGGCCATCCGGTCTGATCGCGATTCTTGCTGGCTGGTTTACCACGGAAATCGGTCGTCAGCCGTGGGTGGTCTACGGTCTGATGCGCACGGCGGATGCGTCTTCCAACCACAGCTTCGTGCAGATGAGCATCACCCTGATCATGTTTGTGGTGGTGTATTTCGCGCTGTTCGGTGCAGGTCTCGGTTACATGATGCGCCTGGTGCGCAAAGGGCCGAAGATCAGCGAAGGCACGGAAACGCCGGAGGGTGGTCCAGGCAAAAAACGCACACCGGCTCGTCCGTTGTCCGCTGCCGACGATTCGGCGGATGCCGATCACGGCGACGACGTCCGCCTGACCAAGGAGATTTGACTCATGGGTATTGATCTTCCGCTGATCTGGGCCGTGATCATCATCTTCGGCATCATGATGTACGTGGTCATGGACGGCTTCGACCTGGGCATCGGGATTCTCTTCCCGTTCATCCCCGGCAAAGTCGACCGTGACGTAATGATGAACACCGTCGCACCGGTCTGGGACGGCAACGAAACCTGGCTTGTATTGGGCGGCGCGGCGTTGTTCGGCGCGTTCCCGCTGGCTTATTCGGTGGTGTTGTCGGCGCTGTACCTGCCGTTGATTTTCATGCTGATCGGTTTGATCTTCCGCGGCGTGGCGTTCGAGTTCCGCTTCAAGGCCAAGGACGACAAGCGGCATCTTTGGGATAAGGCTTTTATCGGCGGTTCAGTAGCGGCGACGTTTTTCCAGGGCGTGGCGCTGGGTGCATTCATCGACGGCCTGCCAGTGGTCAATCGGCAGTTTGCCGGTGGCTCACTCGACTGGCTGACACCGTTCACGCTGTTCTGCGGCGCCGCGTTGGTCGTGGCGTATGCCTTGCTCGGCTGCACTTGGCTGATCATGAAAACCGAAGGCAAGCTGCAAGAGCAGATGCACAATCTGGCGCGGCCACTGGCGTTCGTGCTGCTGGCAGTGATCGGTGTCGTCAGCCTGTGGACGCCGCTGGCGCACCCGGAAATCGCCTCGCGCTGGTTCAGCATGCCGAATCTGTTCTGGTTCATGCCGGTGCCGATTCTGGTGCTGGTGACGATGTACGGCCTGATCCGCGCCGTGGCGCGCAATGCCAACTACATGCCGTTCCTGCTGACCTTGGTGCTGATCTTCCTCGGCTACAGCGGTCTGGGCATCAGCCTGTGGCCGAATATCGTACCGCCGTCGATCTCGATCTGGGACGCCGCGGCACCCCCGCAAAGTCAGGGCTTCATGCTGGTGGGCACGCTGTTCATCATCCCGTTCATCCTGGGTTACACCTTCTGGAGCTACTACGTGTTCCGCGGCAAGGTCACCCATGAAGACGGTTATCACTAATCCTGTGGGAGCGGGCTTGCCCGCGATGGCGTCGGTAGCGGCGCCATCAATCTGACTGAGGACCGCAACAATGCCCGGCAAACATTCCCTGCACGACATTGAAGAAGCCGAAAAAAAACCGCTGTGGCAGCGGCTCGGCTGGTTGGCCTTGATCTGGGTCGGTAGCGTCGGCGTGCTGTTTATCGCCGCCAGTCTGATGCGCATGTTCATGAATGCCGCAGGCCTGACCACGCATTGAATCATCCCGTTCCGGCGCCTTCGGATACGGTTTTGTAACCCTCCTTGCGGAGGGTTTTTTTTGCCTGCGCTTTACTTGCGCGCTTTGAGGATGACGAATTTCGGTGTGGCGGCGACTTGCTCAACGCCCCGGAACAACCGCGCCAGTTTGCTGTGATAACCCAGATGACGGTTACCGACGATGTACAGCGCACCGCCCACCACCAGCGCCTCGCGGGCCTGCTGGAACATGCGCCAGGCGAGGAAGTCGCCAACCACTTGCTGCTGATGGAACGGGGGGTTGCACAACACCACGTCCAACGATTGCGGTGCTTGCCCGGCCAGGCCATCTGCAGCACGCACAATCACCTCGCGATCACCGAGTGCCGCGCGCCAGTTTTCTTGCGCAGATTGCACCGCCATGAACGATTCATCGACCAGCGTGTAATGCGCATCAGGGTTTTGCAGCGCGCTGGCAATCGCCAGCACACCGTTGCCACAGCCGAGATCGGCAACACGTGCGCTACCCAGATTCTTCGGCAGATGTGGAAGGAAAGCGCGCGTGCCGATATCCAGGCCTTCGCGGCAGAACACGTTGGCGTGATTGCGCAATTCGATGGCCGGCTCATCGAGACGATAACTCGACGGGTAGGGCGAAATCACCACGGCTTTCGCCTCGGGCGTGGCGATCAGCAGTCGGGCCTTTTTCACCGCCAGAGACGCTTGTACCGGGCCGATATAGCGTTCCAGCAAATCGCCAGCCGCGCGCGGCAGATGTTTGACCATGGCGGCGGCAATGACCTGCGCGCCGGGTGCCAGTTGCCCTTGCAGACGAATCAGTTGTTCTTCCAGCAGCGCCAGGGTTTTCGGTACACGAATCAGTACACAGTCAAACGGTCCGTTGAGCGGCGCGCTGGCCGGAACCGGGTTGATCGCGTCGAACGCATGACCATTGCGCAGCAGGTTTTTTTCCAGCCCCTGAAAACCCAGGAATGAATCGCCACTGCTATTGACCGCAACCTTGCCGAGCAGGCTGGCCGCCAGTGCACCAAAGCTGTCGTTGAGCACCAGTACCCGTGTGTCGATCGTCGGTTGCTGCGCCGCCAAATGGTTGAGCAGGTATTCGTCTGCGGCATCGAAAGCCTGCAGCGGTTCATCCTGCTGTTCGGGCTGGCGGATCAGGTCAAGTTGAGCGAAGGGCGTATCGAGCAAAGGCATGGGGCGGGGACTCAGGGTAATCGACGGATGTTCCGCTGCCCTGGCGTCGTGCGGCGGAACTGACTGAGTGGACTGCAACGCAACATTCACGTCATCACTCAGAAAGGCCACAAATGGTACGTTTTTTTCTCTGTAAATACTCGCAAGTTTTGATCCGGGGGCAAGGCTGGGTGTTTAGATGATGCCGGCTCTGGCGGCCGCGATAACGGCGGAAATCTTGTTGCACACGTTGAGTTTCTCGATCACGTTTTGCACGTGATAGTTGATCGTCCGCTCGCTCAGGCTCAGGATTTTCGAGATCTCATAGGCCGTCTTGCCGTTAGCGGACAGCTGCAGAACCTCCAGTTCGCGTGGCGAAAGATGCGGTTGGCGGGGCTTGATGGCCTGCGCCGGCAAAGCCCTGGCGACAGTTCGCTCAGATGACTGGTGGCGTAGAACATATAGCCAAAATGCTCATACAACTCCAATGAACTGATCGGGCAGTGGTTTCGGGCCAGACTGATCATGCTGCACAAGCCACTTTCTTCGTCGTGGAACGCCTGCGTCCAGCCGTGTTGCAGTCCGTGTTGTTGCAAGGCTTGCCATAACGCCGGGGTATCTCTGTACACCGCTTCATTCCATACCAGTGGCATCATTGAATGATTGCAGTGTGCTATTACCGGGTCGATTTGACTGTATCTTTTTTGTTCATATTGCAGGTTCCATTCTTTGGGGTAATTGTTGATTTGCAAGGTATTAAGATGTAACTCCCGATGCGGAGAGGTCACTGCGATTGCGCAATAGTTAAACCCGAGGTTTTCGGCAAATCGCAGTAAAATCGGATAGGCAGCATCTATTCCCTTGGCGAAAGTCAGTTGTTTCAACTGCGATTCCTTCCACGTTTCCATTACTGAATCTCCATTGGTGTAGCGGGGGGCACCGAATGGATCCAAAAGATCCGGCACGCATCGCAGTGTAGGATGATTCCTACAATAGGCTCTAAATTTTTTCGCTCTTGAACAGAAGTGAATCTTCATAAAGTGTTCTTAGCAATGAGTCAGGTAATGGAATTTAAAGTGACATCTCAAGAAGTAGAGTTTTTATTTTTTTTTTAATGGAATGATTCTGTTGGTATTTGTGGCCAAACGTTGCGAATAACATTACCAATCATCGGTGTTTAACCCGCGTCATTTGCGCGACACTGGCGGCGATCGTTCAATGGAGTGCCCCATGACCGCCAGCGCAGAGAAGTACACCACGCAGACCTTGCTTGACGTGCAACCCCTGACCCCAAGCCTCTTCACCTTGCGGACCAGTCGCGACGCTGGGTTTCGTTTTCGCGCGGGGCAGTTCGCCAGGCTGGGCGTCACCAAGGCTGATGGCAGCATCGTCTGGCGTGCCTATTCGATGGTGTCCTCGCCGTTCGACGAGTTTCTCGAGTTCTTCTCCATCGTGGTGCCGGGCGGTGAATTCACCAGTGAGCTGAGCCGGCTCAAGGTTGGCGATACATTGCTGGTGGATCGTCAGGCGTTCGGCTATCTGACCCTCGATCGCTTCGTCGACGGTCGGGATCTGTGGTTGTTATCCACCGGCACCGGGGTGGCGCCATTCCTGTCGATCCTGCAGGACTTCGAGGTCTGGGAAAAATTCGAACGGATCATCCTCGTGTACAGCGTGCGCGAGGCGCGGGAACTGGCCTATCAGGCATTGATTGCCGAACTGACGCAACGCGAATACCTGAGCGAATATGCGCACAAATTGCAGTTCATCCCGACGGTCACTCGCGAGGCGCATCCCGGTGCGCTAAATGGGCGTATCACTACGCTGATCGAAAGTGGCGAACTGGAGCGCGCCGCCGGTGTGGCGCTGTCAGCCGAACATTCGCGGGTGATGCTGTGCGGCAATCCGCAGATGATTGATGACACGCGCGCGCTGCTGAAAAAACGCCACATGAGCCTCAGCCTTACCCGCCGGCCTGGTCAGGTGGCGGTGGAAAACTACTGGTAAAAAAACGGCGCCTCGCGGGCGCCGTTGTTTATTGTGCAGCAGGTTCAGGGCCGATTGTTCTGGGCCTTGAGCAAATCGCGGATCTCGCCAAGCAGTTCTTCTTCCTTGGTCGGCACCGGCGGCAGGGTAGGGGCCACGGCTTCTTCGCGCTTGAGGCGGTTGATCGCTTTGACACCCATGAAGATCGCGAAAGCGACGATCACGAAGTCCAGAATGGTCTGGAGGAACTTGCCGTAGGCCATCACCACCGCAGGCGCAGCGCCATCGGCGGCTTTGAGCGTGATGGCTAAATCACTGAAGTCCACCCCACCGATCAGCAGGCCGATTGGCGGCATGATGACGTCACCGACAAACGACGAAACAATCTTGCCGAAAGCCGCACCGATGATGATACCGACGGCCATGTCGACCACATTGCCTTTGACCGCGAAGGCCTTGAACTCACTTAGCACGCCCATAGGTTATTTCCTTGTTACAGATGAGTTTGGTGTACGCAGTGTAAATCAGCAAAACGCGTCCTGCGCGAAACACCTTCTTACAATGCCCGTTTTTATCGACACATTAATCGGCGAATAGTTTGCAAAGTGCCACTAATCGCGCGCGAAATACGCTGTAACTCGCTGATCGGGAAGCTAAATTTCTCAATCATCGAGTTACGAACTTTCTATTTATGTTTGCCGGTTCCGCCCTCTAGCCTCTGATTGGCGCACCTGGATGCGCCCAAAAAAACCAGAGGAACCTGATATGACGACCACTCCTGGCTTGGGGGCTTTTCCCTATCGCCGCACCCTTGGCGTATTCACCGCCAGCCTGCTGACCTTCTCCGTGCATGCCGCGCCGTTGACCCGCGATAACGGCGCCGCGGTGGGGGACAATCAGAATTCGCAGACCGCCGGAGCCAACGGCCCGGTGCTGTTGCAGGATGTGCAATTGATCCAGAAGCTGCAGCGTTTCGACCGTGAGCGCATTCCCGAGCGTGTGGTACATGCCCGCGGCACGGGTGCCCACGGTACCTTTACGGTCACCAACGCTCTCAGCGACCTGAGCAAGGCCAAAGTATTTGCTGCCGGCCAGAGCACACCGGTGTTCGTGCGGTTTTCCGCGGTGGTGCACGGTAACCATTCTCCGGAAACCTTGCGCGATCCGCGCGGCTTCGCCACCAAGTTCTACACCGCTGATGGTAACTGGGACCTGGTCGGTAATAACTTCCCGACGTTCTTCATTCGCGATGCAATCAAGTTTCCGGACATGGTTCACGCCTTCAAACCTGACCCGCGCACTAACCTTGATGATGATTCTCGTCGTTTCGATTTCTTCTCGCACGTACCGGAAGCCACCCGCACATTAACCGAGTTGTATTCCAACGCCGGCACGCCAGCCAGTTATCGTGAGATGGACGGCAATGGTGTACATGCCTACAAGTTGATTAACGCCAAGGGTGAAGTCAGCTATGTAAAGTTTCACTGGAAGAGTTTGCAGGGACTAAAGAATCTGGCGCCTAAAGAAGTCGCGAAAGTTCAAGGTCAGGATTACAGTCATATGACCAACGACTTGGTTACCAACATTAACAAAGGCAATTTCCCCAAGTGGGACTTGTACATTCAAGTGCTGAAACCACAAGATCTGTCCAAGTTTGACTTCGATCCATTGGATGCTACCAAGATTTGGCCAGGTGTTGCTGAGCGAAAAGTTGGACAAATGGTGTTGAACCGCAATCCGGCGAATGTCTTCCAGGAAACAGAACAAGTTGCCATGGCACCGGCCAATGTTGTCCCGGGTATCGAACCGTCGGAAGACCGTTTGTTGCAAGGCCGAGTGTTCTCTTATGCCGATACGCAAATGTATCGCCTGGGTGCCAATGCCCTGCAACTGCCGATCAATGCGCCCAAGGTCGCTGTGAATAACGGCAACCAGGATGGTGCGATGAACCTTGGCGCCAGCAACTCCGGTGTCAACTATCAGCCGAGCCGTTTGCAGCCGCGCGAAGAAACAGCCAATGCGCGCTATAGCCAGGCGGCGCTGGCGGGCAGCACTCAACAGGCGAAGATCCAGCGCGAGCAGAACTTCAAACAGGCTGGCGATCTGTATCGTTCGCTGAGCAAAAAAGAACGCCGCGATCTGATTGAAAACTTCGGTGGCTCGCTGGCCAGCACCGATGACGAGAGCAAGCACATCATCCTGTCCTTCCTTTATAAGGCCGACCCGGAGTACGGAAGCGGTGTGACAGACGTGGCCAGGGGCGACCTGAGCCGAGTCAAGGCGCTGGCGGCCAAACTGGTCGACTGATTGCGATATAGCAGGCGGGGCCTGAGTCAGGCCCCGTTCCGTTCAAGGAGATGGCTGATGCGAATCTGTCTTTTAATGTTATCCGGGTGCCTGTCGTTCGCGGCGTGGGCGGCACCGGTCGAGCAAACCCCTGAGGCGATTCAGGCACAACTCCAGGACTACTATTTCGACGCCGCCCGGCGTGGTGATGTGCCAATGCTCGAAACCTTCATCGAGTCCGGTTATTCACTCGATACCCGTGACAGCCAGGGTTACACCGCGCTGATTCTGGCGGCTTATCACGGTCAGGCGCCGGCGGTGGAGCGTTTGCTTGCGGCTGGCGCGAATGCCTGTGCCCAGGATCAACGCGGCAACACGGCGTTGATGGGGGCGATTTTCAAAGGCGAGTTGCAGATCGCCAGGCGCTTGATGTCCACCGATTGCAGCCCCGACCAACGTAACGGCGCCGGGCAGACCGCTGCCATGTACGCCGGGTTGTTCAAGCGCGAAGAATTGCTCGCGGCGCTGAAAGCCAAGGGCGCCGACTTGAATGCCGAAGATCCGCTGGGCAATAGCGCCGCGCGTCTGGCCAGTGGCGAGATCCGCACGGCGGCGCCGCGCTGAGCCGCGATGTCTGCGTTATCATCGCGGTTTTGCCCCGGGGGTTCAGATGGCCAAGGCCAAGCGCATGTACGGCTGCACCGAATGCGGCGCAACGTTTCCCAAGTGGGCCGGGCAGTGCGGTGAATGCGGTGCCTGGAACACCCTGACCGAAACCATGATCGAAAGCGGTGGTGCCGCGGCGCCCGCCGGTCGCACGGGTTGGGCCGGGCAGCAGGCGCAGATCAAGACACTGGCCGAAGTCAGTATTGAAGAGATCCCGCGCTTCTCGACGGCATCCGGTGAACTGGATCGGGTGCTGGGTGGCGGTCTGGTCGACGGTTCCGTGGTGCTGATCGGCGGTGATCCGGGGATCGGTAAATCGACGATTCTGTTGCAGACCCTGTGCAATCTCGCCAAGAGCATGCCAGCGCTGTACGTCACTGGCGAAGAATCCCAGCAACAAGTGGCCATGCGCGCGCGCCGCCTCGGCTTGCCGCAGGACCAGTTGCGGGTGATGACCGAAACCTGCATCGAAACCATCATCGCCACCGCCCGTCAGGAAAAGCCCAAGGTGATGGTGATCGACTCGATCCAGACGATTTTCACCGAACAATTGCAATCGGCGCCCGGCGGTGTATCGCAAGTGCGCGAGAGTGCGGCGCTGCTGGTGCGTTATGCCAAGCAAAGCGGCACGGCCATTTTCCTCGTTGGCCACGTGACCAAGGAAGGCGCGCTTGCAGGTCCGCGCGTTCTCGAACACATGGTCGACACCGTGCTGTATTTCGAAGGGGAGTCCGATGGCCGTCTGCGTTTACTGCGCGCGGTGAAGAACCGTTTCGGTGCGGTCAACGAGTTGGGTGTGTTCGGCATGACTGACAAGGGTTTGAAAGAAGTTTCCAACCCCTCGGCGATTTTCCTCACCCGTGCGCAGGAAGAAGTCCCGGGCAGTGTGGTCATGGCGACATGGGAAGGCACGCGGCCGATGCTGGTGGAAGTGCAGGCGCTGGTCGATGACAGTCATCTGGCCAATCCGCGCCGGGTGACGCTGGGTCTGGATCAGAACCGTTTGGCGATGTTGCTTGCAGTCTTGCATCGCCATGGCGGTATTCCGACCCACGATCAGGACGTGTTCCTCAACGTGGTCGGCGGGGTGAAGGTGCTGGAGACGGCGTCTGACCTGGCGTTGATGGCGGCTGTTATGTCGAGCCTGCGCAACCGGCCGTTGCCGCATGATCTGTTGGTGTTCGGCGAGGTGGGCTTGTCTGGCGAAGTGCGTCCGGTGCCGAGCGGTCAGGAGCGATTGAAGGAAGCCGCCAAGCATGGCTTCAAACGGGCGATCGTGCCGAAGGGCAACGCCCCGAAAGAGTCCCCGCCGGGCTTGCAGATCATTGCCGTGACCCGCCTCGAACAGGCCCTCGACGCACTCTTCGAATAGCTTGAACCCACCGCATAACCTGTGGGAGCTGGCTTGCCAGCTCCCACAGGGTTCAATTGTGGATTCTAGATTTCGATCAGGGCAGCCAACTCGCGCTCCAGTTCGACCTCATCCGCGAGATTCAGCTCGATCAACCGTCGCAAGCGCTGGATCGATTCCAGGCTGATATGCCGGCAGACAAACCCAAGCTGGCCGTTTTCCTCATGGGCCAAGTGCACGTCCATCTCGATATCGACGTCATCGCTCAGATGAATGTCGACGAAGAAATCCTTCCCCGAGTCCCCCAGCCACGGCTCTGGCCGCTCGATCAGCAACCCTTTCAGCGACAGGTCGATCAGCTTGACCGGCCAGATGTACTCGCCCTGACTCAGCTCGGTTCTGGCATCGAACGCAATACGTTTGAAACGACGTCGATTGGCGGGGTGCTCGCTCATGGCGCAATCCTCATGAAGGTTCGCTGACTATAGACCGCGAATGCGGGCGCCAGCCAATCGCTAAAGCGTCTAGACCAACGTCGGGGTATGGCCTTTGGCGCCGTAAGCGCTAAACTCGGGGTGGCTGTCTTTCTTGTCCACCCTGGCTGGAATAATAAAATGAAAAATAATAATAGCCTGCTACGCCACTTACCCTGGCTAGTGCTGGCAATCGTAGGAGCGTGCGCCCTGGGCGTAGTGGCATTGCGCCGCGGCGAGGCGATCAACGCCTTGTGGATCGTGGTCGCAGCCGTGGCCATTTATCTGGTTGCGTACCGTTACTACAGTCTGTTCATCGCTAACAATGTGATGCAACTGGACCCGCGTCGGGCCACCCCCGCCGTGCTCAACAACGACGGTCTGGACTATGTGCCGACCAACAAACACATTCTTTTCGGTCACCACTTCGCTGCCATCGCTGGCGCGGGGCCGCTGGTCGGCCCGGTATTGGCGGCGCAAATGGGTTACTTGCCCGGCACGCTGTGGCTGATTGCCGGGGTGGTGCTGGCGGGCGCGGTGCAGGACTTCATGGTGCTGTTCATGTCGACCCGTCGCAACGGCCGCTCCCTGGGCGACATGGTGCGTGAAGAAATGGGCCGCGTGCCCGGCACCATTGCCCTGTTCGGCTGCTTCCTGATCATGATCATCATCCTCGCGGTGCTGGCGCTGATCGTGGTGAAAGCGCTGGCCGAGAGCCCGTGGGGCATCTTCACGGTGATGGCGACCATCCCGATCGCGATGTTCATGGGCATTTACATGCGCTACATCCGCCCGGGACGCATCGGCGAAATCTCCGTGGTCGGCGTGTTGCTGTTGCTCGGTTCGATCTGGCTCGGTGGGCAGATTGCCGCTGATCCGGTGTGGGCCAAGGCGTTCACCTTCACCGGCGTGCAGATTACCTGGATGCTGGTCGGTTACGGTTTCGTCGCGGCATCGCTGCCGGTCTGGCTGATTCTGGCGCCGCGTGACTATCTGTCCACGTTCCTGAAGATCGGTACCATCATCGCCCTGGCGATCGGTATTCTGGTGACCATGCCCGAGCTGAAAATGCCGGCGCTGACCCAGTTCGTCGACGGCACCGGCCCGGTGTGGAAGGGCGGTCTGTTCCCGTTCCTGTTCATCACCATCGCTTGTGGTGCGGTATCGGGTTTCCACGCGCTGATTTCTTCGGGCACCACGCCGAAGCTGCTGGATAACGAAACCAACGCCCGTTACATCGGTTACGGCGGCATGCTGATGGAGTCTTTCGTCGCCATCATGGCTATGGTTGCCGCTTCGGTGATCGAGCCTGGCGTGTACTTCGCCATGAACAGCCCGGCCGCCGTGGTTGGCAGTGACGTCGCATCGGTTGCGCAAGTGGTCTCCAGTTGGGGCTTTGCGATCACGCCGGAGGCGCTGCAAGCGGTGGCGCATGACATCGGTGAAACCACCATTCTGGCCCGTGCCGGTGGTGCGCCGACCCTGGCGGTCGGTATTGCGCAGATCCTGCACAGTGTCCTGCCGGGTGAAAACACCATGGCGTTCTGGTACCACTTCGCGATCCTGTTCGAAGCGCTGTTCATCCTGACCGCAGTCGACGCCGGTACCCGTGCCGGACGTTTCATGCTCCAGGATTTGCTCGGCTCCTTCGTGCCGGCACTGCGACGTACCGAATCGTGGACCGCCAACCTGATCGCCACCGCCGGCTGTGTGGCGATGTGGGGCTGGTTGCTGTACCAGGGCGTGATCGATCCTCTGGGCGGTATCAACACCTTGTGGCCACTGTTCGGTATCTCCAACCAGATGCTGGCCGGTATCGCGCTGATGCTCGGCACCGTGGTCCTGATCAAAATGAAGCGTCAGCGCTACATTTGGGTCACCCTGTTGCCAGCCGCCTGGCTGCTGATCTGCACCACGACCGCAGGCTTCATCAAGCTGTTCGACGCCAACCCGGCGATCGGCTTCCTGTCGCTGGCCAAGAAGTACAGCGACGCGCTGGCCAACGGTCAGATTCTGGCCCCGGCCAAAAGCATCGATCAGATGCAGCACGTGATCTTCAACGCCTACACCAACGCAACGCTTACCGCGCTGTTCCTGTTCGTGGTCTTCAGCATCCTGTTCTATGCGCTCAAGGTCGGCATCGCCGCCTGGGGCAAAAAAGAGCGCACGGATAAAGAATCGCCATTCCAGGCCCTGCCGGACGCGTAACCAGAGGGTTGCACCATGTTCAATGACCTGAGTCGCCTCGGTAAATACCTCGGTCAGGCCGCGCGCCTGATGGTCGGCATGCCCGACTACGACACCTACGTCGAGCATATGCAAACCAAGCACCCGGACAAACCGGTGATGAGCTACGAGATGTTCTTCCGCGAACGTCAGGAAGCCCGTTACGGTGGCAAGGGTGGGCCGAAGTGCTGTTGAGCTGACAGCGCAAGGTTGAGGTAATCCCCTGTGGGAGCGAGCTTGCTCGCGAATACGGAGTGTCAGTTGATGAATGATTTGACTGGCACACCGCTTTCGCGAGCAAGCTCGCTCCCACAGTTGTTTTTGTGTTGTTCATTCATTTTGTGAAGGGGATCTGTTTTGTCTTCTCCCATACCTGTAACGGTACTCAGCGGTTTCCTTGGCGCCGGCAAGACCACTTTGTTGCGCCACATTTTGAAAGCCGAGCACGGCCTGAAAATCGCCGTGATCGAAAACGAATTCAGCGACGCCGGCATCGACACTCAGTTGTTAGGTGATGAGCCGGTGCAAGTCATGACCCTGGCCAACGGCTGCGTCTGCTGCACCATTCATACTGACCTGACCAAAGCCCTGTACCTGCTGCTTGAGCGGTTGGACAGTGGCGAAATCGCCTTCGACCGCCTGGTGATCGAGTGCACCGGTCTGGCCGACCCTGCTCCAGTGGCGCAGACCTTTTTCATCGATGAAGAACTGCGCGAGCGTTACCTGCTCGACGGCATCATCACCCTGGTCGATGCCGCGCACGCGGACGTGCACCTGACCCAGACCATCGCCCAGGCGCAGATCGGTTTTGCTGATCGCTTGCTGGTGAGCAAGACTGATCTGGTCGACGCAGCCACGTTCAACGCACTGAGCGAGCGCCTGACGCGGATCAACCGTCGCGCGCCGATCCGTGTGGTTGATCACGGCAACATCGATCTGGCTGAACTGCTGGATGTGCGCGGCTTCAATCTCAATGCCGATCTTGGCGGCGGTTTGAGCCTGCGCCCGGTGAGCAAGGCGCCGTCGATCGATCGCATTTCCAGTCTGGTGCTGCGCACCGATCAACCGCTGGATATCAATCAGCTCAGCGAGTTCATGAACGAACTGCTGGAAGAACACGGCAAGCAATTGCTGCGCTACAAAGGCGTGCTGAACATTGCTGGGGAAGATCGGCGATTGGTGTTTCAGGGCGTGTTGAAGCTGTATGGCTTCGACTGGGACACCGAATGGGCCGAGGGTGAGGCGCGGGAAAGCGTGATTGTGTTCATTGCTGATGATTTGCCGGAAGAGAAGATTCGGGCGGGGTTTGCCAAAGTCGCTTCTGCCTGATGGATCTTGGTTGTCAGTGATGGCCTCTTCGCGAGCAAGCTCGCTCCCACAGTCGACCGCACTCTGTCAGTCGAATGCAATTCACTGTGGGAGCGAGCTTGCTCGCGAAGGCGATCTAACCGACAGCACATCGCTCAAGGTCTGAACCCAGCAGGGTCTGCTCAAGATGATCCAGATGTTGATTCATCAGCATCCCGGCCTTGGAAGCATCCCGATTTCCCACCGCCTCAACCAACGCCAAATGCTCCTGCCACGCGCAACAGCTGTGCGTCTGGCACTCACTTCGCGCAATCGCCAATGACGTCAACGGCACCAGACTGCCCAAAAAATGCGCCAACGGTGCATTCCCCGCCATCCGCGCCAATTGCAAATGAAACTCCCCGGACAAGCGAATCGCCGCCCCGCGCCGATCTTGCTCGACCGCCTGACGTTCGCGCTCGATCAACCCGCGCAGCCGTTTCAAGCCTTCTGCTTGCGGGCGCTGGCAGGCCAGACGCACCAACGTGTTTTCAGTCAGCCGCCGCGCATGCAAAGTCTGCCGGGTCTGCTCCCGATCAGGTGCAGCCACACGCGGGCGATGGTTGGCGCGCAGCACAATGACTTGCTCAAGCGACAACTGCGTCAGCACCCTGCGCACATCGGCGCGGCTGACGCAGAACATCTCTTTCAAACTGTCCTCGGTGAAGCGGCTGGTCGAGTCGATGCGCTGTTCCAGAATCGCATCCAACAGTCGCGGATACAGATCGTCCGCCGGCATCCTGACGCGGGAGAAGGGCAGGGGCGCAGCAGCCGGCTGGGTGTGCGACGGTGAGGCGAAACTGTTCATGGCCTGTCTCCAATAGGGATCAGCGACTCAAGTTGTCTTCCGGAATATTCAGCTCAATGCCCATGCGCTGACCTTCACGCAGAATGTGCCGACGCATTTCGGCGCTGGCCTGGGCGCTGTTCTTGCTGCGAATGGCACGGACCACGGCTTCGTTTTCTTCGAGCCGTTCGGCCAGATGTTCCGGGGAATTGCGCAGCACTTCGGCGCTTTGTTTGAGCGCGTTGCTGGTCTGTTGCACCACGCTCTGGAAAATCGGGTTGGACGTGAGGGTGAACAGCTCTTCATGAAAGGCGATGTAGGCGTTGACCCCGGCCTCGCTGTCGCTGGCTTCAAGGGCTTCGCGCATGTCCATCAAAGTCAGGCGCAACTGGCCGACTTCCTTGCTGCTGATCGACTGCGCAACCAGGCCGACGATGAATGGTTCAAGGGTGTAACGCAGTTGCAGCACGTCTTCGAGGCTGGCGCCTGCGACCGCGCTGTCGTGGTTCTGGCTATCGCCGATTTGCGCGTCGAGCACGACCACGCCTTTGCCCGGCATCGAACGCACCAGACCCAGGGTTTCCAGGACGATGACCGCTTCACGCAAGCTTGGGCGACTGATGCCCAGTTGTTCGGCCAGTTCGCGCTGACCCGGCAGCATGTCGCCGGAGCGCCACTGACCACGGGCCAAAGCGGCCCGCAGTTTTTCTACCACTGAGTTGACGACGGTTGATGTAGTGATCACGTATTCGCTCCATGAGCCGTGCCTGCGCAGGGGCAGGCACGGCGGTCATTCAGAATTCTTTGGCCGCCGCCTGGGCGACCGGTTTTCTCGGCTGAAAGTTATAGCCCTGCTCACCGTTGAGCACCTTGTTCGCTCGCTGTACGTCGATGTCCTTTTCCCAGCGCGCGATGGCCACAGTGGCGACGCAGTTGCCGATCAGGTTGGTCAGCGCCCGGCCGATGCCCATGAACCAGTCCACCGCCAGCACCAACACCAGACCGACCACCGGGATTGCCGGGATCGCCGTCAACGTTGCTGCCAGAATCACCAGTGCCGAACCGGGAATACCGTGGGCACCTTTGGAGGTAATCAGCGACACCAGCAGAATGGTCAGCAGGTCGGTCATCGCCAGCGGTGTGCCGGTGGCGTTGGCAATGAAGACGATGGCCAGGGTCAGGTAGATCGAGAAACCGTCGAGGTTGAATGAGTAGCCGGTCGGAATCACCAGGCCGACAGTCGAGCTGCCGATGCCCAAGTGCTCAAGTTTGCGCATGATCTGCGGCAGCACGGCGTCGGACGAGGCGGTGCCCATGACGATCAACAGTTCTTCACGCAAGTACTTGAGCAGCGGCCACATACGCAGGCCGGAGGCGCGCATCACCAGACCGAGAATCACGCTGACGAAGGCGATGCAGGTCAGGTAGAACAAACCGACCAGACTGCCCAGGTGCTGCAGCGAATCGAGGCCATATTTGCTGGTGGTGAAGGCGATGGCGCCGAACACGCCGATCGGCGCCAGGCGCACGATCATGCCCATGATGCGGAAGATTACATGGCTCAGTTCGTTGATCAGCCGCGAGATCCCGGACGCCGCTTCGCCGACCAGATTCAACGCGCTGCCGAACAATACCGAGAACAGCAGGACTTGCAGGATGTTGTTGTCGGCGAAGGCGCCGAGCACCGAGGTCGGGATCAGATCCATCAGGAACTGCGTGGTGGTGTGCATGTGCTGACCGCGCTGGGCGATGTCGCCCATGTCCGCGGCGGAAAGTTGCTCCAGATGGATATTCGCGCCGCTGCCGATGCCGGTGCTGAAGGCGAAGACCAGACCGATCACCAGGGCGATGGTGGTCAACACTTCGAAGTAGATCACCGATTTGAGGCCGATGCGCCCGACCTTCTTCAGATCGCCGGCGCCGCTGATGCCGCTGACCACCACGCAGAACACGATCAGGCCGATGAGCATCTTGATCAGTTTGATGAAGCCGTCGCCGAGCGGTTTGAGCTGGGCCGAGTATTCAGGAAGGGTCAGCCCACAGACGATGCCGAGCACCAGTCCGAGAACCACTTGGAGGAAGATTGAACGCGAGCACCATCTGAGCATGGGAGGAATCCTGGTCGGTGTCCTGGCTGCCGTGCGCGTGGCGCATCAGATTCAGGACTTAATTATTGTGGTCTTACCGGTATGTCCAGTGCAGGCGCAGTCTAGGCGCTGGTTTTCCATGATCGCAAGTGAAAAATGACGAATTGGCATGACCGGTCTGACCAGTTGTGCGACAAGTCCCATTCTTGAGCGGTTCGGGCGTTTGAAAAAATCCGGGCGAAAAAAAACCGGCCAATCACTTGGCCGGTTTTTTATGCTGCGGGTTTAACGTCGCAATTAAGCGCCGTATACCGGCAGTTTCTTGCAGATGGCTTTGACTTTCTCACGAACGGCGTCGATCACCGCTTCGTTGTTCAGGTCAGCCAGGATATCGCAGATCCAGCCAGCCAGCTCTTTGCACTCAGCTTGCTTGAAGCCGCGAGTGGTCACAGCCGGCGTACCGAAGCGCAGGCCGGAAGTGACGAACGGCGAGCGTGGATCGTTTGGCACGGAGTTCTTGTTCACGGTGATGAAGGCTTTGCCCAGAGCGGCGTCGGCGTCTTTACCGGAGATGTCCTGCTTGATCAGCGACAGCAGGAACAGGTGGTTCTTGGTACCGCCGGAAACCACGTCGAAACCGCGTTCGATGAACACTTCGGCCATGGCCTGGGCGTTCAGCACCACTTGTTCCTGGTAAGCCTTGAACTCTGGCTGCAGCGCTTCCTTGAAGCAGATCGCTTTAGCGGCGATCACGTGCTCCAGCGGGCCACCCTGGGCGCCCGGGAAGACTGCGGAGTTCAGTTTCTTCTCGATGTCGGCGTTGGCGCGCGCCAGGATCAGGCCGCCACGTGGACCGCGCAGGGTCTTGTGCGTGGTGGTGGTCACGACGTCAGCGAAAGGCACCGGGTTCGGGTAAACACCCGCAGCAACCAGACCGGCCACGTGAGCCATGTCGACGAACAGGTAAGCGCCAACCTTGTCAGCGATGGCGCGGAAGCGTGGGAAGTCGAGAATCTGCGAGTATGCAGAGAAACCGGCAACGATCATTTTCGGCTTGTGCTCAACCGCCAGACGCTCGACTTCGTCGTAGTCGATCAGGCCGTTGGCATCGATACCGTATTGAACGGCGTTGTACAGCTTGCCGGAGGAGGAAACGCTGGCGCCGTGGGTCAGGTGACCGCCGTGGGCCAGGCTCATGCCCAGAATGGTGTCGCCACCTTGCAGCAGGGCCAGGTAGACAGCGGCGTTGGCTTGCGAACCGGCGTGCGGCTGAACGTTGGCGTAATCGGCGCCGAACAGCTCTTTGGCGCGGTCGATGGCCAGTTGCTCAACGATGTCGACGTACTCGCAACCACCGTAGTAGCGCTTGCCCGGGTAGCCTTCAGCGTACTTGTTGGTCAGGACCGAGCCTTGAGCTTCCATCACCGCTGGGCTGGTGTAGTTTTCCGAAGCGATCAGCTCAATGTGTTCTTCCTGGCGCTGAGCTTCTTGCTCCATGGCGGCAAAAAGGTCGGCGTCGTACTTGGCAATAGTCAAATCACGGCTGAACATGGCGGTCCTCAAGGATCGGGGGCAGAAAAGGGGGGCATTCTAACCCAATGGGTTTTGGATGGCATATGAAACGACATCATGTCGCAGACAAGTGGCATTCATGACAGATGTGCGGTGCTTTTGAAGGCCCCTTCGCGAGCAAGCTCGCTCCCACAGTAACCGAGGTGCTCTGCGATTTTCTGACCGACATCAATCCCGTGTGGGAGCGAGCTTGCTCGCGAATGCCGCGCCGCAAATCTTCAGTCGAACATGAACAGCGCGTCATTGCTGAACTGCGCCTCAAACCGGCTCGCCGGCATCGGCCGCCCGAACAGATACCCCTGAACCTCATCGCAACCATGCTCGCGCAGGAAGTCCAGCTGTTCATGGGTCTCCACGCCCTCGGCGATTACCGCCAGATTGAGGCTGTGCGCCATGGCGATGATCGCCCGGGCAATCTGCGCGTCCTGCTCACCGGACGGCAAACCGTCGACAAACGTGCGATCGATTTTCAGCACGTCGATCGGGAATTGCTTGAGGTAGTTCAGCGATGAATAACCGGTGCCGAAGTCATCGACCGCAATGCTCAGGCCCAGGTTTTTCAACCCGGCGAGAATCTGCATGGCTTCGCTGACTTCGCGCATCAGAATACTTTCGGTCAGTTCCAGTTCCAGGCATGCCGGCGGCAGGCCGGTCTCGCGCAGGATCGTGGCGATCCGTGTGCCGAGCTGGCCATCGGAGAACTGTCGCGCGGAAATGTTCACCGACACCTTCGGCACGCGCACACGGTTCTGGTGCCAGGTCTTCAACTGGCGGCACGCCTCGCTGATCACCCAGTCGCCGACGTCTACCACCAGACCGAGTTCTTCCAGCACCGGAATGAAATCCCCCGGCGGCACCAGGCCGCGACGCGGATGGCGCCAGCGCAGCAGCGCTTCGGCGCCGGTCAGGCGTTTGCCGTCGCCGCTGAATTGCGGCTGGTAATACAGGACGAATTCGTTCTGTTCCAAGGCGTGGCGCAAGTCGCTTTCCAGCTCCAGACGTTCCAGCGCACTGGCGTTCATGTCGGCCTGATAGAACTGGAAGTTGTTCTTGCCGCGTTCCTTGGCGTGATACATCGCGGTGTCGGCGTTCTTCATCAACTGGCTGAGTTCGTTGCCGTCCTGCGGGCTCAGGGCGATGCCGATACTGGCGGTGACGAAGAACTCGCGGCCTTCAAGCACGAACGGCCGCACCAGGCTGCCGAGGATCTGTTCGGCGACATGAATCGCCCGGTTCAAGGCCATTTCGCGGCTGGAGCGATGTTGCAGCAGCAAGGTGAATTCGTCGCCACCCATGCGCGCCACGGTGTCGTCATCGTCGACGCAGGCCAGCAGGCGCGTGGCCATGTCTTTCAGCATGCGGTCGCCGGCGGCATGGCCGAGGGAGTCGTTGATCGGTTTGAAACGGTCGAGGTCGAGGAACATCAACACCACCCACGACTTCTGCCGCTCAGCCGATTGCAGCGCGGTGTGCAGGCGATCCTGGAACAGCGTGCGGTTCGGCAGGTGGGTCAGGGCGTCGTAGTAGGCGAGGCGGTGAATGCGCTGCTCGCTGGCCTTGCGCTCGCTGATGTCGCTGAAGAAGCACACGTAACTGGCCAGATCGCCCTCGTCGTCGAGCACCGCGGTGATGCCGACCCACGCCGGGTAATGCTCGCCATTACGCCGCTTCATCCAGACTTCGCCCTCCCAGGTGTTGTGCTGGTGCAATTGCTTGAGCACATACCGCAGGTGCGCGTCCTGTTGTTCATCGACGGTGAGCATGTTCGGTAACTGGTCGAGCACTTCGCTCACCGCGTAACCGCTGACGCGGCTGAAAGCCTCGTTGGCCTGAACGATGTAACCGGCCGGGTCGGTGATCAGGATCGCCGACGTCGAATGCTCGAATACCGTGGCGGCCATGCGCAGGTCTTTCTCGGCGCGGCGCTGCTGGCTGATGTCGCGGCCGACACCGAGCACGCCTTCGAACGCGCCATGCTCGTCCCACACCAGCACCAGGCGCAGCTCGATCGGGATCTTGCGGCCGTCGGCGCGCAGGCAATCGAACAGGAACAACTGCGTCTGCACCTGATTGCGCAACACTGCCAGTTGCTCGGGTTTGTCCAGCGCCTTGCTGACCCGATCCATCAGCGTGTAAATGCCGCTCAGTTGCTGCGGGTTGGCGATGGTCGATTGCCAGCCGTTCTGGAAAATCCACTCGGCGTCGTAACCCAGTACGGCTTGCACCGACGGGCTGACGTAATTCAGCGAGAGCTTGCTGTCGGTGGAGAAGATCACGTCGCTGATGCTTTCCGCGAGCATGCGGTAGCGCTGTTCGCTGTCACGCAGCGATTCGCTGGCCTCGATCTGTTCGGTGATGTCTTTGGCCACGCCGATGATCCGCGTGACCTGATCGTGCTTGTCGCGGGCCAGCGCCTGTTCGCGGATGTCGAAACGCCGCCACTTGCCGTCGCGATGGCGGAAACGCAATTGGCATTGCAGCAACTGGCTGTAACCGGCGTGACGCTGCATCTGCCGCGAGCGATGGTAGTAATCGGCATCTTCCGGGTGCAGGAGGATTTCCCAGAAATACTCGCCCATCTGGTGCAGTTCGGTGCGGTTGTAGCCGAGGGTCTGGCCGAGGTGGTGGTTGCTGAAAATCATCCGCTGACTGATCACATCCTGCACATACAGATGATCCGGCACGGTGCGCACCACGTCCGACCAGAAACCTTCGCGTTCGAGCAGCGACAGTTCGATCAGCTTGCGGCTGGTGATGTCGTTGATGCTGAGGATCACCGCTTTGTAGTCGTGCTGCTCCTGCGGCAGGCGCAAGACCATCCACAGGTGCTGGTCGCGCCCGCTGCTGCCAGGCAGTTTGACTTCCAGTTCCAGCTGCTTTTGCTGTTGCAGAACCGCGTCGAGCACCTGATTGCCGATTGCGCAGTGATAGTGCGGATGACCATCGATCAGCAGTTGCCAGGCATGCTCGCAGGAATTGACCTCGAGCAGTTGCAGCGCCACCTGATTGACCTCGGTCACGCGCAATTCTTGCAGCAACTGTTGGCGCTGCTGCGGCTGATCGAGCCAGGCCTTGAGCTGATCACTGGTCTGGATCTGCGCCTTGTCGAAGACTTGTTTGAGCCCGGACAGGTCGAGCACGCACAGCGCGACGCCGGTGCCTTCGAAAATGTCCTGATAACGCCGGCGACCTTCATGCAACTGGCGCTGGCGGCGGCGCATGTTCAACAGCGCGATCACCGGCAGCATCGAGAACGCCAGGCCCAACAGGCATTTGCCGATGAAGGCTGGCAGCAATTCTTCGAGCACGCGCTGGCGGTCGAACAGGCCGCGCAGTTGCCAGTCGCTGCTGCTCAGCGGCACGGTCAGCACGGTGTTGGCCAGATCGTCCGGGCTGAGCACGCCAGGCTTGGCCGAGGACAATGCTTCGTCGCGGCTGATGATCTGATGGTTGATACGATTTTCCACCAGCCACAGTGGACGCAGGCCGGTCTCGCTTTGTTTGGTCAGCGAGTCGAAAAACGTCGGCGTAAGCCGCAAGGCCCAATAGCCGCGGGTGCTGCCGCTGGCCTGATGCAGCAAGAGGTGCACCACCGAGCCATCATCGGCGTTGCTGAAATAGTGCGCCTGGGAGCGGCTGCGGCGTACCAGCTCGGTGAGGTAATCGGCGTCGTTGCTGTCGGCAGCGCTGTCGCTGATGATCCGCCCGGAAGGACTGAGCAGCGCCATGCTGCGCAGGTCCGGCAACGATTGCTGGAGCTTGCGCAACAGTGCCTGCTGTTCGTCGGCTGATTGTGGCTGTTCGACGATCGGTAGCAGATTGAGGGCGATTTGCGCGTTCAGCGCCATATTCAGGCTGACCTGCGAGGCGAGGTCGGCGGTGTAATCGATGGTGTACTGGCGCTGGTTTTTCTGGGTTTCGCGCAGTTGATCGAGCAATTGCCAGAACAGCAGCGCCAATAGCAAAAGCACCAGTGTCGCCAGCGCGCCCTTTAATGTCCCGCGCAGGGGCGAGCCCGGCGCCGGTTGGGTGCTGCTCACAGAGGCTGGCGGAGTGACATTGGACAAGCTGTAATCCTGCGGTTTGGCTGGACTGGCGCGACGTGCACTATAAGCCGGACGCCCAAAGGGCGGCTAGCATGCCTTGAGTTGTGGCGAAGTGCCAGCCCCGCTCGGCTGGACTGCCTTTGATCATTAAGGTAGCTTTGCCGGTTACGCGGGAGCCCAGACACTGTTAAAACTACTGCGCTCGGAAATACTGCGTTGAAAACAGGCTCGGACTGCTCATTTACAACCCGTAAACTCCACGTCCTCGCCTGTTTTCGCCTTGTCTTTCCTTCGCTCGTTACGTTTTAACAGCGTCTGGTCCAGCTCCTAGACTCAGACTTTTTCAGCGCGCACGCATTGATAACCATCAAGTGAACGACGCGCATGGTCTGGCCGGGCTTCGCCTGCGCTGCAATCATTCATCTGTCACTGACCCAAGGTTCTCCATGGCTCAATACGTCTTCACCATGCATCGGCTGGGCAAAGTTGTTCCGCCGAAGCGGGAAATTCTCAAAAACATTTCGCTGTCGTTCTTCCCGGGCGCCAAAATCGGCGTACTCGGCCTCAACGGTTCGGGTAAGTCCACGCTGCTGAAAATCATGGCCGGCGTCGACACCGAGTTCGAGGGCGAAGCCCGTCCGATGCCCGAGCTGAACATCGGTTATCTGCCGCAAGAGCCGCAACTTGACCCAACCAAGACCGTGCGTGAAGTGGTCGAGGAAGCGGTCAGCGTGATCAAGAACGCCCAGGCGCGCCTGGACGAGGTCTACGCGGCTTACGCTGAAGAGGACGCCGACTTCGACAAACTGGCTGCCGAGCAGGCCAAGCTCGAAGCGATCCTGCAAGCCAGCGACGGTCACAACCTTGATCGCCAACTGGAAGTGGCCGCCGACGCACTGCGTCTGCCGGCGTGGGACGCCAAGGTCGAATTCCTCTCCGGTGGTGAAAAACGCCGTGTGGCCCTGTGCCGTCTGCTGCTGTCCGCGCCGGACATGCTGCTGCTCGACGAACCGACCAACCACTTGGACGCCGATTCCGTTGCGTGGCTCGAGCACTTCCTGCACGACTTCCCGGGCACTGTGGTAGCGATCACGCACGACCGCTACTTCCTCGACAACGTCGCTGGCTGGATTCTGGAACTCGACCGCGGCGCGGGCATCCCGTACGAAGGCAACTACTCGGGTTGGCTCGAAGCCAAGTCCGATCGTCTGGCCGCCGAATCCAAGCAGCAGTCGGCCCACGAAAAAGCCATGAAAGAAGAACTGGAGTGGGTGCGCAAAGGCGCGAAAGCCCGCCAGTCGAAATCCAAGGCTCGTCTGCAACGCTTCGAAGAAATGCAATCGCAGGAATTCCAGAAGCGCAGCGAAACCAACGAGATCTACATCCCGGCCGGTCCGCGCCTGGGCGACAAGGTCATCGAATTCAAGAACGTCACCAAGGGCTACGGCGATCGCGTCCTGATCGACAACCTGTCGTTCTCGATGCCCAAAGGCGCGATCGTCGGCGTGATCGGCGGTAACGGTGCCGGTAAATCGACCCTGTTCCGCATGCTGATGGGCAAGGAAACACCGGATTCGGGCAGCATCGAAGTCGGCGAAACCGTGCAACTGGCCTGCGTTGACCAGAGCCGTGATGACCTGGATGGCAGCAAGACTGTATTCCAGCAAATCTCCGACGGTTCCGATCAGATCCGCATCGGCAACTACGAGATCCCGTCGCGCACCTACGTTGGTCGCTTCAACTTCAAGGGCGGCGATCAGCAGAAGTTCGTCAAGGATCTGTCCGGTGGTGAGCGCGGTCGTCTGCACCTGGCGCTGACCCTGAAGGAGGGTGGCAACGTCCTGCTGCTCGACGAACCGTCCAACGACCTCGACGTGGAAACCCTGCGTTCGCTGGAAGAAGCCCTGCTGGACTTCCCGGGCGCCGCCATTGTGATCTCTCACGATCGGTGGTTCCTTGACCGCGTGGCGACGCACATCCTGGCGTACGAAGACGATTCGCAAGCGATCTTCTTCGAAGGCAACTACACCGAGTACGAAGCGGATCGCAAAAAGCGCCTTGGCGAAGCGGCTGCCCAGCCACACCGGGTACGTCACAAGAAACTGGCCTGATATCAGGTTGGTTGCATGAAAAAGCGGAGCCTTCGGGCTCCGTTTTTTTTCTGTGTTTTTCAGGTTTAACCGAGTCGAACCCATCGCGAGCAAGCTCGCTCCCACAGGGGAACGCATTTCAAATGTGGGAGCGAGCTTGCT